>DASPVV010000104.1:0-6611 GCA_035622175.1 Terriglobales bacterium | reverse complement strand
CTCCATGTTCGCCTGGCCCAACGTGGTCAGAACGGCGGTGCGAAACAAGACCCAGAGTTCGAGACTCGCGCCGCAAGTAGCATTTTCCTGAGCACCGACATTAGTTGACTTAGAAACAGTGCTTATTCAGAGTGTCCCTAGGATATTTGTTCTGGAAGTGGCGATATCTTTCTTCCTCGAGTCCGACCAGAGTTTCCTTTTGGAAGTAAGTCCTGATCCTGTTGTTGGAACACGATGGAATCGCTCAGCGGGAAGGACCGGACAGATAGAACACACTCGTTGTGTCGGCTTGAACTCTCGCTTTATTGAATTCGTGGCGCGAACCTCGCAATCCATTTTGCAAAAAATGGATCCTCGAACCGCATCCTTATTCCGCCGCCACGTTCTTCCTCCCGCAGGATGCCGCGGTCCATCAACGCTCCCAGGGACCTGCGCACTGTCGAGGGACCTTTGCCAATGGCACGGACCGCCTTGATCGATTGCAGATTGATTCCGCTCTCCGCGATCGCCAGAATCAATGATCTCGTGCAACCGAACTTGATGAGTAGCGAAAAGTCGGCTAGCGTTTATTAACGACCTGGGTGGCAACCGGAACTTGCGGTTCGGGCGACGGGTTGCCCCGGAGCTCAAACCAAGGAAGTTTATAAACCATTCCAGGGGTCAACGACTTCAATGCCACAGTCTGTGAAGTCTCCGATATTACGCGTCGCCAGCTTAGCTCCTCGCATTTGGGCAATGGCTGCGATCTGCGCATCCGCTTGGCTGATTGGTCTGCCAAGTGCATAACGGTGAGCCGCCATCTTTGCGAAAAAACGAGCCGCGTCGCTCTCGAATCCGAAGACTCGGCCCGCCAAATCCTCGGCAAACATTGCTTCCGCCGCTTCCAACAAACCCTCACGACGTTTGCCTTGAGGGAGCAACTCAATTCCATAGAAAATTTCTGTTCGGTGATCGAGGTTGTGAAGAGTTCTGTTGCGGGTTGTTTTCGAACCCACGCTATAACCCGGACCGATGGCTTCGGCCGCATGAGCTCTGAGAGCACATTCGTGTCGAGGGTGATCATTTGGCAAGGTCCGGCGCCTGGCGCATAGAGTCGCGGCGCGGCAACTCCAACTCCACCCCGCCAAACACGGCAAACCGCCGGCGAATGGCCTGTGCGAGGTTGAACTTTGGGGACCGGGAAGCTTCGAGAACTAACCGCAGAATCTCACGCGCCTCCTCTTCCATGGAACGCCCGTGACGGGCAGCACGCACTCTTAACCGCATCTTTGTCTTCTCATCCAATTTTCGAATCGTTAGGGTCGCCATTGGTAGATGATGGGCCAATCCGTATGACAATGCAAGCTGCGAGAGCTTTGTAAAG
Organism: Terriglobales bacterium; assembly: GCA_035622175.1. Classification (GTDB taxonomy): domain Bacteria; phylum Acidobacteriota; class Terriglobia; order Terriglobales; family Acidobacteriaceae; genus JAFAGX01. Next base: position 5,248 of record DASPVV010000104.1, on the reverse strand, counting down.
ACTCTGAAACGCGAGGAAATCTACGCCAACCAATATCACGACTTAGAAGATTTGCGCGCCCATATCGAGGAGTTTATCGAAAACTACTACAATCGTCAGCGCTTGCACTCGGCGTTGGGTTACTGTTCTCCAGAAGAATTTGAACAGCAAATCCAGCATTGCGACACAACGACACAATCGCACAGCGCGGCCCTGGAATTTTTCTCAGGGGAAGAAAAGAGAGGCTGGGCAAGGAACGACCCACTTAATCCAATGGCACGTGTGTCATTACAATCCGTCTCAGCTGGTGGGTTCACCTCAGCACCCCAACCGGAATTCTCCCGGCACATCTTGCGGATCAGGTCTCGGACCTGGCGCGAAATGACCGGTCGTCCGGGTTGGCCGCGCCGCACCTTCCACGTCCAGAATAGGCGAAAACCGGCACGATGCCAGGCCACGACCGTCTCTGGCTTGACGATGGCGAGCGCCGAACGCCAGTCACGCCAGAGGCGGGACAGACAGATCCACAAGAGACGGTCCCATGAGGTCAAAGTCGGGCGTTTTCTTGCGGACCGCTGAAGCACGCCGATTTGGTGGCGCCGAGCCAAGTTCTCGAGTTCTAGGGCAGCGCGCGAGCGGAAGATCGAGGACAGAGTAGCGAGGCGCGTCATGAGAAATATGAGCATCGGTGGGTAGAATTATGAAAGAAGTATAGTTCCCGTCGACTCAGACATTTCGAGATTTTCGAGAGGCACAATAGCACGTTCATCGCAACGATTTGGTTTTGGCGAACGACAAGATCGTTTTTTTCTTGACTTGAATCGTCGATCTCCATCAGTATTGATACGATTTAATAGGTCATTATCAGGGCCGGGCTTCGCTTGGGCTAGATCCTTCGCAAACTATGAGGAAGAAGAATATGATCTCCAGAGCTCACCTCTTAATCAGCCGCCGACGCCCATTGATCGCCCTCTGCGCGATTTGCTTCTGCGCCCTGTTTTTCTCTACTTCGGCCGCCTCGGCAAGCTCCGCTGCCTATGTGCGCGTCAACCAGATTGGATATGAAGAGGACAACTCCCCCTTTCGCGCATATCTCATGTCTACTGCTCGGGAACCGGGCGCGACGACCTTCAGCGTGATCAACTCCCAAGGCGTCACCAGCTACAGTGGCAAGATCGGAGCTTTGCTCGGTACTTGGAGCAACAGCTACAGGTTAACTTACTATGTGTACGCTCTCGACTTCACCGTCCCCGGCGGATACATCTATACGATCTCAGTGGCCGGTCCGGTCCCGGCTCAGTCGCCCTCCTTCGCGGTCAATTCTCCGGACGTGCTTTATCCAGGTTTGCTGTTGAACACACTATTTTTTTATGAAACCGACCGTGACGGGCCAGACTACATTCCCAACGCGCTGCGCGACGCGCCGGGCCACGTTAAAGACGAAAACGCCAGCGTCTACAACACTCCTCCTCTCGACGTCAACGACTTCGTCGATAACGTGCCCCCCACTCCGCCTTTGGTGCATTCGGCGCTCCCGAACATCAACGCGGCGGGCGGCTGGTGGGACGCCGGCGACTACATGAAATACGTAGAGACGACGAGCTACACGGTGGCCTTGATGCAAATCGGGATTCGGGACTTCCCGAATCAGATGGGTGCAAATGCTCCCCCGGCTCCTCCGGCTCCACCTGCCTCTGTTTCTTATGCAGGCAACAGCGGAGGGGGAGCTCCAGCCTCATCGAACTTCACAGCGGAAGCGTTGTTTGGGCTCAGCTGGCTGATGGAAATGTGGGACGACCAGACCAAGACGCTCTACTACCAGGTCGACAACAGCCAGGATTGGGACTACTACGGGTATGGAAATCCGACCTCTGCCACAGGCATCTGCGGTGGGACCTATTCGACTCCCTACTGCCTCATCACCGAGTATGACATCTGGACGCTGCCCCAGGCGGCCGACAACTTTTCTTTGACTTATGACAATCTCTTTCCCGCCAGCGCAAGCCCCCCAGCTCTAAATCAACCGTGCGATCAATACAGTACCTACTACATTTGCTACCGCGCGGTGTTTCCTGCAGGCCCCGCGGGCTCGCCGATTAGCCCCAATCTCGCGGGCCGCCTGACCGCGGACTTTGCGCTCTGCTATCAGCTCAATCGAACCGCAAACCCCCCTCTCGCCAACCAATGCCTGCTGAATGCGGAAGATATTTTTGCCCTGGCGGACACCGCGTTCCCAGATCCCGCTCCCTCGGTGAATTCCGGATCGTGCAGCCTTCAGCACGTCAATTGCTTGCTGACGATTATTCCGTTCGATGGTTATCCCGAGACTGTGTGGGACGACGATATGGAACTTGGCGCCACCGAGCTTTACTTTGCTCTTCAGTCCGCGGGAGGCGATTTACCATCTGGACTGCCCGACACCGATCCCATGGACTACTTGCAGCAAGCGGCGCAGTTTGCCCAACGTTACATTAATAACGTCTATGACACCGGCAATAGCGACACACTCAATCTGTACGACGTCAGCGGGCTGGCTCACTTCGAACTCTACCGAGCGATCAAAATGGCGGGGAACCCAAGTGGTCTGGCCGTTTCGCAATCGGGAATTCAGGCGCAACTCCTGGCCCAGGTGAACGACGCCATTGCACAGGCAGCTACGGACGCCTGGGGCTACGGAAACCCATGGTATTATTTTGATACCACATCCCATGGCGGCGGTCTGTCAGTAATGGCGAGCGAAGCCTACTACCTAACCGGCTCGCAGACCTACAACACCTATGCACAGAGATGGCTGGCAAACATTCAGGGCGCCAATGCCTGGGGGTCATCGTTTATTGTGGGTGACGGTAGCACCTTCCCCAACTGCATTCAACACCAGGTGGCGAACCTGGCGGGAGCACTGGATGGGACCTCAGGTGGCACGCCAATCCTGTGGGGTGCAGCTTCCGAAGGACCGGCTACGGCGGCGACTTCCGGTGTGGTCCCCGGGATGATCCTGTGCCCCGCAAATGGAGCCGATCCTTTCGCAATTTTCAACGGGAACGATGGACCGTACAACCCTTCGCAGGTGACTGTGTACCAAGACAATATGCAGTCGTATAGCACAACCGAGCCTGCCATCGACCTTACTTCAACCTCGTTTCTGATGTGGTCATGGAGAATGGCTGGCCAGCCGAGCTTCTGAGCACCACAGGAACATTTCCAACTGCTGCGCGATTCTGAGTTGTGCACTGTCCCTATGGAAAACTCCGTTCTCATTGAGCCTGTTGAATTTGGGCGCTGACGGTCATAGCCTGCAAGCGACATGTTCGCGATCATTCTCTCGCTGTTCTCTTCCATAGGGCGAGGCTTTCGCAGTCGAGCCGTTCTCCAGGCTGAGGTCCTTGCCCTTCGGCATCAACTGCTAGTTCTCCAGAGAACCAACCGAGATCGCAGGCTGCGACTGAGTGTGGCCGGCCGGCTCCTTTGGGTCTGGCTCTCCCAGCTCTGGAACGGCTGGCGATCTGCCCTGGTGATCGTCAAGCCCGAAACAGTGATCGCATGGCATCGGCGAGGATTCAGGTTGTACTGGAGCGGGAGAGTCGCCATCCGCAGGGCCGACCTTCCGTCGCGAGGGAAGTCATCGACCTGATTGGCCGAATCAGCCTCGCCAACCCTCGTTGAGGTCCACGGGGAACTCCTGAAGCTAGGATTCGAGCTGGCCGAATCGACGGTTGCGAAATACATGATCCGCCCTCGGAGACCCTCGCAGACGTGGCGCACATTCCTCACGAACCACATGAAGGAAGTGGTTTCTTCCGACTTCTTCGTGGTCCCGACTGTTTTTTTCAGGGTGTTGTTCGTCTTTGTGATTCTGTCGCATGAGCGCCGTCAGCCCGTTCATGTCGCGGTCACGGAGTATCCAACGTCCGAGTGGATAACCCATCAACAACTCGAAGCGTTCCCATGGGACAGAGCCCCGCGGTACTTGCTGGGATCGGGATGGTAGCTACGAGGAGAAGTTCGGTGAAGCTGCTCAATCATTAGGCATACGGGAAGTTCTCACGGCGCCACAATCGCCCTGGCAGAATGCGTACGTGGAGCGATGGATCGGATCGATTCGACGCGAGTGTCTGGATCACGTGATCGTCCTCCATGAAACCGGCCTGCGCCGCATCCTGAAATCTTACTGCGATTACTACGAGCGCTCGCGCACTCACCTCTCGTTGGCGAAGGACGCACCCGTCAGTCGACCGATTCAACCCTCAGGAATGGGACGAATCGTGGAGATCCCGCAGGTTGGCGGGCTGCACCATCGCTACGAGCGAATCGCCGCCTAGTTGGCGATATTAATTCCGCGCAAACACTCGAGGGTTGGTGTCTGTCCATTTCACAACTTTGCCGGCGATCTTCGATACCCATCACAAAACCCAACGAGACCTGAATCTCAGAAAGTGACTTCCGGCTGATTCCAAGAGCGGATCGAGTTTCTGGTAGGGACAGGACCTTAGGCTACTGAGCGTTACTATGGGACTATTGGTTACTGAAAATGCAACGGGGCAAAAAGCAAGAAAAGGCCTCAAGTGCGCGAAAACACTGAGCTTGCAAGGGATAAGTTGGTGAGCGCGGAAGGAATCGAACCTTCAACCTACTGATTAAGAGTAGGTTGATCCCGACGAGGTCACCCTGCTTTATCGCCTTGTGAAATCAATCATTTACCACCGGCCAAGCCCGCACGGAAGCACTCTTGAGAGGTAGCGAAAAAGCTCGATTTGGCGCGTAGCGGATCGAAGCGCGCGGCACACTTACGGCACACCGTTGGGTTAACGATGGTCGGGATTCTAATAACTTACAAGACACGGGTGGCGCTCAAAGTCATTGTAAGTAACGGAAAGGAACCGTTATTGGATAGGTAAAGGACAGGCGCGGTGCGTTCAGACGCTGGTGCGTGTCATGATCCTTGGCTGGCAGGTCCCAATCCTGATCGATGGATCGATGCGCGTGCACGCGCGATCAGGTCCGATGAAGGCGCGAAGTTTTGATGAGGCACAGGGATTTAACTCGTGCTCGGATCGCTTCCCAGCTTGGCTTTGGCTAGGCTCGGCGAATCGCACGCGAATCGACGCCACGAGGTTTTTTCTTGGGCTCTGAAGGAGGAGTTCTCCGACTAGAAGATACCCGTAGCAGCAAGAAGTCGCGTCGAATATGCCAAGCGGTTGCAAAAGAACCATAGGCTTCTCGGGCCAAAGCTGCGGCAGACACCGTGGCGTCTGACTCGAGCGCGGCCCAC
>DASPVV010000103.1:0-12939 GCA_035622175.1 Terriglobales bacterium | reverse complement strand
GCGGCTTCGATATCGTCGGCACCCAGTTCATGTCCTCCCCGATGCCACGAGAGTGTCACGTCAGCACCGCCGCTGGCAAACATCGCTGCAAGTTCCTCCGGCTGGCTTTGGGGAACGACTGGGTCCTGATCCCCCTCCCTTAGGAAGACTGAGAGATGGCTGAAATTCCGAATCATGTCGGGCGTGAACGGCACCATAGCTCGGAACAGCACGGCGGCTGCGAGGTAATGGGGATGGAGAAGAACCAGACTGGCCGCGATGTTGGCACCGTTGGAATAGCCCACGGCGATCAGCTTCTTGCTGCTGAAATCGTAGCGCGCAGAAGACGCGGCCAGGAACTGTGCCAGCTCGTCGGTGCGAAACTTGAGGTCCTCGACATCAAAAACACCTTCGGCAAACCGCCGAAAGAAGCGGGGCATGTCATTCTCCAAGACTTTGCCTCGCACCCCAAGGAAAGCCGCGCCCGGCCAAAGTTCACTTCCCAGCGGCAAAAGATCACTTTCGTCGCCTCCGGTGCCGGGCAGCAAAAGCAGCGTCACGGGATGAGGAACGGGTGGTCGAGCCGGTACGAACTTGTGCACGAAACCTAAATCGTCAATCAGCGGCATCCACTTGACCTCCAGCTAGTTTTGGCGGGGAGAGGGGGGGAAGAATCCGTTCCAGCCGGCTGCGCTCGTTTTCGAGCCAGCGTGGGAGCACCAACGAGGAACCGAGGTCATTCGCTGGCTCGTCAACCGCGAAGCCTGGAGGATCGGTCGCAATCTCGAACAGCACCCCGCCGGGCTCGTGGAAATAGATGGAATGAAAGTATGTCCGGTCGATGATCGGTGTCACGTTGTACTGTAGATCATTCACCGTCTCCAGCCATTGCACCTGCTGCTCATCGGTCGGCGTGCGCCAGGCGACGTGATGCACGGTGCCTACCGCAACCCGGCCGGGACGACCCTCAGGAGCGCACACCAGGTCCACCATCGTTCCCGGGAGGCCAGTACCTGCGGCGTAGCGGAAACGTGTTCTATGTTCTTCGATACGCTTAAAGCCGAGAATTTCCGTGAGCAAAGCTGCAGTCCGTTCGTAGCCGTTTTCCGACAATGTCACGTGATGAAAACCGCAGATGGCTAAGTCCAAAGGCACCGGACCGCGATTCCACATGTTCTCGGGGTTCGCTTGCCTGGTGGAGATCAGTTCCAGTTGGAGTCCGTCTGGATCGGTGAAGAACAACAGCTCCTCGTCAAATTCCGATCTCGCCTCCTGCCCTAGCGTCCCGTGGTCGGCTAAACGGCTTTTCCAATAGCGCAGGGAGTTCTCGGGTACGGCAAATGATGTGAGCGTCAGCTGTCCTGTGCCAATGCGACCAGCCATGGCACCCGGCCAGGCGAAGAACGTCATGATCGTTCCCGGGTGTCCTTGCCCATCTCCGTAATAGAGGTGGTAGGTCGTCGGATCGTCATAATTGACAGTCAGCTTCACGAGCCGCAAGCCGAGCACGCCTGCGTAAAAATCAAGGTTCCGTTGCGGGTCACCGGCAATCGCAGTCACATGGTGAATGCCGAGAATGTCTGGCATTTCGCCTCCTGGCAGGATTTCCCGGCTGCTGCTTCGCGGGGAAATCGGTCGCACTCAACTGCTACTAAGTTTATTCTCCTGGCCTAGAGACAACCCTTTGTCCTTGGCTCTCGTGAAGACATTCCCTTCCCATTTGCCCAAACAGATGCCTCTGCGGGTTCCATCGAGCCCGTGAGGGGAATGCTGGCTGGCGACACGCGCAGCAGGTTTTGTTGTTCTGCCTCACGCGCGCTCATACCGCCCTTCGAACTGGTCTCTCGAGCGCGGCCCGATCCCAATGACCGAGGCTGGCCCCAATTTCATAAGTGCTCTGACAAAAATCGAGTACCACGCTGCCCGGCGATTTGGCCTTGCGAACCTCCTCGTACATCAGAATGAAGTCGCCAAGCTGTTGGTGGTAGAAGGCAACATCAGGCCGGGGCCGTGCCTCCTTGAACCCCGGCGGTTCGGGTACGGTGTAAGAATAAAAGGCCGCGTCTTCGATCTCTCCGCTGCCCGGCCAAAAGCCAACGCTGCAGACTTCATGCGAGTAGGCTTCTCGCGTCACAGCGTCGGCGCCGGGCCGCTCCGGCGCTCGCTGGCCCGAGAAGCGGCTGACGGCTAGGTCGAAGCTTCCCCAGAAGAAATGCACCGGACTGGACTTGCCGATGAATCCCGACCTGAATTGGTTGAAGACAGAATCCACCGACAACAAAATGCGCCAGAATTTCTCGACGGGCCTGGGATCGTACGCTGCGTGCACCCGATCTTGGTCGAAGGGGATCGGATGGGGAACTTCAACCGGCATGCGCCAGATCTTGACCTCAATCCCGGTGGACCCCAGCAGGTTCATGAATTCCTGGTAGAACTCGGCCACGGAGCGTGGTACGAGCGGCATTGATTTCACCACTCGGTCACTTGTCTCGAGCACCAGCCGATGGTCCATGAAGTCAAACCAGAGCTCAAACGACCGCTCGCCATAGGGAATCCGCGAAGTGGACAAACCCCGGGCGGTTACATACAACGGTACATTCCACCAGTGATTCACCAACGGCGTCAGGCTGAGCCGAACCTTACCTACGATCTGGGTCCACATATGGAGCGTGGCGCAGGTGTCTTGCCAAGAATCCAGCCGTAGAGCAGGCCAGCATTCCGGTTGGTCGGCAACGGAAAGCACCATTTACGGCATCCTACTCAATTCGGTCATTCTTGCATACGTCTGCATACGTCCTTGCCGTCCCTGGGGGTGAAGCCACTTCGTGCCTAGAACCGGCGGCCGCATTGGAATCTCCCCTATGAATGTTCACCAGGGGGGCGCTGGCGGTCTCCTAGTTTGTGGCCTCCGCGTTGGTAGCCTCCGCCGCCAAGGTTTCGACGACTGCAACGTTTTCGAGCAGCGCCGAGGGAAAGCCGTGCCGCTCCTGCAAATACTCGGGGCTGTTGTACCTAACCCAGACCGTGCCGTCAGCATCCTCCGAGATCAAAATCTTTAGCGGAAGGTCGATCGCGCTGCTAGGCGCGGCAAGCATCAGGGGAGTTCCAGCTTTCGGGTTGCCGAAAAGCAAAAGCTTGGTGGGAGGCATTTTCATTCCCACCTTTTTCGCTTCTCCGCTATGGTCGATGAGGGCAAACAATGTAACCCCTTTCGATTGCAGAATACTCTTGACTCTTTCCACGGTTTGCTCGACCGAGTAATGGCTTGCCTTGGCGATGATTCCCTTGACGGCCATCACGCTCATGATCGCCTCCTCGCTGTTTTTAGGATGTAAAACCGTGGACGGAAACCAGGTAGACCGCCATCGCCAGTCCAAGCAACGCCAGAAACAATGCGATCAGCACCGCCTGGATCGACGGGCGCGAAGGCACCGGTCCTCCCTGATCCAACTCCCTCATCAGTCGAAGGTGATGCCGGGCGGAGAAAAGATTCACGAGCACTCCCAGGGCTATCAGTGCGGTTCCGAACCACAACGACAGCCCATACGAGGGCACTGCCGGAGTGTGCTGGATGAACTGGAGCTGCTGCAGGAACAAACCGAATCGCGCCACGACAAAACCAAATCCCATCAGGGCCAGGCCGGTGCGAATCCATGCCAGGAAGGTCCGCTCGGCAGCCAGTGCGTCGCGTAAGTCAGGTCTCTGCTTTGTTTCCGTCAGCAACTTCTGCCGCCCTTCCGCGACATGCCAGACACCTGGCGAAAGCAGAATCCTCCCAAAATCTTAAAGACCCTTCTACCATCGACCACCAGGGTAGGTTCCCTGCAGCCCGAACCCTAACCACGGCACGATAAGATCTCAAAGCAGAATCGGGTTACTGGGAAACCCCGGAAGAGCTATACCGTCGAGAAACCCGACCATTATAGAGCAGAGCCGGTCGATGGCGGTCGCAATCATCGCCTCACAGATTAAACTTTGAACTCAGAGACGAGTCTCGAGTGCCTGCCATTCTCCGGACATTCGACCCGGTCGCAGTAAATATCTTTTCGTCGCGACGGACGGGGTATACTTGATGGGTGGATCGCCGCTTCCCTGTCGAGGCGGCCCGGGTTATGCAGGCATTCGAAGCAAAACGCCGCTCGAAAACCTCTCGGCACGCATTCCCATTACCCTCTACGTCGCTCGCAGCTACCAACGACGGCCGGAAGGTCTGAACAACTATACGGAGTCCTGTATGAGTTTTCCTGTTGTTTACCTAGCCCGACACGGCGAAACAGCTTGGACAGTTACCCGTCAGCACACCGGTCGTACCGATCTGCCGCTTACGGAACGCGGGGAGCGCAATGCACGAAGGCTTGCTGAGCGGCTGAACGGCATAGCATTTGCGAAGGTATTTACGAGTCCTTTGCGCAGGGCCGTGCGAACCTGCGAACTGGCCGGGTTCGGACCCGTAGCTGAGACCGACCCTGACCTGGTCGAGTGGGATTATGGCGACTATGAAGGCCGTCGCACGGTAGATATCCTTCGAGAACGGCCGGACTGGCAGCTGTTCCGTGACGGCAGCCCGGGCGGCGAATCGCCGCAGCAGGTCGCTCTACGGGCCGATCGGGTAGTAGACCGCGTGCGTGCGGTTGCGGGGAATGTTTTGCTTTTTTCCAGCGGTCATTTTCTCCGAGTGTTGGCCACTCGCTGGATTGGGATCGAACCCATCCATGGTAGATCGCTCATGCTGGATACGGCGAGCCTGAGCGAACTGAGTTATGAAAACAGCGTCTCGCAGCCAGCCATTCGGCTGTGGAACGACACCCATCACGTGCCCACGTCAAACGGGCAGGAAAGCCTCGCGGATCGTGCGAGCCGTCTGCAACCAACGAGGTAACCATGAAAGCCACCCAACTTCTTCACGACGAGGGCCAGAGTCTTTGGCTCGATAACATCACCCGCGAGTTACTGAACAGCGGTACCCTTAAAAACTATGTGGACGAACTGTCGGTCACGGGGCTCACGTCGAATCCGACTATTTTCGACCATGCCATCAGAAACAGCACGACGTATGACGCGGCAATCGTTGAGAAGCTCAGGAAGGGTACATCGGGGGAGCCACTGTTCTTCGAGCTTGCCCTGGAGGATCTCACGCGGTCCGCTGACCTGTTTCGACCCATTCATGAAACCACGAATGGGGTGGACGGATGGGTCTCGCTCGAAGTGTCTCCCCTTCTTGCATACGACACAACCCGTACCCTGGCTGCTGCCAAACAGTTGTTCTCCCAAGCGCACCGTCCCAACCTGCTAATCAAGATTCCAGGCACCCAGCAAGGCCTTCCCGCGATCGAGGAGGCGATCTTTGCCGGCGTGCCAGTCAACGTTACTCTCTTGTTCTCTCGCGAGCATTACCTGGCAGCGGCGGATGCATTCCTGCGCGGCATCGAGCGCCGCATCAAGGCCGGCCTCAATCCTTACGTCGGATCCGTAGCCTCGGTGTTTGTCAGCCGGTGGGATGCAGCGGTCGCCAGCAAGGTGCCGGAAAGACTCCACAACCAACTCGGCATTGCCATCGCCAAGCGCACCTACAAGGCGGCCAGCGCTCTCCTCAGTTCACCCCGCTGGCAGCGCGTGTACAACCTCGGCGGCCGTCCGCAACGTCTGCTGTGGGCCAGCACAGGCACCAAAGATCCCCAAGCCTCCGACATTCTCTACGTCAAGGCGCTGGCTGCACCTTTCACCGTCAACACGATGCCCGAGGGCACATTGCGAGCCCTGGCGACTCACACGGAACTGGGCGAATTGCTGCCCACTGACGGCGGGAACTGCGAAGAAGTGCTGGCGCAGTTCGCCGAAGCAGGCGTCGACATCGATGCTTTGGCTGCGCAACTTCAGGACGAAGGAGCGAAGTCCTTTGTAAAGTCGTGGAATGACCTGATGACCGTGATCTCTTCGAAGACTGCCTCGCTGGACAAAGGCGCCCCGCTCAAAGCCGTCAGCTAAGACCAGGACAAACACATGGCGCTCGTAGCCGAAAGGAGCATAGGCATGGCAGCACCGGTTCAACCACTAGCCAGAGGGTCAGCGGCCAGACGCCCGGCTTGGGCCGCACTCGCATCGCACTACAAAGCAGTTTCCAAGCTCAATCTGCGGCAGCTCTTCACCGAGGATGCCAAGCGCGGTGAGCGTATGGCGGTCGAGGCCGTGGGCCTCTACTTCGATTACTCCAAGAACCGCATTACCGACGAAACCCTGAGGCTCCTTCTTCAACTCGCCGAGGAATGCGACCTGCGCGCCCGAATCGATGCCATGTTCCGCGGGGAGAAGATTAATATCACCGAGAAGCGGGCGGTGTTACACGTGGCCTTGCGCGCCCCAAAAGGAGCTTCCATTCTCGTCGATGGAAAAAACGTGGTGCCCGAGGTACATGCGGTGCTCGACAAGATGGCCGATTTCTGCGAGAAGCTCCGGAGCGGCGCGTGGAAAGGACATACCGGAAAACGCATTCGTAACGTCGTGAACATCGGTATCGGCGGCTCCGATCTGGGGCCCGTGATGGCCTATGAGGCACTGCGTGACTACAGCGAGCGCACCTTGACCTTTCGCTTTATTTCCAACATCGACGGCACCGACTTCGCTGAGGCCACCCGGGATCTCGACCCTGGCGAAACCCTGTTCATCGTCTCCTCCAAGACTTTTACCACGCTCGAGACCATGACCAATGCCCGAACTGCTCGTGCCTGGTCGCTCGCCGGATTGGGAGGCGAGGAACGATCGGTTGCCAAGCATTTTGTTGCGGTTTCGACCAACACCGCGGAAGTAGCCGGGTTCGGCATCGACCCGGCCAACATGTTCGAGTTCTGGGATTGGGTCGGTGGTCGCTACTCCATGGATTCAGCGATCGGCCTTTCGACCATGGTCGCCATCGGAGCGCAGAACTTCCGTGCCATGCTGGACGGCTTTCATCAGATGGACGAACATTTCCGCACGACGCCTTTCGAGATCAACCTGCCGGTTCTGATGGGCCTGCTCTCGGTTTGGTACAACGACTTCTTCGGCGCCCAGACCGTGGCCGTTTTACCTTACGATCAGTACTTGAAACGGTTCCCCGCCTACCTGCAGCAATTGACGATGGAGAGCAACGGCAAGCACGTCACGCTCCAGGGGAAACCAGTCCCGCACGATACCGGCCCTGTCTACTGGGGCGAGCCGGGAACGAACGGACAGCACTCGTTCTATCAGCTGATCCATCAAGGAACCCGGCTCATTCCTTGCGACTTCATCGCCTTTGCCAAGCCGTTGAATCCGCTCGGCCGGCATCACGACATCCTGGTGGCCAATGTTTTTGCCCAGACCGAAGCACTGGCGTTCGGCAAGACACGCGAGCAAGTGAAGGCTGAGGGCACTCCGGACTGGCTCGTGCCGCACCGGGTCTTCCAAGGCAACCGGCCTTCGAACACGATTCTGGCGCAACGGCTCACGCCGGAAACGTTGGGCAAGCTGGTAGCTCTTTACGAGCACTCTGTCTTCACGCAGGGCGTTCTCTGGAACATTGATTCGTTCGATCAGTGGGGCGTTGAACTCGGCAAGGTTCTGGCACAGCGTATCATTCCGGAACTTGAGAGCAATGTCCAACCGGTGTTCCACCACGACAGTTCTACCAACGCTTTAATTCGGCGCTACCGCCAGCTTAAGGAGTCACAGTAACCGCCACCGGTCCTTCATGAACTGGTGGACTACGGCGGTACCGGGCTGAGGCTCGATGAAAATTGCAGTCTTCGCCGATCCCGAGTCGGTCGCCCGACAAGCCGCTGCCCACGTCGCCACGGAGGCGAAGGCCGCCATTGCCAGTCGCGGGCTGTTTGTCATGGCCGTCAGCGGCGGCCACACCCCGTGGCAAATGCTTCGTGTTCTGGCGCGGGAAAAAGTGCCCTGGGGGGCGGTGCAGGTGGTCCAGACCGACGAGCGCGTCGCCCCCGAGGGCGATCCCGACAGAAATCTGACGCACTTGCGGCAGAGTCTCCTTGAGCTCGCACCCTTGAGCGCCGAGCAGATCCACGCGATGCCAGTGGAATGGGCCGATTTGGAAGCCGCATCCGCGCGATATGCGATGACTTTACAGGCGCTTGCCGGTTCGCCGCCGGTGCTTGACCTTGTCCATTTAGGGCTCGGCCCCGAAGGCCATACCGCCTCGCTGGTACCGGGAGACCCGATCCTCGAAGTCAAGGATGCCGATGTCGCACCGACCGGAGTCTACCAGGGAAGGCGCCGAATGACTCTAACCTATCCGATTCTCAATCGCTCCCGGCACCTACTATGGCTCGTGATCGGGAGCGAAAAGACCGAAATGCTGGCCCGACTTTATGCCGGAGATGTTTCGATTCCTGCCGGCCGGGTCCGCCGGGATCACGCCCTGATCATGGCGGATCGTGCAGCAGCAGGCCAACTAGGGATCGGTGCGAAGGTGGAAGTCGCTTGACGGGTTGGGAACTTTGCTTTGAGATCGGCAAATCCGGCTGCGGAACGAATCAAGACGATCCCGGCCCTGGTTGCTGGGTGGTCGGGTCATGGGGCTCACGGTGGCCATCGCTACCCCGGCAGGCTGCGGTTGACGCGTTAACCATCGCACAACTCGACCGAGTTTTCATCCATGCTATCCCTACCCTCTCGATCGACTGAGGAACCACCACTAGCGCTCGTGCCCGCGAGGCCCTACATAACCTGGAGCCAGCCGATGAAGTCGCGGACTGCAGGTCGGAATTGCGCGTTGGCTATCCCGTCCAGCTCCGGCCAAACAAATGGTCGAGGAACGCATGAAGATCCTAGTGTTGAATTCGGGTTCTAGCAGTCAGAAATGCTCCCTGTACGAAATTGGCGAGCGCCTTCCTGAAGCTCCTCCCATTCCCCTTTGGCAAGGCACGATCGAGTGGCGCGGCGATATCGAAGAAATCGAGGTGAAGAATTCGTACGGGGCTGTCGAACGAGCGAAGGTCCACTTCTCCTCCCGCATCGAGACTATCCGGCATTTACTCGGAACGTTGTGGCAGGGAGAGACCCGCGTTATTGCTTCTGCGCCTGAGATTGATGTCGTCGGACATCGGGTCGTGCACGGCGGCTCGAAATACGAAGAACCGGTTCTGCTCACCCCCGAGGTAAAGGCGGAGATTGGTAAGGTCGCTGGTTTCGCTCCTCTCCACAATCGCGCCGAACTCGAAGGCATGGAGCTCATTGAGAAGCTGCTAGGCCTGGTTCCCCAGGTTGCGGTGTTCGATACCGGATTTCATCGCAAAATGCCGCCAGCAGCAGCCGCTTATCCAGGGCCCTACCGATGGTGGGAAAGCGGTATTCACCGCTACGGATTCCACGGTATCAATCATCAGTATTGCGCTGCCCGGGCCGCACAGCTTCTAGGCCGCGACCTCGACTCGCTCAAATTGGTTACTTGCCATCTCGGAAACGGCTGTTCACTGGCCGCGATTCACCAGGGCCACAGCGTTGACACTACCATGGGGTTCACTCCCCTCGAAGGGCTCATGATGGGGACTCGCTCCGGATCCGTTGATCCGGGCATTCTCACCTACATCATGCGCCAGAATCAGCTCCGGCCAGAGCAGATCGAGGAAGTGCTGAACAAAGAATCAGGCCTGCTGGGGATTTCTGGGATTTCAGGAGACATGCGTGAGATCTTGGCATCCGCGAAGGGCGGCCACCCACGCGCAAAGCTGGCGTTTGACATCTACATCCACCGCCTGCAGGCAGGCATAGGCTCCATGGTTGCCGTGCTGGGGGGAATTGATGCCCTGGTATTTACTGCGGGCGTGGGAGAGAATTCCGCTGAGGTACGGAGTGCGACTTGCAGTAAGTTGGAATTCCTCGGCCTCAAGCTTGATGAGACGGCCAATGCGCAACGTTCTGCTGACAAGGATATCGCCACTCTTGATTCGCCGGCCCGCATCCTCGTGATTCGGGCACAGGAAGATTGGGCCATCGCGGCGGAGTGTTGGAACCTCGGACGCATCGAGTCTCCGCTCCGCCCGGGGATTGACAAACTCGGGCCTTAGGCAGGTTTTGCTCTGCCATCTCTAGTCCGCGACCAACTCCGTTCCTTCACCCTGATCGCGCCGCTGGCGGCGGATCGTAAAGGTGGAAGACCTCTCGGTAGGGCTCGACCGGATAGCCATTCGCCTTCCAAGCCGCCAATCCACCCCTGAGAAACTTAATCCGGGAAAACTGCATGGCCAGAGCTCGATGCACGACCGTCCGGCTGGTCTTATCGCCACGACAGGTACAGTAGACGACCACCTCATTTTCTTTGGGGATCAGGGACGGCCTTTCCAGCACTTCTTCCGGCGGGATCCTCTTAGCCCCAGGGATGATCTCCGGATAGGCTAACAAGTCGAGCGGCTGGCGAACGTCAAAGAGGGGTACCTTCTTGTCCGAAGCCAACAAAGTGTGGAGCTCCTGCGCGGTAATCATGTGCCGCTCCATCACATCCAAATCTCTCTTGCGGTGGATCCAGAGGAAGATTGCCAGAGTCGAAATAGCAACGCAAACCACACCCAGCGCCAAATACATTCCTTTCCTCCTCCCCACTCTCGCTGATAGTAGATTCCCGGCGTCGATGCGAAGATTCACGTGGCGTGGGAGTGCCCCGGCGCCTTCCTAGTCTCGACTCGACCCGTCAGGCCGTCGGCTTGGACCCAGGGGCAGGTTGAACCGGACCCAGCCGCTCCAACGCACACCGGCCCGGCTTGGCAACAGGCAACGGCAGGACGTGCCCATGCCACCCACCTCATTGACTACAGGCCTTGCCACTGAAACCCGCTACCTGGGGAAACAAACGACGGGTACTTAAATGACATCCGGAGACGGTCAGCATGTGGTTTGGCGTACCACTCTCTCTAGGGCTTCTGCATGTTAATCCGGAATTTTGATGGCTCCATCTTCCAGGACGCGGAAGTCCGGATTCCACGCGACCTCCCACAGAAAGTCGTCTGGATCGGAAAAATATCCCGAATAGCCTCCCCAGAAAGCTGGCTGCGCAGGCTTCAGCAGCCTTGCCCCCGCCCTTTGCGCTTGCGACATAATCACATCAACCTCTTCGCGACTGCGGGTGTTGTATGCCAGTGAGATCCCGCTGAAACCATGACCATCGGGCGCAAGATTCGCATCGTTTGCCAGATCGCCTCGGGGATACAAAGCTAACCCCATCCCTCCGATCTGGAAGAACACGACGCCTTCAGCTTTGGTCATGGAACGCCTCCACCCCAGACGTTCATAGAACTCCCGGCTGCGCTTCAGGTCGGCGACCCCAAGGGTGATTAAACTGATGCGCTGTTCCATGATTCCTTGCCTCCAAAGTGTGCCGTTAACTTTCACTCCGGGGTAACGTCGGCTCGCTGTCACCTGCTCCGAGTGTACGCGGATTGTGCCATCGGACTCTTCTGTGGACTGGGTGCCTTCAGGGCGTCATCAACGGACAGTCAAGCGGTGAGCCCCGATTGCTCAGCTCATCCACTATCATGTCTCCTTGCTCCGTTGCCGGCCATCCACGGTAAGCAGCATCCTCCGCCAGTTCTGTCCCCGCTGTCGGCGTTCCAGAATTTTTCGTTCCTCCATGTACTGGGGTTTCCCCGAGATGCATGATTGCTGTCCCAATTGCGGTCTCCACTTCAACCGAGAACCGGGATATTTTCTCGGAGCCATGTACATCAGTTACGGCTTGGCTCTCGCCATGATCGCCGCTCTTGGCGCAGTGCTCTGGGCCCTGACTGATTGGCGGGTGGACAAGATCGCACTCTGGGCAGTCCTATTGTTCCTGCCCTTCGCCCCGATGCTAACGTTTCTTTCCCGTGTGCTTTGGATTTATCTCGATCAGAAGATCGATCCAGAGACCGACCAGTAGAACTGCCGCTGGCGAGTGTTCCCACCATACTGCGCGTGGGCCGCCATTGGCGAATTCCAGCCGCGCACAAGCCCCGGCTCCCGCCGTCTTAACCGAAGGCCCCATTCCCCAGGCACTCGGCCATCATTTCCCGGCGCGGATGTTCCGGCCTTTAACATCTTGCAGCTCCTTTGCGATTCCGTCCACCGTGTTGATCGTCGCGAAGCGGCGCCGCAGTGCGTACTCAGTCCGTTCGCGAATCGCATCAACTCCCAACTCCTCGCCTGGCTTATCGTGGTTCGGGATAGGAAATGTCATGGTCGCCTCGGTAACAAAATCTACGGCGTATCCCAGGTCCGCCGCCACCCGCGCCGAGGTTTCGCAGCACTGCTCCATCTGAATCCCGGTGATCACCACGCGACGCACGCCTTTCTCCATAAGCAACGCGGGAAGCCCCGTGCTGGTGAAAACATTGCGCGTGTCTTTGTGCAGAACTGGCTCTGCGCTTCTGGGCGTGAGGAACTCCATCAGCTTGCAGTGCGGACCGCCGCGCTCAAACCCTGGGTCGTCATCGCTGTGCAGGAAGTAAACAATGGGCAGGTCATGCTCGCGATACAGATCAACCAGCCGTGCAACGTTCTTCTCGAATTCCTTATTGTTGCGCTGCGCCCAGCGTTCCCCTGTTTTGAAGGAATCCTGGGCATCGATGACCAGCAACACGGATTCTGTGATGGGCACCTTCTTGTTGTAGAGCATGAGTTTTCCTCCGTGTTCGGGATTTACGGCGCGCCACGTATCCAAAGAATGCCTGCGCCGGAGGTTCTTGACCGAAACTTTCACGGCAAGTTCATCGAGCGCCATCGTTTGAGCCTCCGAGCGGTTGATTCTTGCCTTGAGCTTGAAGTTCATGTGTGTTTCTTGGGAACATCCCTCCCCGCTGGCTCCCACAATTCAATCGGATTCCCCTCGGGGTCGTTCAAGCGAGCAAAGCGACCGTTGGGGTAACGTTGCTGGTCAACCTCAACTGAAGTGCGAGCATTGCCTGGTTGCGCCACCATCGAGTCGAGGTTGTGCACGCGACCATTGATCATCCG
>DASPVV010000102.1:0-13927 GCA_035622175.1 Terriglobales bacterium | reverse complement strand
CTCCATCGCCTCATCGAGCGTACTTGGCTGAACGTAAATGCGCGCATGAGTGCTGATGCGAATCACAGAAGCAAGCACCTGCGGCGCGATACCATATGCCGCTTGGGCATTGGCCAGCGCTTCTAGCCACCGGCGATACTCGACATGACGGGGCGAATCCTGGCGAAAGGCGTACAGCAAAACGTTGACATCCGGGAGAATCACTCTCGGTTTTCCATAATGTCTAGAAGGGTGGTCGAGTCATCCAGATTAACTCCGGGACGCAGTCCGCCCGTCGCGTGTGAAATCGGAACGCGAAAGATTGTCTTACGACCGCTCCGCCGGGGCCGGGCGAGGACTAGGCGAAGTCCGCGTTCAATCATTGCCGTAAGAGTCTCGCCGGTACGAGCACTTTCTTCTTTCGCTTTGGCCATGAGCGCGGGATCAAGGCGGACGGTGGTGCGCATATGTCAAACCATATTAAATGTGGCATATGTATGTCAAGCCCTCAGCATCCGCTTTTGAATCGGATTCACCCTACCTGGACACTGATGACCTGGCCGGAGTCGAAAACCGACTTGGGAAGCTAAACACCCTCACCGTTCAGTCCAGCCCATGCCGGGGCTTGCCTGGGACGTGGAGGGATTCGACCGTGCCGACAGCCGTCAGGGCCGTCGGTACGGATCGAAACTTTTTCTGCTTTACCAGCCCAGGCGGGTTCTAAGCGGGTTGCCACTTTCGCCTTCGACTTCGGTCAATGTGGGCAATTCCTTGCCTTCGGTCTGGATGATGTCGAACCCGTACACGGCGCGGAAGCCAATGAGTTGCGATTCCGGCTTGCGTTCAGTGTCCCGGGAAGTCGAAGTTCGTCACCTGCACGCAGTCATTGTCTTGGCCGAGGATCTGAGCTTCACGCGCGCCTGCCAACGACTACACACAGCCAATCTGCGCTATGCAAACAGATCACTGACCTGGAAAAGCAGCTCCGATTCGAGTTATTCGCCCGCCAAAAACATCGGATGTTGACCTCACCGCTCCGCCTCTTTTTTCTTCTCCGCCACGTGTAATTCCCGCTCGGCCTCTCCGTGCTGCGGCTTACAATTCCAAGTGTTTGAGGCTTCGTAATAGCTCACCAGATTTCCAGTTGTAGTTTGCGATAGCTTGCGATTAATTCGAAATCCGCTCGATTTGAAGTAACCAGGCGTGCCCCTGCGGATCTGGCAGTCAGTGCGATCAACAGGTCAAAGTGCATGTCGCGAAGCTTCTCTGGACGAAAGCCTTTATCGACAAGGATTTTGCAAAGCAGGCGTCCTGATTCGAGCCAATGGTTTTCGGTTGGCGTCAGGATGGGATGGTTGCGTGCAAGTCGTTCAACAAAATCTCGTTCGGCAGGCTTGGTCGCTCCTCGGCTGAGCTCCGCGAGAACTACGGCCGAGTTTCGGAGCAAACCAGTAGTTGCTGCGATTCGCTGCCGGTGGCGGCCGGTACGGAGATGGTCGACGAAGATTGAGGTGTCGAAGATGACAAAATTACTCACCGTACCCCGAGAATTTTAGTTTTCCTGCGTATTTCGACATCAGCTTCTGGAAGCGCTTCAGAGCGACAATTTCGCGCAGCGCCACGTGTACCGCCTCGGTGCGCGATCTCACGCCTAACAGCTCAGCGGCTTCATCCGCCAGGCGCTTGTCGAGCCTGATCGATGTCATGGCCAACGCCATAGTTCACCCTTTTCTTTGCATGTATATACATTTTATTAAAACTATATATACAAGTCAACTTTATCGATGCACCTGAGTTAATAGATCGCTTGCGAAATGACCCATGGAAGGAAATGGGATCCGCCAGGAGGGTCAGACACTACGCCGCCAACGAATTGCCGTGGAGAGCCCATTTTCTGCGGGGACGCATCGGGGACACATGAATTTGTTTCGTGCTGTTCCAAGAACTCCATCCGGTGCGTCCGAATCCCTCTTTTTCAATGCAGTTCCGTTTGGTCATCCCGCTTTCACGGCGTTAACACGGGTTCAAATCCCGTGGGGGACGCCAACAGAAAGCCGAGCCAAGGCGAAATCGGAGAACGGTATCCCGCAATGCTCGGCCAACCCGTCAATGCGAGCGGGTTGACCTCCCGACATGGCTATCACGAACGCTGTCCTGGTTCAAACCCCGGACTCTGTAGCAGGATCGACGAAGATATGTAGGCCCACCGTGCCGGTTACATTAACTCGAGCGCCATCTTGAGAGCATTATTCAGATTGCCAATCTTAGCCCTCGAAAGCGACCCGACATAATTGGTAAGATCGGTCTTGCGAAGGCTCACCAGGTTGTCACACATGATCCAACTTGCGTGCTTCAGTCCCTCCTCTGGCCCAATCGGAACCTGAGTTGATAATCCCTGACCACTGCTGAAGACCGGTGCACATATCACAGTTGAGAATTTCGAGTCGACAAGCACCTGCCGGCTCACAACTACAAAAGTCCGATGCAATTTCGGATCCCCGCCGGGCTTATGCACACGATAAAGCTCTCCACGCTTCACACTGGACTCCAAGTTCATTCCGCGAATGTTTGGTATTCCATTACATCGGCGGCCTCGGAATTAAGCTGCTCCGCAGCACGGTTGATTCGTTCCAAATCACGGGCCTGCACCGCTGCCCGCTCAACCTCCAGCAAATACCGGCGGAGCACTTTTTCGATAAAGGCTGAACGCGAGCGGCTCGATCCAGCTAATCGGTCGATTTTCGTCAAGACTTCGTTAGATAGTGTGATAGATGTCTTCTCTTTCATACTACTATCATACTACTAACAACAGCGCGACTTCGAAGGATCACCTAACGCCGGCGTAATCGCAGCGGTCTCTCAATCGCCCGGCCACCCCTCCAACCCCAATCGCCTCACCGGTAATCCCCCCTTGACTATTGACAGGAGCAGAATTAAATTTTACTGTCGATAGTTGAGGGGAGAGAGGGAGCATGGGCAAACCCACCGATTTGGTCCAGGGTACGTTGGACCTCCTAATCCTTAAAACGGTCGCTCTTGAACCCATGCACGGCTGGGGAATTGCCGGGCGCATTCGGCAGGTGTCGAAAGAAGTGCTTCTGGTAAACCAAGGGGCGTTGTATCCCGCGCTTCATCGGTTGGAGCAAAGTGGATGGATCAAGGCCAAGTGGCGCGAGTCTGAAAACAACCGGCGGGCAAAGTACTACTCTCTGACCCCTGCAGGGCGCAAATACTTGGAACAAGAGGAAACTAACTGGAAGAGGCTTTCTGCTGCCATCGGCCTAGTCCTGGAAATGTCGTGAAGTGAGACGGCAATGATGCGCTGGTTCTACCTGGTACCGCTTCGGTTCCGCTCCCTATTCCGCAAGGATCGGCTCGAGCAGGAACTGAGCGACGAACTTCGCTTTCATCTGGAAGAGCTGATGGAAGAAAAGCGAGCCAAAGGCATCTCGGGAGAAGAAGCCCGCTGCGCGGCCCTACGCGAGTTAGGCGGCGTCGATCAAATCAAAGAAGAGTGCCGGGATATGCGACGGGTGAACCAGATTGAAAGCTTCGGTCAAGACCTCCGCTATGGGTTGCGGCAGTTACGCCGTAGTCCTGGATTTACAGTAGTCACGGTGCTCACCTTAGCGCTCGGCATCGGTGCCAACACGGCGATCTTTACTTTGGTCAACGCGCTTCTATTAAAGTCTCTTCCCGTACACGAACCCAATCGGCTCGTGCTCCTTGGCCACGGCGTCGACCGTGGAGTCGTGGGAGAGGCTCAGCGGGGTTCGTGGGAGTTGTTCTCCTACTCCTTCTATCAATACTTGCGGGACGGCAACCAGGTTTTCCAAGGCGTGAGTGCGATTCAGAGTTTCGAGGTTGGCCTCAGCATTAAGGTTGGCAAAATCGCTACCAGCGCACCTGGGAAGCTGGTTTCGGGAAACTATTTCTCTGTCTTGGGTGTGCATCCACATTTGGGTCGGATGCTTACCCCCGAAGATGACAAGCCAGAAGCCGCGCCGACGGCGGTTATCAGCTATCGTTTTTGGGACAAGCTGTTCTCCCAGGACGCCAGCGTGCCGGGAAAAATCGTTAGTATGAATGGCGTAACCTTTACCATCGTAGGGGTCACCCCACCGCAATTCTTTGGCGAGACGCTTCAAACGGACCCACCCGATATCTGGCTGCCGCTCGCCGCCCAGCCGCAAGTGTCGCAACAAGGCTCGCTTCTGACGCCGAACGGCCCGTACTGGCTTGATATCATGGGCCGCCTCAAGCCGGGAGCCTCCCTCCAACAAGCACAGGCCAACGTCAGCGGCCTGCTGCGCGGTTTCCTCGATGAGGAGGTCCGAAGCCAGGTTTCGAGCGAGAGGTGGAACGCAATCAAGGATTGCTTCATCGTTCTGACCCCGGGGGGCAAAGGACTGTCGGAGCTCCGCGAGAGCTTCACGACGCCACTGTACATTCTCCTGGCGGCCGTCGGTCTCATTTTGCTCATCGCCTGCGCGAGCGTGGCCAATCTGCTGATGGCTCGCGCCAACGAGCGTCAACGAGAGGTTTCAGTGCGTCTCGCGCTAGGGGCGAGCCGAGCACGCCTGATTCGGCAGCTTTTGACGGAGAGTGTTCTACTTGCGATGTGTGGAGGCGCAGCAGGGCTGCTCTTCGCGAGATGGGGGACGATGGCTCTCGTCAAGCGGGTTGCCAATGGTGCCGACCATTTTCCTCTGAGTGTCAGCCCAGATTTGAGGGTTCTTGGATTCACTTTGGGTGTTTGTTTCCTTACCGGGATTCTTTTTGGACTGGCTCCGGCGCTACGTGCCGGTCGCAGTCAACCTGCGTCCGCGTTAAAGGAGGGCTCTCGAACTACGCAAGGGGGAGGAGGGGGGTGGGCCGGTAGCAGATCCCTTGTGGTCTTTCAGGTAGCAGTCTCTTTATTTCTCCTCATCGGCTCTGGTCTCCTCGTGCGTGCCCTCCGTGCGCTTGCGAACCAGGACTGGGGATTTGCCCGCGAGAAAGTGCTGATTGTGAGGATGGACCCCGAGCGGGCGGGTTACAAACCGGCGCAACTCCCCGTTTTTTACAGGGAGCTGTTAGACCGTGTGAACGCTCTGCCCCGTGTCCGCTGTGCCAGTCTGGCTCTCTACAGTTGGCTGAGTGATATGCAGATGCTAAAGCGCGTCACGGTGCCGGGGTATACGCCCCAACCTGATGAACGAACGACGGTGCAAGTGAATCTTGCGGGGCCACGGTATTTCGAAACCGAAGGCATGACCCTGCTGCTGGGCCGCGACTTCGACACTCGGGACACCGAAGGGTCTTTGCACGTGGCGGTGGTGAACGAGGCGCTGGTGCGCAGATTCTATTTCGGGCAGAACCCGATTGGAAAAACGCTGCATTTTCAAACCATGTTCGAGGGCGGCGACATCGAGGTGGTCGGAGTCGTCAAAAATGCCAAGTACAACAGTCCGATTGACGATGCCACCCAAATGGTTTTCCTGCCTGTGCTCCAGGCTTCCGGGGAGCTTGCGCAACTTGGCGCTTACGTGGGGAACTTGGAGGTCCGCGCCAAGGGAGATCCCACGAGCGTTGTGGAGGAGGTGCGGGCAGCTATCGCCGATTTGGACAACAATCTGCCCATCGATAGCGTGACGACATTAAATGATCTGGTGGACCGCTCGCTCAATCAGGAGACCTTGATCGCCGGGCTGTCCAGCTTGTTCGCGGTATTGGCGATGTTGCTGGCGTGCGTAGGTCTTTACGGAGTCATGTCTTACGCGGTGGCAAGGCGAACGAATGAAATCGGCATTAGGATGGCGCTGGGAGCGTTGAGAAGCGATGTGCTGGGATTAGTCGTGGGTCACGGATTTAGGTTGACCCTGACCGGAGTGGTCTTGGGGACCGCAGGCGCGCTCCCTCTCGCCCACTTCTTGGCCAGTTTGCCAATTGGTGTCAAACCTGTCGACCCGCTTACGTTTTTCGCCGTGTCGCTGGGTCTGACAGTGGTGGCGCTCATCGCAAGCTACATCCCTGCTCGACGAGTGACCAAGGTCGATCCCATGGTGGCGCTGAGACATGAATAAGGTCGCAGCGGCTGAGGAATAATCGTCCGAATCAACGCGCGATGCTGCGCGGTGAAGTGCTGCACGCAGCGCAGGTAAAGAAAGCGACGCTCGGCGGTGCTGGATTGATTCCCGCGCGAACAGGGAACGGCAGAAATTGCCAGGTGCGCACCCCCGCTTGTCTGGACACCACCACGCCTGCACCATGCCGAATTCGATCTGCGAAAGAACGAACCAAACCCTGAAATCACGGCCGAACTGCGTCAACTGCTGGCGGACCTCTTAGAGTTGCCCGTGCTTTCAATCAGCGGCTCGCTACGAATTCTTCCGAGTGAGCGAACCGATAAAGATCGAGAGAACCAATCAGAGCCGTATCACACGTCTTCAAAACCCTCCGCAAAGGCGCCTACCAGGCATAGGGATAACCGGCGGCTAACGCTTTCTCGAGTTCTGCATCATAACCATAGATATCGTCGAAAAACCGAATCTGATTTTCCTCGTTCACCGTAGCCGTGCCGTAGACAATCAGGACCGGAATTCGCGTGGCGAGGTTCACCTGAAGATTGTTCTTCTCACCGTTCATCGTGGCCTTCACTCGCTCCAAATCCCAGCCCGGATTGTTTCGCAACACCCAAGCAACGAGGTCTGCGGGCTTCTCTACCCGAATGCATCCGTGGCTGAAATCGCGGACGTCCTGCGAGAACAGTTCCGGAGCGTCTGTACCATGCAAGTACACGTTCTCCGGATTGGGGAAGATGATCTTGACCAGGCCCAGAGAATTCGTTTCCCCGGGCTTTTGCCGCACCATCAGGTGAAGCGATCGTATGCCTTCTAAAACCTCCGAGCTCACTTGATTGTCGGTTACGACCTCGCCTTTGGGCGTGACGACCTCAAAATTATGCTTGGCGATATAGTTCGGGTCCTTCTGGATGTGGGGGACGATTTCGTTCCGCTGAATGCTGGGAGTCACGTCCCAGTAGGGCCGGAAGACCACGTATTGGATCTCTTTCTCGAAAATTGGAGACTTGTGGCCGTAGGCTTTTCCGATGATGACGTTCTTGTAGAAAGCAACGGTGCCATCCGGGTTCATGGCGCGTAGACGATACTCGGGAAGGTTCACCACGACCGGTGGCGGCGAGAAGGAATGCGGAAGCCAGCGCCACCGTTCGAGCGTCAGCTTGATCTGGCGAATGCGCGCAGCCGGAGGCGTATTGAGTTCATTGACCGTACGCGGGTCAAGGTTGCCGGTCGGAGTTTCCCCATGTCTGTCTTGGTAATGCTTCACCCCATCGACGAGCGCCCCCTCATAGATCGTTGCGTTCGGATTCAGCTGTACGCCGGCAGGAATGTCGCCGATGACTTGCAGAAACCGCCCTAGGCGGGCCAGACCGGCGTAGGGTTGGCCGGGCCGCACGGTCTTCGTGATCGTTGGTAACTTCTGTCCCTCAGCTTGCGTTGCGTATCCTTCATAAACTGGCAGGAGCGCGAGCAGCTTGCGGTAGCCCAAGAACGGCGGTTCCAGCCTCTGGATTACGGCGGCTGGATCGGCTGCATTCACGACCTGGGTCTGAATGAATTCCGCCAACGGGAGTCGTTTCCCCCCCATATCAAGCTGAAACTTGAATTCCTCGGGGTTTACGCGGCCGCAGTGAACGGCACGGATGTAGCGCATCGCAGAAACCGTTAGCGCGGTATCGAACGAGACCAAATCTTGTTCGGACGGCTTTTGATCCAGCTTGAGGAGGCGGCCCTGCCATCGCGAGCCGTCGTAATCTTCGGGGTCGAGTCCTTTCGCGTTGGCATTCTGTAAGAGCTCGATCACCGCGAGCCCCTGGGGAAGGACGCGGCCGTTCTGAACCCAAAGCAAAGCATAACCATTCGTCTCGTAAAGTTTGGCGAGCTCTGTTTTATAGGGAGTAAAGTCAGGCCAGCGAAGATCAGCATTACGACCTGACTCCACAATACCGTGGAGCGCGGAAACACCCGAGGCAGACATCGTCTGGCCTGCAAGAGCAGGGGGCTGCTCCGCGAAGAACGCAGACAAGGTCTTGCCGCTCGCAACAGACACGACGACTACGCTCGTTAGAATGATCATCCACTGAGGTCGATAAACAGGATTCCTCATAACCAACCTCCGCTCGATGTTTTATTTGAGTATCGAAAGCAATTCCAGGTTCCTCTTAATTGGAAGGGATTTCTTGCGCCAGTGTCGTCGCGATCGCACGCCGGAGCAAATCCGCGATCGGACGCCTCTGAGTACGGTTGCACCGTCCGTCTACAATGTGATGCTGCAATGTATCACATATGAGAAGAGCCTCGATTCGCGACCTACGATACGGGTTCAAGAAGATCGAACGTCTGCTGCACCAAGGCGAGGAGATTCAGATCACCAAACGGCGGCGCGTGATCGCGCGTCTGGTTCCCGAAAACACGGAATCCGGAGCCCAGATGCCAGACTTCCTAAGGCGTCTGGAAGCCATCTATGGCGATGAGCTTCTTGCGTTCAGCGGAGCAAAATTGATTGCCCAAGATCGGAGTCGCTATTGAAGGTCTACGTAGACTCCAGCTTCCTCATGTCCTTGTATAGCCTTGATTCCAACTCCGCGTCGGCGGCGAGCATCATGCGGTCTTCTGGGGGTGACCACTACATTACTGTCTATGGCGAATTGGAAGTGGTAAACGCCCTGGAGCTACGTGTCTTTCGCAAAGAGCTTTCGGCCTCCCGTGCTCAGTTGTCGCTGAAAGACTTTGAAAGCGACCTTCGCGAAGGGGTAATGCAGCTGCGTCCTCTGACGGACCCGATCTTCGAGCGAGCCCGCCAATTATCACAGCAGACAACTGCACGCCTGGGCACGCTGACCGCGGACCTGCTACTTGTGGCAGCGGCTGTGGTGCTCGGGGCAGACTGTCTGTATACCTTCGATCAGCAACAGCGCAAGCTCGCTCAAGCTGTGCGACTGAAGACCAATTAGGATGGAAAGAAGCGCCCTTGCAATTCGCACTGTGCCCGAAGTGTGAATGCACAGTCGTTCTTTTCCGGCCTGTATGGTATGGGATGCTTGATCACGGCTGCGGCAGGAGAATTTTGGTCCAATCCTGGTCCGGTTGTTCGTCCCATAGCTTACTGAATCTGCCTTTCGGTGCTACCCGTATCGCGTTTTTGTCGTAAGTTACGAGAGGTCGATTCACGGCGGTAACACGGTTCAAATCCCGTCGGAGGACGCCCCATCCACTCAATGAGTTCCCGATGTCTGGAGAAACTCGCGGGACAACGACGTTACAAGCTGGTTGGGGCCAAATCATACTGGCCACGCGCTTCGCGCCGCGGAGGGGTTAACGCTTGCGTGTAGGTGTCCCGCGTCATCTTGGCCGTCGCATGGCGCCGTAGTTCATGCACTACCTTGACGTCTTCGCCGTTTGTTCTGAGCTGCGAAGAAGTGTGTGCCTAAACCTACGCCCCGAGTTTCCTCCGGTGATTCCCAGTTTGCGGGCTATCGGTTGGATCTGCCAGCGCATGCGGTGCTCAACCAAACCGCCGGCAGTGGCTAACGGAGATCAAGTCGAATGGCGTGTCGGGATTCTCCAGTCGTCGAAGTGCGCTTGCGCTCCAACCTCATGAGGAGTCGGTGCTAGTGGCGCGGCCTGTCGGTAACGAGACAAGGCCATTCAAATCACATACCTGCGACAGGAAGGGCTAGCTTTCTCGAAATAACTGGGACGTAACCAGCCATCGGATCGCTGGTGACCTTGACCATCTCGGGCTCTGCCATCACACTGTGCCGGTGAGCCAGTTTGGTATGTGGGGAGTCACCTCGGAGGCAGAGATATGGCGAGTGAGGAGAGGCCAAATCTTATGAAACGGAAGTCACTTTTCTTTACGGTACTCATGATGTCACTGCTTCTGAGCCCTTTCACCTCGGCACAGGTCAGGCCGGTTCGGGGAAAGGTGGTGATCCCAGCTTCGAGTATCGAATACCCTGGAGACATCGGGAAGTTTGCACACACCAACGTTCGGGTCTTCCTCCCGGAGGAGACCCTGCGACACGAGCAGATCTCTGGCCCGCCCTACGCCGGCTATGCGTACGAGACGCCAGCTTCTCTGGCGTGCGTTTATGGTCTGGTGACTGCCGTTACGGGCTGCAACCCGAACACCGTGACCGCTTTCCCAACCGGCGGCAGCAGGATGATCGCTATCGTCGATGCCTATGACGCGCCGAATGCGGCCAGCGATCTGGCGACATTTTCAGCCCAGTTTGGATTACCGGCGGCAAACTTCCAGGTCGTCTATGCCAGCGGCACAAAGCCGGCGTACAACATAGGCTGGGAGTTTGAAGAGTCGCTCGACGTGCAGTGGTCCCATGCCATGGCGCCGCATGCCAAGATCGTCCTGGTCGAGGCCGCGTCCAACAGCTTTGCCGACCTGATGACTGCCGAAGACGTGGCCAGCACACTGGTCAGTGCTGCGGGTGGCGGAGAAGTGTCGAACAGTTGGGCAGGAGGCGAGTTC
Organism: Terriglobales bacterium; assembly: GCA_035622175.1. Taxonomy (GTDB): domain Bacteria; phylum Acidobacteriota; class Terriglobia; order Terriglobales; family Acidobacteriaceae; genus JAFAGX01. The sequence goes on along the minus strand of DASPVV010000102.1, from coordinate 3,397 downwards.
TCCGGCGAGACGGCGTTGGACTCGCATTTCGTCAAGGCCGGCGTCGTCTTTGTCGCTTCCGCAGGGGACTACCCGGGCACGGGCTGGCCCAGCACTTCGCCGAATGTGCTCGCGGCCGGCGGGACCACCGTGCGCCGTAATCCAAGCACAGGTGACTATATTGCCGAGGTTTCATGGGATGATGCTGGTGGCGGCATCAGCCTGGTCGAACCGCGGCCCAGTTACCAGAGTGGGATTGCCAGTATCGTGGGTAATTACCGGGGCGTTCCCGACCTGTCGTTCGACTCCAATCCGGTGACCGGCGTTTGGGTGTATGACGCGAACGCGAATGGATGGAACATAGTGGGCGGGACGAGCGTGGCCTCACCGTCGCTTGCGGGAATTCTCAATCTAGCCGGCAGCTTTCATCCCTCATCGAACGCGGAGTTAACCGCCATTTATGGCAATCGTGCCCTAGCAGCAGATTTCAGTGACATTAGATCCGGCTACTGCGGCGCCTATGGAGGTTACAACGCAGCCACGGGATGGGACTTCTGCACCGGTGTCGGCGTTAACAAAGGTTTGGCGGGGAAGTAGCGGGTACTTTTGCCGACAAACCGCGCAACGTCGTAACAATCCAAAAGTCTTCGACCATACTTTTCCTTCACGACTGGACATCTGACCGCGGCATGGCATGCTTAGGCAAAGGCCCTGTCAACGGGCAGGGAGGAGCGCCATGTCAGGCTCTTTAGGAACGGCAGACATTAAGCAGTTCGGATCCCTCGCGAGTTCGAGCTCCTGGAGAGGATGCCGTCACGCGAAAGGAAGGCGATCGCTTAATCATCGAACCGGCTCCTCCAGGCCTCTGCTCGCGGTCTTTGGAAGCGAAAGCCCTTGCACAAGGATTCTCCACGTCTTCGTGATTTACCACCCGACCGAATAGATCTGTGATGCGCTATCTTTTAGATACGAATGTAGTCTCCGACATTGTCCGCAACCCCCCCGGAAGGGTGGCTCAGCGCATTTGCAAGGTTGGTCGGGCGCAAGTTGCCACCAGCATTACCGTCGCTGCCGAATTGCCCTATGGAGCCGCCAAGAAGAGTTTATCGCGGGTCGCGTCCCATCTGGACGCGGGTTAGCGGCTTTCGAGGTCCTGATTTTCGAGGCCGATGCTTACTGGGGCTTGAAGGGCGCGGCGAGCGCGACCGCGGACTCCGAGGTGAGATACAGGAAGGTGAACGTTTCCTCCAAATAAAGGCGAACGTGCGTGTCGGTGTGATTCATGTAGCCGATGGAGGCGTCCTGGCCGATGTGAAGATCGAGGTCGCCGCCGCGCGTAGCGATGACGAAGGCGCCGTCAATGGCCGGTGCCCAGATAATTTTTCCCTCGACTAGGCGTTTGACGTGTTCGAGGACCGGATAGCCGTAATCGCTGGTCTCGGCGAGTTCGGTATAAGCGTCGGCGCTGAGCAGAATCGAATAGGGACCGTTGACACCGACCAAGCGCAACTGGCTTAAGGCCTGGGCAAAGGCTTCCGGGTACTTGCGCACGTCGGTTGGGAGAACTTTTTTGGGATTGCTGGTGCCCTGACGAACGCCGACGATTCCGGCTGCGCTATAACCTTCGAAAATGGCGCGGTCTTCGGCGAAGGCCAGCTTACGCGCGGCGTCCTTGGCCGGCTGCCAATCGGAATCGTTGGCACCGCGTTCAACGTCGTCAATCATCTGGCGGGCGAGCTCGAAGGGAACGCGCAACTCGATGAGCGCTTTCGCTTCGCGCTGGTGGGCGGAGATGCCTTCGCCGGGCGCGACGATCGTGCTCAGGTGGCCGGTGCCCACGGCTGAAAGCGCGGAGCCCGCCGGGCCATGTACGTCCACAACGCGGCGGCCGGCGAGATAGCGCTTGAGCGTACGCGAAGTTTCTTCTTCGATTTCAGCCCACGCGGCATCGGAAATCGGAGCCAGCTCGCGATGGAGGTTATTCATAGGAATTCTCTCCTTTTAGGGAACCTATGCCGAGGGAACCATCCTTGGATGCAGTAGAGACCGGGGTTTGCGCCGGCGGCGAGGTCGTCGCGAGCTGGTCGGGGGAGACATTGTCGAGGAACGTAGCAGTCGGGATGAAGAAGAGATTTCCAGTAACCGCGGTGCTGAAGTCGAGGATGCGATCATAATTGCCCGGCGGTCGGCCGATGAACATGTTTTCGAGCATTTGCTCGATGGTCCGGGGTGAGCGGCTGTAGCCGATGAAATAGGTGCCAAATTCACCGTGGCCGGGGTGGCCGAAGGGCATGTTGTCGCGGAGGATTTTGATCTCCCGGCCGTTTTCTTCGATGGTGGTGAGGGCGTTGTGGGCGAAGGTGGGCTTGACGGAGTCGTCGAGTTCGATATCGGAGACTTTTGTGCGGCCGATGATTTTCTCCTGCGCTTCGGTCGGGAGCTTGTTCCAGGCGTCGAGCTTGTGAAGATATTTTTGGACGATGACGTAGCTTCCGCCGGCGAAGGCGGGATCTTCGTCGCGAATGAACACGGCATCGGTGGCCCCGCTGCCGGTGGGGTTTTCGGTGCCATCCACGAAGCCGAGGAGATCGCGCTCGTCGAAATAGCGGAAGCCGTGGACCTCGTCGGCGGTGGCGACGGCGCCTTCCAGGCGAGCCGTAAGTTGGGTGGCGAGCTCGAAACAGAGATCCATGCGCTTGGCGCGGATGTGAAAGATCAAGTCGCCGGCGGTGGAGGCAGCGTGCCGCGGGCCGGAGCGAAATTCACGGAACGGATGAAGTTCGGCCGGTCGCGGCGAGCCGAACAAGCGGTCCCAGGCATCGGAACCAAATCCCATGATGCAGGAGAGAGAGCCTTCGAGGGCGCGAAAACCGACGCCGCGCAGAAGCCCGGAGAGATCGGCGCAGAGGGAGAGGACTGGTGCGCGATTTGCGTCACCGGGATTGATCGTGACGACGAGAAAAATGGCGGCCTTTGTGAGCGGAGAGGAAACCAGCTGTGAGATAGTTGCGGCGGGTGCCGATACTTGGACGCTGGACGCCATTGCAATACCTAATCTCCCGGGGCCCCAGTAGAAAGAAAGTCACCCTTCGAGGAAGTGCCCGCCCGGGGGTAATCAGCGGAACCGACAGCTTACCAAACGATGGCGAGTGACGTCGACAGTGATGGCGCTCCAGTACAGTGTTAGGTGAAGCCGTCGGCATCCCACTCTTCCGAGCCGACCGTCCTCCTTCCTTTTGGGGCTCCACGCGGTTGCCCGTAATACGATGCCCAGCTTGCGCCCAAGGCAGAAGCCGAGAGTTGAGACAATCAGACGATGGTATTGGTGTCGGTCGGCATGACTGACAAAGCCCCCACAGGAGACTGACCTCGATGCCGCGATTGGCCTAGCGCCAGCGGCGCGGCAAGGAGCAGCAAC
>DASPVV010000101.1:0-19724 GCA_035622175.1 Terriglobales bacterium | reverse complement strand
GAAATCGCTGGCGAGAACCAAGCAGGCGAAATCATGGCGGGACGCCGCATTTGGCGAGTTGCTCCGCCAGGTGAAGTACAAAGCGCTGTGGCATGGCAAACACTTTGTCCAGGTAGGCCGGTACTTTGCCTCCAGCAAGCTATGCTCGGAATGCGGTTATCAAAACGACGGGCTTTCGCTCTCGGACCGAGCATGGAGCTGCCCAGCGTGCGGGACGCAGCACGCGCGGGATAGGAACGCTGCGAAGAACATACGATGCGAAGGTCTGCGCCTGGTCGCCGAGGGACACCCGGAGACGTGAAATGCCCGCGGACTGCGAGTGAGACTGGCGGCAGCCAGCATTGCGGGATGAAACGGGAAAGAATCCCCCGGCTTTAGCCGCGGGGAGTGTCAATCGTGGTAGAATGCGCGCGCTTCCTGCAGGAGCACCGCAAAGAGACTTGCAACCTGGGAGGCACATCTCGCAGCCAGCAAATAGGAAACGCGGCCGGATGCACGATGGGGCGTTTCCCATCTGCGGCAGCCGAGTTTTCCGAGCTTTCTTCTCCTATGCTTGTTGGCTCGCTCTGTCTGTCAGTGCGTTTGCAGCCGAAACTGATCTCACCCTCTCCCGCCCCGTACGCCCCTGGGAGTTTCTGTCAGTTACCGGAATGCGCGCGGGCATCTTCGGAAATGAATCTGGCACCTTGGAAGCATGGGTCTATCCGCTGAAGATTCTTAGCGGTTTTCATCTCATGCTTCATCTTTCGGGGAGCGTGATTCCCGCAGCGTCACTGGCCAGAACGATTACGGTCCGGCCCGAATCCTCATCAATTCTCTATGCCAGCGACGAATATCAGATCCGTGAGACCCTGATCGTGCCAGTCCACGAGTCGGGAGCAATGGTGCTCCTGGAGACTGAAACCAGTGTGCCCCTCGAAATCGAAGCGGTCTTCGAGCGAGATTTTCAGCTGGAATGGCCCGCGGGTCTTGGCGGGAGCGACATCGATTGGGATCCTAATCTGCGTGCTTTTTCCATGGAAGATGAGCGGAAAAAGTTCGCGGCGCTGATTGGGTCACCTTCTGCCGCACTCGCTCGCCAGGAGTACTTTAGCAATTACTCCGCCTCACGGGAGAATTCGTTTCTGCTGGGCCGGACTGCTAAGGGGAAGGAAACCAAACTGATCGTGCTGGCCGCGTCAATGAACGGTTCGCAAGAAGCGGAAGAGACATTCCACCGAATCACGCGCCAATATTCAGATCTCTGGCATGATTCTGCCGAATATTACCGGCAGTATTTGAATCAGACTGTGAGCCTCGAGCTGCCGGATTCTCGACTCCAGCAGGCTTATGATTGGGCGCGGATCAGCATCTTGCAGGGCATGGTAAGCAATCCCTACTTGGGTACTGGTTTGGTTGCTGGCTACCGGGCCTCGGAAAGCGATGAGCGTCCAGGCTTCGCCTGGTTCTTTGGTCGCGATGCCCTATGGACAGCGTTCGCGCTGAATGCGGAGGGCGCTTTTGCGCGCACGCGCACGGCTTTAGATTTCCTGAGCCATTATCAGCGCGCGGACGGCAAAATTCCGCATGAAATGGCTCAAACCGCCAGCCTTGTACCATGGTTTCAAGATTACCCGTTTGCATTTGCCTCGGCCGATGCCACTCCGCTTTACCTAGTCACTGTGGATGATTATGTTCGGCGTAGCGGAGATCTTCCTTTTGCGACCGAGAAGTGGGATAGTTTGTGGAAGGCGTATCAGTTTCTGAAGTCAACCTACGGGCCTCACGGACTTCCACAAAACCTCGACTTTGGCCATGGATGGGTTGAGGGCGGTCCGTTCGTGCCGGTCGAATCCGAGCTCTATCAGAGTTCGCTTGGTACCCAGGCTCTGCGTGCGCTCGCCGACCTCGCACATCTGATTGGCAAGGAGGATCTATTCCACCAACTCCAAGCTGAATTTGCCCACCAGACCCAACTGTTGAACCAAACTTTCTGGTCGAAGGAGAAGGGCTTATATGCCTTTGCGCTCGACCAGAAAGGACAACGGTCCGATTTTGCCAGTGTACTGGCGACAACGCCCATGTGGTTTGATCTGCTCGATCCTACGAATGCGGAAGCCATGATTGACCAGCTCGCCAGCTCCGGATTTCAGACCGACTGGGGTATGCGAATCGTCTCCTCCAGCAACCCAATGTACAGCCCAGGCGGATATCATTATGGTTCGGTTTGGCCTCTGTTCACCGGGTGGGCGGCCGTAGCTGAATATCGTTATCATCGTACTCTGCCGGCATATTTGAACCTTTTGGCAAACGCGCTGCTGACTCTGGACGGCTCTCTGGGACACGTCACCGAGGTTCTTTCTGGCGATTACTACCAGCCTCTTTCTACGAGTTCTCCTCACCAGGTGTGGTCAGCTGCTATGGTGGTGAGCCCTGTGCTACGCGGAATGTTCGGCTTGGAAAGCGACTCCACTTCTCATCAGCTGCGCTTTGCCCCCCACCTGCCTGCCGAATGGAAATCCTTTGCGATACACAATCTCCAAATGAGGGACACGAAAATTGATCTCGATTTTCAGCGAACCGAAGACGAAATGATTCTGGGAGTTCGACAGGTTGGCTCAGAAGCTTGCACTCTGGATTTTTCACCCTCGCTCAGCCCGCGTGCCGAGATCCTAGGCGCGGAACTGAACGGGCGACCGGCGCCAATGCAGGTGGAGCACAATAGCGAAGATCAACACGTCTCTGTGCGCTTTACGCTTGAGGGTGGCCGCAACATTGTCCGGATTCATCTGCGCAATGATTTTGGTATCGGCATCTCGGCTAACCTGCCGCCGCTTGGCGAACGCAGCCAAGGGCTTCGAATTGTTTCGGAGACCTGGAATCCGCAAAGCATGATCATGAACGTCTCTGGAATTGCCGGGCACACCTATGAGCTTTCAATTTGGAATCCAAAGCAACTCGTCCAAGTGGACGGGGCCGAAATCTCTAAGCATGATAGCGAAATCAGCGGAATTCGCATTTCCATTCCTAAGGATGAGGGCAGCGCGTATGTCAGTGAGAAGATCGTATTCCACTTCTCCCCGGTCTCCAGGGACAGCAAAGAAGGAGGAGGCTACCCTTAAGCAAAACTGACGGCTGCATCGATGTAGCACCCCACTGGCGGTAGGTTGGGGCAGGAATCGGATAGCCGAGCCTTCCAGAATCGATACTGCCTTGCACGGCAGCGGTAGCTGATGGCGTGCTTATGAGCATTTGCTGGTCATGTCCTCGTTGGCAGCCTGATCGAGAACCCACAAGTAGGTGTTTATGGCATCCTCAGCACAAAAACACCGGACAGGATTTGTAGGTATGAGGCTCACCTCGGTGCTACGGATCAAGTTCGCTTTCTTGCAGCAACCCAGTCTCGCGATCACCTACCATTTGCCTTTCGGAATACTCCGCAATCAACAGACCACTAGGGTTGAATTCTGAACGTTCTTCTTCAACTAGCCTCAGGTCGTAGCGCGCGACAATACGGTCTGTTAGCTCTGAACCGTTAATTAAACGATGCACTTCTTTGACGCCAAAGATCGTGTAACTCAATGATTTTGGATTCGCTAGCTCGACCGAACGAATTCGAAAGTCGGTGATGATATGATTCGCAAGAATCTTCCCAATTGTGTCCTCATCACGCAGTTTGCCGATAGTGTAAGTGCGCAGATTGGCAGTCATCATGTTGAGTGCTTCCGCAAAATTCCGAGCCGCTGAATCTGGCGTATATGCGAGATAGTGCTCTAGAAAACGACGCACAACCGCTTTACCTTCTAGGTCCATAGGCGTCACAGTTGGAGTGAATGCGGTCGAAGCGCTTGGGCCCGGTGACGCTTGCATCGATAAAGCCATCGCCAGCCGTGATATGGCACGATCTTGCCGAACGTCTCCACCAACAACCGTGGCCTCTCCTTTCTCGTTTATACGAATCACTGTGGGGGGCTGGACACGAACGTAAATTGCGAAGGCCAACGCGCCCAATGTGATAAGTCCGAAGAGCATGGCTAAAAACATTGCTCGGTTCGCATACGCTCGTAGCATGCCGTCGTGTTCATAATATCTCGTAAACCGAGTCATCTCAGGTATCTCAGTTTGCATGAATCGTTTCATTTACTGTCTCTCAAATACTGTCTCTCAAACTCTCCAATCGTTCTCCAATTGATTGTTCACACCATCGCCGCAGATTTCATGCTTTATCATCATCGGACAGGTCTGGGTAACGTGTGGCAGCGCCGGTAGCTGGGTACTTTTCCGCACCATCGGCGACGATTGGAAGAGACTTAACGAAGCCTCCTTCTTCCCCAGCCGACGAGAGCACAGGCGGTCTTGACGATGCCATCGCTGCGGCCATCGAATCACCGTCAGGCGCTCGCCTTCCAATTGTCTGATCTGACACATCACTCCCACGGTTTAACCCGGAACATGGTAAAGACAGGTCTGCACCAAACGCGCGGTCTGAGAAGTATGATGGCCCCGCTGCCGCCGCCAGCGTCGCAGTTGTTCCGACAACGATAGTCAGAGCGTGAGCTACCGTGAACAGTGTGCTACCTATATCTCCTCGGACGATTCGGCTTGCCACGAACGGAATGAGCCCGATTGTGACCGCAAAAATAATGGTACTCGCTGCTAACAGAATCATCTGGCTGGAGCCGACGAAACCATTAAGAACTCCGCTGCCCTCTAGCACAACCTGAGGGCTGCTAAGATTCACAGCGCTCATCAGCACCTGCAGAATCGCATAGATTACACCCCAGGCCTGGAAGGTTATCAGATTAATCATGTATGTGCGCGCCAACCGTCCGAAGCTTCGAGAAGGAAGCAGCGCAAGCACAAAAGGCCCCGTCACATATAAGACAGAACCGTAGACGGCATAAAATAGAGCAAAAAGCGTATACATGACAGGGAAAATAATGAAGCCGATCAAGATCAGCAACACACTAAGAAGACCGGAAGCTCCTGTTTGGCCTGGTACCAAGGCGAACAGCGCCGACCAGCCCCCGCTTTGAACGTAGTTCGCGACTGCATTTAGCCAATTCCTATAAACATCTCCAATTCCACTTAGGTTGTACATGAAATCGGCGACGGCGCTAAACATTTGGTTCAGTCCACGAAATGTCCCCTGATAGTTCAGAAAAACAAGACCTAAAACCAGATACTTTATGCCAGCAAGGCCGAGCGCTCGTACATCCCCGCCGTTGCTGTAGGCCTCGTACGCAGCAAAAAGAAGACTCACGATAAGAATTACACTGCCAATCTGCACGGCAGCAGCACTGATTCCCTGGCTATCAATTCCATCCAAAGCTGTTTGAAGCAATTGCTCGAAGTAAAACATGTTTCTCACCTAATTATATGCATGACATTCGTGAGATGTTGCCGTATCCAGAAATCAATTATCAGTCGGACAATGTTGCTGTTTTCTGCACCTTTCCACCTTTATCTCCCACTCTCACCGTGTTCCCTCATCATGAAGTGGTCTCGGTACCGCTTGGAATCGGCGATCAGTCCTTCGAAACCAGATCGTAACAACAATCGTTTTCGGTCTGCATCAGTCTTGGCTATAAGTGGCAATAACAAGTCTCGCTGATTATCAGATACTTCCTGAACTCCGAGAAGTTCTAGGGCTTGTGCCAGATCCAACATTTCTGCGATCGATGGTGGCTTCTCCAGGTTCCATCCTCGCAGCGCTCGGGCCAAACCGGCAATCTGACCGTGCAGTTGAGGGCTTTTATTTCTGCCCCGCAAAGTCAGAATCTCTGTCTCTCGCTCCACGGTCGGATTTTCGAAACGGAGATAGAAACATCGTCTTCTTAGCGGATCTCCCAGGCGACGTTCCTCGTTCGAACTTAGTACAACGAACGGCACACGTTTTGCTATGACCGTTCCCAATTTTGGAACGGTGATTTGCCAGGCACTGAGGATCTCGAGCAACAAAGCTTCAAACGAATGGTCGACCTTATCAATTTCATCTATTAGTAGTACGCAGGAACGATCTTCATAGCGCAACGCTTTCACGAGGGGGCCTTCTACAAAAAAGTCCAGCGTATGCAGTTGCTTACGGATAGAGTTCCACTCCCTTTTTAGGTCGTCATTGTAGGTTTGCAAAAAGAGTTTCTGCAAAGGTTCATCGAATTGTCCGATGGCCTTTTCCTCCGTAATTCCGGGAAAGCACTGCAGGCGTTCAAGAGCAGTACCAGCCGCTTCAGCCACGGCATATGCAAGTTCGGTCTTTCCGCAGCCTGGTGGACCTTCAATCAGCAATGGCTTTTGCATTTGGGTCGCGAGAAAGACGACATTAAGCGTCACCTCATCGATGATGTAGCGCGCGGCGTAAAGCTTCTCAGCAAATTCCGCAAGAGATAGAAACATATCTGTGCTTTTGGTTGGTCAAGAGTACACCGCAAAACTCGAGTCTGCACTTTTGGTGCGTTTAAATGGATGAACCCACAGCAGTCAGGTACTTTCCAAACTATCAAAAGAAAAGCGCCCATCCGAACAATTGTGTCCTTTCAGATCAATGGCGACGGTCGCCGTAGTGAACAACGGTAATACTCCACCCTGAACAGGGTTCTCTCAGCGTTGATAAGCTTGATTGGACGCGAGCCCATTAAAACGCATGTCGAGCGTTACCGAGTGGTTGCATCTTTTTTCGACTGAAAGCATGTTGGGTGGTTGCCAGCACGAGATCACCCCGGTACATGGTGTCATACGGAGCCTAGCTTAGCTAAGCTAGTTCACGGTGCGAAACTGAGCACTTCTGTGCAGAACACTGCCACATACTTAGGGCATCAGCTTGGAAGGTACAGAAGCACCGCACGGATGAAGCGGCTGTCCGAACCGCGAGCCTATGGCAAAGTCTGTCTAGCTAGAGAAGCTGCTCGGCGATTGATCCCCGACTTGTCGGAAAGTGAGGAACCCTTGACGTGGTCGACAAGTCTCAGGCAAGCGGTAAGCGAACCCTCTAAAGCGCCAGCAACCCTGACCGAAATGGCACTCCTGTTGATTTTTAGACATACGCGCAATTCGAGCTGTAAACTGCTGGCCCGCGATCAACCCGATGGCTGGCGACTGCTCCCTTACATCTCTTTGAATGGATAAAATATGCGTTGCCACGAATAGTCCGCTGGCACTTTTTACACAGCCTAGCAACAAGAGCATGCTTTTCAGAACCAGGAACTGATGAGCTGGCCGCGAGGTGTGGGATTGCAATTCCGTAGTCTTTAAGCCAATGCACCACCTTGGGATCCAAAAGCCGATAGTTTAGTTTAGGACCACCATTTCTGCCGCAGCTTCTGCAGAACTCCTCAAGTGCTTTCTCAGTCACGAACGTATCTACAACTTTTAGTTGTCCTGTTGCAAGCCGGCCTTGAACTTGGTCGAGCGAAGTTCCTAGCAAGTCCGCAACTCGTTCCCAAGACAAACCGCTGTGGTTTGCTTTCTTGGCATTGCGCACGTCAACACTGTTCTGATTTCGGTCACGTTGTTTACAGAACGCGGCCGCTGATGTAATCGATATTCTGGCGTTTCTAACTTTCAGCATACCTCTTGCGATCAATACATAAGCCTTTCGATGTCCGATATGGAACATCTCTTGAAAAGCTCTAAGCGACATGCCATCCTTGACCTTTCCACTCAGGCCCTGCGCTTTAAGTCGGCACCGCACCGCACCTTCTGTTCGCTTCAGCTTGTGCGCAATTTGTTGCGGTGACTCATAACCCGCTAGTCTCCACAGAACCTGATCCTCATGCTTGCTCCATGCGCGATGCATCTTCCGAGTCGCCATCATTGTTCCTTTTAATAGCCATCCTTCCCGGCGCGCGAATCGCGAGATCACATAGCTGGGAACTCCAGGGTAGTACACTCTGTAAATCCGAAAAGCCTCCCTTTTTTTTGTGCCACCATCCCGGTAGCCATCTTTGAGAAGTTCGATGAGCTCCGGAGGCCACCGACTCGGATCACGATGGCAGGGGCTGCCGCCTTCTCGGAGGTGACGCATGCGCCCCCAAATTTCACCCGGGGTGAGTGCTGGTGCCAATTGCTTAAGTTGCTTCGTGACCAGCTGGATTCCCGCCGGCCCGTGCTTCACACCGAGCCGTAAAAGGCGATCCATTTCCGGCAACCAAGCTACTTTTCTTGGGTCCTCCCTTTGCTTTTCCATAGCAGAACTCCACCGCTCGCTTTCGCGACACTGCCAAGCTCCGACGGTACCGTACGCAATAACTGCTGTTGTTAAAGTGTCGGCTTTCCTGTCGTTCCGGTTTAACCAGCGCTAGCCGGGCCGCCACTACTCGAATTACCCTTCACTTAATAAAAGGAACTGTAAAAATAGAAAAGTAAGAAAATAGTTTGCTGCTCATTTTCCGCCAGACGAAACGGCAAAGCTGTGGAAACTGATTTATCGTCGATCTTGCCCATTGGTTGACACGCCCTGTGTTCGATGGCACTCTGTCACAATCTCAGCGCTGCCCCAGGGGGCTGCAGGCTTGTGAGGCAGTTTATGCCTAGCGACGATTTTGGTCCGAACTGGATAATTTCCGGCTGTTTACCAGCCTCGACACACGACAATATCCCCGATGAACTGTTACTCTCAGCTCGACGGGTGTGGCCTCGTGTGCACGCCCATGCCAAACGAGAACTCGGTGAAAGGCACGACGATCCTGAAAATGCCACGCTGGCTGCTGAAGTGTGGGAAGGTGTATTGCAATCGATTGCGCGCAGCTTTCGTCGATTCAGAGTCTCGTGTACAGGGATCGCGAATATGGACTCATACCTGATCGGAGCGTTCCGGCACCGCTTCAATCGGGCTCGGTATCGCCAGCAGAGGCGAGAGCAAGTAATTCAGTTGGTCGCGTCGGTCAACGAACTGGATGCACTTGCGGGAAACCGACACCGAAATACCTCAGCCGACATCGAAGGTCACGTTCTCGCAAACGAAGTGTTCAGTCTCATGGATCGTTGGCTAAAGAGAGTGTGGACGGCAAGGCAATATGGTTATTCATGGAAGGAGATTGCTGAATACCTGGGTACGGCCGAGGGGCGAACTAAAATGAAGTTCAGATATAAAGTTTCCGTCCTACGCATGCGGCTCGGAGGCTAGCATCAAAGCTTACGCATACCACTTGCAAGACCTTGATTGACAAGTCGACACCGTAGTAGCGGGCACAGAGCTCCCGAGCGACAAGTGAAAGATCACAACCAACCCGCAATAGACGAAAAGCGAATACTAGAAGTCTTGTCGATGGGACTGCCCACAGATTTTGAGAACCCTAATCGCGTCGGTTGCCCGGCTTCAGCTATTTTGGAGGGCATTGCTTCGCACAGACTCACGCTTTCCGAAACCAACCAATGGTTAGACCACTTTGGGTCATGCAGTCCATGCTTCGTAGAATTTAGCGCGATTCGAAAAAGGCTGCGAACTAAACGGAAGATTAAGCTGGGAGGCATTGTAACGACGTTGATTGCGGCGGGTATTGTTTGGTTTAGTCAGCGCCATCGCTCCGCGTCTGTGGTCGCCACACTTGATCTCCACACCTATTCACTCGAGCGCGGTTCTCAAAGTCCAAATAGCAAACCAGAACCGGAGATTCGGCGGGGCATTAGGCATCTGATTTTATACTTGCCCGTGGGAAGCAAAGAGGGAGATTACGATGTTGTACTGATGAGAGAGGCTGGAGATGAGCTTTTCCGTGCTACAGGGAAAGCACAACTAGCAAACCATGTTGTGATTCTGAAGGCGGACATCAATTTGTCAGATGTCCCTGAAGGTTTATGTTTGTTAGGTATCCGAAAGCCCGGTTTAGAATGGAACCTATTTCCAGTGCGACTCCGTTAGCATGACGATATGTAGAGGCTGCAATCCACTTTAGCTTGCACCTTACTTATGATGTGAGGCATCGCTGGAAATTAGCCACACCTTCGAATTGTTCATAAGTAAGTCTAGTTGACCACAGTTTAAAGTGGGTCGGCTTTTGTGAGTTAGTTGGTTTGTGCCATGCAGGGTAAAGACACACTACGAATGACATTTGGTCGATCCATTGTAAACGTACTTAGACTTTGTGTTCGTACCACGGAGCTTTTGGTGGCAGTGTGTCAACGTCGACGAAGCAACCTTTCTCCGCTAAGTCAGATTAGGATATCCGTTGTCTTAGCGGTTTTGCTGTTTCTGGCCTGGTGGACAGGCAACAGGCTGCATTCATATGAAAATGACAACAAGCGCTTGGGAACCAGAAACGGCTTGAATTCCGTTGAAAGTTCTGAAGACCCATATTTGCTGCTAGCGATGGCTGATCGATTTTACTGGCTGAACAACGGCTTTAGAGCCGCACCTCTTTATGCGAAAGCAGAGCGATTACTTGCTGACAGAGGAGATATCGGAAATGGAATTCATGCAACTGTGGGACGTCTGAGGTCAGAAGCCGAAACGATGCCATTCGTGGAGCTTTCGGAGTTATTGAATGAACAGCTACGAAACCCAGTGGTTTATCGCGACCCAAGATTACGATTGTGGTGTCTGATAGCGAAGGGCTACACAGATATCGAAATCGATTATAGAGCAGCAAAGCAGGACTGGCGAGAGGTTCAAAACATCGCAGGGAGGCTGGGTGAGAGTCGATGGGTCACTCGGGCTTCTGGCGAGTTGGGTTTGATTGCGTTCCTAGAAGGCAATCTTGGCCGAGCAGCTCGACTAGTTGGGGGCGCCCTAGTTGCGACGATGACTACTGGTGATGCGGGTGGGCAAATCAGATTTTTGGAATTAATAGGCACTGGTTTTGGAGAAGCGAATCGTCATGCTGAAGCGCTGAAGTTCTTCGAAAGAGCCATCACATTGGCAGACGCAGAAAAGGATTCGGGATTCCCGTTTACGGCATACGAAGGAAAGGCTCAAGCGCTGATAGCCTTGGGTAAGTTAGACGAATCAAAGGTGATCCTTGAGAAGGCTCTACTACAGGCTCGATGTCAAGAGAAACGAGGCCACGAAGCGCAGTTGTTGATGCTTCTTGGGAAGCTGGCTGCCCAGACTGGGGACAGAAAACAAGCAATTCTTTATCTCGAGGAGGCGGGTCAAGACGCAACGCGAATGCAGCTCTTTCGTATGGAAGCGGACGCCTCGTTCGAGCTGGCAAAGTTGTACCGTGATATTGGGGATGTTGCAACTGCAGCGGCTCGTGCTGTTCAAGGTTTAACGTCAAGCCGGCGTGTAGGTGATCGCTATTATGTGCCGCGCAATTTGACAATTCTGGCGGAATTGGAGGCACTTCGCGGCCAAGTGGCAGAAGCCGACGCCTTATACAAACAGGCAGAAGATGCGATTGAGTGGATGCTGATGAGCGTTGATCAGCCATATTGGAACAGTTCAGCCGCAGGGTCCATGGGCCAGGCATATTTGCAGCATTTTAAGCTCCTCTACGAGAAAGGCAATATCACTGGAGCTTTCAGAGTCTTAGAGCGCATCCGGGGACGAACTTTGGTAAGGAGTCTTCAAGACAGGAAGGCATTTCGGGCAGCAGAATCAGAACAAGGTGTGGCGCTTGAGAATGATGTAGCGCGTGTCCAGGTGAGATTAATGCGGGCGACAAGCACCAGAGAACGTGAAAAGCTCCTCGATAAGCTAGTTGAATACGAGCGGCGACTTGGTTGGGTGTGGCTAAAACCGGGAGTTTTTAGCCGGCGCTTGCGAGTGGCGCCATTGAGGAGAGTAGAGAAAGACCTTCGATCAGATGAGGTGTTTCTTGAATACGTTCTCGATGATCCGCGCTCTTTTTGTCTTTCAATATCGAGAAAGGGTGCATACGCACGAGTGCTACCTGCTGGGCGCAAGGAAATCGAAGGGTTAGCTCATGAATTCATTGACGAAATCCGCTCGAAGGGCCCAGCTGCCGAGATTTCAAAACAGCTGTATAACTTGCTGCTGAAACCGGTTCGAGAAACGAGCAGTGCAACTCGATTCCTAATCGTACCAGATGGCATATTGAACCTGGTTCCATTTGAAGCACTTCGAGATGCCGAGGGGAAGTACCTTTTAGAATCGCGGGTGATTAGCTACGTACCTTCGGGCACCGTTCTCGACACACTTCGTCGCACCGCGAGGCGGCAATTGGCACCGAAGGAGCTCTTGGCCGTCGGCGATGTCGCCTACGAAGATCAACCCAGTGTTGCACAGGGATTACAACTCCCGGCGACGAGTCTCAGAAGGCTTGAGGACAGTTTCGCAGACCTGTCAAGAATCGTACTTCCCAATCTTCCTCAGACGGGAGAAGAGGTTAAAGAAATCAGCAAGATGTTCGGGCAAGATGCAGTTGTACTGCTCGGTAAAGACGCCACCGAAACGGCATTCAAGAGAGAACCGCTCGATCAGTTTCGGATCCTGCATTTGGCTGTTCATGGTTTTGCAGACCTGGTATACCCCGAACGGTCGGCCCTCGTGTTGGGCATTGATCCAACCTCTGATGACGACGGATTGCTTCAGGCGCGCGAGATCATGAGGTTGCACTTGAATGCCGAACTGACAACTTTATCCGCGTGTGACAGTGGCGTGGGCAGGCTTCAAGGACAGGAGGGCATCAGTAATCTGGTTGAGGCATTTCTCGTTGCCGGATCGAAAGCAGTCGTCGCCAGCTTGTGGAATGCTGATGACACGTTTGCGAGTGCACTGATGGAAGAGTTTTATGGTCGCCTAGCATATGGCGATGACATCAGTCACGCTCTGCGGAACGCGAAGTTGGACCTGCTCACAAGATATGGAGAACAAGCGAGTCCGTTTTATTGGGCAGGATTCGTCATCGTGGGGGAAGCAGTGACACCGATCCTCGTCAATAGTGAGTCTAAGATAAGGAAAAGCTTTGCTTTAAACAAGGCCAAATAGCCCGAGTTCGTGGTCAAAGTGAGTTGGCATCTAGCGGCGTAGTTTGACTCTGGTTGCACTCCTAACCAATGTCGATTGTCTTCCTTTCTAAGCATCCTTATGGAGCCGGGGGAGAGAGGGCTGCCGTCCTGTATAGTCTGATCGGATCGGCTAAACTAAATGGGCTCGATCCCGAAAGCTATCTGCGGCAGGTGCTGACGCGAATCGCCGATCATCCCATTCGCCGCATCGAGGAGCTGCTACCGTGGAACCTCGCAGCCTAGACCAGGCTCTGCCTCACATCGGGGAGCTCATGAAGTATGGCCAGATCACCCTTGCCAATGTAAGCCGGGTGGGGTGCGTAGCGGTTGCCCATGACCGCCGTCAGACGGTGTCGATGTTGCTTCGCCGGGAGGGAGAAACTGTGACTCATCTCCTCACTCGCCTTGACCTGGCGGTCGCAAAGCCCTCACCGAAGGCATCCGCACGGACGAGGTCAACCCCCCTCAAACAGGAATTCGTCCCGACGAAGTAAGTGTCCACTTCCATTCTAGTGGACACTTCAGAACCCCCACTTGTGTTGTCAATGCGGTCTCGAACGCACGCTTACGAAAAAGCAGAGCTCAAAAAGAAACCAGAACAGTGACATCGTACTCAGCAATTCTAGATTCGAAGTGAACTTCCAATTCGAATCGGCATGGCGCGCCCTAAGGGACGATTGCGCCTCAATTGACATGACCGAGTACACAGTATTACCGTGTGGGGACCTAAGGAACACCCTGCCGGAGGGCTCGACGCTGGAATACGGAGGACACATGAAGGTTCAGTCGCACATTCTCGTGGTAAGCCTAATTCTCTCTGCTGGGGCAGTTCTCGGTCAACAGACACTCAATGACGACGCCGTCGTAAAGATGGCTAAGGCGGGTCTTAGTGATGACGTAATCGTCGCTACAATCAAGAGTTCGCCTGGAACCTATTCGCTGAGTCCTAACGATCTGATTAACTTGAAGCAGCAGGGCCTGTCGGACAAAGTCCTTGCCGCCATGATTGAAAAGAACTCTGGCGCCGCAGGTTCTCCGTCCGGCAGCGCTGCCGCTGCCAATCCCGACGATCCCGCCACGCCGCACGACGCAGGCGTTTACGCCCTGATCGGCGGCCACCTCAGCCAGCTCGACGCCGGAAGTTTCTCGCAGCAGAAGACCTCGGGAGTGGCAAAATCCATGTTCACGGGTGGTTTGGCCAAGATGCACATGGTCGTGCAGATGAGCGGCGCACATTCGCCCGTGCAGCTATCCGATCCAAATGCCGCTTTTTACGTCTACATTCCGCCGAACACCGGCTTCAATTTGTTCCAACCAACATCGGTGAACGACTTCACGCTGATCCTACTTGATGTTAAAGGCGATCATCGCCAGCTCAGTGTCATGGCTTCAGGTGCGCACGGGTCGCAAATGGGCCCCGATGAACAGCACGCGGTCAAATTCACGTCCACAAAAATCGGCGAGGGAATATATAAAATTACGCCGCGTTCGGCCTTGACCCCCGGCGAATATTGCTTTGCTTCGACAGTGAACGGGCAGCCGACGATTATGTCGGGTGGACGCGTTTGGGATTTTGATATCTCCAACGCCCCGAAGTGAGAGCCGCCGTAAACCAGTTTGCCTCCAGTAGGATAGCCCGGCAACGAGGGCCGGCGAGTCAGCCCCATCTACTTTAGTAGGAGGTGCGCCATGAGAAACAAGCTGAAATGCTAGGATTGCCTCTCTTGACGGTGCTCCTTTTGAACGGCTTCCCAGCTTTTGGCGCTAGCAGGGACATCAACTTTGAGATAACGAATACAGCCGAGGTTTCGGCAGAACCCGTCGCCTACCACTATCAATACTCTACGATGGCTGGATACCACAGGCACCGTCGTAACTGGTGGTATTTCGGGTTCCGGGGAAAAAAAGCAGCGCTACGATGGATGGGTGCCAGAGCGCTATGCTGGGATGATGGACGACAATTAAAACTCCTCATCGTGTTGCCTCACTCTCGAGTGTTGCTTGGCGAGAAGGACCAACATCCCCGGGACCTCAAAAGTTTCTGGAGGTCTCATCTGAGCTTTGTGGCCGGCACGGCGCGGTGAAACTCTCCGGCAATTGGCCGCGTTTCTCCGAATGCCCAATTAGAAGAGGAACCGGAGTGCGTGGCGACACCATCCGGCTAATTCGTCATGGCACAGGTGTAAAGCGGTCTACAGACGAGAGGGTAGTTAATTCTCTGAGCGAAAACGCAGGCTCTGCGAGGCAGATTGCCTGGGTTTAATTGATTTTTCGGCAGCGGAATCCTCCAGCGGGCTTGCCGCCCACATACAGGAAGTCCTTCGACCTGATCTTTGAACGGGCGAAAAAAGGGGGATGGCGCGCACTGAGAGACGATTTTCGAACTCTGGCTTGTGTTTGGGAATGCCACTACGTAATCGTTGCTTGTTGTGTAGGGTGACGGCAGGTTCATGAATCTTCAGTCTTCCGGGCAAAATAAGGAAGGATTGGCATTAAAAGCATAAATCTAGATTCGGCTGGGAATTTCTCCCTCTTGCCAGCTTTTGAAGACAAAGGACTTACGGTAAAGCTACAGGATTTGCCGGAATTTTTCTCGAACAAGGGACCCTCCCGAATCGCGGGGTGTTTCCTGGACCGGGCGACGTGGCTGGGCTTTTGAACATTCACGATCGCTGGTAGCGCAACCGGTTGACTCAAACGATAAAATGTTTCCCGCCGTGACCAATCCTAGTCGTGCCGCAGCAAACTTCTTCCTCACTTTCCTTTTCTTTCTTAACCCCTCCGCACAGATCGGTGATACCCGCGAGGTCAAAGGTGGCAACGGAATCACGCTTCCGCCTCCGCCCACGACCGAAGTCAAACCTGTTAGCGAAGACATTCACGGAACCGCGCTCACCGATCCCTATCGCTGGCTTGAGGACGGCAAAAGTCCCGAGACGCGCGCCTGGATCGCAAAGCAGATGCAGTACACGGAGGACTATCTTAGGCAGGTCAAAATCCGAACCAAGATCGTCAGCGACATCACGAGGCTCGAACGAGTAGAGAGCTACAGTATCCCCATCGAGCGCGGCGGCATCTATTTTTTCAAAAGGCGGCTTGCTGACCAGAACCAGGGCTCTATTGACCTGCGTCGTGGCTTACACGGGCCCGACAACCGCCTGGTCGATGCCAACAAACTGAGCGCGGACCAGAATACGTCCGTCGAGATTGACGACGTCTCCAAAGATGGTAGCCTGCTCGCCTACGGAATTCGGTCCGGAGGCGCTGATGAAGAGTCGGTCCACGTTATCGAAGTAGACAAACGCAATATCTCGAATAGTCATGAACTCACCGACTCTTTGCCCAGCGCACGTTATTCCAGCATCCAGCTCAGCCCAGATAAAAAGGGCCTCTACTATGCACGTTTTGATCCCACCGGAACCCTTGTCTTTTACCACAAATTCGGCTCGCCGGCCGCGAGCGATGAACTCATCTTCGGCAAGAGTGTTGGAGGCGAAACTCTCGGGCCCATGGAGCTCATCGGCGCCGAGATCACAGAGAACGAGCGTTATCTTCTCATCGCCGTTGAGCACGGCGTTCCGGCCAAACGGATTGACATCTACGCAAGAGACATACGCCAGCCCGATTCGGCCATTCGCCCGGTTATTCATGGCATCGACAACCGCTTCACGCCCGTTAATTGGGGAGACGACCTCTATGTACTGACCGATTACCAGGCACCCAACTACCGCGTGGTCAAGGTTTCGATTGCCGATCCGCAGCAGCAACACTGGACCAGCATCGTGCCAGAGAGCAAGGACGTAATCTCCAGCATTTCGATTGTAGGACGCAAACTGTTCGCGACGGGGCTGCACGATGTCGTCACCCAGACCCGCATCTTCACGCTTGATGGTCATCAGACCGGAGACATCGAATATCCGACGCTTGGAGCGGCTACCAAGCTCTATGGGCGCGAAGACTCGAAAGAAGGCTTCTATAGTTTTCAGTCATTCATTATTCCCCCCACCATCTACCGCTATGACGTTCGCACAGGAAAGACCGAGATTTTTGCGAAGCCGACCGTGCCGTTTGCCTCCGATGATTACGAGGTGAAGCAGGTTTTCTACAAATCGAAAGACGGCACCGATGTGCCGATGTTCATCTCCTCGAAGAAAGATGTGAAGCGTGATGGCAACACGCCAACCCTGATGTTTGCCTATGGAGGCTTCCTCGTAGATTTGACGCCCTCGTGGAATCCGGAATACGCCTGGTGGATGGAGCAAGGCGGCTTTTATGCGCAGCCCAATCTGCGCGGCGGCGGTGAGTACGGAGAAAAGTGGCATCAGGCGGGAATGTTCGAACACAAGCAGAATGTATTCGACGACTTCTTCGCGGCAGCGCAATACCTGGTTGAGGAAACATACACATCGCCTGAGCACCTCGCCATTCGCGGGCGCTCCAACGGCGGCCTGCTGATGGGCGCTGCCATGACCCAGCATCCGGAAATGTTCGGCGCCATCTGGTGCGGCTATCCGCTGCTCGACATGATCCGCTTCCAGAACTTTCTCGTGGGTAAGTGGTGGACCGCCGAATACGGATCCTCGGATAATGCCGACCAGTTCCCTTACCTGCTCAAATATTCTCCCTATCAGAACGTGAAACCCGGGGTGAAATTTCCGGCAATCATGTTCAATAGCGGAGACAGCGACACGCGCGTCGACCCGCTGCACGCCCGCAAAATGGCTGCTCTCGTCCAGGCCGCTAACGCCAGCGACCGTCCTATCCTGCTCCACTACCTAACCGTGAGCGGCCACAGTGCTGGCGTGTCCGTCACCCAGGCGATCACCGACACCGCTGATGAGTTGGCATTTCTCTGGAATGAGGTCGGGACGAAGTGATCCCAATTGCTTGACGAGGCGGCTATGTGAGTGTGGCGAGGCGGGACAAGTACGCAGCAGAGGCAGAATCCGGCAGGACCAGGCGAAATTGCTCATGGTGCTTTCGAACTGCAGGATTGACGCTGTAAACATCACGCCCACATACAGGAAGCCCTTCGACCTGATCTTTGAACGGGCGAAAAAAGAGAAATGGCGCGCCCGAAGGGACTCGAACCCCTAACCTACGGCTCCGGAGGCCGGCGCTCTATCCAATTGAGCTACGGGCGCGCGCTACATCCTCAAGTCTACATATAGAGCTTTGCCCCATCAATCCAGCAATGCGCGAGGGCGGGATTAAGTTGGACCTACCAACGGCTCCGGCGACCGCCGCCGCGGCCTCCGCGATCACGACCACCACTGCCAACGCGTTCTGCCTTGGGTCGTGCTTCGTTCACGTTCAACGTTCGTCCAGCAAGCTGAGTGCCGTTGAGCGCCGCAATCGCTTTTTCTCCTTCTTCGGCGTTCGCCATCTCGACGAATCCGAAGCCTCGTGAGCGGCCGGTGTCGCGATCCGTTACAATGCTTACGCGATCTACCTGTCCATAGGTTGCAAAAAGGTTGCGCAGCTCATCTTCCGAGATGTTGAAATCGAGGTTGCCAACGAAAATGTTTTTCAAGCGACCCGCCTCACTGTTTAGGGGCTATTTGAGTGTGCGGCTTCGGCGAGACAGAGGAGGCTGGTTGGCCACAAAGCCAAAGTTGACGAACAGTCAAATGCGCATGAAGTATAGCAGGTCTGGCAAGAATAGGCGGATTGCTCCTTAGGACCGGAAAGGTTGGTCTGCCTAGCGTTCAAGCTTCTACAACTACACGGAAATCCAGACCCTCCCAGCGCTGTTCCTGCAGCCAATAAAAGGTGAAAACGATGTGGCTGCCAGATGCCAGCCTATCGGATGGTAAATCGGCGACGTGCGTTGCCAAACCCGTATCGCGCGTCCTTGTATCGCACGTGCTCTGCCAGTCATCGAAGCTCCAACGCACCAACGCGGGCAATCGCAAGAGAAGGCGGAGAATCTTCCCTTGGGGCGCATTTTGGCATTTATTGTTGAATCGCCACGCGAAATATGGTGATTTTCTCTTCTCGACCAGATAACGCTGCCGGGGCTGCGGAGGCTGGTCGAAGATTCGCCGATCCCGAAGGGAACGTCGCAGTTTGATATATTCCGAGTGTGCCCACACCAATGGGCACGCGGAACCAGAAGGCTTTCCAGTAAACAACTCGCGCTCGGGAAGATCGGGCCCATCCCAGACCTGTTCGGGAAGGAGACGTCCGCCCTCGGTCGAGAACTCCATCACTTTGAGCAGCTCTAGGGCCACGCTTTCACGACCAGCGGCCAATTCATAGTGTGCTCGCTCACCCGCCAATAAGGGCCACGGTCGGCCGATGCCGAACCCGTCAAAGGGTGAGCCGTCTTCATGCTCTCCGTAGCCGTCACCGTTGTAGCGATACCAGCAGAATCCTTGTGGCAGTTTCACGCGCAGCAGAGCGTCGATCACTTTGAGGGTATTCAGGATACGTGGATCATCGGGAGCACGCAGCCCGAAGCGGACCAGCGCTAGCGCATCCGGGCTAATGAGGTGGATTGCCGGCTCTGAGCTCTGTCCCGCTGGCCGATTCTTGATCGGCACGAAGCCCTGGAGCGGAGAGGCAACTCCGTCTCCTTCAGGCGGAGCGATTCGCACGTAGTAGCCCTCCACGCCGATTTGCCGCGCCACATCGGTGCCGACGGCATACGTCCAGCGTTCAATATTGTCGTTCCAGTTGTCGGCGGAGTCGCGCAGATAACCGGCAATCACTTTTTCTCCTACGGCTTCGGCAAGGTCCGCGCCCGCCAACAGGGCCGAAATCTCGACCGCCAAGGTAAACGGTGAATACCCAGCATCCTCCTCCCAACGATCCTGCTCTGTGACCGGACCATT
>DASPVV010000100.1:0-20680 GCA_035622175.1 Terriglobales bacterium | reverse complement strand
GCCATGATTCTCTTCAATTCCTGCCTCTGTTCGTTACGCAGATCCTGAAGTTTCACGAGTTGAGCTTGCGAGAGCAGTGGCTTAATCTTTATGTCTGTCGAGCGCACGATCTTCTCCCACCGGTTCAGTTGCTCTTTGTGGGAAAGGACTGGATTACCCAGAACCTGTCCCGCCTCGCCAGCCTCTTGCTCAAGCATCGGCTTTATTTGGGCCAACTGATCTTGAGTAAGGTTCAGCACTTCGGAGAGGTGCTGCTGTTTCATGCTGAAGTATTGACTAGGCAACTTAGACCAATCCAGCCCGCTTTGGGCGGGAGGCGTTTCTTGGTGCAAGATCGGCACTTCGGTGGTTCCGGAAAGCTTGCTGTTGAAAGTCAGTGTGTCGCGTCCCACCATAACGAGAATACCGAGGCCTGCAGAGTATTCTACCCCGTTGGCGTTGTTGGGAGGCGTGTACAGCACGACGTAAGTTGTGTTGCCAACTCTTACCGAAACATCGTATTGGATGCTGTCGCCGTGCTGCTGTCCCGCCATGTCGTGGTGCCGAGTGACGGCGAGAATGGTGCCGGGCTGATACTTGGATGCGGGCGCTTGGCTTGATGCGGGAAGTATCGCTATGAGTACCAGAATGATGGCTATGCATTCGCGCATATGGCTTATGTCGTATGGACGATAAGGCTACAAGCTGAATAGGGCAGACAACACTGTCAACAGTGACAGCGGTCCTTGGGATACGCTGCCCGGGTAGCGCTGTCGCACTGGCTAAGCGCGCCTGCTTGCCATTTACATTCAGGAAACATCCCGCACAGGTGGTATAAGCCAAGATCTTGACAGTTCCCCTTGCGGGGTTCCCGTAGTCAGTGGACCTGCTAATAATGGCAGTTCCACTTTGGGTATTTTCATGGTCAAACTAGTCAAACGTTAGCGTTATGGCAGGGGCGTTCGCGTGGCTCTGCTCCGTCACAGTGACTCGTTTGTCCTGAACAGCCCAGCAGCTGGTTTAAATGATCACGAACAACCGCAAAACCGCTGCAGCCAGAAGTTGGCATTTCGTGACAAAATCGCGATGGACCGATTTCGTTAGCACCTGGATGCTAAGATTGGCGGCTGCTTCTGAGGAGGGGCCATGGTTTGCAAGCGATGCTCTTCAGAAAACTTAGGCACATTCAGTGCGGAGATAAACCTCCATTTCCCAGGCCGGGAAGGTCTAGACAAACCCACCGTGTGGTTATTTCCTGAGATTGTGGTTTGCTTGGATTGCGGTTTCGCGAAGTTCTCCATTCCACACGCTCAGCTGCTTAGGTTTTCACAACAAGCTGCGTGACATTTAGCGCGAGCGACGATGTCAGGGACCGATATTTCCAAGGTAGAGAAGGCAAGAATGCAACGATGATGAGTGTATCGCAGCGAACAACGCGGCGACTGTCAAAACTATCGGATGGCTGCAGGGCGGTAATGAGCCTGCTCACGGTGCATCCCTTCTCATAATTCCCAAGCTCTCCTGACCCGCTGGCTCTCACTGCTCAACAGGAGCTGGTATCATGGAATCAACTTGGGGCCCGGGGGAAAGAACTGCTTTGGGAAATCGAGCCTGCAGGCCACTAGCATCAAAGGTGAGAGTGCGCGCTTCATCATAGGTCCCTTGCGTCGGGAGACTCTTTCCATTGAACGAGAAATCGACAGCGCCGACGTTTCCTGCCCTAACCGTGATTAGACTGTGTGCCTCCACCGACCTCTCGGCCGGGGCCAGAAGCGTTTCGCACAGCACGCGTTGACCATCAGCGATGATCAACATCCATGAGTCTTGCCGCGCCTTGATCATGAGGGTAAAGGTATTGGATTGGGATGTGGCCGATAATGGGCGACTTGACAAAACTGTATCAGCTTGCCGCAATGCAAACTTGCTGGCCCTAGATTCCGATTGCTCACTGGCGGATGCCTCAGTCGATCGTGCTTCCTTTACACCCTGCGACTGCGAACCTGGCGAGGAAGCATTGGCCGAGTCACTAGGCAAAGAAGACACCTGCTTTGCCGCAGGCTCATGGAACTGCTCATAATGCTGTGGATGTTCCAACGCTACAACCGTGAAATATATGGCTACGAACCCCGCTGCATACACCCACGGGGAGAGGTGCATCAAGCGGTCGCAACATCGCTGAACAAATGGTTGCGGCTCCGGTGAAGGTAACTGAGCCTGGTTTGCTGCACAAGCTGCCAAATAACTTGCTATTGCTTCTTCTTCATCAACCCCGATGCAGCTAGCATAGGCACGAACGAATCCACGGCCGATTATGCCCCCGGGCAGCTCGCCCAGATGCTCTTGCTCGATGGCATGCAAGTAACGGGTGCGGATCTTTGTAGATCTGGAAATGTCTTCCAGCGTGATCCCGCAGCGCTCGCGTTCCCGTCTCAACCACGGACCGAAAGACTCCACCTTAATATCTCCGCCCAGCCCGCTGCCGTTCAGTCGCTGCCTTTGACCCGATCTCCGCAACTTCCAAGCAGACTGTAAGCCCCTGTCTCGAGGGGCCGCATCGTCTTCTGATGAGCCAGTATTGCGCCTCGCCACGAGCGGAATGAACTGTCAAAAGTTCTAGCTTCGGGTGTAGATCCCCTTTGATCAGTGCTATGCGCTCAATTCCTTCGAATTGTCGCGAAGTGTTTGCCCTGAAGCAACAAACCGAGGGTCGCGCGATGCTAGTCTCGGCCTGAGGTATGAAGGGTAATGCGTAAGAATCTAAGGAGGGCTTTAAATATCCTTATCCTGGCAGTGATTTGTGGATTGCCTGCCTTTGCGACTGGCCCAACTTCTTTGAACGAGAGCGTGGCTGAGGGAACTCGAGATAAGATTCTAGAGCAACTCGAGCTTCAGCCACAGCTCAAATGGGACTGTTCCCACTTAGTTCATGTCCTATACGGGAGTCTCGGACTGAATTATCAGTACGCAACGTCCCGGACTCTCTATAACGGGATTCCCGCTTTCCGCGGCGTAACTCAGCCGGAGTACGGTGATTTGGTGGTTTGGCGGGGTCACGTGGGCATTGTGGTGGATCCTTCACGTCACAGATTTATCAGTGCCCTGAGCAGCGGCATCAGGACCGCGTCTTATTTCTCGAAATATTGGAGACGCTTCGGTCGTCCGCGGTTTTTCCATTATGCTCTCGCAGACAAAATCAACACGAGCAGAGACGAACTGGCGCAGGCCCTCACGAACATAGCTTCCCGAGGCCCAATGCCAAGTACGCATTGACCCAACATTTGCCGAGCATGCGGACGGCATGGGCCTGCGACCGGTGACACCTGACAAATCTGTGAGTTTACAACCTGACGATTTTCAGGTAACGGTCTAACTATCGCGCAGGTTGATTCAGCGGCACCGTAAAAAATGAAGCTTGCGGACCAGCATATCTTAGCCGTGACAATTGTGCTCGCGGTAGCCCAGGCGCACAGCAGCCTGGTAAACACACAGCGGGCGAGCTATCACGAGCGACCACTGCAAACGCAGCCCTCGTCCGTAGCTGTCTCGAAGCCTTCGCCGCTGAAAACTCAGAATGCGTGGTTCTTCGAACAGCTGGCTAGTCCTACCCCGCTGGTTGAAATGCTGCTTGAATACGACGACTCCGATATTAAGTTTGAGCTAACTAGCTTGATGAACATCCTTCGGGACGGCAGGCATGAAGGTTGGGTGCGAACTGCATACCCCGATCCAAAAACTGCACAGCCGCTTATAGGAGCGGGATTCAATCTCGATGTCAGAGAAACCCAGCACATGCAGCGGAACCCTCTCAATCCCTATGCATTCATTGAGCCTTCTACCGCTCAGTTGTGGCAGGCGGCGGGGCTTGATTTGGAGCAACTGAAACACATCCTCGATCGCTTCTACCTTCGGCTGAAGGTGTGGAACACGAAGAAGTTTCGCAGGAAAATCAAAACTCATGAGCTACCATCGGAGCTAACCGACGAAGAGGCCACGAGACTGTTGCGTATTTCGGCCCTGCAAGCAATTCATAATGCGAAAGCCTATTGTGTTCATTTCGATCAGCTAAACGCATCGCAGCAGATGGCATTAAGCCAACTCGTATTTCAAATGGGTGTGAATCTCGAGGAATTCGTTGAATTTCTTCGTGTCATTAACGAACAGTCCGGCACCGGGAATCTGACACAAGGTGACGGCAGTATTGAAAGAGAGGATGTAAATTGGAGCACCGTCCAACGCACGCTCCTCCGTAGTGACTGGGCGAGACGCTACCCCAATCGTGCCGTTACGGTAATCGCGATGTTCGACCCAAGCTACGACAACCAACCCGAGGAAGCAGAGCGTCAAGTACGAGCCAGAATGCGCCCCTTGGTGCATTATCGTAAGAGGCCGTTTCCGCGATCTCGCCGGACAGGGAAGAACCGCGGTCACAAGGGCAGACGGCTTGTCTCATGACAAGTATGAGTTGCTCGACATCGCGGGTTTCGTGGAAGAGCACACGCTAATCGATGTAGTTCTTCATCAGTTCACGTACTTTAAGCGGCCTCGTCACTCGGGAGCAGATCGGCGCGAACGTACTCCGTACCGATCGCGTTGGCTTCCGCTCCTTCGTAATCTCTGCTCGGACAACATCACGATCGTGCTGCTCACCTTCTTCCGAGGGTCGCCGCTTCTTGCTGGAGTGACCACCGATTTGTTCTGCAAGCCACAATACGACGAGGGATAACGCGAATACCAGGAATGGACGATCCACCATGCCTATCGTGTCCGGAACTCCGGGAAAATGATTGGGCTGTGTGAGGCATCCCCTTGCACCCCGCGCGGGGTCGGGAGAACAAACGCCTGATTGCAATACCCGCGATTCTGCTTCTCCGCCGCTTTGGGAAGCAATGTTGCCCCTGTCAGGATCGCATTGGCGCAGATTATGTACCCTCGGTGTGCTGCCAGGCGGTTCTGAAGGCGCTCAGGAGATACAACACGTCCTTCCAGGGCTTCCTCTTCTTCGCAGCCCCGGTCGCCAAAGAAAAGCTTTCTTGCACGGGCAGGAACGGCATTCTCAGCTTCCGGGATCGGCAGCGAGATGACCCCTATGTTGGCTTCAGGCGAATGGCCGTTCTGTACAGAGTTGTCCAATCCCTATGATCTGGGTGGAAAATCAAGGTCGTTTCCATAACCCAACTTTTTTCCCAGCCGGTGAAAAGTTCCAATTAAGCCGGCTAAGGGCTATCGCGGCGAAAGACGAACCACAACCGTCGACACTAACAGTTGGTCGGCTGTTCGCGGGACCACAGACCGCACAAGCGCGTTCGGCTGGAGAATGGAATCATTGTCATTGATACGCCGTTGTCCCGCACGAATATCGGTTACATCCGGCATTGATACTTGTAGCTATCCGACTTCGCCGCTTATGGCGAGCCTGAGGCAGATTGGCTTGTGTTCCCAGTCGGAACCCACACGTTGTCGGCAGCCGCGATCTCCGCATTCGGCGCTTCGGTGGCAAAATTGACGCGCTGTAATCCCGGTTTCTTTCCTGTAATCGCCTGAAACACTGCGTAGTATTGGTTGCCGAGATACTTCTGCAACCGTTCCAGGTAAGGCTTGAAACTTACTAAGCTTGAGGTTCCGAGCGAGAAGACATCGCCACCGGTCTCGTCCGCCAACTTTGAAAGTGCGGAAAGGCCAAGTTCCAGGTCCCATGAGCTTCGCGCTGCTCGACCAACGCTTGTCGCGTAAATTGAGTAAACGAGCACGTTATAGCGCTGGCTGACCTCGCTGGCAGAATCAACGTCGGGACTCATGGTGGGCATGCTGTGATAGACGGAGCCAAAGCGAGGTCCCAGTCGGGAAACTGAGGGCTTCTCGCCGTGCAGTCGGTCCATTCCGTCTGTCACCATCAGAACTTCACGTCGAACGTTTTGCTGCTTCCAACCCTTGACCAAGCTGATCAGTGACAGGTACGGGCTATCCATGGTGGAGAGCCTTCCAAGGGGCAAACGCGCCGCCTTGGCGACGACAGCATGATCGGAAGTGAAGTTCTGCACCACGTTTACGGTCGCATTTGACATATAACCGATGCCGATCAAGGTTGATGCCGATTGAGCATTGATGAAATCCCGAAGGTCATTCAGGTTATTTCCAATGCGAGAGTCGAGAGTATCGTCGATCAAAACAAACATCTGGAGCGCCCCATTATCTCCTCGCGCGGGTATCAGTTGGGTCATTTTCAGGAAATTCTTGCCCTGTTTCACTTTTACGTCTCCCGGTTGAAGGAGCGGCGCTTCGTTGTCCTCACGCTGTGCCTGGTTTGTGATCACCGCGTGGACCTGGGCTGTGCCGACCGAGTCCTTCTCCTGCGAATGCATGGTGCCTGTGGTCATTGCCAAGGTGGAAAAGAAAAGAAACAGTGCCAGAACAACCCTATAGCTTCTCATCGATTCTGTCCTGTTCTGGATTAACGATTGTCCCGCAACCTTAGACAATTGTGCGAGCTTGTCAATTGCTTTCGATAGCCCCGGGTAACTTAATCGGACGTTCGGTGCTCATCCTGCAGGTGACATGACTCTAGTCATCCTTTTCAAGGGTGTAGCAGTGCAGGCAGGCGCGAAACTGTCATTAGTGCCAGTGCATTTGTCGGCGTACCGAGGCCAGGGCAAGTCTGTAAAAAGGGCGGGGGGGTGGTCAGAATGTTAGGACGCGAATATCCTCCTATCCGCGCTGGCTCACCTCAAAACATAACCCCTGAGGAAGAAGAAGCTGACGCAGATTGCACGAATGTGGTTCCTGCTGCCGCACAACAAAAGGACGTGGGTACCGGGATTTGAACTATTTGGTCTTAAAGGCACAGCGTTTGCCAGCCACGAAGACCGAATTCGTGGAGAGCCGCGTAGAATGCGCACTCTACAGATTCTTGTGCAGAACCACAAACTCTGGACTCGGTCGGACAAGAAAAAGCCCGCCGGAGAACGAGACGTGTGGTGGCGGGCTTTAACGAAGCGAAAGTTACACAATTCTGCATGAGGAGGAGATTTCTGGGACCTGTTAATTCTGACAGTAGCGTCATAGTAAACCGATCATGTCGCACGCACTTGGTCAGGGACGAACCACCAACAATGGGCACGAAACCAATCTACTTAAGGGGGCCGGGCGTGAATTCTCTTGTGGTAGACATCAACAGCGCTACATTTCAAGACCCGAGTCGTGGCATCGAAGAGTCGGAAGTTACGGGAGTTAGCGGCAATCGCTCGACGCGCGGACTACTGGGCAGTCCTTCGGAAGTGCACCAATAAGGGGCATTGAATGTCGCTAGGCAAGAGGAGTATATAGTATTCTGCTAAGTGGCCATGTTCAGACCCCCAGAACAGTGACTGCGCGACCGAACTTTGACCAGCAGGAGGCTGCTTGTCACCATCATTAGTGCGTGTTCTTGCGATAGATGATTACGAACCTTGGCGACGCTTCGTATGTTCGGCGCTTCAGAAATGTCCGCAATTGCGGGTTATCGGCGAAGTCTCAGACGGACTAGAAGCAGTTCGAAAGGCCCAGGAACTGCAACCGGACTTGGTCCTGCTGGACATTGGCCTTCCCAGGCTGAATGGAATTGAGGTCGCCCACCGAATTCGAAAGCTTTCCCCCAACTCCAAGATTCTCTTCTTAAGCGAAACCCGTTCTTCGGAGATTGCAGAAGAGGCTTTGCGGACGGGCGCGGGCGGCTACGTCGTCAAATCGGAAGCCGCAAGCGAACTAATTCCCGCTGTGGAAGCGGTTTTACAGGACAAGCAATTCCTGAGTGCAAGTTTGGCCGAACTGTGGCCCGCTGTCATCGCGGTATGAACGAGCATATCGCCCGACGACTTTGTACGGAGCATTCCAGCCGATCATTCCCTAAACGGTTAACTAGCAGGCGGGCTCTAATGTCTAGCACACCTCAGATGCGACACGTTTGGTTGCCATCGACATACTTGATCAGGAGAACTTCGTTTCCCTGCTCACTGTAAACCAGTTCATCCACAAGGTGCTGGGCAAGAAGTACGCCAAAACCGCCTGGCCGGAGTCCGAGGGCATCCCGGTAGGCTTGATGTCGGATTGGGTCGTCGGGTGGATTCGCAACGGCAGCATGTTGAATTTCTTCCAGCGAGAATCCTTTACCGGGATCCTTTACTCGACACATGACGACATGGCGACCTCGTATGTAGGAAATCTCGACGTATTGACTGGGATCAAATCGAGCACCGTGCTCAATGGCGTTAAG
The DNA here is from genome assembly GCA_035622175.1 of Terriglobales bacterium. Classification (GTDB taxonomy): domain Bacteria; phylum Acidobacteriota; class Terriglobia; order Terriglobales; family Acidobacteriaceae; genus JAFAGX01. The sequence continues at coordinate 12,456 of DASPVV010000100.1, read as the reverse complement.
CAGCATCTCACGAAATGCAGCCGCAACATCATGTTTTTCACATTGTGGCAAATCTACGATTTCATGAAAGAACTGCAAGAGCCGGTCCGCGGTTTGCCTGTCGCAACGAGCGGCCAGCCGAATCCAGGCCGGGGTTGCGGAAAGGATCTCAATGCCATCGTCCCAACATTCCCCCTCGGTCGCAAGCCGAATCATTTCAGCAAATGAGGATGATGAAAACGGCATTGAGAAATAGCTGAAAGCACGCTCTCGCATGGCCGCGATCAGGTCCGCTGGCGTACTTTCGTTAGTCAGGATGATGACTCGAATGTGGGGGCGCACTCTGCGAATTTTGCAGAGCAAGTCTACGTCGGCTTTGGCGGATGTACTTTCGCCCGTGAGCACCAGATCGAAATGGCGTGCCTCAACCAACGTCAAGGCCTCGAGGTTGTTTGGTGCGCGCTGAATGTTCCAGCTTGGCAGAGTGACTGAAAGCTGGTCGGCAATGTCGGTGTTGTCCCCGACCACGAGAGCCGTTTTCTGCAGGCTCGACTGGAGATGGAGTTGCAATGGCAGACTCATATCTAGACCTTACAGTGCGTGCCTTCGCACGTAGAGCGAACCATGGCCGTGGACCGGCGGGACGGATCACTTCTCCGGTGTCAAGTTGGTATTCGAGACCTCACCTTTCTCCACCCAATGACGAAGTAGCTCGCTGCTGGCCAGCACATCTCTGGCACTCAGGAAAATGTCTTGGTTGATTGCCGTTTCAATCAGCCCATCGTTCTTCCCGGACGCTCGGGATTCCGCAACCGCAGGTTAAATCTTGTTCACAGTTGCCTGCAGATTTGACGAGGGCATCTTCTGTTCGGAGCTCTCCGCAGGGACGGCTCCATAGCTCGTGTGCCCAAGATTACCAGGGACGCTGCTTCCCAGATGTTCTGCCGCGTCGACACTGCCCACGCCGCCGGCGTCTGCGATAGTTCCAGCCAAGCAAACCACAAGGAGTTCGCCAAAAGACTGATTGAAACAGTAACTCTGGTGCAACCCGGCTGTCCGAACAGGTAAGAGCCATGACGTTCGGATGTCGGGTCTTTGCTAAGCTGGCGCGGAGGCCGGCCACTTTGGCGGTTGCCTTCGATCAGATCTGCCCAAATTTCCGGTGCGGCCAGTACCGCGAAAGCCGCACTCGCATGCTCTGAAATTTGCTTGACTCCAGGGAGTTTTGGGGGCAAAGCAGAACAGGCCTTCAGCAACAGGATCTGCATAGCCGACACAGCCGTTTCATGTCAAATCGCATATGTCCACCAGATAGACCGCCCCAGAGTAGTCGTCAGGACGCCGTTAATGCGACTGGCAAAACCGACAGTCAAAGGTATAGCACGAGGTTGAGGCTGTCTTCCTTGTTCTCATGCAACGGCTTGGTATCCTCCACCATGTGGGTTCAACGCCCCAAATTACCAACGATGCGCGACCAGCCATCTAGCTTTCTAACCGGCCTCCGCTACCTGTATTTTCTTCCAGTATCCACAAGCGCCCGACTATGCTAGGCATGTTTACGATGGCGAAGCCGAGTCTAAATTCCAAATGGCACAAATGGCTATAAGAATGATCTTCCCAATACTGCTGTGCTCGGCCATGGCTTTCGGTCAAAGCGCGGATCAGGCTCAGTCAGCTACCGCCACTCAGCAGGCCTCAAAGGAAAGCAATGGCGAGATGACCGTTACAGGCTGCGTAAGCAGGTTGAACACAAGCTTCATTCTAATGCGGTCAGAGCCGGCCGTTAGTTATAAACTGCAGTCGCGAAACAAAGTGAAGCTGGAACAATATCTGGGGAAAGAAGTGGAGGTAACCGGCACAGAATCGTCCTCCGTGAGCACCAGTTCCCCGAGCGCAAGCAGTGCGAATCCGCTTACGATCTCAATTCACTCGATCAGAACTGTCCACCAGAGGTGCTCGGCACATTGATGGCCCGCTAACTCGAAATGAGGACTCGACCTTGAAACAGCAGCCCGACTCCCTTTCGGCACTCGTGTGATCGTGGAGGCTGTCGTTGCGGGGATTCGGTGCTGTCCGCCGTTGTCAACGGTTCATGATGACTTGCCGATCACCAGCGACCACGCAGCTCGATCAGGAAACGTTGGCTTGTTATCGGCATTCTGTGATTCAGCCACACCGACCGAGATAAACCGCTCCGGATAGTTCTCAAGATCACCGCTCGACGCGCCACCGAATGAATGATCCAAGTAAACTTGGTAGCGCCTATTTCGGAGAATTGTCCACCGATAAAGGCGGATCTGCTCCCGGGGACCAATCTCTTCGGGAGGGCCAAGTAACTTCGTGATGAGGTTTGTCACTCTTGTGATTCGTCCACTGCTGTGCCAGCTGAATGCTGATCCGACCTCGTTTCGCGTGCTCTTCTACATGTTTTTCATGGAACTGCTGCGTCAGGCTGGGCCCTGTCTCACCCTAGGTTATCGATCAGACCTCTATTGAAGACACTGGCAAGATTGACAGAGTTCAGTCTCGAAATTTCAAGCCGTAAGGGTAAAACGGCGAGATGACAAGCGTAATTGTTCGCACTCGGAGGAAACTTGTGTGCGACGGAGGCGGCTGAATTTCAGAGATGCCGTGATTACTCATTGTCCGTGAACGTCGGTCTGTAGGCAAAGCGTCCCTTGCTGATCAGTCGGGATTGGCGCGCTGGGGGGAGATGGGCTGAAGACCGGAGGTGCCGGACACTCAGGCGGTCATGTGGTTCCTGATTGCGTATTTGACAAGATCGGCACTGCTCTTGGCTCCAAGCACCTCCATAATACGGTACTTGTGAAACGCAACAGTCCGAATGGTCATGTTCAACCTGCTCGCAATTTCCTTCATTACTTTTCCTTCCGCCAGCAATTGTAAAACTTCACGTTGTCTTTCTGTCAGGCGTTCTTGTTCTAGTACGAGATTCTTGTGCTGCCAACGCAAGAAGTCGACAGTGTCCCTCGACATACGCGGTGACAAATAGGATTTTCCTCTCATCACTTCGCGGACGGAGAGCACCATTTCCGCGGCCGCGGAGGTCTTTAGCAGATAGCCAGACGCTCCGCGACGGAAAGCTTCGGCGGCCAACTCAGGGTCGGGGTTCATCGTCAAAAATATGACTTTAACTGCCGGTAGGGTTTGTTTGACTCGGTGTGCGGCATCCAGCCCATTCAGAACAGGCATACCGACGTCCACAATAATCACGTCCGGTCTAAGCTCGGCTGCAGTTTGAATCAGGGCATGCCCATCGGTCACAATGCCCACCACCTCAAATTCCGCTTCCAGCAGCTTCTTGCAAAGTTCTGCCACTAGAGTGTGATCGTCAGCAATGAGAATCCGAGAGCGATGCATCCTGAGCCTCCGCAGTAAAAAGCCAATCTTCAGTATTACCAGGTCCACATCACGGCTGCTCTGCACCACAGCCCATTGGTAAGATCCCACCGCGATGGCCTAGTGTTGCTTTACAGTATACAAAAAGAATAAAGAGGTCGGCAGAAAATTAGGAAGGAATATTGCCAGAGTGTGGCGGGTTACGATTGGACAAAAGCGGCAGCTAACGTTGCTTCCGAGACGAAGCCGTTCATAGCGGCTCGTTATGTCTGCGGCGCCACGAACCACCCCAACGACGCGCCAGTTGGGCCTTAGCGTCGGGGCTATTGTGTTGTGGAATTAATCGAAGTCCCCGAGTGCGAGAATGCGGGAATGCGAACTGACGATTGCATAGGATCTGCGTTTCAAAGTTCATCACGGGGTGGTGGGGACTGAGTGGATGGCAAACCGTAACTACGAAGAATCGCATGTCCAACCCACCCCAGTTGTTGCCTTGGAGAGCAAGCTTCGAGGTAATTACGGGAGGACACATTGCGGAGTAGGGCCACAATCTGAATGATTTCATGCGGCGATTCCTGTGATTGCCGTAGGCACACGACTGTCAAGATTACTAGTCCACAAACCATGAGTCATCGACGGATACTTAACACTAAATGATTCGGAGGAAACAGATTCCCAGTCCGCTGCGGTTCGCCACATGAGATCCTGTTTGACGACGACCGTCCTGGTTTTCGGTGCCGGTACGCTCCTTCTGCTTTTACAGTGCTGCTTAGGAGCGTGGCCTGAGGTTGTCGTGCCGGGAGCCACTGCGCCTCCCCCGCAGCTTGAGGCTCCCAATGATCCTCTCGGGCGCACCACTCCGCACGGGACAGTTTTGGGGTTCCTGACTGCCTCTCAGAAAAAAAAGTACGCGATAGCGGCCGAGTACTTGAACACCGACTTACGCGGCAAAGCTGCTGAGCATCTTGCCGAACAGCTTTCAGTTGTTCTGGATCGGCGCCTGCCAGCTCGACTCAATCAACTCAGTGATAAACCAGAAGGCTCACTGCGGGATCCACTCAACCCTGACCGGGACCTGGTAGGGACGATCGCGAGCAGCAAGGGCGATGTGGAAATCATGGTCGAGCGCGAAGTGCGAGGGAAATCTGGTCCCGTGTGGTTATTTTCGAGCAAAACCTTAGAGTCTATACCCAATCTGTATAAAGAAATCGACGTTACCGCTGCGGATGAGGTGCTACCAGGATTTCTGGTGACCACTCGAGTGCTGGGGATTCAACTGTTCGAATGGGCTGCTCTCTTCCTGGGTCTGCCACTGCTTTATCTGGTCACCGTGCTCCTGAACCGGGTGCTTAGTGGCTTGATTGGTCGTCTGCGACGCCATTGGAAAAGCAACCCAGATCTCATCAACCCGGAGATCCTGCACAAGCCGACGCGTCTTCTGCTGATCGCCCTTACCATTAACTGGATACGGCCGAGGGTCGGCCTTTCCCTATTAGCGCGCCAGTTCTGGTCCAGCATGGCAACAGTCACGGCTGTGGCTGCCATCGTGTGGATCCTGATTCTACTAACCGGCCGTGGCGAAGAGTACGTTAACCAGCTTCTCCGGATTCGCAATCTCACGGGAACCGCTTCCGTCCTCCGACTTGCCCGGAGGGTCATCGATCTGTTGTTTGTCTTCGGTGGTGTTCTCGGGGTTCTCTACTACTTTGGATTCAGCCCAACCGCCGCGCTGGCCGGCCTTGGCGTCGGTGGTATCGCGGTAGCTCTCGCCGCGCAAAAGACACTAGAAAATGTAATCGGCGGCGTCTCCCTGATCGCCGACCAGGTCGTGCGCGTCGGAGACACGCTTAAAGTAGGTGACATTGTAGGTCAAGTTGAAGAAGTCGGTCTTCGTTCAGCGCGAATCCGTACCGCCGATCGCACCGTCGTCAGCATCCCTAACGGTCAGATTGCAGGCATGAGCCTCGAAACGCTCTCCCTGCGCGACAAGTTCTGGTTCCATCCCCCGCTCTCTCTTCATTATGAGTCGACCGTTGCGCAAATACAAGCCGTGGTCAACGACGTTAGAGTCCTGCTTGTGGCACAGTCGTGCACCGAACGTAATTCAGTACGGGTTCGATTGCTCGGCTTTGATTCGTCTTCGTTCGATGTAGATATCTTTGCTTATATCTACGCCCGCGATTGGAATCATTTTCTGGAGATTCAAGAGGGATTTCTGATCTCCATCCTCGAGATTATTCAGCAGGCAGGGACGCATATTGCGTTGCCGTCGCGGAATGTTTACGTTAGCACCCAGTCCGCTAGTGAGATGGCACAAGTTCGCAGCCTCGCGGAAGCCTTGCCGACGGATCGCAGATCGAACCACGAGAAGCTGTCGCGAAGTCTGTATAACACGCATGCAGCGAGTTGTGAGGGCGAGTCCGCGCATCGTCCATTTCCGTGATGGGCGACTGAACTCTGTGAAGAACTGGCAGTATCTAGGTGAGCGTGATCTCGCCGACGGCAAATCAGAACACGCGCCCCACCCTGTAGAAGAACTTGTAATGGCCGGTAGCGCCAAACGCGCCCCCCACAACGACGGGTCCAAAAATAGTATTGATAACGAGAGCGCACGCAGCGTCCGTGGGCAATGACGGGACCTTTGGCAAATCATAAACCTTACCGAGCTCGTAGGTGCCCAGTGCGTATATCTTATCCCCCAACAAAGGTGGCAAGTGCCACAACTTGCGAATATAGCCAGTTTTGAATAAGAAGTACTGATCAGTAAGGAATTCGTTGGTGCCGTAGGCTACGAGATTTCGGCTTCCTCCCAATGAAAATGGCGGAATGCCGGTCGGATGGTAGGTAAATGTAGTGCCGCCTGCAGCCGAGAAGAACACCGAAGACGCGAAATTCAAGGGTTGGAACGCCGTCATTTGCGTTTCTGCGAGAGGAAAACCGGCCTTAGCGCCGGGGCTAGCGCCGTTCCATTCGGTCCGGAAGTGCAAGTCGAAACCGCGACTCGGAATGATTGGATCATCCGTCCCTATCCGGTTGAATCGGAGCGATGTAGTTCCAGTTCTGCCTTGCAAGGTCCCGAAAATCGCCGAACCCACCGAAGGGGAATACCTCTGTTCGCCGGCTTGATAACCAATTCGAAGTTTACTAGTGCGGCCAAACAGACGTCCTACGTCGAATGCCGCACCCGCCTGACGATCTCGGTATTCGGCAATCAGGGTCTCGCGCATATAAAAATCGTCCTGATCATTTTCTGCGAATGCCCGTGGCGCCACAAACCACTGAAGCTGCTCGCCGAACGGGCGGAAGAATTCGGATTTCACCGCGTATTCAGAACCTAATGTGACGTCATTGCGCCATTCTGAACCGAAGGCTCCCACGTCCAGAAAAGTCAATCGGGCGCCAAGGATGAATTGCACTCGCTCGTACTCAGTGCCATCAATGACCACCAGAGGACGAACGAGAGGCGGACCATATTCTTTTTCGTCAGCCACGATCAAAAGCCCCTGCTGGTCATCGCGCTCGACCATGCGGTATCCAAGGCGAGAGTATCGTCCAATCCCGAGTAAGGAGGTAAGTTGGCGATCGAGCCGTGCGGGGTCGACTGGCTGGCCCACGTTGTTGGATAGTGTTCGTTGTATTCCCTTGGCGAGGGCTGGTTTTGTGCCTGTCACTTCTATGAACTGAGGCCGGGCAACATCTTTTCGGCGAGCCTCGCGTTGAAACCGATATTTCTGCCAGCCGGCTTCATCCAGGCCGAGCCTGGAGAGTATGGCGGCTTTGCTGGTAGCAGCTTCGTAGCCGAGCCGAATGATGCTGGCGCTCTTTTTATAATCACTCGAATCGTAACCGGCCAGTGGCACCGAAATCAGAATGTCAGCTTTCTGTATGCTTCGAAGTTCATTGGCAGAAATCACTGCAGAAACGGATTGCCCTAACACTCCAATAGAGGAAAGCGTTTGGTCGGCTTCCAAGGATTTGACCTGCAGGTGAATTGCGATTGTTATGTCGGCTCCCATGTCCTTAGCAACATCGACAGGCAGATTGTCGAGCAGACCACCATCCACAAAAATGGCAGAGCCTGTTCTTACGGGGGTGAAGATACCGGGAAGAGACATCGTTGATCGCAGGGCCTGCGCAAGAGAACCTTCGCGGAAAACATGCTCTTTGCGTGATACCAGATCGGTAGCTACACATGCGAATGGAATAGGCAGGTCATCAAAACTCTTGATTTCTGAATAGGGTAGTGAGATGCGGTCGAGAATCAGACCGACCTGATGTCCGGAGTTAAATCCCTCCGGGAATCGGATGCCCTGTCTGATTCCGAATTCCAGCCTGTTCGGATACTCCTCGGCATCTTCCTTGCGACGGAAGGCGAGGTCCGTAAAAGGGATCCCTCCATGAAGGACTTCGTCCCAATTGATTTCCTCCACTAATGAACGAATCTCGGCCGGAGATTCTCCAGTGGCGTAAAGGCCGCCGACAAGCCCACCCATGCTGGCTCCAGCGACATAGCTGATTGGAATGCGATGCTCTTCCAGCCACTGCAAAACACCTATGTGTGCCAAGCCCAGTGCTGCGCCGCCCTCGAGAACCAAGCCTATTTTCGTTTGACTGGATAATCCCTTCGTTTGTGAAACTGTATGTAGACTGGTTAGGACAGCGGCCAAGAAAAAACAGATGGTCGGAAATCGTGAGGACATGTACCTACCCGCGCTAACGGTTCTAATCCCGGCCAAAGTCTGGATGCTGGATTCAGGAAGGGCAACTGTGACATCTGACAGTCGCTCGGCAGCTTACCGGCATCCGGGTGATGTCGCCAAGCCGAGTCCTAAAGAAATCCGGACCAACAGTCAAATTCCTAGGGGCATGCCCAGACATCCCGAGGACCACCCCCCAGGGTGACCGGATGCTTTATTGCGAGGATCCGTCCGCCCGAATTGATCAACTTGAATTGTTTGTCGAGCGTATGAATGGCGACGTGCGACTCAAAAGAATCCGGTGGTGCATTTCGAACATATCCAGCAGCCAACGGCTTCGCCTAAAAAAGAAATCGCGATCAAGATATGTCCGCGTCGAGATTGTAAAGGCCACCAGAACAGCTGCCACGGTTGCATGCACCTCCGATTTGAATAGAAAAGACTATACGCACATTCGAATTGCCGCGTAGATTTGGCTTACTAACACACCCAGGAGGTTTTGCCCCGAAACACAGAGCAATACCTGCAAACCCCCGGAACGAGACTAAAACAAGTCTGTTCACAGGACCTCGGGTCTTTGGAGTTTTGTCGGCCAACTCACGCACCCCATTTTCGAGGGAGGCAGAATTCGTTCCGGTGTGAGACTGAGCGAGGCACAGAAAGAAGAAGCGGATCTAACTTACCAGCAGTCTATACAGCAAGCGTTCCTTGAAGTCTCAGACACGTTGATCGCATATCGTAAGAACCAGGAAGTTCGTGAGCAACAGGGGTTGCTCACAACAGCGGCGCTGGACGCGACGCGCCTGGCAACTGTCCGCTATTCCGGCGGTGTGAGCAGTTATCTCGAGGTTTTGGACCGCGATACGTTGTCGTTCAATGCCGACATCAACCTAGCGCAAGCGCAGTTCAATGAACGCTTGGCATTGGTCCAACTCTACCATGCGCTAGGTGGCGGCTGGCAGCAATAGAACGAATTCTCATTCTGAATTTCCGTCGGCGTAAGAGCAACCGATATTCCTCATCGATGGCCCCATCAGCCCGGGATACGTTCTCGGGTGACTACGATTGCTCCTCATCCGTCGTTATCCGCTCATTTTGTTTCTTAGTTCTGACAGTTGTTCACCTGAATGTCGCGACTTAGCTTTTCCGTCAGTGCAAAGGAAGATTGTCGAACATTTCGAAGGCAAACGGATAAGCTTCCTGCAAATATATGGGCAGGTAAAGCGAGGGCGATCGATGAAAAACCTTGTCATGGGCTACTCAGCAGTGGGCTGGCTGATGGCAAGCCTGATTCCAGCTGTTGCCACTGCCCAAGAAGACATTTCCAGTCAAAGCGCTCAGGAAGTGCGGCAACAACTCAACGCCGTCTCAGCGCTTTTTCAGGAGATTAGGAGGAAAACAGCCGCCTGATTTCCGCAGCAGTCCTAACTCCGCCAGGGGCCCACGTCACCGTGCCATCCGGCAGGTGATTTGCTTGCCCGCCTATCCGAAACCTATGGCGAGGGTTTGTCAACGATTAAAGAGGCCGCGGTCCAACAGACGCGCTTGCAAGGATTTCTCCGTTTTAGCAATTTCCGCGCAACCACATGATCGGCGTTGGATTACACCAATTGTTTAGCGCGCAAACAGCTGAAAATAGCTACTGTTCTTTCTGACAGTATGCGAACTCGTATTCACTGACTAGTGTTTTGGGTGGGGAGCGTAACGCAGCCATACCCCGGACGGGCCAACTCTCTCCGCCGGGCGCATGCGCGCACCGTTACGCTCCCGGACAGGCCGGCCTGAAGTGGTGGGTTGTTTTTAGCCTTCGCCACAGGCAATCGAACGATGGAGCTAATGTCGAGCAGTACAAACCTGTAAGTGCTTAAAATGGCCAAGAGTCAAGGCAGAAAACCGGACAAATTGAAGCGCAAGGATTATAAGAAGGAACTGACCCGCCTTCAGGTGGAACTGTGCAAACTTCAGGATTGGGTGAAATACAAAGGCCTAAGCGCAATCGTTATCTTCGAAGGACGCGATGCTGCCGGCAAAGGCGGTACAATTCGCGCGATTACCGAGCGAGTGAGTGCTCGTGTCTTTCGAGTTGTGGCCCTGCCAGTTCCGTCTGATCGCGAAAAATCTCAGATGTATGTACAGCGCTATATGCAGCATTTCCCCGCTGCGGGAGAGATCGTGATTTTCGACCGGAGTTGGTATAACCGGGCAGGGGTGGAATATGTGATGGGCTTTTGCACCGAAGAACAACATCGGAGATTTCTCAATCTCTGCCCTCTGATGGAGAAGTACATGGTGGACGCCGGGATCATTCTTATTAAGTACTGGCTGGAGGTCGGGAAGGCAGAACAGCAGCGCCGGTTTGAGGCGCGAATCAAAGACCCACTCCGGCAATGGAAGCTCAGCCCGATGGACTTGGCGTCGTTTCGCCGTTGGTATGAGTACTCCCGCGCTCGAGATTTGATGATGAAAGCAACCGACAGCAAACACGCTCCCTGGTTCATCGTTCGCTCCGACGACAAGAAGAAGGCACGGCTCAACTGCATTTCGCACTTTCTGAGCTTGATTCCCTACAAAAAAACTCCACATTTGAAGGTGAGATTGCCGGAACGATCCACCAAGGGCCGTTACGACGATCAGACCATGATGAAGGGGAGGCACTTCGTTCCGGAGAGATATTGATTCGGGTCGGTCAGGCGCAAGAAAAGCAATGCCGTCAAATATGGGAATATCTCGTTTCCTGCCGATCAGCGCTTGGCTCCATTGGCTTCAAGTTCTGAGTTTAGGCGATACTCATGAGGCCCGTGATCACCTGGCAGCAGAAGCCTTTGTGAAAAACTTCTTAAGTAGTTTGGCAACGGTTTTGCTTGCAAGCTCTAGTGACGTACTTTTTTTCGATGTCGAGCTTTTGAGCAACTGTGCCCGACCAGACCACGAGGTTGGCCGCCCGATCGGCAAACTCCAGTGCCAAGATTCCATCAGCCACTGCCCACATGAGCTGCCTTGCCCTTCTGCTCTGTTCCACACTGTGGCGTTGATGGCTGGAGGCGGTCCGGAGAAGGTAGGCGATAGAGGTGTTCCTCCGGAAACAACAATTGCGGAACCAACCCCGCCAGAGGGGCTAAAATGAGATCGCCATTTTGTCAACACGCGAAAGGCCCTTTGAGGCCAGTTGACCATCGGCTGAAGTAGCACAGTCGCATCTAGACGCGGCCGGGTAGGTGGCATTGCAGGTTGTTCCCATGTGCACGTTTTGTACTTTGAAAACTCAACGCTCTTGTCATAGCCAACCTTCACTTTCTGGGCGGGCGAGAGGCTAAAGAGCGCAATTAGAAATAGGGCGATCCACAGCCTTGTGCGCCTCAGCCTTATGTTTGCCTCCCGCGTGCAGACTGCCGGAACACTGCGGTCGAAACACTGTCGCTACTTACAGACCAGCAGAGCGAGGTTAACCCCAGGCTTTTTTGGAAGCTGATCGACCTGTCAAGACTGACAGTTTATCCATACCGATTCGCCACGTAGCATGGATATGGCTCCTGCAAGATAGGCAAAGGTTCAGGTGCGCCGCTCGGCAGAAGAGCATACAAGACTCGAAGGAGTGGAGAGCATATGAAGAGAACTTTTGTCTCAGTTGCGTTTCTGCTGCTGGCTACAAGCAGCTGCCTCGCTCAAGATGTCCGTTACAACTTCGATAGGAACACCGAGTTTTCCAAGTTCAAAACATATAAATGGGTGCTCATAAAAGGAGCAGACCGGGCCAACGACCTTGTCGACAAACAAATCAAAAGTGCATTGGATGCCGAACTAGCCAGGAAGGGTTTGACCAAGGTGGAAGGAGATAATGCTGACCTTTATATTGGCTACCAGACGGCAGTCGGACAAGAGAAGCAGTTCAATTCGTACAGCACAGGCTGGGGTTACGGTGGAGGTTGGTACCGAGGTGGGTGGTATGGCGGCATGGGAGGATCGAGCATGACCACGGGGCAAACTTCTACGATCTACAGCGGGCAACTGGTCGTTGACATGTACGACTCAGCAAATAAGGATCTGGTTTGGCGTGGGGTTGCGAGCAAAACGCTCGATCCAAAAGCCAAGCCTGACAAGCAGCAGAAGAATCTGACCAAAGCAGTCGCCAAACTGTTCAAGAACTATCCGCCGAAAGCCAAAGAGTAAACCATCCGGCGGACGAAGAAGCGAAGTAGGTACGGGGTCACACCCTGTCATCAGCACCACACTTATAACACCCATCGTCTCAGGAACCGAGTACGTGTTTATCAGATGAGTAGATTGACGCTTTATATCGCGAATCGTCTTGCGGCTAATGTCGGTATTTCTTGCGGACGTCCTAATCGGTCGTTGAATTTGATCGTGTGGCGTCTCACCAGAACGGCAGCGCAAAACCGGTGCGATATTCGGGACTGATTAC
>DASPVV010000099.1:0-6538 GCA_035622175.1 Terriglobales bacterium | reverse complement strand
CACGGGATACAAAGTGCCCTGGTTCACAGACAGCAGTTCACCGCTGATCTGCTCGATCCGGCGAGCAATTCCATACCCATGCAATGGGCCAAGAACCTCCAGGGTTTTGAGGACCATCAGAGCCAGCGTCCCCTGTTTGACATCAGTCTTCTGCTTCATTGAGCCAGACCTTTTGGTTTCCAAAAGAAGAATGCCATATCTTCATTTGGAAAGCAACAGGAAGTAAACCCATCCTCGCTCGACCTCAGGCTGGCGGCGTACCTAGAGAATTCATCGCGCGACCGACCGGGCGGCTATAGCGATTACACGAACCCGCAACGCGAATACATATTCCCCGGGATCTGGCAGACATGGGATCCGAAGGGCGGCCTCGGCACCCCCTCTCAGACGAGGCGATCAAACTCCTTACACGGGTTCACGAGAAGACGGCAGCCAGTAAAACTGAAAACTGAATTGGAACCGAATGGAACCAGCGGGCAAAATGACGAGTGCTAAGTTGCTGAAAACATAGTGGGCAGGGACGGAGTTAAACCGCCGACGCCAGCCTTTTCAGACGTTAAACAACAAGCACTTCTAACAACTTACAAGTCGCGGGAGACTGCCGAAGTCCTTGGAGATACGTGCAGGCCGACCCAATTGCTGACTAGGATTGCTGACTGATCTCCCTTACCTCGGCACGCGACTTGGCGGCGAAGCCGATCCCAATTATCGAAGGGAGAGTGATCACCGCTCCTCAGCACCTGACTCAACGAATCCGATGAAGTGTTTGAGGTCCCTTGCTCACTGCGTCCGTAACCAGGCGTTGATCAAACGTGGCCAGTTGGCCCTCGTGCATGCGGGCCAGCGCCAAAAGATAACTATCCGTGACGTGAGCGGAGTCCAGAAGACGTGCTGGGTTCACATGTTCTCGGTCGAACAAAGACACATCGTCGGGCCAAAATGCGTGGCCAGACAACTCCCGGAACCTGGCCAACAACTCAGCGACTGCTGCCGGAGAGCCCGGAGAGTTTGGGTACTTAGGATGGCCGACAATGCGCAGCACTCCATTTTCCGTAACCGGACAAGTGGCCCAAGCCTTTTGCCCTTTTGACGCAAACCAGGCGTGCGCTTTCTCGTGCTGAACGTGCGCGGGGTCGATCAGGGCGATCAAGACATTGATGTCAAGCAGGAACCTGGTCAAGGCAGTTCCTCGCGGAGCTGATGCACCAATTCTGAGGTCACGCGAGGCGCTCCTTCTCGAACTTTGAGGAGCGGCACGCCATTGCGAGTTTTGACCTTGGATCCCGCCGGAGACAGCGCGCGCCTAGCCAAAGAGGAGATCACCTCGCCTACCGATTTATTCTCCATCGCCGCCATCTCCTTGGCGGCACTCAACACGTCATCATCGATCACAAGAGTGGTGCGCATGGATATTTTCCTATATAGACATCAAACATCATACATCAGATGCAGAAAGGGCGCAATCGTCGAGGGTGGGCCCAGGCTCTATGCGATAGTCTTCCAGCAAAATCACAGCTCATCTTTCTAGATTCGGCTTATTCCGGGGTTGAAGGGTACGTATCATCAGTAGGTCCCCAGACCAGCTCCATAAAGGATCGGGCTGTACTTTCAAGCACGGGTTCAACCGAGGTCGCAATCGAATCAGCCAACCTTCGGCATCGCGTATTTGCATACTTCCTCAGGCAAGGCCTTTCCGGCCAAGCCGATTTGAATCGCGACGGCGTCATCACGATAGAGGAGCTTCCTCAATATGTGCACTTTCCGTCGGGAGTCAACCACGCTTGGATTTCCGCAGCGCCCGCAGCTCTTTCTGACGGGTTCTAAGTCGCTTGAGTTCTACAACTTCGCTCAAACGGTCCAAACTGAGGCTGCACTCGTTTCGCTTCATGTTTTCTTGAGATCGGTGTGTTGCACCATGCGATAACGTAGGCCAGCCCACCGGGGACCATTCGCCATCGCCTCCAGAACGCTAGGGCGTGTACTCATAAAGTCGAGGGTGGTGACAGCGACCGGGATCAATGTCCGCTTAGCGTCACGGCCTATAGCGTGGACCTGAGAAAGTCGTATCTCCCCAGGCCCTGGACAATCAGAAATCGACAATCTCTTGTTCCGCGATTTGAAGTCTGGTGGGCGTGTCCCGCATTTATCTGGTAACGCTCGCCGACGCCGAGGGTACGATAATCATCAGGCGCACGTGTTTCGACTGTCAGCTCGCCATCCAATACAAAGAAGTGGTCCGCGATCTCGCTATGGGAGTGCCAAGGAATGATCTCGCCGGGCGCTAGCGTAAAGAGGCGCGCCTGAACGTCCTTCCCGGCCGCGACGGTCTCGACATTTTTGACGGTGTAGTCGGTTCTTTTTTGCTGCGCTTTCGTATACATGGTGGCCTCGCTTAAATGGTTGGCCTAATGTCCTATTTTGCCCCGAAGAAAGCTGACATTGGTAGGCGTTTTATGAGTACCCGCCCTAGGCCTTCGTATCGTACACCTGAACTGCCGCCGGATTTCATGATGTCGCGCTTGAAGAGCCAATCTAGAATAGTGGCGGCTTCTCGCCCAGAATGAGTACGACATCCAAATCAGCGCCCGAATGGTTTTTGATTGCGGACGAAGTCAGGCCTATGACTTTGCAGCGGTTGGGCGAGTCGGTCGACCAGCTGCAGCTGCCTCTTTAGGTTCGCATTGTCTCGCTGCAGGCATTTTGCTTCTTGAGCAATTCCTGGTAGCTCGCGAGCGAGGCAAATCAAGCAAGCATGGACGCCAACGCGCTTTCTATCACTCGCCAGTGCCCAGAGGATTTCCGTAATAGAACTCGGTCTGTCGCAAGTTCCTGGCGCAGCGGAAGTTCTTCTGCGATGGGAGAGCGATAAGGAGTTCGCTGGTGCCGTTCGTACATGGCTGGAAGCCAACGCATGACCTGCTTACGGGCACGGACTGTGGTTGGAACCTTGGGCCGATTGCATGGGCAAATTAGCAAAGGCGATTCCGCCTTACGCCCATTATTCCGCCAAGTTGGCACAATGGCAGATCGAGTTCGCGAATTCAGCCAGAATGGCGAGAACGGCGAATTGCTCGCAATTGTCGAGTCCGGACCGCGCAAGTACGACCCGCAGAAGGCGACACGGATCACGCTCTACCAGACTCTTCTGATCTTCACGTTTGGCGCGTATATGGCTGGCTCCGGTTGGGCGGTCCCGACACGAGCTTCGGCGCACGCGTTGAAAAATTGCGGATTGCATTGGGGAAATCCGTCTATTTGGATGGCGAAAAGACTAATTGGGATCAGCAGTTTTGGTCCTTGCTATTCTTCAACGATGGGTCGCAGGCCCCTAAGTAGCGATGATCTCGAGACCATCAGAGGACTAGAGCCTACTGATAAAATCCATTTTCTGGCGGACATTGCTGCGCGGCGTTGAGTTCTTCGGATCTCGTAATTCGGCGAGATAGGTCTGAAATTCCTCTTTGAGGCAGCCGTGGAATTTGTTGCGGTTTAACTTTGGCACTAGCGTGGTTATCGAGACTTCAAGTTCACTGGAGCGGGATCGAAGGGAGACTGATCACCGCTCCTCAGCACCTGACTCAACGAATCCGATGAAGCGTTTGAGGTCCCTTGCTCACTGCGTCCGTAACCAGGCGTTGATCAAACGTGGCCAGTTGGCCCTCGTGCATGCGGGCCAGCGCCAAAAGATAACTATCCCTGACGTGAGCGGAGTCCAGAAGGCGTGCTGGGTTCACGTGTTCTCTGTCGATCAAAGACACATCCTCGGGGCCAAAACGCGTGGCCAGACAACTCCCGGAACCTGGCCAACGAATCCGCGACTGCCGTCGGAGAGCCCGGAGAATTTGGGTATCTAGGATGTCCGACAATGCGCAGCACGCCATTTGCGTAAGAAGACAGACACCGGTCGGCAGACAAGTTAGCCGATCGGTGCAGTGTCAACGGTTTGAAACCCATCATGCCGCTTGTTCTACCCCTTTGCGCTCGGCCACTCTGACCTCGATAAGTTCTCGTATCAAACGCCGTGTGCGTTCCACAAATGCGAGTTTTTCCGCGAGGCAGCTTTCCAGAAGAACACCAACACCATAGTACCCTGTTGCATCCGCTGCCGCGACCAGAGCCACGTACTCTCCAATGCGAAGATGGGTAAGGTGTACAAGCTTTGCCAAAACGAACAGTCGTTTGGCGGCAGGAGATTGAATCTCATTCAGTTCTTTGCGGAAATCCTCCAAGAACACCTCCTCAAGGCGTCCACTGAGTTTTACAGGTTGTTCCCCGATGATCTTAAAACACTGGTCGAGCTTAGCCAGAGTACTCTGCGAAACGAACGCTCGCGCCTCCAGTGCCTCCCTGACTTGAGAGTCTTGCGCCACTTCGCTGAGGTGATCGTATATTTTGTTTGCTTTTTCAGTGCCCTCTCGTACATGGCTAAGGAGCAGCAGAAACGTCTCCTTGGGAGTTCTTGCTGGCATGGTTTAACTCCTGTTTGGGATTTCGAGCCCCCACACCTTAGTCTCAGTCCGGTGTGAACGGGAACTGGCATTATTAACAGGTCACCATCAGCATAAGCCGACTACAATAAACTCGTACCGAGGTCCGGCGATGTGCAGGGTAAGAGAGCTAGGCCTGCTCATGATGGTCACGAGCGCATTTGCAGGCACCAAAGATTCGGGCTCGACTATTCTGAAGGATTTGCAGCCGGCGGGCACGGCTGGCACTAAGCAGAAACAGCAGTACGATCTGTCCTTTGCCTCTGCGTCCAAGATCTACACCTGTCGAAGCAGTGAGAAAAAGAACCGCAACGCAACTGATTTCGTCGTTGGAAGCAACGTGACTTACAAAGTGAACGGCAATGAGGGCAAGCTAAAAACGTCAGCGGGAAAAACCTGCTAAAGCCTGCCCAGCCAAGGGGAGTGGGCATGTCTAAGGAGGTTCTGGCATGACCGCTGAACAGTTTACAGACGATAATGAATACATACGCCGCGCACTCGAGGTATGTATCCACGTTGGCTTAGTCATTCTGCTTGTCGGTGCTTGTCTCCTGATCCTGTACCCCTTTGTCCCTATGATTCTCTGGGGCATTATCATCGCTATTTCTATATACCCCGCGTTTAAGAGAGCACAACGAGGCTTAGGCGGGCGTGGAACAGCGGCTGCCGTCATATGCACCCTTGTTATGTTGGCCCTATTGTTTGTTCCAGTTGTCTTGCTGACAGGGACGGTTGTCGACGGAGTCCACACTCTTACCGAACGCATCAAGGACGGCACACTGACCGTTCCGCCGCCACCTCCCAATATCGAGACCTGGTTTATTATCGGTCCTCCTTTAAAGAGCATCTGGACTACAGCTGCTACCAATCTCAGCGCCGCACTAGCGCCCTTCGCTCCGCAGATGAAAGCAGCCATTCCTGTGCTACTTTCCACTTCTGGCAGAATCGGTCTCACCGTCCTAGAATTTGTGCTCTCGACCTTGCTGGCAGGCGTTCTCCTGAGTAATGCCCATGGTGGTGCGGCAGCTTCCCGTTCCATAGCCAAACGCCTATTCGGTGACAGTGGCGCAGAGTTTGAAGAACTTGCGGGCTCCACAATCCGGAGCGTCACCACTGGCATTCTAGGTGTTGCAGTTATCCAGTCTTTTTTCGCCGCTATCGGTTTCTTGGTCGTCGGACTACCAGGGGCAGGTCTATGGGTACTGATATTTCTCTTTGCCGCAGTGCTTCAGGTGGGAATCGTTGTGCTAATTCCCGCCATTATTTATGTCTTTGCGATTGCGAGCACCGGCAAGGCTGTAATTTTTCTGATTTGGTGTGTTGTTGTCGGCTTGATGGATAATGTGCTGAAGCCGCTGCTTCTGGGGCGTGGTGTCTCGGTTCCCATGGCCGTCATCTTCCTAGGTGCCATCGGGGGGTTTATGGCGATGGGGATCATTGGCCTGTTCGTCGGTGCCATCATTCTATCGGTAGGCTACAAGTTGTTCCTTGCTTGGCTGCAGAGAGAGAGTCACGACCAGCGACCCCAGTTGATACGCAAAACAATATGAAACCGTCGGGAGTTTTGCTCGCAACGGGCAGTATTCTGCGAGACCTTGGCCGGTCGTTCCCGTCCTCAAACTGTGCGTACTGAAGCTTTTGTGGCTTCCATCAAAAGGGAAAGATCCTCGGGATCAAACAACCGCACGTCTCCGCATTGATGCGCAACCGAGCAGGCTCCTTCTCGGTCGAACGTTTGATGGATTTCCTGACTGCCCTTGGACAGGATGTGGAGATTAGTGTCAAACCAGCTCGTGAACGACGGGGCGAAGTCTACGTCGTTGCATGAGAAAAATCATCAGCCCGTCAGAAACTTACTCAATGTGCGTCATTGTTGGCAGAATGCCATTCCCCCAAGCTCCCGTTACAATTGGGACACGCTTTATTCATCGCGGAGCGCTTCGGCAGGTGGAACGGATATGGCGTGGCGGGCGGGCAAGAGGCAGGCGACGAGCGCGCTGAACGCGAGGAGCGCAGCGGCCGCGAACAAACTGCCTGCGGCAAAGGCGTTT
>DASPVV010000098.1:0-14026 GCA_035622175.1 Terriglobales bacterium | reverse complement strand
AACTTCGATCTGAGTAGTGAGCGCGCCGACCTCAAGGAGAACATTGACGCTGGTCGGAACGTTGACTAGAAGTTGGAGATGGGTCTGCTGGTATTTCTTGAAGCCAGGTTTCTCCACGGTCAGTACATAGGTGCCCGGGGGGAGCGCGAGAAAGTCGAACTCGCCGGTGGACGAACTAACAGCACTCCGGCTGAACCCTTGGGCCTGGTTGTCCAGCGTTACCGTGGCTCCTGCCACCAGCGCGCGAGTACTATCAAGAACTTTGCCGTGCAACGAGGTGGTGCCGGTCTGCGCCCAAGCGCAGGAAATGGACAGTAGGAAGCAGACTGGGAACAGGGAGAAACGCCGCCTCTGCATGAAAGACCTCATGGTTGGCCCCCTTTCGAGTCTGTACTATTGTCTTGCGCAGGAATCAAACGCTGGAAGCTGAGGTCCGACGGAGAACTCTGACGTCGAGTCTCCGGCAAAGACCGGTAGGCTCCCTGGCCACTTTTTGTGGAGGAGTTTATGGTGACTGTGCGCACGAAGTCAAGCCGGCGAGTCGAGAAAGTCGAGAGCTGGGTATGCCGTAGGTAAACTGGCGAACGCAGCGCGCATCACATGGCCTCGGGCTGAAGCTGGCAGGCGCGGATCCGAAGGATCCCAGGGTCAGACGTGACGCTCGCGCATTGCGACGACCTGGATATCTACACTCAGTTTGTTGCAGAGTAGCGCCTTTTCCGGGGGGTATTCCATCAAACTAAACGACTGAATCCAGGCTGCTTCGCCTCTTCAGTTCCTCAAGAATATAGACGCAAAACGAACGCAGCCGCGGAAGACTAGCTACGCTAGTGCCGAGCCGAGGCAGGATTTGCTAGAGTCAAGACCGTCCCGAGCCGGATTTTGAACACCTTCTGCCGCTTCATCGCGCTGGCGAGGGAACGTTGAAATCAGGCTTGGGCGGCGAACATACCGAATCGAACCAACGGCTGATGTACACCTCGGCGTGGGCTTCACCGCAGAAGTGCCTAGCTCCGTCGGCTCCCGCCACTTCTGAATTCCAGCGATGAACTGAGAGTTGCGAGTCCCCGCACTGAATGACGAACCAGTGGATGGGGCGGGTGTTCACAATTCCGCAAACTTCACATCGGTATTCCCGCATCGTTGTCATGATTACCCTATCCCCGCTGGCGCTTCGCAACAGTCCAAAGGCCCGGTTTCGATCAACGATCTCCTGATGGTGGCCCACGATTTACTGTTGCCAGCCTCCGCCCAGCGCTTTGTAGAGTTGGACCAGGCTTCGATATTCGTCTCCTCGCGCCGCTGCGAGCGTCAGTTCGGCGCCGTAAAGCGACCGCTGTCCGTCGAGTACTTCGAGGTATGTGGTCGTGCCGCCCGTGTAGCGAAGGGTGGAAATGCGGACGGTTTCCTGCAGATCGGCTACCGTATCCTGCTGGCGCGTCCGTACCTGACGAAGTTTCTCGTAACCGATGAGCGCGTCCGAGACTTCTCCAAAAGCCTGCTGGATCGATTCCCGGTAGCCGATCAGAACTTGCTGGTGTTGCGACTCGGCCAGATGCAAATTCCCTTTCAGCGCGCCTCCGGTAAAGATTGGCTGGCTAACCTGCGCGCCATAGGACCAGATGCCTAGCTGTGTCTTCATGAGGCTTGAGAAGGCGGAGCTTCGACCAAAGGAACCGCCAGCTCCCCCGGTCAGAGAGATTTGCGGGAAGAACTGAGCTTTGGCGACGCCGACGTCGGCGTTCGCGGCAATCAAGGTCTGTTCCGCTTCTCGAATATCGGGCCGACGCTCGATGATCGACGATGGAACGCCGGCTGGAACTTCAGGCGGAAGTGTTTGCTCGACGAGCGGAATCCCGCGTGCGATGCCCTGTGGGTAATTGCCGAGCAGGATGCTGATGGCGTCTTCTTCTTGGGCAATTTGCCGCTCCAGATCAGGAATCTGCGCATTCGCAGTGTCGAGTACTTGCTGGGCCTGAAGCACATCCAACTTGGTGGCAACTCCGTGGTCAAGCCGCAGCTGGGTAAGTTTGACCGAATCGGTCTGGGTCGTGACGGTCTCACGTGTGATCGCGAGTTGCAGGTCAAGCTGCAGCAGCGTGAAATAGTTGCTCGCAACATCGCTGACGAGGGTGAGTGCGACGACGTGACGCGCTTCTTCGGTGGCCAGCATCTGGGCTCGGGCGGCCTCGTTGGCACGGCGCAAGCGGCCGAAGAAATCCAACTGGAACGCCGCATCGGCCGTCAAGATCAGGAAGTTGTAGCGGGACTGTTCAACGTTTTCCTTGCCCCCGCCGAAATTGGCATTGCCCGAAATCTGGGGGAACAGGCTCGAACGAGTCACCGCAAGCTCAGCCCGGGCAGCGTTGATGCGCTCCGTGGCGAGTTGCAAATCGTAATTCTGTTGGAGTGCCGTGCGGATGAGTTGCTGCAGCTGTGGGTCCTGAAATACCTGCCACCAGGGAAGATCGGCATACGAGGCAGTCTGCGCCTGCAGCTGCGGATTGTTCGCCAGATCGCGAAAAGAATTCGGAGTCTGAACGGCAGGACGATGATAGTTAGGGCCTAGCGTACAACCCCAAAGCAGCCCAAAGAGCAACGCCACGGTGAGCAACTTCATGATTCTCATGCTTGCGCAGACTCCGCTTGATTCCCCAGCTGTTGAACCCGCTGCCAGGTCTCTAGTCTCCCGGCGCGGGTGAAGGGGCAGCTGGCAATATGCCTGATGCGGGTTCCTTCCCCGCGCCCGCCCATTTCTCCACGATGTAAAAGACCCCGGGTACGAAAAAGATTCCAATCGCGCTCGCGGCGAGCATTCCGCCGATGACGGCCGTCCCCATAATCTGCCTGCCAACGGCGCCCGCTCCGCTTGCCGTCCACAGCGGA
Organism: Terriglobales bacterium; assembly: GCA_035622175.1. Lineage (GTDB taxonomy): Bacteria > Acidobacteriota > Terriglobia > Terriglobales > Acidobacteriaceae > JAFAGX01. Next base: position 11,140 of record DASPVV010000098.1, on the reverse strand, counting down.
ACGCAGCCGAGAATGAACGCGAAGGATGTCATCAGGATCGGTCGCAGCCGCAGCCTCGCGCCTTCAAGCGCGGCGTCGGCCAGCGGTTTTCCGTGTTCGTACTGATCCTTGGCAAACTCGACGATCAAAATCGCGTTCTTCGCCGCGAGGCCGATCAGCATGATCAAGCCGATCTGCGAGTAGATGTCGCTTTCAATCTGCACCATGTAGGGCGGCAGGAAAACGCCGAGCAGATTGCGGCGCAGCCACAACACGAGAAACGCTCCAAAAACCGCCACCGGCGTGCTGAGCAGTACGCTGAAAGGCAGCGACCAGCTTTCGTAGAGTGCCGCCAGGATCAGGAACACGAACAACAGCGACAGGCCAAAGATGACCGCGGGTGGCACTCCCTGCCGCGCTTTCTGTTCCAGATACGAGATGCCGGAGTAGTCGAATCCCATCTCTCGCGGCATGGTTTGTTTGAAAACTTCTTCCAGGGCGGCGCTGGCTTGGTCCGCACTGTAACCCGGCGCTGCGCTGCCGTTGATTTGTGCGCAACGGTATTCGTCAAAGCGCTGTGTGAATTCGGGGCCGAGCTGCGATTTGACCGTGGTGAGCGTTGTCAGCGGAACGCTTTCTCCCTTGTTGTTGCGGACATAGAATCGCCCGACATTATCGGCGCTGGCCCGATCCTCGCTTTCGGCCTCGATGTAGACCTGCCACTGGCGGCCAAAGCGGTTGAAGTAATTGATGAAATATCCGCCCATGAACGCCTGGATGGTGTGGTAGACGTCGGAAAGATTCACGCCCTGCTTCAACACCTTGTCCCGATTGACGTCGACGAACTTCTGCGGAACGCTGGGCAAAAAAGTAGTGCTCAGGCTTGCGATCTCCGGCCGTTGACGCGCGGCCTCAAGAAACGTATGCACGTTTGCCGACAGGAATTGAATGCTGCTGCCAGAGCGGTCTTCGAGAATGAAGGTAAATCCGCCCGCGGTACCGACACCTGGAATGGCCGGCGGCGAGAAAGCGAAAGCGATTCCCGCTGGCAATTTGCTGAGTTGCTGATTCAGGTGTGCCTTGATGGCTTGGAGTTGCTCTTCTCGGGTCGTGCGTTCGTCCCACGGCTTGAGGGTCACGACAAAAAAAGCGTTGTAGCTGGTTCGGACAAAACTGAGCAAGCTGAAGCCCACCACCGTGGTGGTGTATTGTACCCCTGGCGTGTTGGCCACAATTTGTTCGATTTGTGCCGCTGCTTGCGATGTTCGCTCGAACGAAGCACCGTTGGGCAACTGCAGATTCACATAGACATAGCCTTGATCTTCATCGGGGAGAAAGCTCGACGGCACCCGATTGGCGAAGAATCCTGCCGCCAGGCTAAAGACCAGCAGAAGCACAACCACGACTGCTGTTTTCTGGAGGAGGACACCGCTCCATCCGACATAGCCTTCGGTGGCGCGCGCAAAAACTCGGTTAAACCCATCGAAGAATCTCCTCAGCAGCCCATGGCTCTGCTGGCGCGGGCGGAGGAGCAGCGCGGCCAGGGCGGGGCTGAGCGTAAGCGCGTTGAACGCAGACAGAATCACCGAGATGGCGATGGTGACGGCGAACTGCTGATACAGCCTGCCGGTGATTCCGGGAATGAATGCGGTCGGCACGAACACAGCGGAGAGAACCAGCGCGATGCCCACCACCGGACCCGAGAGCTCCTCCATTGCCTTTAACGCCGCGTTTTTCGGCGTCAGCCCCTCTTCGATGTGACGTTCCACGCCCTCGACCACGACGATCGCGTCATCGACCACAAGACCGATCGCCAGCACCAGCCCGAAGAGAGAGAGCGTATTGATAGAAAAACCGAAGAGCGGGAAAAGCACGAACGTTCCCACAAGCGAAACCGGCACGGCCAGCAGCGGGATCAGGGTCGAGCGCCAGCCCTGAAGGAAAAGGAAAACCACAATGATGACTAGGACGAGCGCAATCAGAAGAGTCCGGGTGATTTCCTTGATGCCCTGAGTTACAGAAAGAGTGGTGTCGAGGGAAACGGCAAAATCCATGTCGTCGGGGAAGCGCTCTTTCATCTGCGCCATCAGCCGCTTGACACCAGCGGCGGCATCGACTGCGTTCGATCCGGGCAATTGGTAGGCCGCAATAATCGCACCCGGCTTGCCGTTGAAACGTCCGGCGACGCTGTAGTCTTGAGCGCCCAGTTCGATGCGAGCGACGTCGCGCACCCGCACCGTCGCACCGTCAGGCGTCTCGCGAAGGACGATGTTGCCGAATTCCTCTGGTGAAACCAAGCGTCCCTGCGCCAGGACCGAATAGGTATACTCTTGGCCTGGCGGAGCGGGTTCGCCTCCGGCTTTGCCGGCCGGGTTCACGGTGTTTTGTGCCTGAACCGCGCTGACGATTTCAGGGACAGTAATGGCAAGTTTCGCCAACGTGTCCGGCTTTACCCAGAGGCGCATCGCGTATTGACCGGCGCCGAATACCTGCACATTGCCAATGCCGGTCGAGCGGAGAATCGGATCAACCAGATTGATGTACGCATAATTGGCCAGGAACTTGGCATCGTAGGTCCCGTGCGGCGAGTAAAGGGCCACCCACATCAGCGGAGCCGTGACGGATTTCCGAACTGTGACCCCGTAGTTATTGACGTCTACCGGAAGCTGAGACGCAGCCTGCGTTTCCCGCGACTGCGTATTAATGAAATCGGTATTGGGATCCGTCTTTACGTCAAAATCCACAATCAGACTGGTGGTGTTGTTTCCCGTGGCGTTCAGCGAATACATGTAGTTCATGTTGTCCACTCCGTTCATCTGCTGCTCGATAGGAGTGGCAACCGCCTGCTCGAGGGTCTGCGCATCGGCTCCGACGTAGGTGGCGAGGACTTGAATTTCGGGTGGAGTGATGTTGGGAAACTGTGCAACGGGCAAGCTCAGCACGGTGAGCGCGCCAACCAACACCATGACGATGGAAATCACCATGGCGACGATGGGACGATTGATGAAGAATTTCGACATAGCTAATCCGTCCTTATCGAGTCGCCGGTCCTAGGTTTTGGGCCATGAATGGCTTGGGATTCACGCGCAGACCGCTGCGCATTCTCTGAACTCCTTCAACCACCACTCTGTCTCCCGGATTGAGCCCGTTAGCGATGATCCATCGGTTATCAACCCGGTCGCCCACAGAGACCGTTCGAACGTCAACGTTGTTGTTGGCATCAACGACAGCAACCTGGTAGCCGCCTTGCAGTTCCGATACCGCGCGCTGGGGAACCAGCAACGCCCCCGGCTGGGTCCGGATTACCGCGCGGACCTTGCCGTAGCCTCCGGGTCTCAAAATACTGTTGGGGTTGGGGAAGAGCGCAGCGATTCGAATCGCTCCGGTCGCCTGGTCCACTTGCCGGTCGGCAAAATAAAACTTCCCTTGCTGTGGATAGGTCGAGCCGTCCGCCAAAATCAGTTGGAGGCGCAGTTCCTTGTCGGCTGCCAGGCGGCTCGTCTCGGTCGGAAAACGTCGTCGCCAATCGAGATACTGAGGCTCTCCAACCGTAAAGTAGACCTTGATCGGATCGACGGTAGAAACGGAAGTGACGACCCCGCTGCCGGGCGTCACCAGCGCGCCCACTTGCAGTTGGGCCTGCCCGGCAATTCCGTCAATGGGCGCAACTAACCGAGTGAAGTCCAGATTGATCTTCGCGGTCTCGACCGCAGCCTCGTAAGTCTTGATCTGAGCCTTGGCGGTTTCTACCGTCGCGATGGCGGCGAGATTGTTTTGAACAGAATTGTCGAGATCCTGTTGACTGGCCGCTTGCTCCTTGGCAAGCGGCGCATAGCGCTGGACGTCAAGTTCGGTGCGACGCTGCACTGCCTCGGCGTTGGCGAGGGAAGCTTTGGCCTGAGCAAGCTGGCCTTCGGCCTGATCAAGCGCGGCCTGAAAAGGCCGAGGGTCGATCTGGAAAAGGAGTTGGCCCTGCTTAACAAAGGCCCCCTCCTGATAACCTTGCTTTAGCAAGTAGCCAGTGACCTGCGCCCGGACGTCGGCATTGACCAGACCGTCAAGCGTGCCAATCCACTCCCGATAAATCGGAACATCCTCCTTCTGAACCTGCGCCACCTCGACATCCGGGGTGCTTGGCGGCGCACCCATAGCCTGCTTGTACGGCCGAACGGCTCCAACAATCAGAGCGAGCACGATCAAGCCAAGAACTCCGCCGATCAACAGATAGCGCTTCTGGATCTTGCTCATGTTGTCTCCCGCAATTTTGCTCGCGCCTGGGATGCGAGCGCATGTCCTCTCCCGATGTTCGAGGACACCCGTGCCGAAGCAGCGCATTGGTCGTCGATTGCAAAAACAGCGTGTGAGGTAACGACTGCCGCAATCGATTTTAGGATTCGGATGCCCGTCCATTCCAGAGGGGCACATACAATCTACAACGATTCACCACACTTAGTCATCAAGCTCGGCAGGCGGCGAAGGTCTTGCAGCAGGCCGAATTGGTCGCTGTGCCTGTCCCGGTTCTCTGTGAGTTTGCGTGGGTGCTCCGTCGAGGCTACAAGAACTCTATTCCTGATATCTCCGACGAGATTCGTCGCCTGATGCGGAGCGCTAATGTCCTCACGAACCGGCCAGCGATAGAGGCGGGCCTATCCATACTCGATGCTGGGGGAGACTTTGCGGACGGCATAATTGCTTACGAAGGGGACTGGCTGGGCGCAGAAGCGTTTGTGTCCTTCGACTCGAAGGCTGTCTCTGCGCCGCGATCGCAGGGCGGTCGCGCCCGCTTGCTGTCATAACACCGAGAGCGCATGAAATGGCAAATCGCCTGTGAGGAGGGGATTCCCCCGCAACGTATATCCTGGGTATAGCGCTGCCATTTCCTTGTGACCTGAGGCGGTAAGTCGTATGACCTGGCATGCTTGACCTTGCCATGATCATTCTTTGTTGGTAACTACGAGATCGCCCTTTCGTTTGCTTTCCGCTAACCGCCAGCCGCGCGAAAGAGTGAGTTTCCACCCCGGCCCTTCGACTACGCCCGACTTGCCTACCGCATCTTTCGGCGCTTCCACAGCAACTCCGACAAAGTTTCCCTGGTCGCGTTTCATTAATGCTCCATCGCTCACTTCGAGCACGCCCCAAACGTCTGTCACGCGCAAGGTGGGATAAATAGTGGTGTTCTCGTCGAGCGGAATAACCTGATTGGGATCGAAGCTGAAATCGAATTTTTCCATGACCTGAAGCCTTAGCACAGGACCGTCGATAAGCCGCTTCTTGTAGGTATCGAGGGCCGCTTGCCTTTCCTCGGCTTGGCGTGTTTCCGACCAACGTAGCGCGGTTCCGTCGTATTCTGCTGCTCTTGTATTCGCCGCAGCCATTATGTCCTGTGGCAAGCTAATCGCATACGCCTGCCTCAAGAGATCGCCCAAATCCGATTTTGCCGTTAATCCTTTTCGCCATGAAGCGCTGCCGAGATCCAGCAACATGCCATAGGCCGGACCGCTTACGTACGCGAACGATCGCGAAAAGGAACTGTCATCTGCCGCCGAGCCCAAGCGATTTATGATTGCTTCAGTCGTGGCAGCATCCACCGTGCCGCGAAGTTTGTATCCAGTGTATTCCGCGAGACCTTCGTTCATTTCCAATTCGCGCTCTTCTACCGCCGCATTGGAGAATTGGGAGCGGCGGCGCAAACGGAACAGCAACGCATCTTCCGCTGCGCGCTTACGTTCTAGTGGAGGCTGCTCGGGCCGTGCCAGCGCCTGTTGCAGGGCGCGCCATTCAAGCTCGAGCCAAATGCGTCCTTCCAAGGTTGCAAGATGCGCATTGGTTGGATTTGATCCCGGCAAGCCCAAGTCATCCTGCAAATGATGAAAAAGCTCGTGCATCATCAGCCGGGCACGCGCTGTCGGACTCGCCGGAAGCGGCCAGATGATCATGGTCCATTTCGTTCCCGCCCAGGTCATCGCTGTATTCGCTGGGTTGACTTCCGGGGGGAGTTCGCCCACAAATACGCCGTCCTGCTCTTTCAATCGGGATTCAGCGTCGGCTTGGTTGGCGACGACTCCGCGTGTCTGCGGATCAGCGAATATCATCGGCGCGCATAAGCTCTTGCCCCACAACTTGCCCGCGTCCTTTTCACAAATCCTGCGAGCTTCATCGAAATACTGTTTCGCTTGTGCGACATCGATGGCTTTCGATTGGGCTCCAGCAATCTGCGGCGCTATCGCCGCAAAACATGCCAGAAGCACTCCGCGCCAACATATTCGATCGAACATTCTTCGCCTCAAATAAAGTGTCAGTTAGTGACACTTTATGCTTCAAGGAACAGGTAAAACCCTTCGCTGATCTTCCACGAGGTGTGCGCGTACTGTCCGACGTCGAGCGTGGGATCCAACGCGAAGACGCGGGAGCACACGACCAGCAGCGCGCCAGCCAGCACAGCGCCTAACGCAAGGTATCACGTGCGTCTACGCCCGATCCCCATGGCGTTCTACATGCTATCCGATTTCTTTAGTCCGAAGGGGTTCCCAGCGATCGAACCCGTCGTTTCGATTTTGAAAGGAAGCCTGGAAAAAGTCAGCCCCTCTTTGGGGAGTGGAGACATACTTCTATGGAGTCGTCTTCCGTTCATCGTGTCCACCCTGGTCGCCAAGCAATCCGAGCCGCAAGGGCGATATTGACACGAGAACGAGGGCCTTCTCTGCGGAAAGCGCCTCTTGGATGTGGGGACTTGCAGCGTGCTCCGCAAGCTTCACTGCTGCTAGCCGTCGAACATCGAAATCTGCGTAGGTTAGAGCCTCAACCAGCGATCGTTCCCTGCAGGGCCAGCGCTCGAATGCACTGCTGTCTCGCCCGGAAGGGGAATGTCGAGTACCGACTCCAATCTGGTCAGTTTCAATAGCTCGCCCACGCGCCGAACGGGATTTCGGACTTGGAGTTTGAAGCCGACCACCTGACCCAGCGTGTGAAGAGAGATCAGTAGCCCAAGTCCCGCAGCGTCGATGGCCTCCACTCCTGCAAGGTCCAACTGAACAATGCGCTTGTCCGCTAGGCACATGACGGCCTCGCGCAGGCGAAGCACTGCCTTCCCTGCGACGAGTCGGCCCGAGCAGCGCACTACCGCCGAATCCATGGACTGCTCCACAACGATCCGCAACATTAGTGCCTCCTCGCCGTTTTTTCTACTGCCAGTATGTTTTGCTGCACGGCCACTTGATTAGTTTTCTGTTAAAGACCGGTTCTGTTAAGGCCTGCGGGTATAAGACGTGTGGACTGGGTTGAAGAAGACAACGCCGGATTCTTGCTGCGAGCCTATCTGAAAATGAGGATGATGGTGGAGGTAAAGCGCGTAACTGCGTACCAACCGCCGAACAGGTTCAGGCCGCAGTCCCGGAGTTTCCGCACCGAATTCTTAACGATTGCCATTGCAGATCTCCAGGGTTCTTTCGCATCACCCAATTAGATTCGGCAGATAGCGCAAAGATTCAGGAATTATTTTTGTTCGGTTAGGCAGAACGCTTGGTTGGAGGGCGGGGAATTCGATCACCTTGCCACGCCGGGCCGAAGCAATCCATTTCGCTTTCGACCGAAACCTCACGGGGATGTAAAACGTGATTAGCCGGGCCATAGGGTGCCCCGACTCTCTTGTTGAGATTCTTGTGCAAACACCTGTCCAGATGAAACAGGTTTAAAAAGTGGCGGGATTTTTCGGTTCACCCCTGCCTTGCATGACTGAAGCCTTTGCAAAAGAAAGGACGCTCTGGTAAGACGGCGCTCATGGTGCACCGGGAGAGGACCATCTGCCGACTACTACCGAAGTTGTTGATGGCGCTGCAGTCCCGCAAGGCCCCACGTTGATGACTGAATCACTCGCGCGAAATCGACGCTACGGTTTTGCATGGCAGCGCCGGAGCGGATTCATCAAAACGCGTGAGACAAGTGTCCCTACGACTGGAGCGACGATGGCACGTTCATGGTAGCAGCGGCAGAGGAGAAGTAACCGTGAAAAGGCCAACGGTTTCAGTCGAATCGATGGACGCTGCCAATAAGCGATGTCGAGCGAGCGTTGCGGTTCTATGTCGATCAGGTGGGCTTCACCCTCGACGTCGACGATAGGCGGTAACGGACTCACCGACTTCCCCGTCGTATCACTGCGCAACGTCTGTCTCGTCGTCACCGACCTCGCGGCCTCGCGGAGCCGCCTGCTCGAACTTGGGATCGAGGTTGGTGAGAGCCGGCATAAGACGCCTATCGGTGCGTGGGGCGGAAGTTTCGCACCCGGGCACAAAACTTCTATTGTGCCCGCCACGGCGCCGACGAGGTCCAGTTGGAGCTGTTCGACGAGCGCAAGAGCTTGGTTTTCGAGAAAAACCCGAACTCAAGCTGGTCTCCGGTCCAGCCGCCACGCAGAGGGCATACCGGAGCACCGAAACAAGAGGGGTTCGCCTGAGCGCCGCCCATGCCAGAGCCGGCCCATGGCCGTTCCACAAGTATGCAATCGGCCAAGCAGATGAGAGAGCATGGGTTGTAGCTGAATCGTCGTCCAAGGGGTGGCTATCCCTGCGGTCGAGTCTTCGCCTGCTCCATTGCGATCTGATTGATATGCGCGAGGGCTTTTGCTCCCGAAGCTCCTTCTATGGCCTTGACGGCGATGTCTTGGACCTGTTGCTTGGCCTCCTCCAGATGCTTTTCAAGAGTCGCAATCTGAGCAGCCTGGTGTGCCACAGTCTCCTCCAGTGCTTTAATCCGTAGTTCAGCAAGTCGTTTTTCGCTCTCGGCATCCTTCTTCAGAACAAGCAGCTCCTGCTCGAACCTCGCTCCGGTCTCCTGCCGAGCCCGCAACGCTGCAGCGTCAGCTTCGCTCCGAAGGCGCGCGGGGAAGCTCTCCTCGTCCTTTCGTAATCGCACAAGCTCCTCCTCGTGCTCCTTGAGCGCCGCTTCGCGATGCTGCCAACCTTTCTCTAGAGTCTCCTGCCGCTCCTGATTTTTCTTTTCGGCGAGGCGCACTTCTTCTTCGTATTTATCTTGAGCCTTCTTCCGTTCCAGTAGCTTCCTATATTCGTAATCTTCGATCTCGCGCTGGCGCTGCTTCTTGAGAGCTTCATCCTGCTCTTTGCGCTCGCGCTCCATTCGCGATGACTCTTCTTCCCAGGTCTGGCGCTGGTCTGCGATCTCCGCCTCCAGCCGCTGCTTTTCCCGAGCATAATCCTGCATCATCTGATCAAGCGCGGTGGCTGCCACATCGATCTTGTGGAGCTGCTCCAGTTCTTTCCGCTCAAGCACCACTGCTTCGCGGACTGTGGCCAGCAGCTTTACTTGCTCGGTGAGTTGCTCGGAAATACCGGCCAATCCTTTGCCGATCTCAAGTCCCAACTCTGAGGTCTTCTGCACTACCGATTCTATGGTTATCAGCCCGGCCGCCTGGCGGACCTCGGCTTCACGCAGACGGGCAACCTCTTCTGACTTCTCGTCTGCCATTTCACGAGCGGCTTCAACCTGATCCTGGATTTCCCCGAATTCCCTTTGTACTTCCGCCTTGGTGCGCTTGCCTCGCAAGGGAGGTGTTTTGATTGCTTTCAAGGCCATACTTGTTTCTCCTCTGGGCTGGAAGGTTACCAGATTCCGATCTCTCGGAACACAGCCAATCTCCTCCCGGCTGACGGACACCACCTTCCGGCCGGTAGACGCAACTTCCTTGCTTCCTGTACCTCGCCTACTGACTTGGTGACCGTGGTACGCGACAATACCGCTCTATGCGCGGCCGCAACAACGTCCGCCGGAAACAGAGCCACGGGCTACATCACGCCGAAGGACATGCGGGCGGGTGGCACCAGGAAAACGGAGGAGGCGGCGCGGAAGCAAGGGCGGATTCGTCCCAGCAAGCCGCGGGTAAGGGCGTTACCGTTACTCATCAGCTCAATCGGCTATACACTCTGCAAGCCCAACGATTCCTAGGGGCTTCGCGGATCGACGAATCTAAGGTCATCGACTCACCAAATTCGAAAGGACTAGTTGGCGTAACGCCAAATAGCGTAACCCGTAACCCGCAACCCGGGAATCTTCGGCTGTCAAGACCGATTAGAAATGTCCCCATCTTTAAACTGCGGCTATGAAAATTATCCCTCACAACACCGGGTGCCAGGTGATACCAGGCGAATGCAGTGCACATGCCTTATTACAAGAGTCGTGCCTGGTCACGGATCTGCACGGTTCGAGGGAGGGTTTTACGTATGGCATAGCGCCATCGCAGACTTCCGAGTGCCACAATCAGAACGCAGCACGCTTCGATAAAAACCTTTTCGCCGTCGAACGGGTCCAAGGGCGCGTGTTTTAGCGTCGGGTCGGTGAAGATGCTGTGCCAGAAGAGTGCAAAGGCAGCGGCATAGATCACGAAGTGAAAGGCTTTCCAGAGTCTGCGCCCCAGCCACAAGCGAAAATACGAGGTAATGACCACGACCACCACGCAATAGAGCGCAATCGCGCCAATGCTATTTTCAAGTGGTTGGCTTGGCGAGTGCACAGGGTAGACAATGTCAACCAGTCGGAAGCGGGTGGTTGAGAACAGCAGCGGAATTGGATGGAGAATCACGACCGCTAACGCCGCATATCCCATCCACCGATGTAGCCGAAAGATGTCAAACTTTCTGTGCGGCCAGCATCGCCAGGGGCTGTAACGCATGGCCATCAAAGAACCAACCAGCAAATTTGCCGTAACGACTCCAACGGCAACCAGTCCTACGTCTGCCGACAAGTCAGTCGCGTTCATTCACTCCTCAACGTCCCGACGATCCCTGTCTCATTCCGGTTTGCCGGATCAGTTCGGCGACAATTGCAGTTTCCAATAGGCCACAAATGTTCTAGGATTCTGGGCTCTAGCGGTCCAAGTTGGAGACGGGCCTCAGCCCCGCGCAAAGCGAAGTTAGGCTCCATATTTCCTTGCGCGTAACAGACGAGGTATCGCTCGGCGACAATCTTATTTTCCGAAAGTGAAGATTTTACCGCTGCGGCCAAAGGTTGCAAACGATTGCGCTCATTAACCGGCTAATGTGCGCTCATTTTGGAGGGGGAGCTGATCGAGTTCGTGGTCGATGTTCAGGAGTCGCTGTGTGAGTCGGCGAAGTTTACGTTGTGCCCTAGCTTCCAGCTGAGGCTGGAATAGCTG
>DASPVV010000097.1:0-7144 GCA_035622175.1 Terriglobales bacterium | reverse complement strand
GCACCCACCATGACCCGGATCGTGGCCGGACTGCGGCGAAGTGGATGGGTGCGACTCCTGCCTGATCCCGCCGACGCCCGCCGCGTGCGGGTCTATGCGACTGCCTCCGGCGTAGGCCTGATAGAGCAGGCCCGGAAACGGAGAATCGGCTTTCTGGCGCTTGGGTTGTTGGCCAACCTGAAGGCAAAACAGCTGGCTGTGGTCGATGAAGCTGTCGAGATCCTGAACGATGCCATGACGAGCTGGGAATAGGTGGTCTGGTTCGCCATCTCTGCGCCGGGAGGGCGGCCAGGCAGAGGAGAGGTCCGAAGAGAATTGCCGTACAATGAAGGTCTGGCCAAGGCCGATACCAATTCTTTCGCCCAAGCGGAAGCTAACGTTGAGAGTCCGGATTGACGGATGGACATGACGTGGGTCACCCCCCGCCTGGCGGTCGGCGGCGGAATTTGGACAGCCCAGAACATGGCAGACGTGGCGCGCGCCGGCGTGACCCACATTCTGGACATGCAGGTTGAGTTTGACGACACGGCCTTGGCGGATCCGTACGGCATCGCCGTACTGTGGAACCCGATCGACGACGATTTTCAGCCGAAGCCGGCGGAGGTTTTTGAGAGGGGCGTGGCCTTCGCGCGGCAGGCATTGGATGGGCAGGGCAGCAAGCTATTCGTCCACTGCGCCGCCGGCGTGCACCGCGCCCCCATGATGACCCTCGCCATCCTTGGCTCCCTGGGTTGGAATGTGGACGAGGCCATGGGATTGATCGAGGGCAGACGGCCGGTGGTGGATTTTGCCGACGTCTACGTCAATAGCGTGAAGCGCTACTTACGCCAGCAGGCGAGGGTGGAGCGCTAAAGAGAGCCTCCCTGGAGGGGCGGTGGCCGCCCGGCTATCCAATCTCTTCGCTCCAGTTCTCGAGCGTCTTCTTCACTAACGCCATGAATTGGTCGGCCACCGCGCCATCGATGAGGCGATGATCATAGCCGAGCGTCAGGTGAACCAGGGAACGGATGGCGATTGAGTCATTGCCCTCGGCGTCGCTCACGACCAGGGGCATTTTGCTAATCCCGCCCACGCCGAGAATGGCGGAGTTTGGCTGATTGATGATGGGCAGCCCGAAGACGGCGCCAAACTGCCCGGGATTGGTGACCGTGAAGGTTGAGCCCTCGACCTCCTCGGGTTTCAGTTTCTTGCCGCGGGCGCGCTCCCCGAGATCGCTGATTCCGCGTTGCAGCCCCAAGAAATTGAGCTCGTCCGCATTCTTCAATACCGGCACAATTAAGCCCCAATCGAGAGCCACAGCGATGCCCAGGTTAACGTGCCGGTGATAGCGGATGTTTTCCCCTTCGACCGAGGCGTTGACGATGGGAAATGACTCCAGGGCGATGATGGCGGCGCGGACAAAGAACGGCATAAAGGTCAAGCGCGCGGCGTGGCGCTGTTCGAAAGCCGCCTTGGCTTTATGGCGCAGCTGCACAATGCGCGTCATATCCACCTCGAACATGCAGTGGACGTGAGCACTGGTACGGCGGGACTCGATCATGCGCTGGGCAATGATCTTGCGCATCTGGGTCATCGCCACTAGGTCGCCTGGAATCGTGGCGGAGGCAGGAGGCGCAGCCGGGCGAGGGATCGAAGCCGGCAAAGCGCTGCCCGGAGCAGCGGCCGTTTCTTGCCGCTCCAGAAAGGACAGGATATCTTGCTTGGTGATCCGACCACCGAGACCGGTGCCGGCGACCTCGGCCAGATCGACGTCGTGCTCGCGTGCGATCTTGCGAACCAGGGGCGAGGAGCGGGCGTGATCCTGCTGTTCGTGAACTTCGGGCGGCGGAACACTGGGCCGTGCCAGGGCTGGAGCCGGTGCCGATTCCGCCCTTGCGGGAGCCGCGGCGGCGGCCGGCGCTGGGGCGCGTGGGGTAGGGGCGGCTGGGGCGGAGGCTGCTTCGCCATCCCCGGCGATGGTCCCAACCACGGTATTTACCTGGACGGTGTTGCCTTCTTGAACCTTAATGTCCTGCAGCACGCCCGAAGCGGGGGCGGGAATCTCGGCATCCACCTTGTCGGTAGAGATCTCAAACAGGGGCTCGTCACGCTGCACTCTGTCCCCAGGCTTCTTCAACCACTTGGTGATCGTCCCCTCAACGATGGATTCGCCCATCTGGGGCATCACGATATCGACCGCCATATTTTCCCTTCCACCCGGCCGCGGTCTCATGCCGGCAGGCCGGGCGCAATTTTTTATTCATTATAGCGAACCTCGAACCAGCGCGATCCGCGCCTAATCTTTCGCCTTGCTCGGGTGTTCCTCTTCCCCCGGCGGCAGCGGACCCACTCCAAACGCGTTCTTCCAATACTCCTGCACCTTAGGGGGCAATTTCTCCACCCGGGACAGAAACTGAACGACCTTCCAGATGTCCTGATCGCTCAAGGCATGCCTCCAGGACGGCATCCCGGTGTAGCGCGCGCCGGTGCTGACCACGTAATAAATGTGCCACTCGGGATCGTCCAGAGGATCGAGAATGAGCTGCGGAGCCGGGGGATAATACGATTTCTCAAGCGGGCTCGGCTTGTTGTCGAGGGTGCCGTGACAAAGAGCGCAGTTCATGGTGTAGATCTTCATGCCATCGATCAGATTGTCATCGGTGGGGAGGACGGGGCTGTCGATGCGCTGCGCATGGCGGTCGACCGAGGCATCGAGCGCACCCATCAGGATGTGCCGCTCCCAGCTGGGCGGAGTCGCGTCCGCTCTGGTGGCAAGCAAACCAAAGTTGGTCACCGCCAGCCCAACCAGCACCATCGCTACCAGGGTGACCACAACCCCGAGAATGAAATTGCGCATAGTTTTCTCCCTTAAGGCGGCTTCTGCCCACGGCATCAATCGTCGCCGTAGCGTGCCCCTAGGGGGGCAGCGAGCCGCGCGCTAAAACCACACTCGAACTGCGATGGCCAGAGTATCTTCGGTGTTTCCCCGCTCAGCTGCCGGAAGGGTCCGAAGAATTGTAACTAATATGCGTGGAGGCGGCGGGCCTCTCGGATCACGTCGCTGACTTTGGGCAGGAAGAACTCCTCCTGGGGAGGAGAAAAGGGAACGGGAGAATCCTGGGCAGTGATGCGCACCACCGGACCGTCCAGCTCGTCGAATACCTCTTCATCGATGACCGCCGCAATCTCGCCGGCGATTCCGCCGGTGCGAACATCCTCATGCAGTACGATCACTTTGTTCGTCTTGCGCACGGTTTGTGCGATCGCCTCGCGGTCCAGGGGCGAAAGGGTACGCAAGTCGAGCACTTCCAGATCCATTCCCTCCCGGCTCAAAACATCGGCGGCTTCGAGCGCCACATGCACCATGGCCGCATAGGTGATGACGCTCAGATCGTTCCCGGGGCGCACCACGTTCGCCTTCCCGAGCGGCACAACGTAGTCCTCCGCGGGCACTTCTTCCTTAATTCGCCGATAGAGATACTTGTGTTCGAAGAAGATGACCGGATTATTATCGCGAATCGAAGCCTTGATGAGGCCTTTGGCGTCGTAGGCACCGGCGGGACACACCACCTTGAGTCCGGGCGCGTGCACAAACCACATCTCCGGATTCTGGGAATGAAACGGACCTCCATGCACATTTCCTCCGCTCGGCCCACGGATGACGAGAGGCGCAGGGGCCCCCCAACGATAATGCGCCTTGGCCACCATGTTCACGATCTGGTTGAAGGCGCATCCGATGAAGTCCATGAACTGAAACTCGGCCACCGGACGCAGGCCGGTGAGAGAGGCGCCGAACGCCGCTCCCACGATGGCCGACTCGGCTATCGGCATGTCAATCACGCGCTCGGGTCCGAAACGGTCGAGAAAGCCATCGGTCACTTTGAAAGCGCCGCCGTAGATGCCGATATCCTCGCCCAGGCAGAAGACCGTCGGATCCCGCTCCATTTCCTCCCAGATTCCTTGGCGGATCGCTTCGAGATAAGTGAGTTGGGGCATCGCTCGACCCGACTTTACGCGCTTCAGGCAACTGCACGTCTCGCTCTCTGTCTTCTTGGCAGCCAGCGAACGGACCGCCCACGCGACCCGGCAAACTCTTGCCCATCATGTCCGCGCGTGTCGGCCAAAGAATCATAGTACACCGAGGCAGGAAGGAGGGTTGGCCGACCTTACGAAAGCAGCGGATTCGCGTCGGTCTTAGAGGCAGGAGATCCGCACATACTGGCAATTTGGGGCGTAGTGACGTTTTCCCACTGCACACCGCCAAAATTCAGCTGAGATCGTTCGACAATTTCGTCTCGCATAAAGCGCGAGTCGGCGCGAGCGTCTTCGGCAGGCTCTCGCCGTAACGGCATCTTGGATTCTGCCAGCTACTCGATCGGTCATTGCACGGCCAAGGTGAGGCCGGTAGCACGGGTCAAAGTTTGAGCGGGGAACGTTCCTGTCTGCCGAATTCTCGCCTTCGGGAAACTCTGTCAAACTCGAAACCGAAGCGTGGGAAATCAGAGCACTCCATGGTTCATCGACGAGCCGTACATACGCCGCTATTTCAAATGTAGGGTCGCAGATGTTTGGGAGAGCCCGGATGATTGCTTGGCCGTGGTTTTGGTCATGCCGTACTTCGGCCGGATGCTGTGGCAACCATCGCTACAGTACAAGCCGCCGGCGGCGGATTCGGGTTGTGGCATCGGCGAATTCACGGCGAACTCCCGATCGGCCTCGAGTTCCCGCTCCACTCCGTCGATCAAATCTTGGTTTTGCCGCGCGTTGAGCCATTTCTTCTCGAGGAGATAGGCTTCGAATCGCGCAATCGGATCGCGCTTGCGCCAATACTCCACCAGCGAGCGCGGAACATAGTCGGCGGCATCGTGAATGGCATGGCCTTTCATGCGCATCATCTTGGCCTCAATCAAAGTCGGGCCTTCGCCACGGCGGGCGCGCTCGCAAGCCTCATGCGCCGCGTCATAAACCTGGCAAGCATCCGTGCCATCGACGATCACACCGGGAATCCCATAGGCGATCGCCCGCTCCGCCAGATCCTTGACCAGAAATTGCATGTCCGCAGGCGTCGAATATCCCCAAAGATTGTTCTCCACGAAAAGCACCAGGCCCAACCTCTGCACCGCGGCGAAGTTCAGGCCTTCGTAGGTAACTCCGGTCGATTGTCCTCCGTCGCCGATGTAGGTCATGACGGCGATCGTGCGCCCTTGCAAGCGCGCGCCCAGCGCCACACCCGCCAGCACAGGAATTAAATCTCCCAAGGTCGAGATAGGGGCGACCACATTGCGTTGTTGAATGTCTCCAAAATGGGAGGAAGCATCGCGCCCCCGGGTGGGGGAGCCGGCCTTGGCCATGTACTGCATCATAATGTCGCGCGCAGAAAATCCGCGAACCAGCAGCGATCCCTGATTGCGGATCATCGGTCCTAACCATTCCTCGGGTTTCAAGGCGTATGCCGAGGCGCAAGAACAAGCTTCCTGCCCCAATCCGAAATACACCCCGCCCACGACTTTGCCCTGCTTGTACAAGTTCTCAAGCGCTGTCTCCATCTTGCGATTCAGCAGCATCCAGCGATAAATCTCGAGCGATTGTTTGGCGTCGAGATACTCGGAGTCCCGAATGGGAGGAACGGTTCCGCTGAGGTCGCCTTCTACTTCGTAGCGCACTTCCTCCCCGACTCGCACTTGGCGAACCGTGAAGGTTGGCTTCTCCAGACGATAGTCGACGATGGTGTAGGTGCGCTCGGAAGGGATTCGGGACCGGCGAACGAGAGAGCTTGCCCCTCGACCGTTCGCCTTCGCATCCATCGTTCGCTTGCGCGAAGAGTTGCGCTTGTTCTTCTTGGCCATCGATTTCAAGATCCGGCCTTTCTCAGAATGCTAACCTGCGCGGCCCGATTTAACCAAATGGAGGACATGACCGACAACTAAACTGAAAAAATGGGTCTTCCTCTGATGGAAGCAACCCAGTTCGGGAGGAACAAGTGACTATGTGCGCTGTCAATGAGATACCAGCAGGATGAGCAACTTAACGGGTTATGGGCGGAACGGACAACACACCTGGGGCAGCCGCCACAATCCGGAGCGAGGGAAAGAAAATAGGAGTCTCGGGCCCCGAGTTGGAGTAATCGGCAATCGAGCCTGGAATGACTGTCCCAGCAGGACAGCCGTGTCGGCCTGAGGGGTTGGGAAAACCGATCGGCCCTACGCCTGACGGCCAAAAACACCCGCCAAGCCCGCGGGTGAAAGTATGTCCGTCCAAGTTAACATGAAGAGCTAAGGTGTACTCGGAAGGTTCCCTGCACGGACAGACATACGTTTACTCACTCAAAGTTGTCCGGGTAGGCGAACAGAGAGAAATTTGCCTACCACAAACACTGATGTTTCCTTTTTGCGGACCAGCGTATAGTTCGCCAAAGGAGTGTAGCCATTTATGTCGAAGTTCGGTCGGTTCATTGCCGGCGCCAATCACCCATTGGAGACCTTCGAAGGCTATTACCGAAGGGAGCGAAAAGCCCCGGTCCTTTTAGGGCAGGGATGAAAGCGACCTCAGGTTGGCGTTCTTTGTTGTTCTATGTATCGCTTGAGAATGTCAAGGGGTGCTCCACCACAGGATGCCGCAAAGTAGGATGGAGACCATAGGACACCTTTCCAGTAGCGTTTCATCAGATCGGTTCGTTCTTGGCGCAGCATTCGGCTGGAAACGCCTTTTAAGGAATTGACGAAGGAGGAGACACTAACCTTAGGTGGATATTGAATGAGAAGATGGACGTGGTTATCTTGCCCGTCGATTTCCAGCAAGGTTGATGCAAAGTCTGTACAGACCTTGTTGAAGATATCTCTTAGCGTCTGGATGGCGGCAGCATCGAACACGCGGTAGCGATATTTGGTGATAAAGACCAAATGAACGTGCATTGCGAAGACACAGTGCCTACCGTGAGACAGTTCTTGGTTGTTGTCCATAGACCAAGTATAATTGGAGCATCGAGAGCCAAGCAAATGCTGAAAGCGTATCGCTACAAACTGATGCCCAATAAAGCCCAGCGTTATGCTCTTGCCCGTACTCTCGATGTTTGTAGGGAACTCTATAATGATGCTCTCCAGCAAAGGAAGTGGCATCGAACCACCAGGTTTCAGCAGGACAAGGAACTCACTGCGTTAAAGCAAGC
>DASPVV010000096.1:0-12799 GCA_035622175.1 Terriglobales bacterium | reverse complement strand
CTGATAGTCGCCGATATCGGCGAGCACCGCATCGAAGATCGGCAATTCTGCCCGGTCGGCCGGAATCAGCATGCCGGATTGCGCCATGAGCGCCAAGAGTCCGATCGTCTTCAGGGCGACGGTTTTTCCGCCGGTGTTCGGGCCGGTAACGATCAGCTCACGACGGCTGCCATCGAGCGCAATCGTGATCGGAATGATGGCCTCTCCTTTGAGCCTGAGGCTGCGTTCGAGGAGGGGATGGCGGGCCTTGGTCAAGCTCAATCGCGGGCCGCCGTCTTCGGAGAGGACCACCGGGACACAGTGATAATCCTCGGCAAAATGCGCCTTGGCGAACTGCAATTCGAGTTCGCTGAGCACCTCAAAAGCGCGCAAGATTGCCTCCGCCTGGTCGGCGATGCGCCCGGTCATCTCGAGCAAAATGCGACGGACCTCGGCCTGTTCTTCCTCGAGCAATCGCACCAGCTCGTTGTTTTGCTCGATGGTTTCTAACGGCTCCACGAACACCGTCTGCCCGCTCGAGCTGGCGCCATGGACCACGCCTTGAACTCTCCGCCTCTGCTCGGTTTTGATGGGAATGACAAAGCGCTCGCCGCGAATCGTGATCAGCTCATCCTGGGCAGCACCGTCTTCCGCCAGCCTCCGCAGATAGGTTCGCAAGGAGTCCTGAATGAACCGCCGTTGCTTCTCCATGTCGCGACGAATGCGGGCCAGCTCGGGGGAAGCGCGATCGTCGAGGCTGCCATCGGGAAGAATCTTGTTGCGGAAGCTGCGCAGCCAGGGAGTAAAATCCGCAATCTGGGCGGAAAGTGCGGCCACACTCCGCCACTCCGTTTTCATGGCTTGCGGCGGGCGAAGGGCGATTTCGCGCCACTCCGCTGCCCGGTCCACCAGCAAAAGCACCTGGCGGATGGCGGCGATCTCGAGCGCCGCCCCGGCGATGCGGGCTTCCTCCACCTCGCCACGAATGTCTTGCAACCCGGAGAAATCGAAGCTGCCTCCCACCCGCCGGAACTCGCAGATTTCCAGAGTGAGCTGTTGCTGCTGTTCGATCCAGGCGCGGGCGGCGGAAGGAGTGAGCTCGGCCAGCAACCTCTGTCCTAAGGGCGAGGCGGCGTAACCCTTCAGCCAGTCGCGTAGGAGATCGAATTCCAGGACTTTGGCGCTGCTTTCGAGGATCGGCTCAGGCACCATCAGCACTGATGTTACAGGAAGGCATCCCAGTTGGCAGAGGGGCGCCAGCCGGCGGAAGCCCCCCGGGCAGACGGCATGTTTCCCCGCCTCCCGGCAGGGCCGCCGTCGGCCTCTGCTAGAATCGAGGGGTCGGCGTCTACGACCGAGACTGTGGCTATGGGCTTTCCTACGATCCGCCTTCGACGCCTGCGGCAGAACGAAGCCTTGCGCTCTTTGGTGCGCGAGACCCGGCTTTCTCCCGCCTCGCTGGTTTATCCCATGTTCGTCTGTCCGGGCGAGGGCGTGCGCAAGGAAGTTCGGTCCATGCCAGGTGTCTTCAACCTCTCCGTCGATGAGGCAGTCCAAGAAGCGCGGCAGGCACACTCCCTGGGAATCCCGTCCGTCATCCTTTTCGGTCTGCCCGACAAAAAGGACGAAGTGGCTAGCGGCGCCTGGGCGGACGATGGCATTGTGCAGCGTGCCGCGCGCTCGATCAAAAGCGAACTGCCCCGTCTGTTGCTCCTGGGGGATGTCTGCCTGTGCGAGTACATGTCGCATGGGCACTGCGGCGTGGTCCGCGCTGCCGGCCCACAATCGCTGGGCGCGGCGGTGGCCGCGCCTTCGGCCGAGGACTATGAGATCGTCAACGACGCCAGCCTCGAGATTTTAGCCCGCACCGCGGTTTCGCTGGCCCGCGCCGGTGTGGATGTGATTGCGCCTTCGGACATGATGGATGGCCGGGTGGGAGCCATTCGCAAAGCTCTCGATGCGGCGGGCTTCAGCCATACGCCGATTCTGTCCTACGCCGCCAAGTTCGCTTCCGGCTTTTATGGACCGTTCCGGGAGGCTGCCGACTCGACCCCACAGTTTGGCGACCGGCGCTCCTATCAGATGGATGGAGCCAATCTGCACGAAGCCATGCGGGAGATGGCGCTCGACATCGAAGAAGGCGCGGACATCCTCATGGTGAAGCCCGCCATGCCTTACCTGGACGTGATCGCCGCCGCCCGCGAGCGCTTCGACTTGCCCTTGGCCGCCTACCAGGTTTCTGGCGAGTACGCGATGATCGAAGCCGCCGCCCGCAACCAGTGGATCGATCGCGAGCGAGTCCTTTTGGAGGCGCTTATCTCCATTCGCCGCGCCGGTGCCACGATCATCCTGACCTATTACGCCAAACAAGCAGCCCGCTTGCTGGCCTAGATTGCGCTCCACGAAGACTGGCTGAAGTTTTCGCGGGAGGAGGATTTCTCATGCCCAAAGTGAACCTCGTCGGAGTCGAGCTGAATTCTAACCGCCTGGCAGCGCAGGAGTAGATTAGCCCGAGATCACCGGTACATCGGCCTTGACCGCCCAGACCAGCGCAATCACCCATCCGATCGCCGTCCAGCCAAGCAGCAGGTTGAGAATCAAGATGGAAGCGCTGTCGCGCTTGCTGCGCGCGAAGGCAATGATCGAAGGGAGAAAATACAGGACGAAGCCGAATCCGAAAATCGGGAAGAACAGAAACCCCAAATAGTCGATCTGCATAAAGCTACCCTGCCCCGAGTGTAGCACCGGGCAAGCGACACTTTGAGCTACGCGAACTGGCCCCATTCGGTTCCCGAATCTTTTTCCGTAGCGTAGAATCCACTACTTAGATCTGGGCCACGATTCTGGCCAGGGAGCATGACTTTGCCCGAGGTTAGCTATGACATCGCAATTGTTGGCAGCGGCCCCGCTGGCTACACGGCGGCTATCCGCGCCGGACAGTACGGTTTGAAGACGGCGCTCGTCGAGAAAGATCCTGCCCTCGGCGGCACGTGCCTGCATGTCGGTTGCATTCCGACCAAGGCCCTTTTGTTCAATGCCGAAATCTGGGACTACCTGAAAGCGGCCAGGGAGTTCGGGATCGAGGGGGTGGACGGGCGCAAACTGAACTGGGCGGCCATTCAGGAGCGCAAGGCAAAGATCGTAGCCAAACACGCCAAAGGGCTCGAATTCCTGATGCGCAAGAACAAGGTCGAGACCGTGAAGGGCTTCGGCAGACTCAGCGGACGGGCGCCAGCCGGGGGCTTCACCATCGAAGTCGCGAACGCCGGCCAGAGCAGCCGCATCGAAGCCCAGCACATGATCCTCGCTACCGGCTCGGAAGCCCGTATGCTTCCCGGCTTAGAAGCCGACTCCCGGGTGCTGACCAATATCGAGATCCTGGATTTAGCAGCCATTCCCAAGTCGCTGGTCATCGTGGGGGCAGGAGCCGTGGGGGTAGAGTTCGCTTCCATCTTCGCGTCGTTCAACACCGAGGTCACCATTCTCGAGATGTTGCCGCGGCTGGTTCCCCTCGAGGACGAGGACATCTCCCAGGAGCTGGCGCGGGCCTATCGCAAGCGCGGCATCCAGTTTCATACCGGGGCGAAAGTGGAGAAGGTGGAAAATAGCAAGTCCGGAATTAGCGTGACATTTTCCGTCGACGGCAAGCCGCAGAAAGTCGCGGCGGAGAGGATTCTGATTGCCGTAGGGCGAAAACCCCGCACCGAGAACCTAGGTCTGGAGCGGACTCGGATCAAATTGGATCGTGGATTCATCCTAACCGACGGCTGGATGGAAACCGCCGAGCCGGGGATTTTCGCCATCGGGGACATTGTGCTGGGAACACCCCAATTGGCACACGTGGGCGCGATGGAAGGCATCGTCGCCGTGACCAAGATTGCGGGGAAGCCGGCCAAGCCCATCAATCCCGAGCACATTCCGAGCGCCACCTATTGCCATCCCGAGATCGCCAGCGTGGGGCTGACGGAGGCCAAAGCCAAGCAGGCCGGTTACCAGGTCAAGATCGGCAAATTTCCCTTTAGCGCCAACTCCCGCGCCTCGATCGTGGGCGCGCATGAAGGATTCATCAAAATTGTCTCGGATCGGGAATACGGAGAGATTCTGGGGGTGCACATCATTGGCCCCCAGGCCACGGAGCTCATCGCCGAAGCCGTGACCGCCATGGAACTAGAAGCCACGGTCGAAGACCTCATGTGGACGATCCACGCCCATCCCACCCTGGCAGAGGCCATGCTCGATGCCTCGGGTAGCGTGTATGGAATGGCCATTAACGCCTAGCTAAGATTTTGATTTCTGTCGTCCAACTCGGGACCATCGATTATCCAACCGGCCTCCGCCTGCAGCAGCGGTTGGTCGAGCTGCGCAAGCAGGCGCGGACCGGGGATGTGGTCTTGCTGCTCGAACATCTGCCCGTCATCACCCTGGGGCGCAATGCCAAAGCCGCGCATATCGTGGCTTCTCCCGACCTGCTGCGGAAACACAACGTGGAGGTATGGGAGTCGGACCGCGGAGGGGACGTAACCTTCCACGGTCCCGGGCAACTCGTGGCGTACCCGATCTTCGATTTGCGGGGAATGAACTGCGCTTCTGGGGAAGGCAAGTCCATGGGCGCCGTGGAGTACGTTCGCCGCCTGGAAGAAGTCTTGATCCGCAGTTGCGCCGACTTTGGGATTCCCACCCAACGCATCCCTGGCCTCACCGGTGTCTGGACCGAATCGCGGGCAGTAGGAGAAAAGCAAGACTGCGCCGTCGTGGGCGAGCGCAGTGAGAGCCAGCCGGTCGAGGCCAAGATCGCCGCCCTGGGTGTGCACATCTCACGCGGCGTATCCTCGCATGGCTTCGCTTTGAATGTGAACGCTGACCTCAAGTACTTCGAGCTGATTGTTCCCTGTGGTCTTCGCTCACGACCGGTAACCTCGATGGAGAGGGAGCTTAGCCGTAAGCTTCGGCTGGAAGAGGTGGCGCATGCGGTCTCGCGGAATTTCGGGCTTGTGTTCCACTCCCAAATGCTGTGGCTCGACGACCTGGACTCTGTTTTGCAGCCATCCGTCGGAGTACCGATGAGAGTTCCACGGGAACTTCAGTTACTCAAGAATATCGGTGAAAAAGACGAATTTTGTTGACTCCGTCCTCGATGCTGTCCTGATTGGATTCACCGCAGGAGGCAGCCAATGACAGCTCGCCGCCCGATCGTCCAAATCTACGTCCGCCATTTCGCAAACTGTGGCCAACGCATAGATCAGACTGGCATGAGCTAGGTTGCAACGGAATTATCGGCCGCTTTGAGCAGCACGAGTGGCTTCTTCACGGCCCAACTCACGTACGCTTTCACCCTGCACAATGTTGATGACCGCTACGAGGTAATCGTCTCCTTCTGTGAAACCGCGTTCGTCGTCGGGGGGGCGTCGTCGGGGGTTAGTGTGTCCTCCTTCGTCAATTCCTTAAAAGGCGTTTCCAGCCGAATGCTGCGCCAACAACGAACCGATCTTAGGAAACGCTACTGGAAAGGTGTCCTATGGTCTCCATCCTACTTCGCGGCATCCTGTGGTGGAGCACCCCTTGACATTCTCAAGCGATACATAGAACAACAAAGAACGCCAACCTGAGGTCGCTTTCATCCCCCCCTAAAAGGACCGGGGCTTTTCGCTCCCTTCGGTAAACCACAGCCATTCCGCCACTCCCCAGTTTTGCTACGCTGCCCTAAGGCCAGAGGATCTGGCCGATCAACTGGGTTAAATCTTAGGCCCGGAAGAAATGCAAGTCAATGACGGCGCAGCCCTTTGGCTGCCTCTCGAAGGCTCGGTTGGCGTTGCAAGCAAGGTCACGTTTGTTACATCCAGTCGAACGAGTACACTGGCTATCCCGAGGCTTGGTCCTGCTGCCAACAACGGAGCCATTAGTTCTGCCTAGCGGCGCAAAAGCTAACGACTCCATTTCAGGTGGGATGCTGCAAGCAGATCACTTCCCGCCAGCTAACCAACTGTCGGGTGTTCAACCCCGGACAGCGATTCTCGATTTCCGCTCAAGAACAGTATTCAAAAGACTCATGTTATGAGTCACTTTCCTTTCTAAATGGACCACTTAAATCCTCAAACCCTTTGGTACGGCATGTGCCCGCCCAAAATACTCCACGGAGGACAAACAATACTTGTTTAAGCGCAGTCTTCAATTGCTGCTAGTTACCTGCCTGGCGACGGGAGCGTTGTGGGCGGGCAACGACCCCTTTGTCGGGGATTGGAAGCTCAATCCACAAAAGAGCAAGCTGAGCGACGAGATGAAGGTGACGAGCCTGGGCGGGAACAAATACTCGTTTGACTTTGGCGACGGGCCCCCGGAGACGATTGTTGTGGATGGGACCGACCAGCCGGGGAATTTCGGAACGACGTTTGCCGTGACGGCGGTGAGTCCGGAGGAGTGGAAGGGGGTGCGCAAGAAAGACGGCCGCGTCGAGATTGAGGGGATCTGGAAGCTCTCGAAGGACGGCAACGCGCTGCAGGACGATTACACCGCCATCAGCGGCAGCGGGAAGACGATCCATCTCCTTTACGTATACCAGCGCAGGGGAGGGGGATCGAGCTTTGCGGGCGACTGGGTAAGCACGAGCGAGGCGGTGAACTCGGTCTTTGTGCTTCAGGTTCGGCCTTACGGGGGCGACGGCCTTTCCTTCATCGACCCCTCTGAAGAAGACAAACGTAAAATTCGATGGTAAAGATTATCCCAACCTGGGCCCGAACGTGCCTCCAGGCGCTGCGTCCTCGATACGGCGGCTGAACCAGCGCACCCTCGAAATGACCGACGAGATCAACGGCAAGATCATGGACACGCAGCAGATCGAGCTTTCTTCCGATCTCAAAATCTTGACCATGACCGTGCACACCGTGGGCCGAAGTGAGCCGAACATCCTGGTATTTGACCGGGAATAACGGTTCTCGCGACATACCAGCCGGAGGACAGCCTTTCATCGCCGCGTTATAAAGTTAGGGGGTAGACATACGGCTCGAGTCGCGCAACTGGGCAGCAGGACTTTGGGGAGTCGCGATCTGCCGACCTGGGCGAGCTTCGGCCAGAGAGGAGAAACGCTGTGGCCGGTGTCTACCTAAGAGGGCCAAAGAGGCGGGTGTCGACTGAACCAAAGGCGGAAGGGGGAATACATGCTGCGAGAGCTTCGATTTGCGATTCGGATGCTGTTGAAACAGCCGGGCTTCAGCCTGATTGCGATCCTGACGTTGGCGCTAGGGATTGGCGCGACTTCAGCGGTCTTCAGCCTGATCCAGGGGGTGCTGCTGACACCGCCCCCGTACAAGAAGCCGGAGCAGTTGGTGCTGCTCCCCGCGGCGCGGACGGACGGTCAGAAGATGGACGGTCCGCGTGAGTGGGCAGCCCAGCAGTGGATGGAATGGCAGAAGGAGGCGAAGTCGCTTGCGGGAATCGCCGCGTACGACTGGTCGTTCAACTTTCTCATTCGAGCTGATGGCAGCCAATCGATGCAGGGAATGTTCGTAACCAAAGATTACATGCCGGTAATTGGACTGAAAACGATCGCCGGGCGAGGGTTCGAGGACTCGGACTTTTCCTTGGGATCCACGAAGGCGATTTTGCTCGGATATGAGTTTTGGCAGCGGGCGTTCAACGGCGACCCGCAGATGATTGGCAAAAGCGTGCGCATCAGCCGGTGGGACGTACCGCCCACCGTGATTGGGGTGATGCAACCGGGGGTACGCTTTCTTCCGTCGCCAGGAGCTGCGAAGGAACCAAACTACAGCGTGAACGCAACTGTGGATTTCTGGGCTCCTGCCATGCCCGACCCGAAGCAGATGAAGGATGCCGACTGGGACGTCGTGGCGCGCGTGCGCGAGGGAACGCCGCCGCGGCAAGCACAGGAAGAGTTAGCTGTGCTGGCGGCAAGAGAAGGGCAGGCCGAGCCGCAGTTTGAAGGGTTCACACCGCAACTGGAACCACTGACCGAGGAAATGAATCGGGATGGCCAAAGGATTTTGCTTCCGCTGTTGGGAGCTGCGGCGCTGGTGCTGCTGATCGGATGTGGGAACGCAGCAGCCCTGTTGCTAGTGCGTGGACTGCAACGGCAGCAGGAATACGCCGTGCGGGGCGCACTCGGCATGGGGCGGGTCGCGCTTTTTCGACAGGTTTTTACCGAAGGCTTGCTGCTGGCGTTGCTAGGGGGAACGTTCGGAGTAGGGCTGGCCTTTAGCGTCGTGAAGCTGTTCAAGTCGATGGCGGGGCATGCAGTTCCGCGGCTGGACGGAGTGACAGCGGGTTGGGCCGTGTTGGGGTGGGGATTCAGCGCGGCGGTGCTAGCTGCGCTTTTCGCAGGAATTCTTCCAGCGATGCGGGCTTTCCGGCTGGAGCCGATGGAGGTTCTGAAAAGTACCGGGCCGAAAGGCACTGCGGGATTGGGAGAACGGCGACTTTTGCGCGGGGTGACGATCGTGCAAACGGCGCTGACGCTGGCGCTGCTGGTTGGCGCAGGACTGCTCATTCGCACCATGCTGAAAATCGCGGAGGTGCCGTCGGGTTACAACACCGGACGGATCTTGACGATGAGTGTGACGGAGGTGCAGTACTCCAACTGGGACAGCTTTCACCGGCAGGCTTTGGAGCGCGTTGCGGCTATACCCGGCGTGCAATACGCGGCGTTCGCCTGGGGAGTGCCGCTAACCGGAAATAATTGGCCGGCGACTTTGGAGATCGAGGGGCAACCGCCTGCGGTGAAAGAGAGCGACAAGACGGCGCTTTCGCTGCGCGCCGTCACGCCGGACTACTTTAAATTGATGGGCGAAGGGTTGCTTGCGGGACGGGAATTTCGCTCGACGGATGATGATAAGGCGGCGAAGGTGGCAATCGTGAACCAAGCATTCGCGCACCGCTTCTTCCCTCACGAGAGTCCGGTTGGGCGGAGGTTCTGGCTCGACGGGCGGGACCAAGCGAGCACGGACATTGTCGGAGAGATTGCGAACAGCCGAACCGATGATTTGACTCAGGAGGCGTCTCCCGAGGTCTACCTGCCTCTGTGGCAGGCGCATGCGTATTCGAAGCATTTGGTGGTGCGGACGGCGGCGGATCCACGCGCGCTGGTGCTCGCCGTAGAACGGGAACTGCACTCCGTGGATCCCACGGCGGCGATCGAGAACGTGAAGACTCTGGAACAGATTCGGGACGAATCGCTGGCGTCGCGGAGCTTTGCGATGCAGCTGCTGGTGGGGTTCGCGGTGGTGGGAAGTGCCTTGACGCTGGTGGGGATTTACGGCGTGCTTTCGCTGTCGGTTACTTCACGGCGGCGGGAATTGGCGATTCGCAGCGCGGTAGGCGCGCAACAAAAAGACATTCGCAAGCTGGTCTTCGGCGAAGGATTTCGATTGATCGCGGCTGGAGTGGTCGTAGGGGTGGCACTGGCCATGATTTTGTCGCGGGCGCTGCGATCGTTCCTGTTCGGGGTGCAGCCCAGCGATCCGGCGACATTGGTCGTTGTTGGGCTCTTGTTTGGGGGGGTCGGTCTCCTGGCGTGCTGGGTACCCGTGCGGCGCGCCGCGAAGGTCGATCCGGTGGAGGCGTTGAGGTACGAGTGAGGTGGGCAAGCCTGAAGATTGCGGCAAGAAGAATAAAGCCATCTGGTAAGAATAGACCCCGGTAAACCCTTCTCGAAAAGGGGTGGAGTGATCCGCAATGACTTCCGAGTCCAACGCCTGCACAAATTGACGGGCGAAGAAACAGCGCAGGCTTAAGATAGGTCACTAAGATCTTGCGCCAATCATCCACGGACCAGCGGTTCGGCACAGAGAATCTCTCTATAGTAGACTTGCCCCCATGATTCGTCAGATCGTGCCCCTGTTCTTCACCTTGGACATTCCCGGCACTCTTGCCTATTACGAAGCTAAGCTCGGCTTCCAATGTTTGGGCACATGGCAAGATCCGCCAGTTTACGCCATCGTTAGACGCGACCTGCAGGCGATTCACTTCCGCTGTGCTGAGCCTCCCACCGCCAACCGCAACAAATACTCGGACGAGCTGCTCGACGCTTACATATTCATCGAAGATGCGGACGCGCTTTACGCCGAGTACGCGGCTCGAGAGGTGGAATTCACGCGCGGACTGGCAAACATGCCATGGCATTCGCGGGAGTTTGTAGTCAAGGATTGCGATGGCCGTCTGCTAGCCTTCGGCGCAAACCTGTAGTCTGGTTTCGGTCAGAACGCGCGCTGAAGAGAGGGTTTTCCAACAGCCACACCACGATTACACTCACCCTCCCTCCATGAGTGAACCGGCTGTTCTCAACCGCTAGCTTCCGCATTACCTCACTCCATGCCATCCCAATGTGGATCAACCTTTCCCATCCCATGCATGTTTTTCGACTTTTGATCCGGAATTTACCCAAACTTTTGGAGTAGCGCTACGTCTAACCCTCGACGCAATTTTTGAAAGCGGATCCAATCAGGAGCAATCTCCCATGAAGCGGTCTTCGCTGGCGCTCGTTGCGGTCACTCTGCTTGCTGCCGTCGGAATGGAGCTTCGCAGTCAGGCCCAAACGCAGAACCAACCCCCGAGTCCTGCGCGATCTCGATCCGATGAGATGTTGGACAGGTGGAACGACATCGGGAACAAACTCATCGCCATGGCCCAAGATTTCCCCGAGGACAAATACGATTTCAAGGTGCAGAAAGACGAGCGCACGTTTGCCCAGAATCTTCTCCACGCCGCCGCACTGGATTTCGTCCTCATACGCAGGGTTTCCGGATCAGACCTCGGGCCCGACTTCGGCCAGGGCGATAACCCTTCGCGTGACGTTTTTAAGACCAAGGCCGATGTGGTGAAGTTCGTACAGGAGGCCGTTGCGGACGGAGCCCAGGTGATTCAGCAGCAGGGCGACGCGGGGCTGGATCATATCTCGAAGTTTTTTGGGAACCGGCTGGCCCACAACTCCAACCTCTGGATGGTCGCCATCGAGCACAGCGGCGAGCACTATGGCCAGCTTGTGGTCTACTATCGTGCGAACAACCTGGTGCCACCGGACTCGCGGCGCTAAGGGGGAGTAGGGTTTTGAAAGTTCAAGGCGGCAATTCCTGACATTCGTGTGGTCCGCTAGGCGGAAGTAGTCATCACCGCTCGAACAATCCGCTGCTCAAAGTCGGTTTGATAGCGAGACAATCACTGGGCTGCGCACACCTTATCGAGCGGCGCGCCCCTCCTAGCCGGCACGGGCCCCGCGGAGCTCATCGGCAATTGCGAGTCGAACCCGGGGAGTGCATGCGCAAACTCATCTCAACCCCGGAACGACGCTCCGCTTGTGAGAAAGCGCGTTGTTTAGCATCGTCCTCATCCCGTATGCTAAGCAAAGAACAGTGGTCCGACTGGTTGCTTTGTTGCACCTCATCCGCCAACAACGGCGGGCGAACCGTTCAGCTCTATTCTCGGGCCCGTCACCGTGCTCCACCGGCCAGGCGCTTGGGATCCGGCACATCCCGCACGCTTCCCCTCTCGACATCAGCTAGCACCGCGCGCAGCCACTTTCTATCGAGCCCATGTTGAAGTTCTATGTGTTTGATGAGGTGAAGCCCTCCTGTTGAGAGAACCGGCGCCAGTTGCTTCCGAATTTCCGTGATGTCTCGAATTGCCTGAGTCTCCCGGGAAATCCTCGTTCGCAGCAGGTCCGCGATCAGGGATAGGCTGCCGAAATGCAGAAACAGCATCGCAGCATAAAGCGTTTTGGCAACCGGCCCTTCCGCCGCAAATTGGTCATTGAGAAGTTGCTGAAACCGCCGCTTCCCACTGGAAGAAATTCCGTAAACGGTCCGCATGCCTCCACGAACTACGCGCTCTCGTTGAACCGGTACGATGAATTTGTTTTTCTCGAGTTGTCGTATCGCGTAATACAACGTCCCCACGTCCACATCTGTATAGCATTCGACCATAGCGTTTCTCAGGCGACGCTTGATTTCATAAGGGTGGAAATTGCCCCGGTGCAGGACGCCGAGAATGAGGAGCTCAGCTTTCATAGTTTGAGTATACTAGTTTAATTGTACTAACAAAGGGAGGGAAGAACTTATGAAGAGGTCGGCTGTGGCATTCATTGTCGGGCTTGTGCTCTGGGTTGTCGTGGCCTCGCTGCTAAACCGTGGGCTGCGTATTGGCTTTGCAGGTTATGCCGCAGCTGAACCAACCATGGCATTCACCCTGGGCATGAAGCTGGGACGCCTCATGGTTGGCGCACTCGCGTCACTATCGGGCAGGCGCGGCCGCCGCGATCCTAACACGCTCCAGGACCCTGCCATGGGTGCTCGGCACCATTCTCCTGGTCGCATTTATCCCCGTTCACATCCAGCTCTGGGCCAAGTTTCCGGTCTGGTATCACATCGCTTTCTTAGGAACGCTGGTGCCGCTGGTGGGACTCGGTGCAGCATTTGTTCGGAGCCGCTCGAGCACCCTTCCGGCCGCCACCAGGGCCTAGGTAAGCAGAGTCCGTGACGGTGCTGCCGTAACCAAACATTCTCCATAACCAAAGCTTGGCCCGTGATTCACCAGGTACTCTAGCAGCGAGCGATTTGCGAATGCGGGGGATGCTTCGCGCCCGCAGGTTGTTTCTCACTTCGACGGCTTACAGGTAGCCTGAATCCCCCGGGCACGAAAAATGACGGAGTGCCGGTTGAAATGCGAGGGCCTAACATTCTCTAAGGACACTCTGAATAAGCACTGTTTCTAAGTCAACTAATGTCGGTGCTCAGGAAAATGCTACTTGCGGCGCGAGTCTCGAACTCTGGGTCTTGTTTCGCACCGCCGTTCTGACCACGTTGGGCCAGGCGAACATGGA
>DASPVV010000095.1:0-9492 GCA_035622175.1 Terriglobales bacterium | reverse complement strand
GAAGCAAGCGTACCAACTTCTTGCACCAACAGTCGACCGCCGTCATTCGAAAGTATGGAAGGATTGTGGTTGAGGCGTTGCATATCAGCGGGATGTCTCGCAGTCGTCTGGCCAAACAGATTTTAGATTGCAGTTGGTCAGAATGGTTTCGGCAACTGGCGTACAAAGCGGAAGAGGCTGGTCGTCAATTCCTTGCCGTAGACCCGAGATACACAAGTCAGACCTGCTCGGCGTGTGGTTTCGTCCATAAGGACAACCGAAAGACGCAAGCAAATTTTGCGTGTCTTTCCTGTGGCTATAAGGACCATGCCGACCACAATGGAGCCGTCAACATCATGGCTCGGAGCGAGCCATCATTCGATAACATCAGTGCAGTAAGGCTGGTGTAGAGTGAGAATCCTCGCCCTTTACGGCGGGGAGGTTCAACTTGGTACCTTTTCGCTTCTCTTCTTCTTCTTCTCCGCTCTGCGCATCGGATACCTGATTGCTCCGAAAGCGTTGCTGAAGACCTTTACTGCGGCTAAATGGCTGTGCGACCGGCATACGGCCAGCCTCGAGCAGGAGACTCTCGCTGAATTCATTGCGAGTGGCCTTTACGAACGCTATCTGCGTCGTGTGCGCCGCCGGAATGCCAGTCGGCGTGAGGCACTGCTCGAAGCCGTTCGACAATTCCTAGGTGATCGAGTCCAGATCAGTGGCGACGGGGCGGGAGCGCACATCGTACTTTGGCCAAGCTGCCGGGTTTCGGAGCAGCAGCTGATCCGCAGGGCACACGCGCACGGAATTCTGATCTACGGAGTTGGCCCTTATCACATCGAGAAACCACTTCAGCCGGGGCTGCTCCTCGGCTATTGCCGCTTAAGTGCCAGGGAAATCCGAGAGGGCATCCGCCGCCTCGCTGAGGTTCTATGATTTTTCAGCACACGCGGACAGCGATGAGTAATCGCCTAGGCGGGAGCGGTAGATCCCACGCCGGGGTTAGTTTGGCGAGGTCACCATGCGGACGCCAACCCCGTGCCGGCCCTACGTCTCTCAGTCTCGACCGCGGCGGGCTTGTGATTTCGTCCGACCGCTGGCGGTGAGGCCCCCTTTTAGAGGGCCCTGCCGCCGAAAGCCAGCAGCGCTTTCACCGATGCGAAGTTCATTCCGAGGGCGGCGCCTGGGAGCCCTTGTTTATGTGCTCCTGTATGCGCTGCTCGCGCTCTTCCAAGATCTCGTTCAGCTTGGTTTTCTGCTCGGGCGTCAGAATCAGGTAGGCCTGCGCCGCCATCTGTGCGTGTGCCAGCTCGAGTTGGGCGTGCACTTGCGCTTCCTGGCTGGCGATCGCCTGTGCCTTGGCGGCCTCAAAAGCGCCGCTCGTGATCAGTTTCATCATCGCCGAGTGACTGGCGCGTTCCTGGCTCCACAAACCCTTCATTGCGGGTTTGCCGTTCTCGTAGATCTGCCTGATCTCTGCTTGTTGGGCGTCGCTAAGATCGAGCTTCTCCCTCATCATCGGCCCCCAAAAATCCCCATCGCGGTGCGGGCCGCGGCCTTGCGCCGCCGCCGCTCCCGTGAGGAGTGCCATGGTCAAAACGAGCGAAACTGGGGCTAAACGACCAAATCTCATGATCTTCTCCTTGCTGGTTAGCTGTGTGCGCTCTCGGAATCCCGGAGTCACTCCATAAGAACACTGATGGCTGTGTGCCGGGGTAAATTGTCCGTAAACCCGAGTAAAGTTTTGTAAAAGCCGCCGGGGCGCAGCTGGGACAGTCTTTTGCCGGCACTCCGCCGGTGCTATTGTACAACTGTAGGAGCAAAGTGGATCGCATCCTGGTTATCGACGACGACACCGAACTGTGCGGCCTGGTGGGTGAGTACCTGGGACCGGAGGGTTTTGCCATCGAAGCAGTCTCTGACGGCAACCGGGGTCTCGATCGGGCTCTGAGCGGCGATCACCGTCTGGTTGTGCTCGACGTGATGTTGCCCGGCATGAACGGCTTCGATGTCCTGCGCAAGGTTCGCCAAACGTCCAAGGTTCCGGTGCTGCTGCTCACCGCCCGGGGGGAAGATGTGGATCGCATTGTCGGTCTGGAGATCGGCGCCGACGATTATCTGCCCAAGCCGTTCAATCCGCGGGAACTGGTGGCCCGCATCCGTGCGGTTCTGCGGCGAAGTCAGGGCACGGAGAAAGGCCCAGGCGGCGAAATCCCTGACGTTCTTCACGTTGGAGACGTTGAACTCGATCCTGCCAGCCGCAGCGTGCGGCACAAGGGGCAGGCCGTTGATCTGACCTCGGTCGAGTTCAACCTGCTTCATGTTTTGCTGCGCGAAGCCGGGCGCGTGGTGACGCGCGAGCATCTCGTCCATGAGGTTCTGAGCCGCAAGTTCTCGCCCTTTGACCGCAGCATCGATATGCACGTCAGCAAAGTGCGCAAGAAGTTGGGCGATACTGAGGACGGCACCGACCACATCAAGACGGTGCGGGGCGTGGGATACATCTTTGCTCATCCCCGCGACCACGCCGGGAGCAGTGAATGAGAAGCCTGTTCGTCAAGATCTTCGTCTCCTTTTGGCTGGCGCAGGCATTATTCTTCATTTTGGCCCTTCTCGTGGCCTCCGCATTACGGCCCTCGCGGGAGATTTCCAACTTGCAGGCACAGGAAGGGAGATTTCTCAGCGAAGCGCTCCAGGCGCAACAAACCGGGGGCGACTCGGGGACTTGGAGGTATTTGCGCAGCGTGCACGACAGCCATCACGTGCACCTTTTCATTTTCGATGAGAATGGCAAGGACATCCTCGGGCGCAAGACGCCGGAGTGGACGCAACGCGCCCTACGCGGGGGCATGAGTACCGCCGACACCTTTTGGGGAAGGTTCCGACCGCTACAGTTCTTGCGCGCTTCGACGGAGGGACCGGATGGTCACCATTACACGCTGATTATTGAGCTGTTGCCCGAACCCCACCCCTGGTTCTTCTTTCACGGGGTGTCGGGACTTGGCATGCTGATTGGCATTGTCTCCTCCGGGCTGGTTTGTTATCTGCTGGCGCGGTATCTGACGCTTCCGATCGTGCGTCTCAGGGCTGCGACCCAAAAACTTGCCGCGGGCGATCTGAGCGCACGAACCGGGATGCCGACCTCGGTCGGACATGACGAAACCGCTGAATTGATGCGGGATTTCGACCGCATGGCAGAGCGTATCGAAAACCTGGTTGCGGCCCAAAGGCGGCTTTTGACCGACATTTCCCACGAACTGCGGTCTCCTCTGGCACGGCTGAATGTCGCTCTCGAATTGGCGCGGCAGCGCAGCGGCCCGGAAGCCTCGAGCGCGCTCGAACGGATTGATCGGGAAAGTATTCGTCTCAATGAGATGATTCAGCGGCTGCTGACCCTGGCCCGGCTGGAAGGCGGCGAGGAGTCGCTCGAGAAGTGCCCCGTCCACCTTGAACAGCTGATTTCGGAGATTGCCAAGGACGCAACCTTCGAAGCCCAGAGCCGTCGTTTGCAGGTCGAGGTGGACATCGCGGAGGATTGTGTGGTGCGCGGCAGTCCGAGCCTCCTGCATAGCGCGATTGAAAATGTGGTGCGCAACGCGATTCGCTATACCGAAGAAGGGACGAGCGTCCAGATTCGATTGGAGCGCTCCGGCTTAGATCCGGCCGAAGCCATCCTCCGCGTAACCGACTTCGGCCCGGGTGTGCCGGAAGATGCCCTGAACAAGTTGTTCCGACCTTTTTATCGCCTCGACGACGCCCGTGGGCGCCAGACCGGAGGCGTCGGGTTGGGGCTTTCCATCACCGCTCGAGCTGTATCTCTCTGTGGCGGGAGCGTCGAGGCCCGGAACCGTCCCCAAGGCGGCCTGATGGTTGAGATCCGCCTACCTCTGCTTGCTCGCGAGCTGCCAAAAGACGCGCTGCTCGAGTCCCAGGTTCCGGTCTCGAGTGGTAGCAGCGGTTAAAGAGGCGAGGGTGGGTTTTCGCTGAGCCTCCCCTGGGTTGCTCTTTCTTGGCATTCCTGATACACATGGAAAAGTAGTGTTCAAGACCAAAGGCGCGGATCGGTAGTGCCCCGCGGGCCAAAACCCGCCATCAACCCAGGAGAGAAGCGTTGGGATGAGAGTGGCGTTGTTGTGGTGTCTGCTTACGGTGCTGTTGTGTGAAATGACGGGGTGCGGTTCGCGGCAGATTCCTCCCACCCCCAGTACCGAAATCTCAAGCGCCACCATCTATTCTGCCGTTCTCGGCAATCCCGGCGCCATTCAGTCTTATACCGCGACTCTAAGCTTAGGATCGCTCAACCAGTTCGGAGCCTCCCCCAACACCGGGAATGCGCCGTTTAGCATTGCCATTACGCCCTCGCTCAATGCTCTTTTCGTGTCGAATAACGGCTCGAACACCATTTCTGCCTACAGCCTCAATTCGGGTGGCTCGCTCACGGCGGTCGCTGGCAGCACCCCGACCGGGGCGATGCCCACGGGAATGGCGACCGATCCAGCCGGGAGGTTCTTGTTTGTCGCCAATGAGGCGTCGAGCACCATCTCGGTCTACACCATTAATGGAACTGCCTTGCAACCGGTTGCTGGTTCCCCATTCACCACGATCACGCCGGGAGCAGTCGAGCCGACCCTGCCGACGGCTGTGGCCGTAAGCGCCACGGGAAATTTCTTGTATGTGGCGAACACCTTCACCAACACGGTCGGTGCCTATTCCATTAGCTCGTCGGGTACGCTCAGCATCCTCGGCGCTTCGCCCTATCCGGTTGGCACTGCTCCCTCCGGACTGGGCATCACCCCCGGCGGAGGATTTCTGTATGTCGCCAACAGCGGCACCTCCAACGTTTCCGCTTTCGCCATTTGCGACAAGGTGGTCACCACCTGCGCCAATCCGAACATTCCCGATGGCACGTTGACCACGGTGAAAGGTTCCCCGTTCGCGGCCGGACTTGGGCCGATTGAAGTTGCCGCGGATCCCTATTTCCCATTCCTCTATGTTCTCAATAAGCAGTCGAACCAGATCTCCGAGTATGGCTATGCTGCCGGCACGGGAGTGTTGACCCCCTTGTCTACTCCTTCGGTTTCGACCGGTCAGAACCCCCTCTCCTTCGTGATCATCGCGGGGGCGACAGGCAGCAATGCGGGCTTCACCACAACCGAGCCCAAGGACTACGTCTACGTCGCCAACAGCGGCGCCTCGACGCTGGCCGCGTTCACCTTGAATACCACCACAGGAGTATTGACCCCCTTGGGTGTAGCCACCGATATTGCCGGCCAACCCTCGGCCGTGGCCTCACCCTAGCAGCCAGCTCGGAGAGGGTCACGGCATTGGCTGGGTGGCGCGCTTGCGGGGAAGGGGCGCGGGGGTTTCTAGGTAGGTACCCGCAGAATCATGTAGCCGCTCAAAAGCCCGAAGATCAAGTCCGGCGACCAGGCCGCCAAGAATGGGGGCAGCTGGCTGATGTTGCCCATGGCTTCAAACAAACCGGAGACTGTCCAATACACCACTGCGATCGCCACTGCCGTCGCTACCCCGGTGATTGCCCCTCGGCGACTTGCGGACAAGGAAAATGGAACTGCCAGCACCGCCATGACCAAAGCGATCACGGGGAAAGCAAACTTCTTTTCGAGCTGCACCCGCAGTCGTACCACATCAAATCCGCTCTGCTCGAGGTCATGGATGTAGCGCCGCAACTCCTTGGCATTCATCTCCGAGGATTGCTTCACTTCCTTCTTGAAGTACGTCGGGGGTTCGTCCACGAAAGGGAAGGTGGCCAACTGGAACTTGCGGTAGCCGGCGTGTGCCGGACCGCGCAGCTCCCGTTCCCAGCCCTGGGTACAGACCCACTGCCGCAAGTCCTCTTGCCAGCGGGCGCGGGCGGCGTAAATTCGGTGGCTGAGCTGAAAGGTGACGGGGTCGAATTGAAAGACGGAAAGCCGTCCAAATTCGTCGCGCTCAGAATCAAACAGCTCGTAGTAGTAAATATTGGAATGCTGGCCGAAGATCCATCTCCGGTCAGGATTCAAATACGTCTGCGCCGGCTTTCCTTTAATCAGATTCCGCAGGGCATCCTGACGCTTGTTGGCGTAGGGCAAGTAGAGCTGGTCGCAAATAAACAGTCCCGCGGCCAGCACGGCGCAGCCCACCAAGAGCGGCGTAAAGATGCGGTAGATACTGATCCCCGTGGCTTTGATGGCGGTAATTTCGTTCGAGCGTTGCATCAGGCCTAACGTAATGAGAACCGCAAGCAGGATCCCCAGAGGAGCGATGTTGTACAGGAAATAGGGGGAAACATCGAGCAGATACTCGGCCACGATCAGGGGAGCGATTTGGTTGCGAAGAATGTCTCCCAACAACTCAAAGATCGTGAACACCAGCAGCAGCAGCAGGAAGGTGGCCAGCACCAAGCCCAGGTTCTGCACAAATTCCCGCAACACATAATCGTCGAGAATCAGCGGGAAGCGAGCCGCGAAGACCCGCCGCCGCGCGAAGACCCGGGGTAAGGCATCCTCGGGGCGAGTCGAGCGCGGCGCGACGGTCGTGCCCTTGGCCAGTCCCGGTCGATGGCGATGCCATCCGCTGCGGAAAGACCCAAGGTCTATCGGGCGGCGCTCGGCCCGTCCCCAAAGAAGCGCTCCGCCAACGAAGAACACGATATCCGCGAGCCATACCCCCACTCCCGGCGGCAGTTTTCCTTGCCGCGCCATGGAGACTCCGACGAGCGAGACCAAATAGTAGGCAAAGACCAAAAGAATCGTGAGCACAAATCCGGTAGATTTACCACCTTTCCGCGAGGCCAAGCCGAAGGGAATGCCAACCAGGGCTAACACCAGACACGAGGTAGGCAGAGCAACCCGTTGGTGGAGCTCGATCAGCGCCCATTTTGCCGAGGGATTGTTCTTTTCCTCGCTTTGCCGCCAGAGCTCCGTGGTCGCGATCTGCGAAAGCGGCACCGGCTCCTGTAGTTTCCGACTGTCTGATTCCGGCAGCGGAATGGGCATGTCGGTTTGTTCGAAGGTGGAGATTTGATAGTGGTCAGGATCGGTGGGATCAGATTCGTGGGTTGATCCTTCGCTCAGGTGGAGGTGGAGAGTATTCGGTCCTTCGCTGACCAGAATGCCTTGCTTGGCCAAGGTGATGCGCGGGGCAGCCGGGTTGCTGGTATCGGCGATGAAAACCCCTTTCCAAATGGCAGCGCCCTGGGCGGCGGTTACATCCTCGACATACAGCACCAGTTGCGGAAATCCTTCGTAGAACACCCGGGGTTGAACTTCAAAGGATGCCTGGGAAGACTTCAGACGGTCTTGCAGGCGTGCCATGGCGGCCTGCGAGCGCGGTGCCAGATAGAGTGCGTTGCCAAGCGCCAGCAGCCAGGCTGCGGAAGCAAAGATCGAAACGATCCTTAGAAAGGTCAGAGGGCCGACGCCGCTGGCGCGCATGGCCGTGATTTCGCTGTCCGCCGCCAGCCGGCTCAAGCCGATCAGGATGCCGACCAATACTGCGGCAGGAATGCTGATGGTAAGAGAGGTGGGCAGAATGAAGAAAAACACCTGGACGACACTGGGCAAGGGAGCGCTGTTGCGAACCACTAGCTCCAGGATGCGTCCAAGATCGCGGGTGAAAAGAACGAAGGTGAACACCGCCACCCCAATCAGAGCGTGAGCCGTCACCTCGCGCAGAATATAACGCGTAAGAATTCGCATGGCCGCCGATCTGAAGGCAGTCTAGCACGCCAAAAGATTGCTTTTTCCCTCTAGGAATTGACTGGCCTCGCGATGAGTCCGGCATGCCGGCACATCGACCGCATCTCTCGCTCCGTGAGTCGGAGTGGTGGAAGGGGGCGCTGCGGGACGCGCCAGGGTCGAGGTCTTGGCTCTCGAATACCAAGTTAGGATTCGGTTTGCCGAGAAGTCCTTCGCGATAGAGACTAAAAGCAACGATTCCCACTGCTTACAGGGCTCTTCCAACATTACCAAAGACAGGGCCGTGTACCTCTGGAACGCGCCGAGGTTTGGGAGGAGCCCCTAAACTGTTGTCAGTACAGGCCGCAACACCTACCCGGTCTGCCTACGCGCAGGGTTACCGACTGCTGATTCGCGACCGCAGGGGGTCGGCCGATAACAGAGCCATGATGAACAAGAAAGCAATCCGATCACTGCTCGAAAGCATGGAACGCGAGGCGGAGAAGTCCCTGCAACGGGATTCGGCCTTCTCGGAAGTCCTGCAGGTCCTGAAGTGGGAGATCAACAATGATCCTCGGGTTCAATCAGCGATTCGTGGCCTCGAAGCTCGAGGACGCAGGGTCCTGAGCTCGGTTGTGCCCCGCATTCGCATCCGAATTCGAGGGGAAGAGGGTGTTCTTCTCTTACCCGAACGGACCGAAGGTCCGAGCTCGGCCGCGGTGGAACAGGTCAGGGGACTGACGGATGAGCTGCGAAATGCGGCCAGCGCTGTGATTATGAAGAGCCGCTATCGCGAGGAGTTAGAGCTCATCGTGAATAGGGCGGTGGGGGCAAGCGACCGTTTCGAAGGGATTGCTGCGGAAATCGAAAATGCGGGATACGAGGTCCTCATCTGTCTCGATCTTTCCGCCTATGCTCAGGTTCAGGCGTCTCCTCGAACTGCTAGGGGTCCAGCCGACGAGGCGATGGTACGGCCACGAAGACCGTCCTACGGAGATAGCGCAAACGTCAGGTTTACGGATCACGATGTGAGGTTTCTCAAGGCACTGAGAATCAAGGTGGAAAAGGACTAAAGACGACTCCCGGTTCGGCCCCCTGAACCTTCCCCGCGGCAAAGGGACAAGAATGGGCGAACTGCCGCTGCCAGGTGCGTCGGCATGGCGACTATTCTGCCTTAAGAAACAGGACCCCCAGTGGCGGCAAGGTGAGGTTGAGTGAGCAGGGGCGTCCGTGGCTGGGGATGAGCTCGGCGTGTACCTGTCCAAAATTTCCCATGCCGCTGCCCCCGTACTCCTCGCCATCACTGTTCAGAAGTTCCTTCCACCACCCGGCGCGGGGAGCACCAATGCGATAGCCGATCCGCGGCACGGGAGTGAAATTGCAGACCACGACCACCTGCTGGCTGGAAGAGCTTCCTTTGCGCAGCAGCGAGATGGTGCTCAGCTCGTTGTCGTTGCAGTCGATCCATTCGAATCCGGCGGGATCGTTGTCGAGCTCGTGCAAGGCGGGCTGCTCACGATAAAGCCGATTTAGCTGCTCCACCCAGGCCTGGGTGCCGCGGTGAAACGGGTATTTCAGTACGTGCCATTCTAGGCTTGTGTCGTGGGTCCACTCGCGTACTTGTCCGAACTCGCCTCCCATGAAGAGCAACTTCTTGCCTGGTTGGGCATACATGTATCCGAGCAACAGGCGCAGGTTGGCAAACTTCTGCCATTCGTCCCCGTTCATTTTCCCGATCAACGATCCTTTGCCGTGCACAACTTCATCATGGGAAAGCGGGAGCACGAAGTTCTCGGTGAAACCATAGAGCATGCGGAAGGTCAGCTTATCGTGGTGA
>DASPVV010000094.1:0-20379 GCA_035622175.1 Terriglobales bacterium | reverse complement strand
GAAACGCTACTGGAAAGGTGTCCTATGGTCTCCATCCTACTTTGCCGCATCATGTGCTGGAGCACCCCTTGACATTCTCAAGCGATACATAGAACAACAAAGAACGCCAACCTGAGGTCGCTTTCATCCCCGCCCTAAAAGGACCGGGGCTTTTCGCTCCCTTCGGTAAACCACAGAGGGCACCGAGAGAAGCACGGGAAACTCTGGGTATGATTTCGATCGCTGCGTTTCCTCCCGCTCACCTGCTGGCAGCCAACCTCCACGGCTGGCCATAGGGCTTTCTCCCGACCACGCCTTTGCCCTCCTGAATCGTGATCGTCTGATTCCCCGCTACCTTGGCCAGCCTGTCTACTTGGCCGCTCGGCCAGTCAACCTCGACGTCGGCCAGCGTTGCCCCTCCGAGGCCAAAGGTCAACACCAATTCGCTTTGTGAGAGATAGCTCGAA
Organism: Terriglobales bacterium; assembly: GCA_035622175.1. Classification (GTDB taxonomy): domain Bacteria; phylum Acidobacteriota; class Terriglobia; order Terriglobales; family Acidobacteriaceae; genus JAFAGX01. The sequence goes on along the minus strand of DASPVV010000094.1, from coordinate 19,933 downwards.
CCGCTGTGCAGCATCTGCCACTGCCGATCTCCTCCCGTAAGCAAACGCACGACGGCGCCGATGCCGTCGCGATTGGATTTGGTTCCCACCAACTTCACCCGCAAACTGTGATGGGTGCCGCCTTCATTATGAAAAAGGTACGCTCTGCCCCCGTTGCTGGTGAGCAGGACGTCGAGCGAGCCGTCATTGTCGACGTCGGCATAGGCTGCGCCTCGGGCCACTTTCGGGCGGGCGAAGTTGGCTCCCAACGAATTGGTGACTTCCTGAAATTTTCCCCCACCGAGATTGCGAAACACGTGGGGTGGCTCGGCGTACGTGACCCGCTTCTGCACCCGCTCAATCCCATCTTCGATGTGTCCGTTTGCGACCAGAATGTCGGGCCATCCATCATTGTCGTAATCAAAAAAGAAGCATCCGAAGCCGAGTGTGACCAGGGTGGCGCGTCCGACCTCGGAGCGCGGGGCTTCGTCCACAAACAGCCCGTTGCCCTCGTTGTGATAGAGCGAGAGCATTTGATTGGCAAAATTGGTGATGATGATGCTGGGATAGCCGGAGCGATCGTAATCGCCGACATCCACCCCCATGCCCGCACGCGCCACCCCGTCTTCACTGAACGCAATCCCCGCTCGCACCCCACTCTCGCGAAAGGTACCGTCGCGCTGATTGACATACAGCTTGTTGGGCTGCGTGTCGTTGGCCAGGAGGATATCGGGCCAACCGTCCCCGTTCGAGTCGAGAATCGCCACCCCTAGGCTCTTTGCAGTTGGGTCGTAGAACTTCGCTTGCTCGGTGGCATCTTCGAACCTGCCGTTGCCCAGATTATGCCAGAGCCGCGCCGAGGCGCCTTTGTAGGATTCGGGTGTGCAATACGATTTATGGCGGCCGTCGAGCGTGCAGTAAAGATCGCTCTTCTCGGACCACTGCACGTAGTTCGCAACCACCAAGTCAAGCTTGCCGTCGCGATCGTAATCGACCCAAGCGGCGCTGGTCGAGAACTCATCGGGCCCCCACAAGCCGGCCGCCTTGGTCACATCCGTAAACGTGCCGTTGCGGTTGTTGTGGAACAGATGGCTTTGGCCAAGGGCGCTGATGAATAGATCGTCATAACCGTCGTTGTCGTAGTCTCCGACCGCGACTCCCAGCCCAAACATGGGAATGGCCAAGCCTGCCTTGCGGGTAACGTCGGTAAACGTGCCGTCGTGGTTGTTGTGGTAGAGCTTCAAGGTGGTCGGGGCGCCCTTGCCATGCCCCGGCCAATCCTGACCATTCACCAGCAGAATGTCCGGCCAGCCGTCGTTGTCGTAGTCGAGAAACGCACACCCCGGGCCCATGGTTTCGGGGAGATATTTCTTCCCGAAGGCGCCGTTGTTGTGCAGGTAATGAAGGCCGGCCTGGGCGGTGATGTCGCGAAAGGTAATGGTCTGTGCCAGCAAGCTGTGGGCGGCGAAACCAGCCAGCAGCATGAGTCGCCAGGAGAGCTTTGCCATCTCAGTTCGAACTCCCTCGGACAAGCAGGCGAGCCGAAGAGCGTGCACGTTGAGGGACGCCGGTAGCGGTCGTTGCGCGCTTCGGGTGGCTCGCCGGCAGGGGCACAGATAGGTGCTCGTGGATAGCTTGCCGCTCATTGTTGTCTTCTGGATGGTGCCGTCGGTAGGGGCCGGTGATGGTCTGGGAAGCTTCGTCGGCTTTGAATCGCAGATAGCGCAGCTCGTGCTCGCGCGCCTGTTTCTCGTCGCCGAGCCCGTTGTAGCAGAGCATCAGGTTGTAATGAGCCTCAAGGTCTTCAGGATCGATTCTCAGCACGGACTGCAACCCATGCACGCACTCCGAGTACCTGCGCTCGAGAAAAAGAATGCGGCCCAGATCATTCAATGCCACGCGGTCTCGAGGATACTGGGCCAGAACCTGGCGAAGGTGGAGGGCGGCTTCGTCGTATCGGCCGTCGTTGCGCAGGACTTTCGCGTACAAGAAATGCGCCCGCGCCAGATCCGGGCTGAGCGACAGTGCTTTTTCCAGCACCGTGCGGGCCCGCTGCATGTCACCTTCCTGGACCGCGGCGCGACCGATATTCACCCATCCGTCGGAATTGTCGGGCTCGGCCTCGATGATCTTCTGGAAGGCGGCCTGCGCACCTTTCAGGTCACCCTGCAGCAGCAAACCGATTCCATAATCGTTCCAGCGTTGCCAATCCCTGGCTTCAGAAACGGCTTTGGGCGGGGGCTCGGGAGCGCTGTGCGGCGCCACATTCAGGCTCACTTGATCTTCCGCGAGCCGGACGATCGGCAGGTTGGGAATCTTCTCCTCCTTAGCCGAGACTCCCTGCAACGATCCCGTGAACACGAATCGGGTATCGTCGAAATCAGGTGTAACCTCAGGTTGCGGTTGGGCAGGATCACGCACCCCGGCAAAGGCGAATTGCGTGTTCCACCAGGCGAACTTGCGATAGCAAAGGCTAGCCCGGAGCGTGACTTTGTCGCCGGCAGTTTCGGGAATGTGGACCCGGTAGTGGACGGTGTCGGCTGCACCGGGAGGGATCAGGCGCACGTAGACGACGGCCCGTGTGGCCCAAGCGTTTCGTTTGTTGATGGGATTGCCGCGAGCGTCAATCTGAAGGGAACGATAAAAGTGGGCTCCCTTCTCAACCGGGCCTTTGCCCTCCTCGTCCACCTTCCCGCTCCAGAAGATGGTCTGACCTCGGTCGTCGCTGGCTTGCAATTCCAACCAGGTGTCGTAGGCATCGACAGTTCCCCCGGGAAAGAAATGGCCGATTTTCTTGGTGCGGACGACGACATCGACACGGATCGTATCTCCGCGGCGAACCATGGGCTGAACCCGGTTGAGGGGCGCGGTCACAGGCACGACCTCGCCTTCCGGGAGTGGCGTGACCTTGGTTTCCGCCTCCTCACCGACGGCAAAATCGGTTGCGATCGCCGGTTGCACCATTCCCCCTGCGTTCCCTTCTGCCCGCTCCCGGGAGAGAGCAAAGATGTCTACGCTCAAGATGTCGTTTTTCAAGAAATCTTCCGTGATCTTGAGCTGCTCGGCATCTTGATTGGCCGTCGGTAAGGCCGTATTCGCCGCGGGAAAACGGTGGGAGTGTATGAATCCGTTGATGTTCCCAAGATCCTGGGAACGGGTCAGCGGCATGTGGCAATCGGCGCACTGCGCGGGCTTCGGTGGATAGTAAAAAGAGCGCGCTCCCTCGCCCGAAACGCCGCTGGCTTGCCAGTTGTCATATTCGTTAAAACCGCGAATCCAGCGATAATGGTTGACGGGCACGTCGAGATGGACCTTGTGGCAACTGGAGCAAAACTCCGCGTTCTGCAGGCGCATGAACGGCTTGAGGAAAACCCGCCGATGCGGCTCAGGATTCACGATGACCAGGAAATCATGCAGGCGGCGCAGGATCGGATTCTGGGTCGCCGCCATTTCGTGAAGTGTAGGGTATTCGAGATAGAAATCGCCCTGCCCCATCGTGCTTTTCACGTGCGCAATGGAGTGGCACATCATGCAACCGAGACCGGCCTGCGACTCCGGACGATGGACGATCTGCTTGATCGGCGTGTCCATCAGCCCGCTGTAAAGTAAAGCCGGATCGTGACATCCTCCGCACCATTTGGAAGGCCGGGTACCTATCGTATCCTGCATATATTCAATGCTCTTGCGGTACCACTGGTTATTGAAGGAGGAAAAGTGGTGGGCCGAGCTGAACCACTGGTTGTAGATGTCCTCATGGCAGCGCTTACAGGAGTCCGACTCCATGAAAAATTTGCTGGGAATCTTTCGCTCGCCGTAAACCTGGGCGGAACTGGGAAAAAACGGTCCCGCGGGTCCATCTCCCTCCTGGTTCATGTCGGCAGGAGGCAGGGCGGGATTTTCGATCCGGCCGCGGTTCTCCCACCGCGATTCCCGCAGGTAACGGGCGCCCAAGCCTACCAGCGCAAGCACCAGGAGGCTGACGAGCGAGCGAGCCAGCGAAGCCCCCAACCACCCGGGAGGGGTAACCCACTCTGCGAAAACAATCCCGACTCCGGCGAGGGACAGAAGAATATGGAGGTAGAACAGGTGCGACTCCGACCGCGGAGTGCCGGTTTTGAGGAGAATGCATCCCAAAACCGCCCCAGCCGCCAGCAGAACCCACCCTATGCGTTGGCCGATCGCCGCGTCACGAAGCAAAGGATAAAGGACGAGAATCAGCACAACCGCGGTCGCGATTCCGAGAACCGCATGCAGCAGCACTACCAAGCCGTAAAGGATCGTGGGTTGCGGGAAGGTGTAAAGATATGCCGCCGAGATAGACAGTAGGAACAGACCCGCGGACAAGAATCGTCTCGCCGAAGATGTTGCATTCCCTGGCATCAAGAACAAGCTGCGCCCATCGCTGTGCGAATCTTGGTCGGCAACAGGTTATCGTCTGAGGGAGACAACGGAATAGTATAAAAGTGCTACCTGGTCGTCTGGCGGATCAAGCACTCTTCTGCTAAGCATCGATCGGTGGCGGCTTCCAGCCTCCGCATTCTTTCTCTACAACCTCGGCGATGGCCAGTACCACCTCCTCTTGCCAAGGCCGCGCCGAGATCTGCACTCCGATGGGGAGTCCCTCCCGCGACAGGCTGACGGGCACGGAGACAGCCGGAGTACCCAGCAAGTTGAACCATGCCGTGTAGCTCCAGGCATCGAGATAGTCCACCGTCTTACCGTCGATCTTCCAACTGCGCTCGCCATGGTGAAAGGCTGGGATGGCGGCTACCGGACAAAGCAGGATTGGGAATGTCCGCATCTGCTCGAACACCTTCGCGCGCAAACTGTCCCGCATCATCCAAGTCTCCAGAAGGGTGCGCGCCGTATGAGGTGGCTCGGCAGATGCCCAAGCGGAAAACTGCTTCAGAATAGGACTGAGCTCGGATTCCCTGCCCTTTGTCATAGGGTCCAGCAGCATCGATCCCCCGACTCGAAACAATTGCCACCACAAATGTCGCGCCTGTTCCAGACCCTGAGGACGAAACGGTTGCACCTCGAAGCCGGCACGCGCCAGCGCCTCGGCTGCCGTCCGTACCGCGGTGCGAGTTTCTGGCGTAACTGGAGTGCACCCGTCGTCTTCAAAGTAGCCGATGCGCAGCCTCTTCAGCTCTTCCAGTGCCGGCCAGTGTATTGCGACGGGCACCGAGGAAGCATCACCGTCCTCTGGTCCCTGGATGGTCTCAAACAGCAACCTTGCGTCGCCCACGGTACGCGCCATGGGGCCAACTACCCCGAGCAGGGCAAAGGGACCAAGCGAGGGGGGAAAGTGCCCAGTCGCCGGGATGCGCCCCGGAGTGGGTTTCAAGCCGCAAATACCACTGAAGTGCGCGGGCACACGAATTGATCCGCCCCCGTCACTTCCCACCCCGCCGGCGGAGCATCCCGAGGCGATGGCCGCTGCCTCGCCGCCACTCGATCCCCCGGGAGTTCGCGATAAATCCCAAGGATTCTGGGTGCGCCCAAAAAGCAGATTGTCGGTCTCCCATGCCATGAGCAGTTCAGGACAATTCGTGGTGCCCAGAATGATTGCGCCGGCATTCCTTAAGCGCGAGACGAGCGGTGCGTCACGTGGGGCCCGGTATCCCGCCCGCAGCCTGCTTCCAGTCTCCGAGGACAGGCCCTCCACATCGATCGAGCTCTTGATGCTCAGCGGAATACCATGGAGGGGCCCGAGTTGTTCCCCGCGGCCCAGGGCCTCATCGGCCATCCGCGCCCGCCGTAAAGCTCCGTCTGCGTTCACGTCTACAAACGCGTTCAGCTTCCTATGAAGCTGGTCGATCCGTTTCAGATGCGCCTCGACGATTTCAACCGACGAAAGCTTCTTCTCCCGGACCTTCCGTGCCAGGGATACGGCAGAGAGGAAAGTAAGTTCGGCCATGCCTTGCCTTGCTTGCTCTCAAGAGCAAGAGGAGTCTAGCATGGCAACGCCTCTGGGATAGGCCACACAACCCAGGCGGAAGCCCTTGAGATCGAAGGACGGTCGGAGCCATCCGGCGCAAGCCGCGCTTCCGGTTTGGAAGGCTTACCTTCGTAATCTCCACTGGTTGACTACGCGATGAGATAGTCTAGGACCATGCCGAAGTTGGCTCAAAAACGGACTAGAACCCGGGCTCCACGGGTTCGCCTGGGTGGCGCTATTCTGTGCTTGATGCGATTGGAGAACGGCCGCCAGGTTCGAGGAAGCTTGCATGCGCTATCAAAAACCGGAGGCCTGCTGCAAGTCGACGCTCCGCTTGATGAAGGCATCAAAGTGGATCTAGTCTTTCACGTGGTGCACACCACGATTCGCGCGAAGGCCCGCATGTTATTCCCCATGTGGGCGACCCATGGATGCCTTCAACCCTTTCAATTTGAAGACCTCGGGGAAGAGGACATCCGCAGTCTCGAAGCCAGCGTACAGGCCTTTTTGCAGTCGGCACGCCCATCTTGAGTTCCACAGTTACTCTTATACTTGGTAATGACCGATCCCATGGTTGCGGGATTTCAGAGCGGTCGCCCGATCAGGACCCTGCAGGCTCGAGTCAAGGCTCGGGTTCCCCATCCGTCGGGCAAGCGCTCCGGTCAAGCTCAAGGCTCCCACCTCGCCTAAGCAACCAAGAGGGGTTCGGAGGAGGCACCATGGCGGTACAGCATTCACCACGTTTTTTGCGGATTGTCGATGAAGCAAGAGGACGGATTCAGGAGACAACTGTAGCTGAGGTCAAACGAAAGCTCGATCGGGGAGAGAACTTTCTGCTGATTGACGTCCGCGAGGAGAGCGAGTATGCAAAAGACCACCTCCCCGGCGCCATGCACCTCGGCAAGGGGATTATTGAGCGTGATATCGAGGTCCACGTTCCTGAACCGAACACCCCTATCGTCCTTTACTGTGGCGGCGGATTCCGCTCCGCCCTGGCCGCTGACAATCTGCAGAGAATGGGCTATCGCAATGTCATTTCGATGGCCGGAGGGATTCGCGGCTGGCGCGAACAAGGGCTGCCCTTAGAAAAGGAGTAGGCAACCGTGCCGCGCGTAACGTCGGTAACTTGCTGCCAGACAGCGCCAAAGCTCACCATAGGGTGGTGTCGACTGCTCGCGGAACCCGGACCCGGGTGGAGCGATCATTCACATTCACAATCCTATGGCCGGCAAATCGGACTCATCGAGGGTAGACCGTGCGGCTTTGCCACTTGCGCCTGATCATTCGGTTGAGTTCGTCCTGAGCCGAGCCGTCACCCCGGAGAAATTCTGCGCGGCTTTGTCGAAGCTTTTCGCTGTGCGCGTCAACGAGGTCGCCCTCTTGCGTCTGGAGAAAGGGTTGCTGAAGTTCATCTTTCCTGAACAACTGCAAACCGCAGGATCCATTCCAGTTTCCAGTTCGTCTTCGGTGGCTGCGGATACTGCAAGCAGCAAGAAAACCCAGCTGTTCAACGCCTTCACCATGGTCAAGCACGCGCGGGTCTTTGAAACCATAAAACTCATGGGTGGCGAGGAAATCGATCCCTCCGAACAAGCTTCCATCCAGAAGCTCATGTCAGCTCCGGTGTTGAACGCCGAGCAGAAGGTACTCGGCGTGATCCAGGTTTCTCGCAAGGCATTTGATGCCGCCGCGGCCGGACCTGATTTTACGCGGGAGGACTTACAACAGTTGGAAGTTGCCGCCAAGGTGGCTGCCAAGTTGCCCTTCATGCAAGCAAGCTGCGGTACAAGCTAAGCAATGATAATCAGCAAACTGACTCTCCCTCGGCTCGGCCTGCGAGCATGTTCGGTCATCGAAGACAGGAGAATCCTACGCACTTGCCGGTTGTCGAGAGCCCCTGAGAGCGTGTGTTCCCCGATACGTGCGTTTTTTCATCTCGGTATCCAGTCTCTGCTTTTCCGTCCTGGTCAGAGGTCGGCAGTTTCCCTTGGGAAGGTCGCCTAAGAGCAAGGGCCCGATGGCCACGCGCACCAATCGCAGCACGCGCACACCAAGAGACTCGAGCATGCGGCGGATGTGACGGTTTTTGCCTTCGTCCAGGACGATCTCGAGCCAAGCATGCTTGCCGCCTTTCCGCAGAATTCCAGCATGTTTGGCACGCAGTCGATCCCCGTTCTCAACCATCACCCCTTGCGTGATTCGCGCGGTCAGATCCTCGCCGATACCGGCGACTTCGACGTGGTAGGTCTTGTTCAAGTGCGTTTCCGGCGCTAGCACGCGGGCCGCCCATTCCGAATCATTGGTCAGCAACAAGAGTCCCTCACTGGCCTTATCCAATCGTCCCACGGGTGCCACCCAGGGTAGGTCGGGATCCAAGAAGGCATACACGGTCTGGCGCCCTTTTTCGTCCGACGCCGTGGTGACGGTACCGCGAAGCTTATTCAGCACGAGGTAGATTTTGGTGGCGGATGCCAGTCGCTTTCCGTCCACTTCGATCCCATCTCGATCCAGGCGGACCAAAGCCGTGGGACGGCGACAAATTGCCCCGTTCAAGCCAACTCGCCCAGCACAAATCAGCTCGAAGGCACGAGAACGCGAGCAGTAGCCGAATTTCGACAGTGCCCGCGCCAGACCAACCTGCCGAGATTGATGTCTGCCCGCCACAGACTCATGCTAACCGATACACGCACCTAGCCTAAGGGATCGGCTCCCTCGCGGCGTGGACAACCGGCTGGCATCGCATTGGGCTCGGACACGTATCGACCTAGTTGGCCGCCTTGTGGGCGGTATTCTGCTGCGCAGCTACCTGCAAATGGCAGAGCCAATTAGAGTTAGTTCTGGTCCGACGTTGCCTCCCTAGAAAAAATGGGCAGTCTCGGGACAGGTCACGAGCGCCACTCGAGGTTTGCGGGTGAACGCTTGAGGCACCTCGGTCTGGCTGCAGACTGTCGACCGGGCCCGCTTTTCCCTTCAGGAGGGCAAATGTTCGGCCCCCCCAAAAAATCACAAAAGGCACCGATTTTGCTTTCCTTCTGCACTGTTCTTGGTGAATAATGCTGGCCCTTAAATTGCTGTAGGAGCTGTCGGTTTCGAATTCTTGGTAATCAGGATGATGCTCGCCATGTGGTTGGAAAAACTTTCCCAAGGAGTTCTTTGTGTACTGACTCCCACGGGCCCGCGTTATGTAAGGCCATTGCTTGCTGAGCGATTTTATTTGCTTTGGATTTTCCGCAATTTCTCCACTTTACCTTTCAAGGTACTTACCCGGCGACAGCAAGTATGGATCAATCGCTTGTGCGCCAAGTACGGGTTTCTTTCACCGCTTGGCTCTTTCGATGCAACCCTCATAGGAACTTTGGAACAACGCCCACCCATGGACCTTGGGAATCTGCCGCCCCATCGGCCAAGCCAAGGTGTATCGGATGCGATAACGCGGTTCGTAGCTGACTAGCAGCAGCTCCTAACGAAAGGCCGAGGGATTATGGCTCGGTGCTTAGGCCGAGCCGCGATCTAAGCCTCTAGAATCCAGGGTGTGTCCTCCCGAAAATCGCCTGAAGCTTTAAAGTGTCCCCACAGGGCCTTCGTCCACCTCGGCGGGCCTGCCCGAAACCATCCATGACTTGGGCGGCTGTCTTGGCTTGATTCGCGATCCTCCGTAGGTTCCGGCTCTGGAAGCTCGATCGAAGAAATGTTCGCTTCAAAAAAAAAGCGTCCTGAACCTTTCAGCTCAAGACGCCCGGCAGCCCTCCCCCAGAACTGCCAAGAACATTGTCGATATTAGCGGCTGCCCCGTTTGCTGTAAATGCCACTTCCGTAACTGTAGTTGGACGACGGTAATCACGGCACAGGTCTCGCAGGTAATCGCGGCGTAGCCCCGGAATGGGAATTTTATTCGCGTCGCGAGTGACAGTTTCATGCAGCTTTAGGGGGGAGTGAGCCGTTGTTTTCGGGCTGGATTAATGGTCGTGAGGCTGGCAAGGAAGAATTCGCCGGCAGAGAAACGCCGAAATCCTAGCCGAGAAGGAACGGGGGGCCGATCCGAGGCCACCGGGAGGTGGGTGCGCGCTGATGATCGGCTCTTTTCGCCCGTACCACGAAGCTTTGCTTAAGTGGCAAACAGTCGGATCATTTTGTCCCGTGGCACCTACAAGAACCCAGCTGCGAGCTTTCTTTGCTACTGTCGGTCTCACCTCAACCTAGTGCTTCCCGGTGAGCTGGCGGATCAGATCCTCTTCCGCCTGGCGGTATGGAGTTCCGTCGGCGCGTAGTACGTCGTGAAACCAAACCTGCGGTTGGTCAAGAACGTATGGACGCTGCCAGGAATCCCACGGTAAGTACGTCTGCGTCTTTCCGGCAACAAACCCCCAGTTGATGGCGCCCACCCCCTCATCCTTGGCAATCGGCAGCACCGTGTCGAACGTGCTGCCGGCCGAACGTGCCATGTACTCGGTGCAGATCACGGGCCGATTGTACTTCTTCAGCCAGGCAACTTGCCGGCGGAAGGATTCCGGCCAACTGTAGTTATGAAAACTGATGATGTCAGACTCGCGCAGTTGAATCTGCTGCAGTTCATCCACATCTGCAGAAGTCTCCACCGCCCATACTCCGCTGGTAAGCGGTTGTGTGGGATTCGCTTCTCTTGCCCACTCGAACGCCTGGGGCAAAATCGCTGTCACACGGGCGATCTTATCTTTGAGCTCTTCGTTGGGGTAGCTGCCGGTGTTTTCCGCACCCGGCTCGTTCCAGATGTCCCAGCCAAGGATGCGATCGTCTTTGGCGAAGGCTCCAACCACGCCCTGCACGTAGGACTTCAGTCGCGGATACTGCGCTGCGTCCGCCAGCGCCCCCGCACCCGGACTCTGCACCCAACCCGAGTTGTGAACCCCTGGGGTCGGGGGATGCTGCGGACCGAGATGAGGCCGAGGATCCCAGCACGAATCGAAAAGAACCAATAGCGGACGGATGTGATGCCGCGACGCAATGGTTAAGAATTGGTCGATACGCTTCTGGAAACCATGAGGATCCTGCAGCCAGAGCAGGTCGTGGAGGAAGACCCGCATCGTGTTCATGCCCATGGCGTTCGCCCAAGTCAGTTCAGTATCGATCTCAACCGGGTCGAAAGTTGTTTCCTGCCACATCTCCAGCTGGTTGATCGCCGACTTCGGAACGTAATTGCTTCCAACGAGCCAGGGCTGTTGAGCATACCAGCCATTCGCTTTCTGCTCTGACCAGCGCACCGTTTGCGCCGTGGCCACACCGATGGTCAAGCCGAATGCGATTAGCAACCTAAAAAAGGACTTGGACCTCTTCACTCCTTGCTTTGCATTCATGCGCATCTTCTCCAGGACTCGACCGTCCTTTCGTCTTCCATTCCTGAGGGAGATCCCTTCTGTCTCCCTTTCTCACGGATCCCCACCCGCATGCACTGACCAAGCGACTTGGGCAACCATCCAGATCACGGCCAGGATTCCCGGGTTAGTCACTTCAGCAGCTCAGCTAGGCAGCTCATGATACGGCGGGCGCAAACCGATCAGTCAACGCAACATGCTATCCGCAGCATTGATCGAGTTTAGGCTCGTGCTACGGTTAGATCCCATCAGATTATTCCAACTGCTTCTGACTTTGGCAGGGATCGCATTACCAAACTGCCGCGTGGCTAAGCTCTCTCTCCAGACGGGACAGAGCCGTCTGATGTTGGTTAATGCCCGAGTTGATTTTTGAAGGGTTTCGAGACCACCGCGTGGGATTGCGGACCAGCCGGTCGGGACGCTTTAAAGCAACAGCGTGCCGTTTCGAGTGATGACACGCGAGAGCAGCTTGGCGAAAGGTCAATTGCCTCCGTTTTGTGCGGTAAATTACTCAAACGAGTGGCTACCGGGCGCGTAGCACAACTGCGAGAGCAACTGACTCTTAATTACGGTATAAGACTGCTGTAATTCGACTGTTAGTTGTTATAAACAAACAACTTATTGACCATCGTGCCGCACAGAGATTGCAACATTCGCGGTTCAGGACGTCAATAAGATCAATGACGTACTAGCACGCTCTTTTTCGTGCGATACAGAAATCCCCCATTCGTTCGATCTCAAAAAGCGATAACTCAGTTTGCAGCAGCTGTCGTAGAAGATGGTTTCGATGGGGCTATTTGCGGTATATCCACAGCTTTGCTAAGGGCCAGGAATGGGTGGAGGACGGGTTCGGGCCGCCGGCACCTTTGCCTACCGTGACCGCGATGAGATCGACGTGAAGCAACCATGGATTGACCACCTTTGTCTGTCGCTTTCGGCGAAACGACGAGCTGCAGCGCAATTTCCCATGCCAACATGGGATTCGAGTCTTCTAACAGTGGCTATACCAGAAGCTTCTCAAGTGGGTATTGTCTTGGACCACCCTGGCCGGCAGTATAACTTGTTCGATTGAACGCTTAATACCCCAGGGTGCTAACCATCAGATGAGTGCGGCCCAAGCGGATGGCATCGATCGAAAACTGATTCGAGCGGGGCAAGCCTTCTATGGCATCTGTCTGGCGACCAACGGGATTCTGCAGTTGTACTACGCAGATTTCCAGCCCCAAGTTTTGCCAGCCTGGCCATCACGAATTCCTGGACTCGCCATTTGCGCGCGGCTCGTGGGCACAGCTCTAGTTGTGTCGGGTATCGCCATCCTGATTACGAAGAAAGCGAGAATGGTTGCCTTAGTGTGGGGCGGCGTATGGCTCGGATTCATTCCCATCTTTCATGTGCCCTACATGCTACTCGTCAGTCCTCACCCCAATCGTTTGGGTTCATGGGTGGATACGTTCAATGCGCTGGCATTGGCAGGAATGGCGTTCGTAGTTGCGGGATCTTTCGGGGAACAGAGGGAAACGGGAGAGCATACACCTGCTCTGCTCCGCAAATTGGAACGACTGATTCCTTTTGGCAGGTATTTCTTCTGCACAACCATTGTCGCATTTGGTATCTGCCATTTCCTTTACGCTCCCTACATTGACACCTTGGTCCCTGCTTGGATTCCATGGCACAGATTCTGGACTTATTTTGCCGGTGCGTGCCTTGTCTGTTCAGGGACCGCGATTATTCTGAAGGTTAGGTTAACGTTGTTCGCCACCCTGCTCGGTACGATGATCTTTCTCTGGGTGCTCATGCTCCACATTCCGCGCGCGATTGTCGATCCCTATTCGGGCCAGGGAAACGAGATAGAAAGTGCGGCGCGTGCGCTCGCCGAAAGCGGTGCTGCCTTTCTCCTCGCCTACGGAGCGCGACACCTAGAAAAGAGTGCACGGTCGCGGGAAACAATCGGCGGCGAAACTTATGAACCTGGCCCACCACTGGGCTAATGCCCGGTCAGTGTCCCTGGGAGATATCCAGTTGGCCAGAATGCGCGGTAAACGACCGGTTGGGCGGAACCAAGAGGTCATGCGAAGGGCGGAGGCAGCCGATGCTAGCAGCTACGACCTCAGGCAGCAGCCAGTTTTCCAGCGATCCCCAGCGCAGCCCGAAGCTTCCCGACCGCATTCGGCATTTCTTCTGTCTTTGTACTGCCAAAACCGAGGATGAATCCCTGCCGAGAAACTTTACCTGCATAGCAGGAAGACAGCGGCGTGAGCCAGAGCTTCTCGCGGGCTGCACGTTGAGTGATGTCGTGATCCCGGATTCCGTTCAGCATGACACAGAGATGCATCCCGGCCTGCTCACCTGTTATTGCCATGGTGGGCCCGAACGTGGCACGCAGGTTTTCGAGCAATGCGTTCCGCCGTTCCCGGTAGAGCAACCGCATTCGTCGAATGTGTCGTGAGAAGTGACCCTCGCCGATGAAGTCGGCCAGCGTCTGCTGAGAAAAAGTTGCGGGACCGATATCCATGGCGAGTCGCACCGCCCGAAAGCGTTCGACCAGTTCAGTTGGAATAACCAGATAGCCCAGTCGCAAAGAAGGAAACAACACCTTGCTGAAGGTTCCTATATAGATGACACGACCGTTCGAGTCGAGACCTTGCAAGGAAGAAATCGGCATATTCTCATAACGAAACTCGCTATCGTAGTCGTCTTCCAGAATCCATGATCGCGCCCGATCCGCCCAGTCCAGCAATTGCAGGCGGCGCGAAGCGCTCATGGTAAAACCGAGTGGATATTGATGCGAGGGAGTCACTAAGGTCGCGCGCGCTTGACGACATTGCTTGATTCCTACGGCGACAGTCAGTCCTTCACTATCAACTGGAACCGGTACAACCCTGCAACGATTCAGAGCAAAGACATTCCGAGCAAAGCGGTATCCGGGTTCCTCGATCCAGACTTGGCTCCCAGGTTCGAGAAGCACGCGCACACAGATATCGAGCGCCTGCTGGGAGCCACTCACGATCGCGATCTGGTCCGCATCACAGCGCACGCCCCGTGACGTTCTGAGATAAATTGCGATGGCCTCGCGTAGCCTCTGTAAACCCATTGGACTTCCATAGTCCAGATCTTTGGTATTGGTATTGCGGCAGTGCCGTGTGACCAGACTGTTCCATATCGAGAATGGGAACTGATCGAAGGCCACTTGGCCCACCGAGAACGCCCCCCATCCCCGCCGCCCTGGAGCATTCTCAAGCGTATGCAGAAGTCTGGCGTGTTTGGCCAGTGTTCCCAGTTTACGGTCACTTGTGAGCCCTCCTCGTCGGGGCTCCGGCGATAACGGTTGGTCGGGCAGACACGTAGACACCACCGTTCCAGTTCCGACCCGACTCTGAAAATATCCTTCGGCTAACAATTGAGCGTATGCGGTCAGAACCGGAATGCGGGAGATTCCGAGTTCGAACGCCAACCCTCGCGTCGAAGGAACTCGCTGTCCCGGCTGCAACATGCTGCCCACAATGGCCGAACGATAGGCATCATAGATTTGCCGATGCAAGGGCATCGGTGCCTTCCGGTCAATGGCGATGATGGGCGTAAGGGCTGAGGACACTCTCTGCATAGCGGCATCAACCCTAGTGGTTATATTCACTTTACGTCAAGTGGGTATTGCCGCAGACCAGGGAGATTGATGAGGATTGAGCCACAGATTGTTCTAGATGCGTGTGCTCGACGTTACCCGAGCACCACCGGAGGATCATCGCAGTGCGCATCGCAAGCCTGAGTCATGCGGTCTTTGCGGTGACCATGATCGTCCTCGGAATCCTCGGCCTGATCAAGGGGAACTACGCCGCCATATGGCCGCCGGTCCCGCAAAGTGTGCCCGCACTGAACTATCTCTGCGCCTTCATCTCCTTGGCGTGTGGCATAGGCCTGTTCTGGAAGCGCGCAGCCGCCGCCGCTGCACGCGTGCTGCTGGCCTATCTGCTTCTTTGGTTGTTCCTATTAAGGGTGCCAGGCATCTTCCTCTCTCCCACTGTGGATTTTTGGTGGGCAGCTTGCGAGACCGCTGTGATGGCGGCCGCCGCCTGGGTGCTGTATGTCTGGTTCGCCAATGACTGGGACCGGCAGCACGTCAGTTTCGCCACCGGCAACAAGGGTCTGCGCATCGCCAGGGTGCTTTACGGCCTGGCCTTGATCCCCTTCGGCCTCGCTCATTTCATCTATCTCAAACATACCGCCGAGTTGGTGCCGAGCTGGCTGCCATGGCATGGGTTCTGGGCATATTTCACCGGTTATGCCTTCATTGCGGCGGGCGTGGCAGTGTTCGTTGGTGTATATGCACGGCTGGCAGCCGCGCTCTCGGCTTTGCAGATCGGAATGTTCACGCTGCTCGTGTGGCTGCCCATCGTGGCGGCGGGCTCTAAGGACGCCTTCCAGTGGAGCGAGACTATCGTCTCTGCGGCGCTGACGGCCGGCGCCTGCATGGTGGCGGATTCCTACCGCGGCGTGCCGTGGCTCGCCGTGAAACAAGCGCTAGCATCGGCAGAATAGAGCCATGGCTGGACTCGAGCCCTTCTCCACCTCTATTAAGCCGGTTTCCTAGGATTTTCATGCTGGAATTAGTCCATGATGTTCGCTTGATGGACATCTCGCATGGCGTGATTCCGGTCGGACAGAACGGGGCAGAACCACTTCGCGAGATGAAGCCGCGGGGTTTTGATGAACGACAGGGCAAAAACACTGAGCTTGCAAGGGGATGACCACCATCCGTCTTCTCGCGGGCATAACACTTTTTTATTCGGTAACATTTTGAATGAGGCAACACGATGAGGATTTTGAATTGTCGCTCATCAATTCAGCACGTAACCTCGGTGCTCTCGCAAACCTCGAAATGTCTAAGCGGATCGTAGTTCTCTTCCCCGATGCTCATTTCCCTCACGACACTTTTCGCTACTTATCACGGGTTTGTGCGAATTCATCGATCTGTGCTGGTGAAGACGATTCACCAGCGCAATTATGTCGTGTAGCGAATGGGTCTCCGTGCCCACGCAGCACGCATCTCGAACCATAGACAGCTTTTGCAGAACAGTGTCTAGAAGGTGCGCTGCCACATCCCGGACCTTCCATCGCGGCGCTATCGTCTGAAGATCCCACTCGGCATCGGTAGGCAAACTCAAAAGATCGATCAGCTTTTCATCCACTCCGCGCAGCAGATGAGCACTCAGAATGGGAGGGAAACGATTCTGGAACGCCTCAAAACGGAGTCCGCCTTGCGTTTGATCCTCAACTTTTTTGTGGACCTTTCCACGCGCAGTTTCTTGTGGTTAGATTAGTCGATTATGTTACAGCTTGATGGAACGGGTCCGCTATATCGTCAGGTGTGCCGGGCGTTTCGCAAGGACATCCTGAGCCGGACTTTGCTTCCGGGCGAACGGGTGCCTTCAACCCGTGCCCTCGCCGACCTTCTGAAAATATCGCGAAACACTGCTGTATTGGCTTACGAGCAAATGCTGGCGGAAGGATACTTTGAGACACGTTTGGGTGCTGCGGGGACAGTTGTTGCATCTGTTCTGCCGCCGCGTTCGCGTCACTTTATTTCCTCGAAATCAGAGCACAAGAGGCAAACCTCAGCTCGCAACGCCGTCCGTCTCTCTCTTCCAGGAGCCAGAATCCGAAGCTCCGCACGAAAAGTAACCAACAGCCTGGGATTGCCCAGCTTGTCCTGGGAACTCACGCCACCGCACATCCGGTACGATTTCCGTCCGGGTCGTGCTGCTTTTGGTGACCTGCCCTATGCGCTTTGGTGCAGGCTGCTAGGTTTGCGCGCCCGCCATGCCAATCTGCGTCATCTCGAGTATGGCCCTCCACAGGGACGACTGGAACTGAGGGAGGGCATCGCGAATCGCCTCCGACGCCTGCGGGGAGTTGATGCAAACCCGGAAAGAATTGTAATCGTCAACGGAACGCAACAAGCACTGGATCTGATCAGCCGAGTTCTGTTGAATCCGGGCGACAGAGTGCTGATCGAGGAGCCTCACTACACCGGAGCACGGTGCGCGTTCATGGCTGCGGGAGCCGAGTTGGTGACATCGCCGGTCGATGATCAGGGCATCCAGGTCCCAACGGCGACGAAGCAGAAACGCTGCTTTCGGCTGGCATACGTAACTCCATCTCATCAATTTCCCACTGGCGTAGTCCTCCCGATTGCGCGACGCTTCGAACTTCTCGATTGGGCCAGTCGTGAAGGGGCATTCATCACTGAGGATGATTACGACAGCGAGTATCGTTATGACGGACCTCCGCTCCAAGCGCTGGCCGGGCTCGACCAGGAAGGCCGGGTGATTTATGTGGGAACGTTCTCCAAAATCCTGTTTCCGGCTTTGAGGCTAGCATACGTCGTCCTGCCTGAATCGTTGGTAGAACCGGTAGTCGCGGCAAAGGCGATTGGAGACACGGGAACGGCGGCGTTAGAACAACTCGTTCTTGCGGACTTCATCGAAATGGGCCATTTCGATCGCCATCTCCGTCGCACGAACGCCTCGAATGGAGCTCGGAGAGATGCGTTGGTGACTGCTATCCACAAGGAATTCGGCGACAGAGCCGACGTTTGCGGTGCCAACACCGGACTTCATCTTCTCGTTTGGCTAAAAGGGAGGAGTGGAGGAATGATCAGCGATGTGCATGGCAAGGCCGAGAAGGCCGGGGTAGGGTTATACACCGTAGATCCGTTCTATGTCAGACCTCCAAGGCGCACGGGCGTTGTTCTCGGATACGCGCCTTTACAACCGCGCGAGATTCGAGATGGGATTCGCTACCTGGCCGCGGCATTGAAATAGTTCTTTCCCCTCTCCGTTGAAATCTGCCAATTCAGAGCACGACGCGAGAATGGTACTAGGTTTTCTGAGGTGAATGGACCTTGCGCGAAATACGGCCTAAATAATAATGTGCTCGCTATCGCGGGTCAGGATACTTGTCCCGCAAAATCGAACGGGAGAAACAACAAATGAAAAACATCACAGTGGCGGCTGTGGTCGCCGTTGTAGTCATCGGGCTAGTACTTGGCCACGCACTGAAGGCATCTCCTGCAGGTCCAAGCAGGGGAGCGGCGGCAATGGGCAAGGGCCTTGAGGCTCCTGTGCCATCAAATGATCCGGCCGCTATCGAGGCTATAAGGAAAGTCGAACGAGATTTGGGAGATGCAATGGTTGCCGTCGATACCGACAAGATTAATCAGATCTTCGCCGATGATTGGGCAACCGTCGGATCTTCCTCCGGCAAGCTCATCACGAAGGAGAAGGTTTTAGACAATTTTAAATCCGGGAAGGACAAGCTCGAGTCGTTTGAACTTGGACCCGTTGACGTGCAGGTGTTCGGCGATGTCGCCGTGGCCCATGGTGGTGTCACCGAGAAGAGGATCCGGAATGGGAAAGACGATAGCGGTGAAGGTGTTTATATGGATCTCCTCAACAAGCGCGACGGCAAATGGGTGATAGTGCGCAGCGCAAGCTGGGACGTGAAGTGATGGAATTAGGCCACTAGCCCTGCGGACAACCTGTAACCAGGCTGCCGACACATGTGGAGATACAGGTTGGGCGAGTACTGAGAACACGATTCTGCTATGCAAACATCCCATCATCACGGGATGCGTTTTCCAATGAACCGGAGGTCTAAGAAATGATCGCGAACGAGCCCGATTTTGCAGCAGATACTTGTTCGACTCCAATCGTGGCCGCTCGTTGATCACCAAAAGCGACGGATGATCATTACAGCGGGAAGTCTGGAGCGTTATGAGAAACTCTACAACGGATACAAGAGAAGACGTAGTTCGTACAAGGGGCGTTCAGGACCACGAAGCTGGACTGCTTACGAAGCTCATCTTCTGGCGCACGAAACGCCGGTATGGACACGTCCTTCTCTCCACCCGCATTCGCGCCAACGATCCGAAACTGCTTTCATTAGCCGAGTTACTGAACAGGTATACGGCTGCCCGCGGAACTCTTCCGCCAAAGCTGAAAGAGTTCGTCCAACTCAAAGTCGCGGCGATGGTAGGCTGTCCATTTTGAATCGATATTCATTCTGCCGTGAGCAGAAAAATCGGAATCACGGAAGAACAATTGAGCGATCTGTCACGATTTGAAAACAGTGCACATTTCAGCAATGAAGAAAAGCTGGTGTTGCGTCTCGCCGTAAGCCTTACGCGGACACCCTCGGACGTTTGCGATGAGCTTTACGGGGAGCTTAGAAAGCGTTTTTCTGAGCGTGAACTGGTGGAATTAAATGCGGCTATCTGCTGGGAAAATTACCGAGCACGATTCAATCGCACGTTTGCCGTCGAATCTGAGGGGTTCTCCAAGGGCATGTTCTGCCCCTTGCCAGAGAGATGATTTAGTGCACCACGAGTAGCCAATCAGCTCAGGCGAATGAATTCGGCGTTTTGAATGCACGGAGCCAGGATCCTTCGCACCCTGAACCACAATCGATTCGATGGCAGTCCGGCTTTTGAGGCATGCCAAAAAGAAGACAAGAGGTGCTGAACCAAGTTTGAGGGTGGCAATTCTTCCATCCGCAATCGAGAAGCGTCCACGCAGTCCTGCTCGCCGTCGACGAACGGTTCTTACCATACGGTACCGTATTAACATTCGCGAGTTTCTTCGCTATATCATACGGAGCCGTATGGATAGAG
>DASPVV010000093.1:0-11925 GCA_035622175.1 Terriglobales bacterium | reverse complement strand
GCGTGGAATCTCGCTCGATCAGATCTCCCGTTCTACCAAGATCGGAACCCGGTTCCTGCGGGCACTCGAACAAGACCATTTCGAACAGCTGCCTGGAGGTATTTTCAATAAGGGCTTTATCCGCGCTTACGCCCGCTTTCTCGGCCTCAACGAGGAGGAAGCCGTCGCCGATTACTTGGCCGCGACGACTCCAGGAGAGCCGAGCCCTCAGGTTCCGGGGATCAGCGCGCCACCCCAGCTGGAGAGCGCACGGGCCAGCAGCCTTCCGTGGGGAACCTTTGCCCTGTTTCTGCTGGTCGTCGCGTTGAGCTTTGCCATTTGGGGATCCTACAAAAGAGAGCCGGGTACTCCTGTGAAGCAGCCGGTTCTCTCTACCCCCGACTCGCGTGGTTCCGTTGCCGTCCCAGCCTCGGGTGGATCCGGAGATTTTCATAGTCCCGCCCCCGAGCCGCTCGCTGCCCCGTCCGACAAGTCCGCCGGTTTCGCTCCTCGACCTCATCCTGAGGGACAGAGCGGTCGTGCCAATTTTCCCGGACCAGCTAGTTTCCTACCTCAGTCACCCTCCACCACGCCTCCGGTGTCGGCTGCATCCCTGGTGACGGCATCCTTTGTCGTTCGCATCAAAGCCCACCAGAATGCCAGGGTTTCGATCACGGCCGACGGGAAAAAACTGCGCGAGGAAACACTCCTGGGCGGTACAGAGAAGTCCGTCCGGGCGTCAAACCAAATCATCATTAAGACTGGGAACCCGGGCGCCCTCGACTTTGAGTTTAATGGCCAGAAACTGCCCAATCAGGGGACAGACGGGGAAGCCAAGACCCTAGAGTTTGGTCCCAACGGTTTAGAGGTGACGATTTCCGGCCCGCAATGAGCGAAGACACCTGGAAAGGGAAAGCTGCCAGACTTGCTCCGACGATTCCACCCGGTCTCCCCCTCTGTCGCAGGCGATGGCGTCCCCTTGCCGATCCCCTAAACTCGTTGCACTAGGACGTCTTCTCTGATAGTTTCTAAATGATCTAAAGCCAGCCGTACCGCGCATTGTTCCCCTGCCGGACGTGATGCCCGTTGCCAAGGAGAGTCCGTGCCACAAAAGAACCCGTACCTGTTTACCTCTGAATCCGTGACCGAAGGCCACCCCGACAAAATTGCTGATCAGATTTCCGACGCCATCCTCGATGCCTGTCTTGCCGAAGATCCGGGCAGCCGCGTCGCTTGCGAGACCTTGATGACCACGGGGTTAGCCTTCATTGCCGGAGAGATTACTACCAAAGCATATGTGGATTTTCCTGCTATCGTGCGTGGCACAGTGATGTCCGTCGGTTACACCGACGCGGCTTACGGCTTCGATCACGAAACCTGTTCGGTCATTTCCTCCATCCACGAGCAGTCCCCGGATATCGCATTGGGTGTTGATCCCGGCGGTGCCGGCGATCAGGGCATGATGTTCGGATATGCGACGCGGGAGACCGCGGAGCTGATGCCGACGCCCATACTGCTGGCCCATCGTCTTACCCAGCGGCTGGCGCAGGTTCGTAAGAGCGGCCAGTTGGATTTTCTCCGCCCCGACGGTAAATCCCAGGTGACGGTCGAGTACGACCGAGACAATAAACCGGTCCGTGTCGATGCCGTGGTGATTTCAACCCAGCATTCCGAGACCGTCGATAATAAAAAGCTGCGTGCCGAGGTCCTGCAGCACGTCATTCAGCAGGTGATCCCTGCGGAAATGCTTGATGCCGATACCAAGTACCACGTCAATCCCACCGGGCGATTTGTGGTCGGCGGGCCGATGGGGGACACCGGTTTGACCGGCCGCAAGATCATCGTCGACACCTATGGCGGTATGGGCCGGCATGGCGGCGGATGTTTCAGCGGAAAGGATCCCACTAAGGTCGACCGCTCGGCTGCCTACATGGCCCGCTATATCGCCAAAAATATTGTTGCCGCCGGACTGGCGGACCGCTGCGAAGTGCAGCTTGCCTATGCTATTGGCCTGGCGCAGCCGGTCAGCGTGATGGTGGATTGCTTTGGAACGGCGAAGGTCGATCCGGCGATGATCCCCGACTTGGTGCGAGCCCATTTCAACCTCACGCCCAAAGGCATCATCGAGTCGTTGAATTTGCGACGCCCGATTTACAAGAAGACGGCCGCGTACGGACACTTCGGCCGCAGGGACCCCGACTTCACTTGGGAGTCCACGGATAAGGCTAGCAAACTGGCTAGCGATGCTGGTCTGGCGGAGGCGGTTCGCAAGGCGGAGACGGTCGTACAGGCGATTCGCAAGGGCTAACCCGGGAACTTGCTCCGATGGCTGAATAACAGGGTATCGTCTCAAGCAACATAAGGGATTTACACTTGCGCAGTGCTGAAGAGGACGTTCCTCGCCGGCTCCCGGACTCGGAGACTGACGGCAGGGAGAAACCGGGGAGGAACCAGCGTTCCCACGTCTCGGTTCGCAGCAAGCAATTCAGTGGCAAATGGCCGCAGGAGATCTATGGCAACGTCACCCACACAAGTGCAGTGCGATATTAAGAGCATTGAGTTCGCCGATCTGGGCAAGAGGCGCATTGACTGGGCAAACCAGTCGATGAAGGTCTTGCAGATCATCCGCAAGGAATTCATCAAGAACCAGCCGCTCAAGAAGGTTCGCGTCTCTGCCTGTCTGCACGTGACGGCGGAAACCGCAAACTTGGCGATCACCCTTCGCGATGGCGGCGCCGAGGTGGTGCTCTGTGCCTCCAATCCGATCTCCACCCAGGATGATGTCGCCGCCAGCCTCGTGCGCGATCAGGGAATCTCGGTGTTTGCCATCAAGGGCGAGGACAACGATACCTATTACAGCCACATCTTGGCGGCCCTCGATCACAAGCCGCAAATCACCATGGATGACGGCGCCGATTTGGTCACCACGCTGCACACCAAGCGCCAGGATGCGCTCGATGGAGTTCTTGGCGGAACCGAAGAGACCACGACAGGCATCATCCGGCTGCGGGCCATGGCCAAGGAGGGCGTGCTGCGCTTTCCCATCATGGCGGTCAACGATGCCGACACCAAGCATCTGTTCGACAACCGCTATGGGACCGGGCAATCCACGATTGACGGCATCATTCGCTCGACCAATTATCTGCTCGCCGGGTCGAGATTTGTGGTCGCCGGTTATGGCTGGTGCGGGCGTGGCTTGGCGAGCCGTGCTCGTGGCGCCGGGGCGGAAGTCATCGTTACCGAGGTGGATCCAACCAGAGCCTTGGAGGCGGTGATGGACGGATTCCGCGTGATGTCCATGCACGAGGCCGCCAAGCTTGGCGATGTTTTCTGCACGGTGACGGGAAACAAGAGCGTGCTCACCCGCGAGCACTTCGAATTGATCAAGGATGGCGCGATCATCTGCAATTCGGGCCACTTTAACGTCGAGATTGATATCGCAGCCCTCGAGAAGATGGCGTCGTCCAAACGTACGACTCGCCATTTCGTCGAGGAATATTCGCTGCGAGATGGGCGCAAGATTAATCTGCTGGGCGAAGGCCGGCTGATCAACCTGGCTGCCGCCGAGGGACATCCCGCGTCGGTCATGGACATGAGCTTCGCCGACCAAGCGCTCTCCGTCGAGTACCTGGTGAAGAACGCCAAGAGTCTGGCGGCAAAGGTATACAAAGTTCCCGATGACCTCGACAAGCGAGTGGCCAGACTGAAGCTGGAATCGATGGGAATCAAGATTGATCGCCTCACGCCGGAGCAGGAAGAATATCTGACAGGTTGGAGCGAGGGAACGTAAGGTTCGGTAGTTTCCGAATTTGACGCGTGCGCAGTGTTATTGCATAACAAAGAGCCTGTGTGGCAAAAGAGAAAATGAGTTCCATCGCCCAGCCTGTCCCGGAGTTGCCGGTCCTCGATGTCGAACGCGCACAACAGCATTACAGAGATGCATTCGGCTTTGAGATTGGATGGCTCTACCCCAGCAAAGAAATTGGGGCCGTGTCACGCGGTCATGTGGCGATATTCTTTCGCAAGAGGAAGCCGCCGTTTGAACCCGCCGTGCACTGGGTGTTCGCTGAAGATATTGATGCGTCGTACGAGGAACTGAAATCGTTAGGTGCGAACATCGTGGATCCTCTGGCAAGAAAACCTTGGGGATTACGGCAATTCACAGTTAAGGATATGGACGGGAACCTCTTCTATTTCCACCACGACTGAACCCAAACGTCCAGATTAGGACATCACTCCCCAAGGTTCGGCTTGGCTCGAATCGGCATCTCGATGCGCGCAGTCAGTTTCCGGATCTCGCTGCCTGCTCGTGCTATGCAGAATGGTTCCGCCTAGCGCAAGATGGCTTCCCAGTCCGGGCCAAGCTCGATTTTCATGGCTAGCTGCTCGTGGAATTCTTGAGCACCAGGACGACGATGCGGCCGTCGGAATGAAACTCTCCTCCGGTCGCAGTCTTTGCCGTCGTCAGCGGATCGGCTGGCAGGACGTGGTCCCTCTGGATCACCAGCCCGGTTGCCGAAAGCGTGCCATCCACATATTCGCGTTCGCCGTCGACGGCCGGATCGATCTTGTGCGTCACTCCGTTGTTCCGCTGGTCTCGCTCAAATCCGATATCGTGCGTGGCTGCCACGCACCACAACGGCCGCCCGTCGACCTGGTAGGGCGACTTCCAAACACGCAAGTGATTGCGTGACATCGCTACCTTCACCGGCTCGCCGTGGGCGAATCCGTAGTCCTGTGGCCGGTTGAATAGAAACAAAGTACTCATCGGCATCGTCAGATAGTCCTTCTTCTCGGCTGTCTCCAACAGCGCATTGAGTACGGAACCTTCCACCGACTTATCGACCTTCACCCAACCGGCGGTAGTGAAAGCCCTGACCACCTGGTCTTCCGTCCCCACAATCAGCAGGTTCACCATGTCGCCTGGTCTCCCGTTGGGATCGGAAACGCGCCGAGGGATTTTACCGAGCAACTGAGGCGTGACACCCGACACAGGGGTTTCCGCTGGGCCGCCGGCATTCGTGGCCGACGCCGACCCTTCGTCCAAAACCTCGATTTTCACATGGAAGCTTCCAGTTGCAGTCGAGGCCTCGCTCAGGCTTTGATTGATCCCTACATACAGTCTTCCTGCCACCGGCACGTCGTATTGCTTGGTTTCGCCGATCAGAAATGCCTGCGCATAGTCGCCGGAACCGATGCGGCCGATCAACGCGCCATGACCGGCATCCGTCACCGCATATTGGTGGATAAGATCAGCCCATCCGCGGGTGAGCCCGGCCGGACCAAACGTTCCGGACGTGTGCGTCTTCCCCTTGTACGAGTCGTCCGCCGGGTACGTTATCGTTCCCGTGGCCGTAAAGCGCAGATTCGCACCTCCCCGCAGGTCAACGTTCGTGTCGACCCATTCCTTGGTTCCGGGCACGTTGATCTCGTACGTGCTACCTTTCTTGGCGGGAGCCGTTTGGGCCTGCTCCTCCGCCTTGCCCGTCGTAAATCCTATCCCCATCCCCAACACCAGTGCCGCTAGCAGCATGGCAATGCTTGTCTTCTTCTTAATAGTCATGGCGTGTCTGACCCTTCATTGGACCAACATACGACAGTTTATTCTCGGTCAAAGTTTCCCGCAAACCTGACGAAGGCAGAGGAGGTTCTTCACCGTACCTCAAAACGCGCGAGCACGGTTGGTCCGTTGACCTTTCCAAATCGCCGCCAGCCCCCGGCTGGCCAGCCCTGCAACAACCAGGTGGCGTCTGACTCCGGCTGATTTTGCAACGTGCCTTTATCGCTGCGCTTTTGGCCAGGAGTTAAATCGCAACGCAGAGAATGGCTGCGCTTCGCATTCGGAAAGCAGGCCCCAAGGTAAGGAATTGGGTCAACGGTGAAGACGCCTGGATCAGCGAGTCGCGAAAGGTGTCGAACTTGCGAAAGCGGGCAGAAAAACTGGTCGTCGATCTCTGAATGCTTTGGTTCTACTCACCTTAGCGGTGCAAGCTAGGAGGGTCTTCTAGCAATGCCGCCGGGCGCGAGCTCGAAGCATACCCCACAGAGAACGTTACCACGGTCCCGATCAATACATACCAGGTCCAGGGAACGCGGGTGGCGAGCCAGATGTACAGCTCGACCCCGAAGCCGCATACCATGCCGAGCATCGCCCCACGCTGGTTGGCGCGCCGAGTCAGCACCCCAAGCAGGAAAACGCCCAGCAGTGCGCCGTAGGCGACGGACGCAATCTGCAGCCCAACCTCAATTACTCTGCCGGCTTTACGCAGGGAAAGCACCGCCAGTCCGAACAACACGAGGGCCCAAACCAGCGTCGTCAGGCGGGAGAGCTGGAGCCGCCGTCGCTCATCAAGCTGTGGTCTGTGCTGAAGATAGAAGTCAATGATGGAAGTGGAGGACAGGGAGTTGAGCGCCGCACTCAGATTCGACATCGCGGCCGCCAGGATGGCAGCGATGAGCAGCCCGGAAATCCCATGGGGCATTTGGGTCACAATGTAGGTCGGATAAATCCGATCGGCTCGACCGAACCACGCCGACGGCCTTCCGTAGTAGGCGAACAGCATCACGCCGATGAGCAAAAAGAGAGCAAACTGGAAGAAGATGACGACGCCACTCGTAAGCAGAGCCGTAACCGACTGCCGCTCGTTTCGCGCCGCGAGAAGCCGCTGCACAATCAGCTGGTCGGTGCCGTGGCTCGCCGTGGTCAGAAACGCTCCCCCGAGCAAGCCCGCCCAGAATGTGTAGGGTCTCCACACATCCGGTGTGAAGTCAAAGACGCGCAACTTGCCGGCATTTGTGGCCATGGCATGAATCACCGGCCATCCTCCCGGAACCGCATGAAGGATGGTGAAGAGTCCGACGATGCTGCCCCCGACGTAAATTGCGGTTTGGATGACATCCGTCCAAATCACGGCTGCCAGACCGCCTTCAAAGGTGTAGATCAGGGTCAGGGCTGTAATGATGGCGATGGAAGCGATTTCGTCGGTGCCGAGCGCAATCCCTACCACGATCGAGACGGCATAGATGCGAACACCCTCGGCGGCGGCGCGGGTGATAAGAAATAGGGCGGCGGTTAGGGATCGCAGCCGACGGCCGAAGCGACGCTCCATGAACTGGTAGGCGGTGAAAAGGTCGCCGCGGAAATATTGCGGCAGGAGAGTGAAGCTAATCACCACGCGCCCCGCGAGATATCCGAGTACGACCTGGAGGAAGTTCAGATTCGTATCGTAAGCCAAGCCGGGAATACTAATAATGGTCAGCGTGCTGGTTTCCGCGGCGACAATCGAGAGGGCAATGGCCCACCAGGGTATGTCGCGGTTGGCAAGGAAGTAATCGCGCAGGGAGCGCTGGCGTTTTCGAAAGCGGAGCCCAAACACGGTAATGGCCGCGAGGTAAACCGCAACGATGGCGAGATCCAGTCGGTTGAGAGCCATAGGGCGGGGCTCGACTTCTCCAGCGTACCGGGCTTTTTGCGGTGATGGATATCGCCGTCATCAAAGGTATCTGCTTGATCAATCCGCGGCGGCGGATGGGGGTGGCGCTCGGGGAAATAGAGTTCGTGTGGTAGAACTACGAGGATGAGTATCTTCATTGGGATCGATGGCGGAGGCAGCAAGACTGCCTGCCTGATTGGCGACGAGAGTTCACTGTTGGGCAGTGGCGTCGCGGGTCCCAGCAACGTCGTCCGCGTAGGTGAACGAAGGGCGCGGGAGGCCATGCACGCCGCGATCCGCCAGGCGTGCGCACAGGCTGGGGTGGATGCGTCGAGAATCAGCCGAACCTGTGTCGGGATCGCCGGGGGTGCCCGGGCCGAGACCGCCGGACCCGTCCTAAGGATCCTCTCGGAAATCATTTCCGGAGACGTCGAAATCGTCGGAGACATGGTGATTGCCATGGAAGCGGCCGCCGGAAGCGGACCGGGAGTGGTGGTAATCTCCGGCACGGGTTCGATTGCCTATGGGCGGAACGAGGCGGGACGGACGGCTCGCGCCGGTGGGTGGGGTTTTGCAATTTCCGACGAAGGCTCCGCCCACTGGATTGGGCGAGCGGTCGTGGCTGCGGTGATGCGCGCCTTTGATGAGGACCAACGGGCGGCGTTGCTGGAGGGGCTCATGAAAGTCTGGCAAGTGAAGACCCGCGAGCAGATGATCATGTCGGCAAACGCTTCCCCCCCGCCGGATTTCGCGGGACTGTTGCCCACCGTCATATCCGCGGCGGACTCGAAGGACCCAATTGCCCACGATGTTTTGGCACAAGCAGGTGCCGAACTGGCGATCTTGGCCAAGATTGTCATTGCCCGGCTCTTTAAAAAGGGACAAGGCGTAGCGGTGGCCACCTCGGGCGGGGTCTTCCGTAACGCTGCCCTGGTCCGCCAAATTTTCTACAATAATCTGCGGCTGACGTATCCCAAGATCATCGTCAGTGAGAATGTTGTGGATCCGGTGAGAGGCGCGTTGGAGCTGGCTCGCAGGGGAATGCAAGCGGCGGCGAGCGGATGAAGTTTAGTGATTCTCGCCGGGCTTTGGGGGGCGTCAGCCTGGTAACCGAAACGGTGTCAAGAGATAGCAATCCACGAGCGCGCGTCCACACTCCTGAGCATCTTCCCCCAAGAGGTTCGAGCTTCGAGGCAGTTGCTTCCGGGCCCCCCCTGCCGACGACTTTCGAAGAAGCCGGGGATCGATCCTCGTCCGAGACGCTCCACGCCGTGCTGGCAGACCCTGGCTTCAACGAAGATTCAGCCCTGGCCCTGCTCGAAAGAATGGACCTGCCGTCTGAGGTTCTTGAGCGGCTCAGCAAAAACAGCGCAGCAACCGCAAGGAAGGTAAAGATGGCGATCGTGGGACATCCCCGGACCCCTCGCTATGCCTCGCTGTCGCTCTTACGACAGTTGTTTACCTTCGATCTGATGCAGGTGGCGCTTACTCCTAGGATTGCCGGAGACATCAAAGTAGCGGCCGAGGAAACCTTGCTGAAGCGCCTGGAATCGATTTCATCCGGCGGGCGCCTATCCTTGGCCCGGCGAGCCTCTGGAAGGGTGGCGGCGGCGTTGCTGCTTGATCCGGAACCGCGCGTGCTGCGAGCGGCGCTTGAGAATCCGAGGCTTACGGAAGCGATGGTTCGACAAGCCGTACTGCGAAGAGAATCAGGAGCAACGCTGGTGCGCGCGGTTTGCGAGCATCCCAAGTGGTCGCTGCGAAGCGAGATTCGTCTCGCCCTATTGCGAGTGAGCAAACGCCCATAGACAGTGCGGCCAAGGTCGCCCGTACTCTCAATCCTGCCCAATTAGAGGAGGTTTTACGCCATTCGCGCCTGCCCGCGATGGTTAAGTCATCCATTTTAAGCGAGGCTCGAGATCGAGCTCGAAGGTAAAAGTTGCGGGAACGGGAAGGGTAGCTTTACGGTGCCCCTCGGAAACAGTTTTCCCTCATGACGGAGGGTTGCAATCTGAGATGCTGCGCAAAGGGCTGGGAAGAACTAGAATGACGGGGAGTAAGGATTTGAAACGGGAACCCGCTCGAAAACCAGTTCAGGCCATCGCAAGCTCGTTAGGTGTAGGCTACCAAGGGAGGTGCTCGATTGCGCGTGGTAGCGAGTGTGTTGCTCCTGGCGATGGTGGCATCCGCCCAGGTTAGCCCGACCGGGTCCGAAGCCGCCAATTCGTCCTCGACCAGTCCACCAACGCTGATCATTCCAGCGGGCACGAAACTGCCGGTGGTCCTCAAACATGCGATTTCGACCAGGGGGAACCGGGAAGGGGATGTGGTCTACGCCGAGACGTCGTTTCCTGTCGTCGCGAATGGCCGGGTGCTTATCCCCGCGGGAACCTATGTCCAGGGGCGGATTAGCCATATCCAGCAAGCTGGCCGTATCAAAGGCCGCGCCGAAGTGCTCATTCATTTCACCACTTTGATCTACCCCAGCGGCTATACCGTGCTTTTGCCCGGAGCGGTCGAGAATGCACCCGGCGTCGACAAAACCAAGATAAAGGACGACGAAGGCACGATCCGCGCGGACAGTAAAGCCGGCGAGAAGGTCGCAACTGCCGCCGGCACTGCCGCAACCGGGACGGTGATCGGGGCGGCCACAGGGGGAGGGAAAGGGGCGCTGATCGGCGCGGCGATCGGGGGCGCAGTCGGGACCGCGATCGGCTTGCTGACCCAGAGTAACGAGGTCAGACTCGACGCAGGAACCACGATCGAGATGGTCATTCAACGCGACGTGTCCGTCGATGCCGACCACGTGCCTAAGACCACAAGCACCGCTTCCACCGCGCCCTAGCCATCCTCCGATCAAAAACTAGCTCTCCCTGGACGGAGCGGTCTCTCTCCTGTCGCTTCACGCGCCTTGGGTATCGATTGCCGCCGGCGTACGGCTTCTCGAGCTCCGGATTCGCTCAGCGTTTTGGCCACGGCCCGTGGCGGTTGGCAAACCGTGAGAACCGATGAAAGTCTATATCGTAGGTAGACATTATAGAGTTTTATGTTACAATCAGGTTACAATGAGGTTACAATGGGGTTACAGTGGGTTGAACGATCCCCGACGAGGGACCCAAACGGTGTTAGCTAACTCCCTCGAACTCGTTGACGCTCCTCGACCGCCCCAAGCGAGCAAGCCTCTGCTCCTCTGCCCAGAATGTCACCAGGAGGTACAGGGTACCGGTGATCGCTACGTTTGCCCCGGTTGTGGCGCGTGCTGGCCATCGGTCGGCGGAGTTCCCGACTTCTTCCATGCCGAGAATTATGCGTCTGAACGCATTACCCGCATCGAGCGCTGCATTTCCGAACATCCGATTCTGGGTAGCTGGGATTTGAAACTGATCGGGCGGTATGCCGCAAGCAATTCGGAGGTGCTCGAGTTTCGTGGGCGCAATCTCGATCTTCCGACCTTGATGGTGAAGCACCGCATGGGTCAGTTGAGTCAGGAGTCCAGTTGGAACCATGCTCGCGAGGAATTTCAATTTGTTCATGAGACTTGGGTGGCTTCCGACGCCCCCTTCCGCGACACACTGCCACGGCCAATCGCTCTGCTACCCGAAATTGGAGCTGTCGTCTTTCAGCGTGTTCCGGGAATCCCCTTCAGCAAGTTCCTGAAGCAGCACGCTAATCCTGTAACCGGTTCGCTGCACTTGCGATTAGTCAGGGCTACAGCGACTAGGATCGGGAATTGGCTGCATCGTCTCCACAACCTGAATCTCGCTGCTCCGACTCGGCATAACCCCTATTCTTTCCTTTCGGACCTTAAGTACTGGTTGCGAAAAGCGTTGCCGGCTGGACTCGAACCACGGCTCGCCGCAGACGTCTGGAGAGCTGCGGCGCAAAATGCAATGACCCTGGATAGCCCGTGTCCTCACTCCGCTGTACATGGCGATTTCATCCCGCAGAACATATTTGTCCACCCCGCGGGTGTGGCGGTGATCGACTTCGGTTCCTATCGAAAGTCGAATCCGATCTACGAAGACCTGGGCATGTTTGTGGCCTACGCTCGCCTTATCGCTAACCGTTGGATCTATAGTCGTCACGCATTGGAAGAAATGGTCCTAGCCTTTTTAGAGTCCTATGGCGACCAGCTGAACCCTCGTTTGCTTAACCTGTATATCCTGAAATCCACCACCATGATCTTTGTCGACCAGTTCTCGCCGAAACGTATTCCTGCGAAAGATGCGGCGGCCAAACGACAACGCATCCAGAAGCGCTTGCTCGACCAGGCGCTGATCGTGTCGCGAATGGAAACCCACTGAATACCTTGACACCTCCCGAGCAAGTCGCAAGCCGCGAGCCCAATCAGACGCAACCGCATTCCTCGGAGGAGCGTCCTCAAACTCCCGAAATCGTGACTTATCGGGTCGGCAGCACCGGCTACACCAACGTTGAACGATACGACGAAATCCGATACCTGGGGGAAGCGCAACGTTACAAGCAGCAAGTCATGGCAAATGCCTACAAGCGG
>DASPVV010000092.1:0-5276 GCA_035622175.1 Terriglobales bacterium | reverse complement strand
CGCCTGTGTTTCCTCTTCTGTCAGTGGCTTGCCGGTTCGAAGGACCCAGATGCCACGCTCCTTTTGCAAGGGCGTGGCGGCCCGCCTCGGCCGCAGAGTGACATGCTCACCCTGTACCGTCAGATCGAGCGTGTCCCCTGGAGACAGGCGCAACTCGTCTCTCACAGCTTTCGGTAGAACCACACGGCCCGCCTGATCAAGCGTAACTTTCCCTGTCATAATGCCATTATGCTATGGCTTATCCTATTTGGCAAATGGTAGACAGAATAACCATAACCAGGTTTCCGAGTTACGAGCAGAGACCAGGACTTATCTGCGATCTTTACCTGTGATGCTTACCTGGGTTGCGGGTACAAAAACCCAAAAGACGGCCTTCCGAGCTGTTGTAAGTCGTTGTATTTGTTAATAGGGATTAAATGGCATGGAAGAGGTCGTCGGTTCGAACCCGACCAGGTCCACCAATTCCCTCAACAATTTAGAAAGGAAGACTGCTTGCGGCCATCACTTTTGGGTGATGGTTTGTGTCATAACCTGCCAGTTTGGTACTCGCAGCAAGGCCTTCCATTGCTCTCCACTTCGCCTCCATCCTCGCGTGGCTGTACCGTTCAAGCATGCGACGGCTGACATGCCCTGCAATTGCCATGATGGTCGCGTCGGACGCGCCGCCTTTGGCAAGTGGGTGATAGCACAGTGCCGAAGATCATGAAACCGGAGGCCGGGCAGCCCTGCTTTCCCCGGCAGCGTTCGCCAAGCTGATCTCCAGCTCTTGATATGTTTTGTGGGATCGAATCCGGTAAGCTTATAGTCGATGACCTTCTTGCCGCTGAAGGTAAATTTCGGTACGAATGCCGCAAACACATAGTGCGACGGCCCTACTGGGCCAAACGACTCAGCTCGCTTGCGCAGTCTCGCGAGAGCCGCGCTCGAGCCGATTCATTCCGTTGGTATTGGATTGCCGATTGCCAGACAGTGGGCATTTTTCGGCCAGTTTAGTCAGGTAGCCCGATACGGCGCACTAATTGTTCAAATCTTGGGTCATGACGCAGCGGCTCGAACCTGCGTCCCACTTTGATATAAGTCAATTCCGGGTCCCGCTCCCTATGGGCTTTTTCGAGCCAGGAGAAAGCCTCATCGGATTCGCCCAAAGCTCCATAGAGAATCCCAACGGAAGCAGACGTCGCCAGCCCTTGCTGGTGCAATGCCTTCAGCTTGGCGAGAATCGTGCGCGCCTCGTCCCGATGACCTGTCGCGGCATAAGCGAACCCGAGATCCAGTATCAGGTCTGTGTCGTCAGCGCCAGAAAGTTGCAATGCGTTCTGAAATTCTCGTACAGCTTCCTCATGCTTTCCGGCGCTCAGGTAAACCCAGCCAAGTGTCTGGTGCGCTTGCGGAAAATGAGAGTCCAGCTCCAAAGTTTTTTGCACTTGCTGCAATGCTTCATCGTAACGGCCAGCCACAAGGAGCCTGCCCGCCAGCGCATTGTTGATCGGCAGAGATAAAGGATCAAGTTCCCTGGCGCGCATTTCCTTGACGATCCCCTCGTCAACTCTACCAACATACGTCAGATAGCCGGCATACCAATGGTGCGCCCGCGCATCGTCGGGGTTAAGTTCGAGAGCTCGCTTATATTCCCGCTCCGCTGTTACCCAGTCCCACTCGAGCGTCTCGGCGATGAACGCTAGCGATGCATGAGGATCAGATAGCGTGTCCTCCAATTCAATGGCTTTCAGAGCGGCTGCTTTAGCCCGCAGGAGGGCGTCTTTCGATCGAACCCGCCCGCGGAAGCCAAGCAAAGCGTAAGTATCGGCCAGGCCGCTGTAAGCCAAAGCGTAACTCGGATCCTTGTCTATGGCTTGCTGGAAATACTCGGTGCTTTTGTTGAGCGCCTCTACGGTTCGCTGGTTAAAGTAATACCGGCCCTTGAGGTAGGCCTCGTAAGCCTCGGGGTCCACTGCTCGCGTTCGTCCCACGCGACTCCGTGGAGTGAGGCTCGCCTCAATCCGCGCAACGATATTCCCAACAACCTCTTGCTGCAAAACCAGAACGCTTCCGTACTTACGCTCGTACTCTCCCGCCCAAATATGCTCATCGGTCGCGGCACGAATCAGCTGTGCGTGTACGCGGATCTGACTGTCCTCCCGGATCACTGATCCTTCGACAATGGCATCCACCCGAAGCGCTTTGGCGATCTCTGGTATCGAAAGCTGGGAGTCTTTGAAGTGCATCGACGAAGTACGGGAAATCACATGCAAGCCAGGGACCAAGGCCAGCCGCCCGATGAGATCTTCCGTCAAGCCGTCAGCCAAATATTGCTGTGTTGGGTCAGCGGAAAGGTTCTTCAAGGGCAATACTGCCAGAGATTTGATAGGCGGCTGAGTTGCCACCCGAGCAATGCCGCGATGTAAAAGCCAACTAACACCAATGACGGCCAGCGTCGCCGCCGCTACAAACAAGACCGCCACATTGCGAGAAGGAATTCTTACTTTGAAGGGCGACGTTTCCGCATTGGCAGGCAACGTGCCCTTGTCCGAATCGACTTGAACCGCTGGCTGCACCTGGCCGCTAGAGACCCCGTTGTTCGAGGTCACCGGCGCAGCAAAACGGTAACCCTTTCCGACTATGGTTTCTACGAAGCGCGGCCTGTCCGGGTCGTCTCGCAGCGCAACTCTAATCTTCCGGACGGCTACATTGATACTGTGATCGACGTCCAGAAAGACGTCGTTGCCCCAAAGCCGTTCAGCGATCTCCCCGCGGGTGACTAGTTTTCCCTGCCGTTGCACCAGCAGGATGAGCAACTCCATCGGAAGCTTTTCTACATGAACTCGGTGTTCACCCCTTTGCAAGCGAAACCGGGACTGGTCAAGTGTGAAATTGCCGAAATGGAACTCTGAAGCCGTAAGCGCTCCCCATAGTTTCGACACGAATGTTGCTGAAATGATGCCCCATAATGCTGCCAGACGCAACAGCGCCAGCGGGTTACGGATTTATGCAAAATTAATCTCGCCTTTACAGAACCTGAATTGCAATCCCTGGGTTCGTTGCCTCAATCTAACGCGTAATTCAGACTTGGGAGGTCTGCAATGAAAAACCACCGTTTGGGGGGGATAGCTCTAATCCTAGTTCTCGCGATCGCAGGAAGCAACGCGTTTGCCCAAAGGTCGAGAGAGGTCCATTTCCGCGGCACGATCAGCGACTATACGCCTCAAAGCCCTGTCGGTGGTCCGTGGGAGGTTCGCGGTCAGTGGTCGTTGACAATCAAGCGCAACGGCAAGGCTGACTTTTCGGCTGCCGTAAACATGGAGCGGTCGGACCTAGGCGTAATCAACAGCGGTGGCGGCGATTTGAACAGTCCTGCCGATCGCAAGGCGCACACGCATCACATCAAGCTAGTTGATGGTACGGTAACGGCTCTGTCGAATGGCCTTGAAGTAACTGGGCCTGCCGTTATCACATTCAACGGGGCATGGCCGCCGCCGTTTGGACCGAGTTCCAGCTTGGCAATCGACATCACTGGGGGCACCGGACCCAACAGCGTCACATTTTCGAATATTAAGGTCACGTTCCAGGACGACGCCGCAAAGCACTTCGGAGTTGCTCCATTACACGGCGTCGTACGCCATGTCGATTACTAGGGCGCAAGAATAGAACTATGCTTGCGGGAGTGGCCGGTCGTGCCACTCCTATGCCCTTAAGGCCACAGACGTCTATTTCGCTTCAGCGAAAGGCTTGTTCTGCTGGCTCGTAAGGCTGAGCAGGACGATGAGGTTTAAAGGGGTGCGATCACCGAGGATTTGTGTGCCTCGTTGTCTCTTAAATGGTTTGCACAAGTCCGTTAGAGCGCGGCGGCGACTTCGATCCTTTCTTTATCAAGTCTAGAGTCAACGTCGATTGTTCTGTGTGGAAAATCAAATGGTTAAGGCTCATTGTGTCTTTTGGTTCGGTCTTTTGCTTTCGTCAACTTTGACTTTTGCGCAGGATGGCTTCATCTCGAATTGGTTGGACATGGTGACACAAACGGAAAACGAACAACCTCACTGGGCTGTCCCCCTTGCGACAACCACTCCGACACTCCACCAGCTGTTTCGATACGACATCCAGTGGCAGACTCACAACAGCGGGATCACAACGACCAACTACGGCGTTAGTAAAGGTCTGGAGATCATCCCGGAGAAAAACGTCGAGGTCACCCTCGCCGTCGCTCCGTATATCGTTAACAACCCAAATTCTCAGAGTGACGGATTCGGAGACTGGCAGTTCCTCGTGAAGTATAGGATAGCCGCAGCAAACGAGGAGCGCGGGAACTACATTTTGACAGCCTTCTACCAGATGAGTTTTCCCACAGGGCAATATCAACAGGGAGCGTTAAGTCCGATAATTACACCGACGATTGCCTACGGAAAGGGCTACGGGGATTTTGCCTTGCAGGGAACCTTGGGAGGCAGTTTGCCCACAGGGAATACAGCAACCATTGGACGAACGATCTTGTGGAACAATACAATGCAATACCGCATCTTGAAGAAAATCTGGCCGGAGACAGAGTTCAATTTGACACACTATTACGAAGGGTCACACGACGGCCACTCGTTGCTCTACATCACACCCGGCATCGTAGTCGGCAAGTTTCCCATCCATAACCGTTTCGGGTTCGTCATCGGCGGGGGATTCCAGATCGCCGCGACATCGTTCCATCCCACCAATCACAATCGAATTTTGTCGATCCGTTTCCCATTCTGACCTCGTCCTACAGGGTTGCCAGTGAAGAACCTGTTCTGCGTTCTTATCGCAGGCTGGTGCTGGCCCATTTGTCTGGCAATGCGATTCCCCCGGATCAAGACAAAATTCGCGCCCGCAACTTGCTGAAAACAAAGCTGCAGGCTCTATATTTGGAATTAGAAATAGCACGACAATGAAAAATTTGAGGCTCGGTGGTGATTAATTTTTGAAAGGTCCTTCGGGATGTGCACCGGGCGCAGCGCCTTCCCTGCTTTGCCCCAGTTGCGCAGCTTCAAACTGACCTTTCCCGTTTCCCCAGGTCGTGGTACTCGGGCCGACCTGAACGGGAGCTTCCCCGAACCAGGCGCAACCCACTTACTGTGCGAGTCCGACCCAACTACTGGAGGACACGAGGGCCATTACTGGATGTGTCAGGCCGCCAAGAGTGCAGCTCCTTATCCGTTCGCCGCTACAGCACATCTTCGCGCGCAGGGCCAAAGCAAGGTCAGGGTCGCCCTCAGCATCCCCAAGGAAGCAATGCGACAAAAGAAGTGGGAAAATGG
>DASPVV010000091.1:0-100164 GCA_035622175.1 Terriglobales bacterium | reverse complement strand
CTCTCTTGTGGGCAGCCATGCTCTTGGCCGCAGATGATTCTTCCAGTCACGCTACGCCATCGACAGCTCCACCAAAAGCAAAGCAAGAAGTGGTCGAGGAAATCATTCACGGCCACCGGATCCTCGATCCCTACCGCTGGTTGGAGGACGCAGGCAATCCCGAGACCGAGGCGTATGTGCGCCAGGAGCTTGCCTATACGCGCAGTGTGCTCGATCCCTTGCCGGGGCGGCAACAGATCCAACAGCGCGTCACACAACTGGCTACAATCGGGACCCTCACTGCCCCGCAGGTTGCCGGCAAGTTTTACTTCTATACACGACGCGAAGGAACACAGAATCAGCCGGTCCTGTTGGTGCGGGAAGGCCTTCACGGCAAAGATCGAACTCTGGTCGATGTCAACCAGATGGCGGTCGACGGCACAGTCGCACTCGACTGGTGGTTCCCGTCCGACGATGGCAAGTACGTGACCTATGGCACTTCGGCGAGCGGCTCGGAGGAAAGCGTCCTGCACGTGATTGAAAGCGATACCGGCAAGATTTTGCCGGACACAATCGAGCGCACGCGCTTCGCCAGCATTGCCTGGAAAAAAGACAACTCAGGGTTCTATTACACCCGTCATCCGAAGAAAGGCGACGTGCCGGCGGGAGAAGAAGTGTATCACGTGAAGGTTTTTTATCACGCGATCGGAAGCGACCCGGCACAAGATCCGCTCATCTTCGGAGAAGGCCGGAATCCGCAGGACATCCCGCAAGTTGCATTAGCGGACGATGATGACCGCTGGCTACTCATCGTGGTGTTCGAAGGTTGGGCGAAGAGCGAACTGTACTTGCAAGACTTGAGGGCAGGGACCGCGCCGGTCGAGGTTACCCACGGCAAACCATTCCTTTACAGCGCGGAGGTGTTCCGAGGGGAACTCTACATCACGACCAATGAAGATGCTCCCCGTTTTCACACATTCAGCGTCGATGCCAAGAATCCGAAGCGCGAAGCCTGGAAAGAGATTATTGCGCAGAGTGACGTGGTCTTGAAGGGTGTCAGCATCTTCGGCGGAAAATTGTTGGCGCAGTACGAGAAGAATGCCAGCTCGCAGCTGAAGCTGTTCGATCTGAACGGCCAAGAGTTGGCGGAGATTCCACTGCCTACGATTGGTACGGTGAATAGTCTCGGGGGACGATGGGATCGCAGTGAGGCGTTCTTCGATTTCGTGTCGTTCACGGTTCCGCCTTCGGTCTATCGCATGGAACTGGCTTCGCGCAGCTGTGAACTTTGGGACAAGGTGGACGCTCCGGGCATTGATCCTTCCGCCTATGAAGTCAAGCAGCTTTGGTTCCCATCAAAAGACGGGACCAAAATCCCGATGTTTGTCTTCCACCGGAAGGGCTTGGCGCTGAACGGCAAGAACCCGACGTTACTGACCGGCTATGGCGGCTTCAACCTGAGTCAGACACCCGACTTCCGCGGTAGCCGGTTTCAGTGGCTGGAACATGGCGGAGTTTTCGCGGTGGCCAACCTGCGCGGCGGTGCCGAGTTTGGCGAGGAGTGGCACCGGGCAGGCATGCTGGACAAGAAACAGAATGTCTTCGACGATTTCATCGCTGCGGCGGAGTATCTGATTGGAGAGAAGTATACGGACAAGGAGCGACTGGCGATCCAAGGTGGTTCGAATGGCGGTTTGCTGATGGGTGCGGCACTCACCCAACGTCCCGATCTGTTTCGGGCCGTAGTCTGCCAGGTACCCTTGCTGGACATGTTGCGCTACCAGCATTTTCAGATTGCGAAGCTTTGGATTCCGGAATATGGCTCGGCGGAGGACGCGCAACAATTCGAGTGGCTCTACGCCTACTCACCCTATCATCACGTCACGCCAGGGGTAGAGTATCCGGCGATCTTGTTTATCACCGCGGAAAGCGACACCCGCGTCGATCCCATGCATGCCAAAAAAATGGTTGCCCTCATGCAAGCCCAGGCTGCCAATGGGCAGAGCCGTGCGCGTCCGATCCTGCTGCGCATCGAAGCCAAAGCTGGACATGGTGCGGGGAAACCAATTACCAAGCAGATCGAAGAGCTAACAGATATCTACTCCTTTCTATTCTGGCAGTTGGGCGTGAAGCCATAAACGTCCTCCGGGGCCGCGCTACGGGGTGAGCATGCTCAGCGTGACAGGGCTGCCTTGTGCAATGAGTGCGGGAGATTTGCGCTTGTGGGACCCAACCAAAGCCTTGTCATTGAGGTAGGGCAGGTCGCCGGAGTAAATCAGTCAACCAAAACAACCACGACCTGAATTCCGATCCTCGGCCAGGTCGAAAGACCTGCGATGCCGTGCTCAAGCGGCTCTGCGAGACCCCGCCAACTCCCAGGGTCAAGGTCAAAGTTGGAAAGAAGAAACTCAGGAAGGTGCTCGAGGGGTAAATTCCGCTCCCGGGTTCCGACTGTCGGAGTTTTTCGAACATGAGCTCCGAAGCGCCTGAGATCGGGACCGTGCTCCTAATGTTCTCCTATCGCTACAATCCTCGTGCCGCTTGGGGCTTGTTCGGGCGAACGATTACGACTCTGATCGATACCGGCAATCTCACTTGGTCAAGTGCATCATCACGGAATTTTTTGCTTGACATCGTCCGGTAAATCCATAAGATGATGAACAATATTTATTCACAGTTATGAATATTTATTCATTATGAATAAAGCCCTCCGGCAAAGGGCCGTTCTCGAAGTGCTGCGGCAGGGGCCGATCGCCAGCCAGGAAGATTTGCAGCGGGCCCTGCGAAAACGTGGCTTCAGGGTGGGGCAAGCGACACTTTCGCGCGACGTTCGTGACTTGCAGCTGAGCAAGGGCGCGAGTGGCTACTCGTTCCCGCAGGGCGAGAATGCGACGGCGGCCTTGCCGCCCGTAGCGCGCTTGGTACGAGAATTCGTGCTCGAGGCGCGACCGGCGGGAAACTTGTTGGTGCTTAAGACCATCGTGGGCAGCGCCCAGCCGGTGGCCGTGGCCCTCGATGAGGAAGAGTGGCCGGAGACGGTTGGCACGATCGCCGGGGACGACACGATTCTGATTGTCTGCCCGGACAAGCAGGGGGCAAAAAAGTTGGCGCGGCGGATTGAGGAGATGCTCGAGTGACAACGGGAAAGCTGCAGACGGCGGTGGTGGGCGCAACCGGTTATGCCGGGTTGGAACTCACGCGCATTCTGCTGCGCCATCCTCACCTGCACCCTCCTCTGCTCGTGCAGCGTTCGGCTTTCAGCGAAGCTCCTCGGGATTTGGCGGAAGTGTTTCCGGTTCTCTCCGGCAATGGAGGTTATCCTCTCCAGACCCTGTCCTGGCCGGCCTTGAAGCGGCAAGGGGTGGAATTGCTTTTCCTGGCCACTCCGCACGAAGTGTCGCGCTCCCTGGTGCCTGAGGCCATGGCCGAAGGCCTGCGGGTGATT
The DNA here is from genome assembly GCA_035622175.1 of Terriglobales bacterium. Taxonomy (GTDB): domain Bacteria; phylum Acidobacteriota; class Terriglobia; order Terriglobales; family Acidobacteriaceae; genus JAFAGX01. The sequence continues at coordinate 96,740 of DASPVV010000091.1, read as the reverse complement.
GATTTGAGCGCAGCCTGGCGCCTGCAACGCCCGGAGCATCGCGCCCCCTATCAGTTTCAGGACGAAGATGCCCTGGTTGCCGGCGCCCTGACGGAGAAAGCCATCTACGGCTTGCCGGAGTTGCACAGCCAGCGCATTCGCCAGGCTATGCTGGTGGCAAACCCAGGCTGCTACGCGACCTCTGTCATCTTGGCCCTGGCGCCTCTTCTCGAAGCCGGCCTGGTCGATGAGCGACGGGGCATCATCTCCGATTCCAAGTCGGGTGTGTCGGGAGCGGGCAAGGAACCGACGGCACGCACTCATTTTGTTTCCGTGGCCGACAACCTCTCTGCCTACGCGGTATTCAATCACCGTCACGTGGGAGAGATTCTCGAACAATTGAAGCTCGAAGCCTCGGTGCTTACCTTTACTCCCCACCTGCTTCCCATCCCGCGGGGAATTCTCTCGACCATCTACGTGTACTTAAAGCGGCCGGTCCAGCCCGGCGACCTCGAAGCCACCTTGCGGAGTTTCTATGGGGGACGCCGCTGGGTGCGCGTCTTTCCGACCCCCAACCTGCCGCAAATCCAGTCCGCTTTGCACACCAATTATTGCGACATCGGATTCTGCCTGGCCGAGGACGGCCGCCGCCTGGTGCTCCTCTCCTGTCTCGATAACTTGCTCAAGGGAGCGGCCGGGCAGGCGGCCGAGAATCTGAACCTCATGTATGGATGGAGCGCGGAGGCAGGCTTGGCATGAGGGTCGTGGTCAAAATCGGAGGCGCGGCGCTCGACGATGAAACCACGCGGCGCAAGTGTGCGCGGGCCGTAGGGGAGCTCGCCCACGATAGCCACCAGGTCGCGGTTGTGCACGGCGGAGGACGGGCGCTTACGCGGACGTTGAAGCTCCTCGGCCAGGAGAGCGAGTTCGTGAACGGGTTGCGGGTGACCGATCGGAGGACGCGCGACGTCGCCGTCATGGTGCTGGCCGGCTTGGTCAACAAGCAGCTGGTAGCGGCCATTCAGGCCCAGGGATTTCCGGCGCTCGGTCTTTCGGGCGGTGACGGCATTTCCTTCCGCGCCCGCAAACAGCAAACCCAGGGCTCCGATCTGGGGTTTGTGGGGGAAATCTGCTCCTCCGACGCACGCTGGCTCGAGCTCATCTGGGGAAACGGCGGGATTCCGGTACTGTCATCGATCGCACTCGGCTCCGACGGCGAGTATTACAACGTCAACGCCGACCAGATGGCCGCCGCCTGCGCCGCCGCCTGCCATGCCGATGCGCTCATCTTTCTCACCGACGTGCCCGGGGTGAAGAATCGCGAGGGCGCGGTGATTCGCTATTTGACGACCGCTGAGGTGGCGGATCTGGCCGCCGATCGGGTCATCGCGGGCGGAATGCTGCCCAAGCTCGAGGCCTCGAAGGAGGCACTGCGCCGGGGAGTGCGGCGAGTGCGCATCTTCCCCGCCGAGCAGGCGGAGGTCTTGGGGCAGTTTTATTTCTGCAAGCTGGAATGCGGTACGGAGGTGACTTCGGCATGAGCCTGGCCAGCGTCATCCGCTCCGAACACGAGCTTCTCCTGCCCACCTACGACCGGCAGAAGGTGTTATTTGAAAAGGGCCGTGGAGTTTACCTGTGGGACACGCGCGGCCATGCTTACCTGGATTTCCTGAGCGGAATCGGCGTCAACGCCCTGGGTCACCGTCATCCGGCGATTCAGCGGGTCTTGCGGCAGCAAGCCAGCCGGCTCATCCATGTCTCGAACCTGTTCTTTCACCCCTATCAGGCAGAGCTTGCCCGGCGACTGACCAAGATCTCAGGCCTCGACCGGGCATTCTTCGCCAACAGCGGTACGGAGGCCTGGGAGGGAGCCCTGAAGCTGGCCCGCGCCTACGCGCGTACTCTGGCCACGAATGGCCACCGGCCGAAATGGCGAATTCTCGCCCTGGATCACTCCTTCCACGGCCGCACCATGGGTTCGCTCGCCACCACCGGCCAGGCGAAATACCGCAACCCGTTCGGGCCGCTCGTCCCGGGCGTCAGTTTCGTCCGCTTCAACGACGTACAGGATCTCCGGCGGCACTTCGACGGCAGCGTGTGCGCCGTTTGCCTGGAGACGATCCAAGGAGAAGGTGGGATACGTCCCCTGCAGGCGGATTTCCTCGAAACCGCCCGAGCCTTGACCAAAAAGAGCGGAGCTTTGTTGCTGCTCGATGAAATCCAGTGCGGGCTTGGACGGACCGGCCGCTATTTTGCTTATCAACACTATAAGGTCGAACCCGACATCGTTACCTTGGCCAAACCCCTGGCCGCCGGCTTGCCCTTGGGAGCCATTCTCACCACGCGCCGGGTGGCCAACGCCATCGACCCGGGCATGCATGGGACGACCTTTGGCGGAGGGCCGCTGGTGTGTCGCGTCGCGATTGAGTTTCTGCGGGTGCTAGGGGGATGGTTGCACCACGTGGGCGAGGTGGGAGACTACTTCCGCGAAAGACTGGAATGGCTGAGGAGCCAATACGGATCGGTCGTCGAAGTTCGGGGGATGGGTCTGATGTTGGGCATGGAATTGCGCTCTGCCGATCTGGCCAAAGCTGTGGTCGCCCAGCTGTTAGGGCGCAGAATTCTGATTAATCGCACCAGCGAAACCGTGCTGCGTTTCCTGCCGCCTTACATCATTCAGAAAAGGCATGTCGATCAGTTGATTGGCGCCCTCTCGGAAGCGCTCGCCAGCGCCCATCCAAAGCCTGGCCCGGCGCTCCCAACATCCCACGCAAGGAGTCACCGTTGAACCCTCAAAGCGTTTCCCCAGAGCGATCGGCAACTCCGGTCATTCCCCAAGCTTTCTTCCGTCACGACCTGGTTTCGACCCGCGATCTCGGACCAAGCGGAGTGCGAGCAGTGCTCCACCTTGCCCGGATCATGAAGTCGCGTCCGGCCGCTTTTTCGCGGGCCCTCGCCGGCAAGCAAACCGTGATGTTCTTTGAGAAACCATCGCTCCGCACCCGGCTTACCTTCGAGTCTGGCATCGCCAGTCTTGGCGGCACATGCTTCTTTGTCGATCAAACCCAGGCGCGCCTGGATGCGCGGGAGAACGTCCGCGATATCGCGCACAATCTCGAGCGCTGGTTTGACGCCATTGTTCTGCGCACCTTCGCGCAGGCCACCATTGAGTCCATGGCGGAACACGCTTCGGTTCCCGTGATTAACGCCCTTAGCGACCTCGAGCACCCCTGCCAGGCTCTGGCCGACTACTTTACCCTCGAGGAACGCTTCGGCGAGCTGAGGACGATCACTCTCGCCTATGTCGGGGACGGAAACAACGTCGCTCATTCCTTGCTGCTCACCGGCGCCTGCCTCGGCTCCTCGATCCGCCTCGCCCACCCTCCCGGGTATGGTCCCGATGGGGAAATCCTGGCGGAGGCGCGAGAGATCGCACGCCGCAGCGGAGCAAAGCTAGAGCTCTTGGCCGATCCCGGGGCCGCGGTGAGCGGCGCGGATGCGGTGTATACCGACGCCTGGGCGGGCATGGGGCAAGAGCAGGAACGCGACGAGCGGGAGCAGATCTTCGCGCCTTATCAGGTCAATTCCGAGCTGATGGCGCGCGCCGCGCCGCATGCCGTCTTCATGCATTGCCTGCCGGCGCACCGCGGACGGGAGGTCACCGACGCGGTGATGGATTCGGAACGCTCCCTGATTTTCGAGCAGGCGGAAAACCGCCTGCACGTGCAGAAGGCGGTTTTGCATCTGCTGTTGGCCGGCGGAACCCGCTTGCCGGTAAGGAGTGCGCATGCCTGAGAAAGTGGTGCTGGCGTATTCGGGGGGCCTCGATACCTCCATCATCATTCCCTGGCTGAAGGAGCATTATGCCTTTGACGTCATTGCCATGGTGGCCGACGTCGGCCAGGGGGACGATCTCGAAGCGGTCGTCGGAAAAGCGTACGCGACCGGCGCCAGCCAAGTCGTGGTGGAAGACCTGCGCGAGGAATTCTTGGCCGGCTACGTCTTTCCTGCTTTAAAGGCCGGGGCGGTGTACGAACACAAATACCTGCTCGGGACCGCGCTGGCACGTCCCCTGATCGCCCGCCATCAGGTTGCGCTCGCGCTGCGGGAACACGCCACCGCGGTGGCGCACGGTTGTACCGGCAAAGGCAATGATCAGGTGCGCTTCGAGTTGGCTTACCAGGCGCTTGCTCCGGAACTGAAAGTGGTGGCTCCCTGGCGGGAGTGGTCGTTGCGCTCGCGCGAGGACTGCCTGGATTATGCCGAGCAGCACGGGATTCCCGTTTCTGCCAGCCGGGGAAAGATACACAGCCGCGATCGCAATCTCTGGCACACCAGCCATGAGGGCGGAGAACTCGAGGATGCTCGCCATGCGCCCTTGGCCTCGACGTGGCAGATGACCCGCTCGCCCCAGGAGGCTCCGGATCGCGAAGAGCAGGTGAGGATTGGTTTTGCCCAGGGGATCCCGGTCACGGTCAACGGATTCGATCTCGATCCGGTGTCTTTGGTGGAACTGGTCAACGAGATCGGAGCCCGCAACGCCATCGGCCGGGTGGATCTGGTGGAGAACCGCTTTGTGGGAATCAAGTCGCGGGGATGCTACGAGACGCCGGGGGGAACGTTGCTGATGACGGCCCATCGCGAACTCGAAGGGTTGTGTCTGGAACGCGAGCTCGCCCATTTCAAGCAACAGATCGCCCTGAAGTATGCCGAGCTCGTCTATTTTGGCTTGTGGTTCGCGCCGTTACGCCAGGCCCTCGACGCCTTTGTCGAGGCCACGCAACGGGAGATGACCGGCGCCATCACGCTCTCCTTATATAAGGGCAATCTCTCGGTGGTGAGCCGTGAATCCGAATTTTCCCTCTACCGCACCGACCTCTCCTCCTTCACCATGGGGGACAGCTACGACCAAAAGGATGCGGCGGGATTCATCCGCATCTTGGGCCTGCCTTCGCGGTCGAGGTTGGGAACCCGCCTGGAGGTAGCCAAATGAAGATGTGGGCGGGGAGATTTCAGCAATCCCTGGATCCCGAGTTCGAGAATTGGCAACGGTCCTTTGCCTTCGACCGTCGCCTCCTCGGCCATGAGCTGGCGGCCAGCCGCGCCCATGCCAGGGCCCTCGAATCGGCCGGCGTTCTCGCGGCGGATGAGCTCAAGGCGATTCTTCGCGGGCTCGACCAGATCGGCCAGCAAGCCGCGGCCTCTTCGGAATTCGGCGCTGACAGCCAGGCCGAAGACGTTCACCATTTCGTCGAAAGCCAACTGGTCGGGTTGATCGGAGAGACGGGTTTTAAGCTGCATAGCGGTCGCAGCCGCAACGAGCAAATCGCGGCCGACCTTCGCCTGTATGTGCGGGAGGCGATCGATCAGCTGCGATCGGAGCTCGCCGAGTTATGCGATGTTTTCCTCGAGCGCGCGGAACGGAGCGGAACCTCCGCCATGCCCGCCTACACGCATCTGCAGTGCGCCGAACCGGTGCTGGTGGCGCATTGGCTGTTGGCCTACGTGGAAATGTTTTTCCGGGACAGCGAGCGCCTGGCCGAGGTTCGCCAGCGGACGAATCTTTCTCCGCTTGGGTCCGGAGCGGTGGCGGGAGCCACCCTGGCGCTCGAGCGCGACGCCATGGCCGAGGATCTGGCTTGCCATGGCATCACGGCGAACAGCATCGATGCGACCAGCGATCGCGATTTCGTGGTCGAATTTGTCAACGCTCTGGCGCTGTTGGCATTGCACTTGAGCCGCTGGGCGGAGGAGATGATCCTGTTTTCCTCGGCTGAGTTCGGGTTCGTCGACTTGCCGGAGGCCTACTCGACGGGCAGCAGCGCGATGCCGCAGAAGAAGAATCCCGACCTCGCGGAGCTGGTGCGGGCGAAATCGGCCCGGGTGATTGGCCAGGCCACCGCCTTGCTGGTGACCCTCAAAGCCTTGCCGCTCGCCTATCACAAAGACTTGCAGGAGACCCAGGAGCCGCTCTATGCCGCCTGGGAAACCGTGCGCGCTCTCCTCCCGCTGGTGCGGGGCTGGATGCAGGCCGCAGAGTTCGATTCCGCGCACATGCGGGAACGGGCCCAGTCGGGATTTATGAACGCCTGGGCGGCCGCCACCTATCTGGTCAAGCGAGGCCTGCCGTCCCGGCTGGCCCATGAGGTGGTGGGACGCGCCGTCCAGCTTTGCCTCAAATCCAACTGCGAACTCAAAGACCTGTCGCTCGACCAACTGCATCGCCTCAGCCCGGTGTTCGCCGAGGACTTTTACCAGGGTCTCGGTCTCGACGCGGTTCTCGCCCTGCACGATGTTCCCGGGGGGACCGCCCCCGCCCGGGTGCGGCAAGCGCTGTCCCGGGCCAGACAAAAGGTCGACTCACTGCGCGAGAAGGTTCATGCGCACGCGTAAGGCGATTCTGCCGGATGGGCAGCCGATTCATGACCTGATCGCCGCCTATTCGATGGATGGCACGCTGCTGCCGCGCAGCCTGGCAGAAATCTGCGAGAACGTGCGGGACTTCGTGGTGTTAGTGGACCGAGGGCGAACGATTGGATGCGGTGCGCTCCACCTTTACGGCATGCACTTGGCGGAAATCCGCTCGATCACCGTGGCCCGCTTCGCTCAGGGCAGAGGTGGAGGCGAACTTTTGGTGAAAGCCCTGCTCGGGGAGGCGAAGAAACATCGCGTCAGCTGCATTTGCCTGTTCACGCGGACGCCGGAGTTCTTTCGCCGGCTCGGCTTTCAGCTGGCGCAGAGAGAAGATCTCCCGGACAAGGTGCGGAAAGATTGCTGCGTGTGCCCGCGTCTCACCACCTGCGATGAAGTTGCCATGGTGCGCGGCGAGCTCCCGAAATTCGCCATTCTTCCCCAGCCGCCGGGCTGGCTGGTGAAACTTCCGGCATGAAGCCCCGCCGCTCTACCCCCCTCGACCTGCCCTTGGGTTTCAGCTTTTCGGCCGCGGCGGCAGGGATGAAAGCGAGCGGCCGCCCCGATGTGGCGCTAGCCGAAGCTTGGCCGGGGACGACCGCCGCCGCCGTTTTTACCAAGAACAGAGTCGTCGCTGCCCCGGTCACGGTGGGGCGGGAGTTTTTGGCAAAAACCCGCGGCCGGGTGCGCGCCCTCCTGGTCAATTCGGGAAACGCCAATTGCGCCACTGGAGGGGCCGGAATCAGGGTCTGTCGTCGCGTGTGCTTCGAACTGGCCCGTAGGTTGAGGGTGCGAAGCGAAGAAGTTTTCCCTTCCTCGACCGGGATCATCGGCGTGCCGTTGCCGGCACGAAACCTGGTCGAGAGCTTGTCCGAGCTCGTCGCGGCGCGGGCGCCTACGGCAGGCGCGGCGGCGCGCTTTGCCGAAGCCATCATGACCACCGATACCAGGCCGAAGTTGGCGTCCCAGTCCTTCCGCTCGCCCCACGGCCGGGTGAGCTTGCTTGGAATCGCCAAAGGCTCGGGAATGATTCATCCCCAGCTCGGGACCATGCTGGTCTTTCTGTTCAGCGATATTTCGGGCACGCCGCCTCAGCTGAGGGCCCTGCTCGGAAGCGTCTTGGACGAGACCTTCCACTCAATTTCGGTCGATGGCGATACCTCGACCAATGACACGGTTCTGCTTCTGGCATCGGGCCGAAGCGGGGCAAGCCTCGACCAGCGCGGCATGCAAAACCGCTTCCGGGCGGTTCTGTTGAACGTGTGCCGGTCGTTGTCGGAACAGATTGTCGGCGACGGCGAAGGGGCCCAACACCGGGTGTGCTTGCGAATCGAGCAGGCCAGAAACCGCCAGGAAGCCATCGAGGTGGCGCGGGCCATTGCCCGCTCGCTCCTCGTGAAAACAGCCTGGGCGGGGGCTGACCCGAACTGGGGACGCATTCTCTCGGCCGTCGGCGCCGCGAAACCCGCCATCGACGGCAGCCGGGTTGACATCCTGATCGGGGACCAACGGGTCTGCCATCGCGGTACCTACCACCGCTTCGATACCGCCAAAGCGCACGCCGAGATGCGCAAGCCAAGCTACGAGATTCGCCTCCAACTGGGCCGGGGCCGTTCGCAGGCCGTCTTTCTGACCACCGACTTGTCCATCGAATACGTACGTCTCAACGCGCAGTATTCGACCTAACCCATGTTTTTTTAGGCACTTCCCTGAAGCCATCGGTAGAGGTTCCCCAGGCGGGAGGGCCCGCGCCCGAGAGTCACCAACGATTGGCGGGCGGGCGATTTAGGCTTGACATGCCCGCGCGGGCTCCGGTAGCATAGCATCTAACCGACCGACCGGTCGGTATTTCAGTCCAAGAGGGAGGTTGTCCGGTGGCTACCATTTTCTACCAAGCCGAGGCTAATCCAGCTGCACTGAAGAACAAGACCATCGCGATTTTTGGCTATGGCAGTCAGGGACACGCTCAGGCCCAGAACCTGCGCGACAGCGGCCACAAAGTCATCATCGGACTCGAGGCGCATCGTCCCAGTGCGCAACAGGCGGTGGCGGACGGGTTCGAGGTCTTTCGGCCTGTCGAAGCGGCCAAGCGGGGGGACTGGATCCAGATCCTCACCCCGGACGAGAGCCAGCACACGCTCTATGAGGCCTCGATCCAGCCATGGCTCAGCGCGGGGAAAGTTCTCGGGGTAGCGCACGGCTTCAGCATTCATTTCAAAACCATCACTCCGCCCGCGGACGTCGACGTGGTCATGATCGCCCCGAAAAGCCCCGGTCATCTGCTGCGCCGGGTTTACAGCGAAGGCCGCGGGGTTCCTTCGCTGTTGGCCATTCATCAGGACGCAAGTGGCCGCGCCCGCGAGTACGCGCTGGCCTACGCCCACGGGATCGGTTCGACCCGCGCGGGCGTGCTTGAGACCACCTTCAAGGAAGAAACCGAGAGCGATCTGTTTGGCGAGCAGGCGGTACTTTGCGGCGGCCTGACCTCGCTGATCAAGCAGGGATACGAGACCCTGGTCGAGGCCGGTTACCAGCCGGAAGTGGCCTACTTTGAGTGCCTGCATGAAATGAAGCTGATCGTCGATCTGATTTATGAAGGCGGGCTGGGCCGCATGCGCTATTCCGTCTCGAATACGGCGGAATACGGCGATTTGACCCGTGGCCAGCAGGTGGTGGGAGATGCCACGCGAGCAGCCATGAAGGAGATCTTGGGGCGCATTCAGGACGGCAGTTTCGCCCGCGAATGGCTGGAAGAAAACAAAGCTGGTGGACGGAAATTTGCCGCCCTGCGGGAGCAGGAAAAGCGCCACCCCATTGAGGCGGTGGGGGCGCAGCTGCGCGGCATGATGTCCTGGCTTTCCCAAGGCGCCCAGCCGCCGGCGCGCAAGCCTGAAGGAAAAGACCGCCGGGCGGCTAAGGTGGTGAATGCCTAGAGGAGCCGAAATCGTTTTGCGCTGTTTGCGCGGCGAGGGAGTGGACTTGGCCTTTGGCTATCCCGGAGGCGCGATCATGCCCTTATATGACGCGCTCGAAGGCAGCGGCATCCGCCACATTCTGACTCGCCACGAACAGGGCGCGGTGTTTGCCGCCGAAGGATATGCGCGAGCCACCGGCAAGGTCGGGGTGGCCATCGCCACCAGCGGGCCGGGCGCCACCAACTTGGTCACCGGGATCGCCGATGCCAAGATGGATTCGGTGCCCCTGGTCACCATTACCGGCCAAGTGCGCAGCCCGCTCCTCGGTAGCGACGCTTTTCAAGAAACCGACGTCTTTGGTGTGACCCTGTCCCTTACCAAATGGAGCCGGCTGGTGCGCGCGGTGGAAGAAATTCCCGCGGCCGTCGCCGAGGGGTTTCACTGGGCGCGCAGCGGGCGGCCGGGGCCGGTTGTCATCGACATCACCACAGACGCTTTGAAAGCCACCATGGAGTTTGCCGGCCCGATCAAATTCCAGCCCCCGCTCGCGCCGGTCGACCACCACGCGCGGGAAGACTCGGCGGCCGTGCTGGCGCTCCTCGAGCAGGCGAAACGCCCGGTGGCTCTGGTGGGAGGCGGAGTGAAACTCGCCGGCGCCACCCACGCTTTGCGGGAACTGCTCGATCAGATCGAGATCCCGACCTTGGCGACCCTGCACGGACTGGGGGCGGTGCCGGCGGAAGCGCCCTACTACTTGGGCTTGGTGGGAATGCACGGCACGCGGGCAGCCAACCTCGCGCTCGATGAAACCGATCTCTTGCTGGTCTTCGGAGCACGGCTGGACGATCGGGTCACGGGCGAGCCGACGCGCTTTGCGCCCCGTGCCCGTATCGTGCACTTTGAAATCGATCCCGCGCAGCTCGACCGCGCGCGTCCCTGCGATCTACCCGTCATCGGGGATCTCGCTCACACCATTCCAGGCTTTGACCAGGCCGTTCGCCGCCACTCCTTGCCCGACTGGAGCGAGTGGAGCCAAATTGCGCGCGGCCCCGAACGGGCGGAACCGGATGGGCGTGGCTTGGCCCAGCCTACGGTGCGATTGCTCGACGAACTGTTCCGCCGCTTGCCCGAAGATAGCGTGGTGGTGGCCGACGTGGGCCAGCACCAGATGTGGGCGGCGCAGCGCTATCGAGCTTCCGCGCCGCGCGGTTTCATCACTTCGGGCGGGCTGGGAGCCATGGGCTTCGCCTTGCCCGCCGCAATCGGTGTACAACTGGCGAAACCGGACCGGACTGTGCTTTGCGTCTCCGGAGACGGCGGTTTCCAGATCAACCTTCAGGAACTGGCAACCGTGCGACGGCTGGGGCTGCCGATCAAGATGGTCATCATCGATAACAAGTACCTCGGCATGGTTCGGCAATGGCAGCAGCTCTTTTACCAGCGGAATTACGCGGAGACCGACCTGAGCGACAATCCGGACTTCGTTGCCCTCGCCAAGGCGTACCGGATTCAGGGGGAGCGCCTGGGCGAGGATTCGATGCGCGAAGTACCTCTCGGCGCTCAGGCTGCGAGCTTGATGGAACGCTTCCTCGCTTCGCGGGAGCCGGAATTGCTGGTGTTCGATTGCCACCCGGAAGCGAACGTGTTTCCCATGGTGCCTTCCGGGGCGGCGTTATCGGAGATGGTGTTTGAGGAGTAGCGACCAACCGTCGCTTCGACAAGGGCTGCCGGCCAAGGTCGGCACGCCGGGAGAAATCACATGCAGGTCTTCGGCATTCGTTATCACAACACGCAAGGCACATTAATGCGGATCTTGAATGCGGTGTCCCGCCGAGGGATCGACATGCCGTATGTGCAAGCCACGCCCGCCGAGCACTGTCATACCGTGACCCTGTTGCTCGACGTGACCCCGAAGCAGATGGGGCAGCTGCGCCGCGACTGGCATGCCATCGTCGATGTGACCGCGGTGCGGGTGGGCGGACGCCTCACCATGATGGCAAACCCCGCGCCCAGCTGGACGGCGCCGACCTATCCTCCGATTTCGGCCAAGGTTGGCGTGGAGGCCGTCCGCACGGCGAGCGCCTAAACTTCGCCCGCCTGACCACGAAAGACCGTGGGACCTCTTCTTCTTGGGGCGTATCTGCGCGTAGTGGGGATCCCTGGGCGTTGTTTTTTGCAGGGATCCCCTTTTTTCTCCAGCCTGTTCTAATCTTGAAGCACTATGAATCTCAAACACCGCAGCTCCGCCATCACCGAGGGGCGCGATCGCGCTCCCTCCCGCGCCATGTTCAAGGCCATCGGGTTCACCGACGACGATCTCAGCAAACCGCTGATCGGCGTCGCCAATACCTGGATCGAAACCATGCCCTGCAACTTTCACCTGAGGCGGCTCTCAGCCAAGATGAAAGACGGCATCCGGCAGGCCGGCGGCACGCCCATGGAGTTCAACACCATCGCCATCTCCGACGGAGAGGCCATGGGCACCGAAGGGATGCGGGCCTCGCTCGTGAGCCGCGAGATTATCGCCGACTCGATGGAATTGGTGTGCCGGGGACAATTGTTTGACGCCCTGGTTTGCCTGGTCGGCTGCGACAAGACGATTCCGGCGGCGGCGATGGCTTTGGCGCGACTGAATATTCCCGGCCTGGTCCTGTACGGAGGCACCATCGCTGCGGGCAAATTTCGCGGAGAGGATGTGACCATTCAAGATGTCTTTGAAGCGGTCGGCGCCAATGCCGCGGGCAAAATGAGCGCCGCCGAATTGACCGAACTCGAAAATGTCGCTTGTCCCGGCGCCGGCGCCTGCGGCGGCCAGTACACCGCCAACACCATGTCCACGGTCATGGAGATGATCGGCCTTTCGCCGATCGGCTTCAACAGTGTTCCTGCCATGGATCCCGCCAAAGATCAGGTCGCCTTCGAAGCGGGCGGGCTGATTGTGCATTTATTGCGCGAGGGCATCTGCCCCAAGGACATTCTTACCCGCCCGGCATTCGACAACGCAATTGCCGCCGTGGCCGCCACCGGAGGCTCTACCAACGCCGTCTTGCACCTGCTGGCGCTGGCGCGCGAAAGTGGAGTTTCCCTGCACATGGACGACTTCCATGCCATCAGCGAACGAACCCCGCTGATTGCCGATCTCAAGCCAGCCGGGCGTTTCGTGGCGGCGGACATGCACCGCGCCGGAGGAGTACGGCTTTTGGCCCGTCGACTCATCGAGGGAGGCCACCTTCATCCCGAGACGATGACGGTGACGGGTCGCCGGCTGGGGGTCGAAAGCGAAAGCGCACGTGAGGCGGCGGGCCAGATGGTTTTCGTGCCCCTCGATAAGCCCCTGAAGAAGACCGGGGGACTGGTCGTGCTGCACGGCAATTTGGCGCCGGGAGGATGCGTGGCGAAAATCAGCGGACACGAGCGGCTCACCCATCGCGGCCCGGCTCGGGTCTTTGAGTCGGAAGAAGACGCGATGACCGCCGTCACCGCCAAGCGCATCCGCGCCGGAGACGTGGTGGTCATTCGCAATGAAGGCCCAAAAGGCGGGCCGGGCATGCGCGAAATGCTGAGCGTGACCGCCGCCCTGGTGGGGGAAGGGCTAGGGGAGTCCGTGGCACTCCTGACCGATGGACGTTTCAGCGGCGCGACGCGAGGATTGATGCTCGGACACGTTGCCCCCGAAGCCGCCCTGCGCGGTCCGATTGCCGCATTGCACGAAAACGACATGATTCACATCGATGTGGCGAAACGGGTGGTGGAAGTCGAGATCAGCGACGCCACCATAAAACAACGCTTGGCGGAGTGGAAGCCGCGGCCCTCGCGCTACCCGGGGGGGGTGTTTGCCAAGTATGCGGCGCTGGTGTCCTCGGCTGCGGAGGGAGCCATTACCGCGCCGAGAGCTTGATGGGAGATCCACGAAAAGCGCTTCCCGGGCTGACCGCTAGAATCGAACCCCAAGTCCGGAGGCGACGCGAATGTTCACCCGCTCAAAGTTGGGATCTCCGTTCTTGATCGCATCGGTTTCGGTGCGCCAACTGAGCAGCCGCGTCAGGCGAAAATCAATGCCCACACCCAGATCCTCGGCAAAGGTGGTCAGGGACTCGGTTGGGGAAGAGCCGTTCACCCGGACATGCACGGCTCCGAACAGAGCCTGGGCAAACGGCCGGAATCTTCCCTTCCAGGCTCCCCCGCGGATACCGAACAGGAAATTTGTCTGGTTCACGCCGCCGTACTGCCGGCTGACGTCCGCGACGGCGCCAAAATAGCGGAGGTACTTTTTCTCGATGGCGGTGTCCCAGCCGCTGAGGAATTGTGCCTGGGCGGAAAGCGGGTCGCAGGGCTTGGCGGCGCCCGACGTGGGCACCTCGCAGCGCGACCCTCCGATGTGGGAGTATCCGAGAAATAGATCTCCCCCGCTCAACCCTTGGGCTTTCCCGACTTCCGGGGTGGAGACGGCATGGTTCTCTTCCTGGAGGAGGCTGATGGTGTGCCCATCGCGGGAGACGCGATCCCAGGGGCGTCTTCCATGAAGAATATTGGCTCCTCCCCGAATCGGGTTGAGGGAGCAACGCAAGGCATCAATGAGGAGGCGATTCTGGCTGCGTTCTTCTACCCGTTCGACGATTTTCTTGTCCAAGACATCTTCGACCAGCATCCAGCCGAAACCGCCGAGCGGCGTCATGACCAGGTTGACCTTGCCCACGCCCCAATAGCACTTGTTGGTATCGCAGGGGAAGGTCCCGTTGGCGTTCCATGGCGGACGGATCTTCGCCCCATATTTCTCGACCGTCATTTCGCTCAGCGGCCCTATGCTCCACTGGGTGCTGTACACGGTATTCCAGAGCATAGCCTTGAGACGGCTTCGCCAGTAGGCCTTGCTGTTCGAAAACTCAAGCTTTTCGTGCTTGGGATCATTCTGGAGCTCGATATAGCCGGTCAGGGCTCCCTGGATCGGATGGCCGACATAGTTGTAGAGAGGGTTTTCGCCGGCGCTCCAGCCGGCATGCCACCAATTCGAAAGCGATTGCTGGTAGTCGCGCCCGTAGTGATTGAGCGGTATCCCGTTTTCGACCACCACCCAATTGAAGTCGGTGTGCACCACGTAGGCCTGTTCGATCACCAGGAAAGTCAACGATTCGGTGAGCGCCCGACCCCAATGAAAGCCCTCGTTCTCAGGAGAAGTGGCCGGGATCGCCCCGGAAGAAGATTCCCGACCCGTTGTCCCCTCCGAACTCGCGGTTGCCATCGGGTTGGGATCGGGAGCGGTGGTTTCGGGCCTCGGATTTTGGCCGTCCATGGCCTGGAACCGGGTAAAAGAAGTGCAGTCTGCAAGTGGGCTCTGGCTTCGATCACAGCGCCCGGATGGCAGCTGAGCCAAGCCGACGGCAGACAAGAGCGGTACGCTGAGCAGAATGGGAATGCATCTGGGGGCGCGCATCGTAAAAAAAGGGACCTACCTAGGGTAGCAGAAGTGAGTCTTGCGGTGGTTGGCATCGGGTGCCTCGCCAGGCCCGTGGATTCTACGCGGGCGGCGGAGGAACCTAGGTGTAGAATGGCTGCCGCGAATTGGGACCGCCTCCCATTGCGCCTTGCATAGTTCCACCGTCCGCAAGGACTTTGCCGATCGTTCTCAGCCCCGATGACTGAGTCTTCGTCCCGCAAATTGATTATTGCGATTGATGGGCCGGCCGGCGTCGGCAAAAGCACGATCGCTTCCCGGCTGGCACGCAAGCTCGACTATACCAGCCTGGAAAGTGGCGCCATGTATCGCGCCCTCGCGCTGAAGGCAATCTTGGCCGATGTTTCTTTCGAAGACGAGGCGGAGTTGCTGAAGCTGGCACAGCATTCGCGGATCGACCTCGAGCCGACGGCGACCGGGAACCGCGTACTGCTCGACGGTCAGGAGGTGACCGAGCGCGTGCGCGAGAGGGATGTGAGCGAAGCGGCTTCACGAGTCTCGGTGCACCCCAAGGTGAGGGAGTGGATGGTCCGCCGCCAGCAGGAAATGGGAGCAGGCGGCGGCGTAATCATGGAGGGCCGCGATATCGGCACCAAGGTTTTTCCCAACGCCGACGTCAAGATCTTTCTCGATGCCGATCCTGTGGAACGCGAACGACGGAGATTGCGGCAGCGAGAGGTCACCGGAGCGGCAGCTGAACTTGCCATCGAAGATTTACGCCTGCGCGATCAGCGGGATCGCACCCGGTCCACGTCCCCTTTGCTGGCAGCCCCGGATGCTTTGATCCTCGATTCGACCAACATGTCCGAGGAGGAAGTCTTGCGCCGCGTCGAAAAGGCGGTGCGCGAGAAGCTGGGCTGATGGTCGGATCATCCTCGCTTGGCTGCCCCCCTGAAGCCTGCCATACCGGCTGTCCGCCCCCGTTCGAGGCAACCCTAGCTGCCTTATAACTATTGTGGAATCAATCATTTTTAAGAGATCGCTTGGGTGCGCGGGGTGAACTCGCGCGAGCTCCCGCGAGCACAGCCGGCTGCCCATCTTCCGAACCGCACGCGAAGCGTGGCACCGGCTTCTGGTAAGGTTTTAACCCTGGCGACCGTGCGCCTGCCGCTCCCGGGGGAGAGCCTTCATTCCGCCTCGCACCAACCGTGACCGCCGCGATGCGCCCGAAGCCTAAAGGGGGAACGTCGCCCGATCAGTTTGCTCTCCGCTGCGGGGAAGTTCCTTTCCAAGCGCGCGATCAAATTGGGACTGAAGTGGAATTCAACAGATAATTCTTGACTTGTGCAGCGAACCTTGCAATAACTATCCGGTCCAAACGGGACCAGTCTGGGGGTGCGGTTGCTGTGGCGGAAGTGAGACTCCAAGAGGGAGAGTCCCTCGAGAATGCGCTTCGCCGGTTTAAGCGCAAGGTACAACAGGAGGACATCATCAAGGAAGTGAAGCGCCATTCCTTCTATTTGAAACCCGGCGAAAAGAAGCGCGTGAAAGAAGCTTTGGCGCGCAAGCGCAGCCGGAAAAAAGCTCGGAAAGAACAAGAGTAGCAGCAAGAGGGCCGCGCGTTATAGTGCGGCCCCTTTCCTTTCTCGCGGTATTCCGTGAAGGTTGCCGAACTCAATCGAGCTGGCGTCGTTTGCGAAAACCAGCTGTAACCCATGCCATCTCTCGGCATGGCGGGCCGAATTCAAGGGTATCACGGGGGATGAGGGGAGAATCTGGGCCGGCCCTGCGGGGCGCGTTGCGTGGTTGGCGGGGCCGAGCGAAGGGAGAGCAGCCTGAATGGAATTCCAGGACAAGAGATTGAAATGTATTGACTGTGGCACGGAATTTGTGTTCACAGCGGGAGAACAGTTGTTCTTTCGCGATAAGCAATTCAAGAATGAACCCAAGCGCTGCAAGGGATGCAAAGCCAAGCGCGTCTCCGTGCTCGGGGCTCAACCGGTGGCACCGCGCTATCCGAGAATTGAGACGCGCACCACGTGTTCCCAATGTGGGAAGGAAACCACCGTGCCGTTCAAGCCGACCCAGGGTCGACCGGTGTTATGTCGCGAGTGCTTCCAAGGGAAGCGGACCGTGGCCAGTGCCTAGAATCAGATCGGACGTGAGGAAGGCGATCCTAGCCGGAACCGGGCAGCCAGCCCGAGTCAGCTCAACCTTCTTCGGCGTTCAGCTTTGAACCGCGCCGCCTGTTTTTTGACGAGGTGGAGGGTGGAACGCCGCAGCCGCTTTTCATCTTCGTGCCTGATCAGCAATGCTTCGATCTGACGAAGCAAGTCCTCTGTCCCGATTGGCTTAATCAACACCGTGTGCTCCCCATCATGCCAGTCGCCGTCGGGCGAAGGGTCCGTGGTCAGCAGCGCGATGGCCGGATCGTAGGGCTGACGACGGGCGGCGCGAATCACCTCGAGGTTGGGTGCTTCCCTTTCCATCCCAGTCTCGGTGATCAGCATGTGATAGGTACCCGATTCCATCTTCTCCAGAGCCTCGCGGGCCGAGGAGACCGCCTCAACCTCAAAATCGTTCATCTCGAGCACGGCTTTCACCGTCAGCAGGACGGCCGCGTCCTGGTCGACCAGCAGGATGCGACGCTTAACTCGAGCCACGCCCGGGAGCGAGCACTCGGAGCGAAATGTGCCATTCGACGTCACAGCTCAGCTTCAGTATAGTCCGAGACGCCAATTCGCCGGTTGAATCCTGTGTAAATTTTTGCTTCCCCCTCGCAAGCGGCGGATTCTGTTGAACATACTTCGCCGGGGAAGGGTATTCGCCCCGGCGGGCGGTTCTGTTGGCGCCATGGGTTTGGAGCCGGCCGACAAAATGCTGGTGGAAGCCTGGGCTCAGGTTAGTATAGGAACGTGGAGACCTTTTACGTGGAGAATTTCGGCTGCCGGGCCACGCAGGCCGATGGCGCCGCTTTGGCGCGGCAACTTCGCGAGCGCGGCCTCGACCCCGCCGCCCGGCGGAGCCAGGCGCAGATTGTGGTGGTGAACACCTGCACCGTGACGCAATCGGCCGATCAGCAGGCGCGCACCACCATCCGCCGCATCCACCGCGAGAATCCGGATTGCCGGATTGTCGTCACTGGTTGCTACGCCCAGCGTGCGCCCGAGGAGCTGGCGGCGTTGCCCGGCGTGGCGCTGGTGGTCGGCAATTCGCACAAGCATCGCTTGGTAGACATCGCCCTGTCTCCCCGGGAAGGCAGCGAAGTCGACCCCCGGAGCTGGGAAGAGGCCGTGGCGCAGAAGGCCAGCGGCTTCGTGCCGATCTCCCGCTTAACCCCGGGCCCAAACGCCCGGCTGCCCGAGGCGGGACGGGCGACGACGAGCCAACCAGGAACCGTCTTTGTCTCCGACATCTTCGCCCACACGGAACTGCTGGCCGCACCCGTCGCCGACGCCGTTCATGAGCGAACGCGACCGATCCTCAAAGTGCAAGATGGTTGCGACAACCGCTGCTCGTTTTGTGTGATTCCCTATGTGCGCGGCAGCAGCCGCTCGCTACCGCTCGGCCGGATCCTCGAAGAGGTGAATCGATTGATTGAGGCGGGCTATCGCGAGGTGGTCATTTCCGGCATTAATCTGGGGCGCTGGGGAACAGATCTGCGGCGGTCCGAGTTCGACACCCGAACCCTGGGCCTGGCGGATCTTGTCCGTTCCATTCTTGCCGACACGCCGCTTGAAAAACTGCGCATCAGCTCCGTCGAACCGATGGACTGGACGGACGAACTGATTCGCCTGGTCGCGGAATCGCCGCGCATTGCCAAGCATGCCCACGTTCCCCTGCAGTCGGGCAGCGATCGCATCTTGCGCAGGATGCATCGCAAGTACCGGCCGTGGCACTATCGGGAGAAGATTCGGGCTTTACGCGCAGCCATGCCGACGGCCGCCATTGGTGCCGACGTGATGGTTGGCTTTCCCGGCGAAAGCGATGCGGACTTTCGGGAAACGCAGGCCATGGCGGAGGAGCTCCCTTTCACCTATTTGCACGTCTTCCCCTACTCACCGCGGCCGGGGACAGAGGCGGCGCGCATGATGGATCAGGTTTCGGCCGCAGTCCGAGGGGAGCGGAGCCGGGTCCTGCGCCAACTCGCAGGGGAAAAAAAGTTGGCGTTTATGCGCTTTTTGCTGGGCCAATCTCTGAAGGCCATCACCCTGAGCTCACCCCGCGCTCCAGGTCCGAGGGCAAGCGAAGGAGCTCGAGGGCCGGCCCAGGACCGAATCTTCACCGAAGCCCTGACCGACAATTATTTGCCGCTGTGGTTGAAGGGAAGGCATGCGCCCAACCGCTGGTTCGAAGCCAAGATCGAAGACGTCGAAGACGGCAGGTTGATCGGGGTAGCCGGGAGTTCGGCCGAAAGCCTCTGATCGAAGACCGGTCCCGCCGCATCGGATCGGCTCAGCCCCTGACGATGTTCTCGAGCGCGGTGAGCAGCCGTTCGATTTCCTCGCCGGTGTTGTAGTGCACCGGCCCAATTCTCAGGAAACCCCCGTCTTTTTCCACCCCCAAACGCTCCGTCAGGTTCAAAGCGAAGTAATTTCCATCCCAACAGAAAATCCCGCGTTCGCCCAACCGGGCGGCCAGCTCGAGCGGGGTGTGACCTTGGATGCGCACCGCCACCGTGGGGCAACGTTGATCCAAGCGCTTGGGATCGCGAATGCCATAGAGCGTAAGTCCGGGGATTTTGAGCAGACCGGGGATCAGGCGGGCGATCAACTCGCGCTCGTGTTTTTGGATCGCCGCGTAGGCCGCGAGGAGCGCAGGGCGACGAGCCGTCAGGGAAGCGCCGAACTGGCGCCCGAGATCGGCCCAATACTCAACACAAGCCGGGATCCCGGCTAGCAATTCATGGTTCAACGTGCCCCATTCCCAGCGGTTGGGAACGGCATTGCTGCTGGCCCGAACTTTGTAAGGCTGCAATCGCTCGAGATGGCAGCGTTTGCCGTAGAGCACGCCCATATGGGGTCCGAAAAACTTGTAGGTGGAACAAACCAGAAAATCGCAGTCGAGGGCGCGCACATCGATCGGCCCATGGGGGGCGTAATGCACCGCGTCAACATAGGCCAGAGCGCCATGGTGGTGCGCCTGCCGCACGATTTGTTGGACGGGATTGATGGTGCCGACGGCGTTCGAAGCGTAGCCGAAGGCGACCAGCTTGCTTCGGGTTGTGATGGTCCGCTCCAGATCGTGCAGGTCGAGGCTGCAGTCTTCCTCCTCAATGTCCACCATGCGAATGATGGCGCCACGCTCCTCCAGCGCACGCCAGGGTGCAATGTTGGCATCATGATCGAGACGGGTGAGCACAATTTCGTCTCCCGCCGCCAGTTCCCTGCCGATGGCACGGCTCATGGCAAAGGTCAGCGACGTCATGTTGGGGCCGAAGACGATCTCCTCGGCATCGCAACCCAGAAAATCGGCCATGGCCGCCCGCGCCATCTGAATCATCTGATCGGTGGAGCGGCTGGTCGGATAGGCCCCGCCGGTATTGGCGTTATTCGTTCGCAGGTAATCGGAGATGGCAGCGATGACTCGCTGGGGCACTTGCGTGCCTCCCGGCCCATCGAGAAAAGCCGCTGGCTGCCCCTTCACGGTTTGCGCGAGCGCGGGGAACTCCGAGCGAATCGAGTCAGGATCCAATCGAGAAACGGTTTCGGTTTCAAACACAGCCTCTCCTTGCCCGAGGATTAGACCTCGCAACCCGAGACCGGAGACACTCCCACCAGGTCTCGCTAGCGGGAAAGACCGGCAAATTCTCCGCTTTGCCTGGAGCCAGCCTGCCAGGTTGACCTTGCCCCGGCCGATCGAACCGAAGGTTAGAGGTGGAAAGGAGTGATCTCGGGGAGGGGATCGCAACCGAGCGGACCCTCCGGGCAGCGACCTCGTCAACCCATCATCGTAGTATGCTCGGGAACAACCTTATACATGACCCGTTTCTCCCCCTTCTGGCGGTAAGGATATTTATCGACACCCAGGTACTTCTTGGCCAATTTATCGATATGCGCGTCAGCTCCCTCCTCGGTGATTTCCGTGACGCGTCCCCGAATTTCCAGGTAGCGATAGGGATTGTCCGGATCGACAATGGCCATGGCAACGCGCGGATCGCGGCGCACGTTGCGGTCTTTCTGCCGGCCTTTGGCCGAGTTGAAGATGACCCGATCGCCTTCCAGATCTACCCACACCGGCGTCACCTGGGGGCGGCCATCGGGCATCAGGGTGCCGAGAGCGGCAAAGGCTCGTTTGTTGAACAGATCGCGATATTTTTCCGGGATGGCTCCTGCCATTCCAACCTCCTTGCGGTTGTCGTGTGAGACCGATCCACCAAGATTATAGCTTTCCGGGCGAACGCTGGGCTCGGCTTTAAGGCACCGTGCAGGGCGGGGTGCTCCGCCGGGTCCGAGGATCTACTTGTCGTAGTGCAGCAGGGAGAATACGTCGTAGTGCTTCAGTCTTTCCCTGCCCTTCAGAAAATCGAGCTCGACCACGAAGCCCAGGCCCACGATCTCGGCGCCGAGCGAGGTCGCGAGCTTCGTCGTAGCCTCCGCCGTTCCCCCCGTCGCCAGCAAGTCATCCACGATGATGACGCGTTGCCCGGATTGAATCGCGTCCTTGTGAATTTCGAGCGTGCTGGTGCCATACTCGAGCGCGTACTGGTAGCTGGCGGTTGCGGCGGGCAGCTTACCCTGCTTGCGAACCGGAACGAATCCGGCGTTCAAGCGGTAGGCCAAAGCAGGGCCGAAAATAAATCCGCGAGCCTCCATTCCCAGGATGACGTCGACGGGCTGCGGGATATAGTGCTCGGCGAGCGCGTCGATCAGCGTGGCAAACCCCAATTTATCTTTGAGCAGCGTGGTGATGTCATAAAAGAGGATGCCTTTTTTGGGAAAGTCGGGCACTTCCCGAATCAGCCGCTTCAGCGGCTCGAGGTTGACGTGGATGGACACACTCGCAGGATTGGGCGGCATTTACCAGGCTCCTTCAATGCGAAACCTGTTCAGCTCGGAGATCGGGGTGGCTTCGAATTCTTCAACCTCATCGACGCGAGCCGCGCGTGGCCCTTCGCGCAAACGCCACCGTAGTCCGGCAATTTGTTCCCGTGTGCCCTGGGCCAACACTTCGACGCTGCTATCGGCATTATTGCGCACCCATCCGGCGATGCCTAAGATATGCGCTTCGCGCTCCACAAACCAGCGAAAGCCGACACCCTGCACCCGTCCGCGAACGATGAAACGCCGAGCGAGAACGCTGCCAGCCACCTGAGTCAACCACCTCAAAATAACAGATTGGAGGCCGCGGCGGCAGAAGCGCACCCGAATGGGTCCATCGGCCGCAAAGCCCCTGCCCGAGGACCAGGCGGAAACAAAACCAGATCAGGCGCGGGAAAGATACATGCCTTCCGCCGTATCCACTTTGATCTTCTCCCCCTGGTTGATGAAAGGAGGAACTTGCACGACCAGTCCGGTCTCGGTCTTTGCCGGTTTGGTCACGCTCGAAGCGGTGGCGCTCTTCAGACCGGGTTCGGTCTCGACCACCGTGAGCTCAACCGTCTGGGGCAACTCGATTCCTACCGCCTTCCCGTCAAAAAACTCCACCTTGATCGCCAGGTTTGGAATCAGGTAATCGACGGCGTCCCCCAACGTGTCTTTGGTCAGATGGGTCTGCTCATAGGTGGACGTATCCATAAAGTAATAACTGCTGCCGTCGCAGTAGAGATACTCCATCTCCACTTGGTCGACCGTAATCTTCTCAATCGGGTCGGGGGAGCGGAAGCGATGTTCGAACATAGCCCCGGTGCGCAGATTCCGCAGTTTGGCCTGGATGAAGGCACGCAGGTTTCCAGGCGTGCGGTGTTCCACGCTGAAAACAGAATGCAGATCATTATTATGCCGAATGATCATGCCGGGACGAAGCTGGGTCGCTGGAATCGCCATAGCTGAGTGGTCTCCTTTGATTGCGGCGGGCCAGCCGAAGCCAGGCATTTGTTCCGCCAGGTAGGTGGCTTCAAAGCATCATTCTACACGGGCTGAGAACGACATGGAAAATGGCGAAGCGGCCGGTGAGCCGGGTTCCTCGCCGGCCGCTCGATCGGAATCCGCTGCCCAGCCATGGACGGCCAACTTCTTCAACCGGTGCGGGGGCCGGTATGGCATCATGATGGAAGCTTCGCTCCAGGACAAGGTGCGCTTTTCGATCGCGCGAACATGGACCAGGGCGAAGCAAACGCGGCGATTTCATCGTGAGGAGTGCGGTTATGCGCGAGGGCAGCTATGAGGCTTCCGAGCAGGCGAGTTTCGCAACGGCAGTGACGTTTCTGCTGATCGGGTTAGGTGCAGGCACGCTGATTGGCTTGCTGTTTGCTCCGAAAGCCGGCAAGCAGATGCGGAGAGACTTGCGGCGGCGGTACGAAGACGCCCGCGAGACCATCGAGAACTGGAGAGAAGAGGCCAGAGGAGCGGCGGAGGAGGCTCTGGAACGGGGAGCCGAATTGGCGGAGGAATTGCGCGGCCGCGTCAGCCCACTCACGCGGGCCTTCAGCGGCGGCAACCGAAAATAAAAATCCGCGGGCCTCCATCGTCACCCTCGAGAAGACCTGGCGTCAGCCGAACACGGCCCGAGAAGCATCCTCGGATCTTGCCCCGGAAACCGCCAGGGCGTAGCGCGCTTTCAGCGCGCCCGGGCTCGTGGCAAGCATCAGAGAGCGGCCCGAGCGGGAGGGGATAACCGAGGCCCTTGTTCCCCCCGAAACCCGTACCTCAACGCCTGCGACCAGAAACCCGATCGGTTGCACGGAGGTGATCGCGGCCACCGAGGACGCCTGGGAGGCGCTCGATGCCGGGTGCACCCGGATGGTAAGGCGGTTGCCGGCAGCGTCCCAACTGTAGCGAACCGGATGAACCAGATCGACGACGATACGGGCAACCGTAGAGTGAAGCTGGCTGATGCGTACGGCAACGATCAGGCTGCTTTGAAACGCAAGGCGTCTCTCGAGGTTGGAAAGATGCGCATGCGGAAGATCAATGATCAGACGTGGCGGCTTCTCGGCCCGGCTCACGGTCGGCACCAGCGGACGCGTGGAAATAACCTCCACGGCCCAGCCATCTTCGCTGGGGAGAGCCCGAATGGAGCGAATGGTAGCGGCTTGGTCGGTTCTGGCCGCGTACTCCGACTGCGCGCTGGCTGCCGAACCCAGCGCGGCGGCAAGCGCGAAGCCGGCGAGCTTGGCAGCGATGGGCGCGTGTTTCATGGAGTGCCCTTTCACAATAGCACTGGCCAGCCCCGGGAAGAAGGTTGTAGGTGTGTGCTTAGTAGGTGCGTGCGGGAACCGGCCAATTACGGCTCAGAAAGAAATTCGTATTCATCGATCACGGCCGCGACTGCGGCCTTGCCTGCCAGGGCGGCATGCTCGACGCGGACGACCCTGCCCTTGCATTTCACGCGGATGCTCTCGGTCAGGGTTATTTCAGGCGGCAGGGTAAGGGTGAATTCGATCGGGGAACCGGTGGCGATGGCCGAATCCAGGTAGAAACAGATGCCGCGAGCGCTCACATCGCGGGTTTGTGCCGCTTTCTCCTGGTCGCCGTCCTCGGAATAACTGACCGACACGGGCAGCCGCAGCGCGAAGCGGCGTGTCGCCCGCTTGTTCTCCTGCGTGGTCTCCGCCATGTACCCTCCACGGTGAGTGTAGCATGGCCTTTCCCCGCTTCGCTGTCAAGCCTATAGTTACCTATAATTTACCTAACGAGGTCTCGGCCTCCCCCGGGCCGCGAGGGTTAAGATAAGCTGTCTCAGGCGATTAACAATGGTCTTGGTGCTCGACAACTACGATTCGTTCACTTACAACCTGGTGCAGTACCTGGGTGAACTGGGCGCAGAGGTTCAGGTGCACCGCAATGACCAGCTCACTGTGGCCGAGATCGAAGCCATGGATCCGGAGCGGGTGGTGATTTCCCCCGGCCCATGTACCCCAAAGGAAGCCGGGATCAGCGTAGAGTTGGTCCGCCGCTTGGCGGACAAGACGCCCATCTTAGGGGTGTGTCTGGGACACCAGGCTATCGGCGCAGCTTTCGGTGGCAAGATCGTGCGCGCCCCAAAACTCATGCACGGAAAAACCAGCGAGGTGTTCCACGATAAACGGACGATCTTTGAGGGGCTGCCCGTGCCGCTCATCGCCACCCGTTATCACTCGCTGGTGGTCGAGGAAAAAAACCTGCCCCATGGGTTGGAGGTCAGCGCCTATGCCAGCGAGCCCGACGGTTCGCGCGTCATCATGGGCCTGCGGCACAAGCAATTTCGCGTGGAAGGCGTGCAGTTTCATCCGGAAAGCGTGTTGACGACAGAGGGGAGAAAACTGATTCGCAACTTCCTCCACCTGTGAGTCGCCCTGCGACGCGACTTTCTGCCAGCGCTGGTTTTCTCGAAGTTTCCGAACCCGGCGTGGCACGGTAGAAGCGGCGGGCACAATCTAATTCTTCCGGGAAAGCCGCCGCCGCTTCCCCGCAGACCTGCTACCCCGGGCCACTTCTAACGCCTGCAACACCGCCTTCGCCTTATTCATGGATTCTTCAAATTCGCGCTGCGGGTCGGAGTCGGCCACGATGCCTGCTCCTGCCTGCAGATACGCCCGCTTCCCTAGCATCAGCATGGTGCGAATGGCGATGCAGGAATCGAGGTTCCCGGCAAAGTCGG
This sequence comes from Terriglobales bacterium, assembly GCA_035622175.1. Taxonomy (GTDB): domain Bacteria; phylum Acidobacteriota; class Terriglobia; order Terriglobales; family Acidobacteriaceae; genus JAFAGX01. The sequence continues at coordinate 71,303 of DASPVV010000091.1, read as the reverse complement.
CATAGAGCACAGATCCGCCATAGATCCCGCGGCGCACCGGTTCGAGTTCTTCGATGATTTGCATGGCCCGCACTTTAGGCGCCCCGGTCAGCGTGCCGGCGGGAAAGCATGCGGCGAAGGCATCGAGCGCGTCCGAATGCTCTCGCAGCCGGCCTTCGAGGGCGGAAACAATGTGCATGACGTGGGAATACCGCTCCACGTACATCAGATCGCGAACTTTCACCGAACCGTACTCGCACACCCGGCCAAGGTCGTTGCGTCCGAGGTCGACCAGCATCACATGTTCGGCGCGTTCCTTGTCGTCGGCCAGCATTTGCTTTTCGAGAATCTGATCTTCCTCCTCGTCACGCCCACGGCGGTGCGTCCCCGCGATCGGCCGGTACTCCAGCCGGCGCCCGGTGACCCGAACCAACATCTCAGGCGAGGAACCGACGATCTGCTGCTCGCCGCTGCGGAGAAAGTACATGTAGGGCGACGGGTTGAGGGTGCGCAGAGCACGATAGATATCGAAGGCAGACACTTCGGGAGTGAAGTCCAAGCGATTGGAGAGCACCACCTGAAAGATATCCCCGGCGGCAATGTACTGCTTCGACCGCTCGACCGACTCGACGAATTGCTGTCGGCTGGTTGCCGCGTGCAATTTAAGCGTTCCCTGGGCCTTGCCCATGGTGGTTTGCCACTGGGCCGGGCGGAGACCGCCCGCCAGTTTCTTTTCGAGCGTCGCAATGTCGGCGATGGCACGGCTGTAGGCTCGTCGGGGGCTCTCACTGCGGACATCCGCGGTGGCGATGATATGGATCTGGTGGAGGAGGTGATCGAAGGCCAGGATGCGATCAAAAAACATCAACCCGCAATCCGCCAAGCCCAGATCATCCTGGGCATGTTCCCCGATGTTTTCCAGGTGGCGAACCGTGTCATAGGCAAAATAGCCGACTGCTCCTGCGGTAAACGGAGGCAGCCCAGCGATGGTGGCCGCGCGGTGGCGGCGCAGCAGCCCTCTTAGGATTTCGAGCGGGTTGCCACGATGCCGATCGACTCGGGTGCCGTTGAGCACCGAGATCTCCTGGCCGCGGGCTCGCAACTGCATGTAGGGCTGCGCCCCTAAAAACGTGTAGCGCCCAATGTGTTCGCCGCGCTCGACCGACTCCAGCAGAAACGCCGCAGGCTCGCGGTCGGCCACACTGAGGAATGCCGACACGGGCGTCAGGAGGTCGGCCGTGACCGATTTCACTACCGGCACGAGGGTCGCCGTTTGCGCGAGGTTCAAGAATTCCCGGTACGTGGGACGAAGCATGACTCTGGGCCGCCAGGCTCCCCATTATAGATTTCCTTTTGGCTGGCAAACAGATGCATACTTCCCGCACGCTCGCCGTCTCCCACTACGAGGTCTGGTAGTAGTCTGCCTTAACCTCTAACCTTCGCTGGGGTCGTGGTTCGTTCGAGGTGGCAACTCCCGCCGCCAATTTGGCCTGGCCCACGGCGTCAAACTATCCGAGAGACAAGCACATGAGAAACGCAATGGTCCCCGTAATCACCCTCATTACGGCTCTGCTCTCGCCACTGTATGCGCAAAACCCGCGCGGGTCGTTGCGCGGGACAGTGCAGGACGCTACCGGAGCACGTATTCCCTCGGCGAAAATTGAGCTGCAAGCGGCCGATTCCTCGCTGCGGCGCGAATCCGCCAGCGAAGCCAACGGTGAGTTTCGCCTCGATGATCTGCTGCCGGGTACCTATGGCCTTACGGTGAAAGCGTCTGGCTTTGCGCCGGCTCAGGCGGAAGTTGTGGTCGCAGTGAGTCTGGTGCGCGACGTTACGGTCACCCTGAAGCCCTCCGCCGGTGCGGAAACGGTGAATGTACAAGGGAATTCTTCCTCGATCACGACAGAAACCATCGACACCTCCAGCGCGGTGCGCGGGGGTGTGGTTGGCCTTCAGGATTTAGAAACCATGCCGCTGCCGGCACGAAGTTTCGCCAATATCGCTTATCTCGTGCCCGGAACCGAACCGGTCGAGCCTTCCGACCCCACCAAGGCGCGCATCACCGCAGTATCTACCGGAGGAAGCTCCGGCTTGAATAACGAACTCTCGGTAGACGGCGCGGAAAACTCCGATGATTGGATCGGCGGCTTCCTGCAAAACTTTTCGCCCGATGGCATTCAGGAATTTGCGGTGCGCACCTCGAACGAAGACGCTGATACCGGGTGGACGACCGCCGGCTCCGTCGTCATCACCACCAAGCGCGGAGCCAACGACTGGCATGGCAGCGGCGCTTTTTATGACCGGCAAGCTGCTTTGAACGCCCGCTTCCCCATCGAAAATCCGGCGCAAACTTGCAGCCATGGAGTTTGCGTGAACAATCCCAAACAGCCGTTTTCGCGCCAGAACTACGTGGGAACGATCGGCGGTCCCATGGCCAAGGATAAGGTCTGGTTCTTCACCTCATTCGAAGCCGTGCACGAGAACGCCAGCATCGCCTATAGCCCGGCCAGCATCACGCAGTTTGACGCGCTGGCGCAATTGGCCTCCGACGGATTGATCACGGACGTCCCTTCGATCAGCGTCCCGGCTACCGTTTCCATCCCTTTCCGCGATTACCTTGGTTCGGTGCGTTTTGACTGGGCGCAGTCGTCGAGGTCAACCTGGTTCCTGCGCACCTCGGAAGACAGCTACACAACCCACAATGCCTTGGTGCAGCAGGGCACGTTGCCCTCGACCGGCCTGCTGACCCATAACAATTACTGGAACGTTGCGCTCAGCAACACGTTCACGTTCGATCCCACATGGCTGGGCAATCTGGTGGTGGACGCCAGCCTGTTACATCTCACGCAGACGCGGAACTCGGACCTGGGCTTCGCCTTGGCATTCCCCTTCAGTTCAACGGCACTGACGATCTCCGGCTTCGAAACGATCGGCGACAATCAGTTCGCGACCCCCATCACGCTTTTCCCTGACCTGCGCAATCAGGACAAATACCAGTTCCGCTACGACCTGACGCATGTTCTGGGTACACATGCTCTGAGATTCGGGGTGGACTTCATTCACGAGCCGGTGCTGAGTGGTGCGTTTGCAGGGACGGCGGAAACCCTCGCCAAGTACGTCAACAACCCAACCTATTACGCGCAGAACCCGGGCGTCTTCGGGGTTTTCAAGCCGCAGTGTGTCGGCTTCGAAGCTACGAATCAGGACAACTCGACTTGTATTTACACTCCCGCCAGCAACGGCAGCTTTTCGCAGAACCTTCAGCGGCTGGGACTCTATGCCGAAGATTCGTGGCGAGTCTCGCGACAGCTCACGGTCAACTACGGCTTGCGCTATCAGACGACTTGGGGACTGTTCACCGGCTCGGGCCGCAGCGAAGCCGAGAATCGGGCATATTTGACGCTGCAGGCGCTGCAGGTTCCGGTCGTCCCCAGCCTTCCCGAGGACTACCGCAAGCAAATCGCGCCTCGCCTGGGCATCGCCTACTCGCCCGGCTCCAGTGGGAACACGGTGCTTCGGGCCGGCTTTGGCTTGTTCTACGATGACCTGGCGCAGAATGGCTGGGCCACAGCGTTTCAAGGAGTCAACGACTCAAACTACGCCACTGGACCATGCAGCTTTCGCGGGGGTACGTTGATAGGAGCCGGTTGCCTCATCGGCGGGGCGGGGGTCACAGGGAATCTGGTCGGGTCCCCCTACAAAACGCCGTACGCCATCCACACCACTGGCGGCGTGCAGCACGCCTTTAACAAACATTGGCTTGCCAGCGCAGATTACGTTCACGAGCAGGGCAATCACGGGTACCGCGGTTTCCCCTATACCAGCGGCACCAGCCTTTTCACCCCGCTGTTTCCGGACTCGGACACGGCGGATCAGAAAGCCCTGGTGCCGAATGTCAACGTCTTCGAATCCGACAACCGTTCTAGCTACAACGGGCTACTTCTGCATCTGCAGGGCAACATGCGCCGCTTCGATCTGGTTGCGAACTACCAGCTTTCGAAGGCACAGACCTGGGGATGCCTGCTCGGCGAGCTGTTTGACTATGTGGATGGCGTCTGCCCCAACCAATACCCGAATCCCCCGTTGTTGAATGCGTTTGGACAAGGCGATTACGGACCCTCCGGTGAGGACGTTCGTCACCGCTTTGTGCTCGCCGCTATTGTGCACATCCCCGGCGGCTTCGAATTAAGCACCGTAAATCAGGTCGAGAGTGCGCGCCCCATCACGATCACCAATGCCAACAACACCGATCGCATTTACGCCCAGTTCGGTGGCCAGCAGCCTTCCTATACCGGCCTCGACATATTCCGCGGCACGCCTTACATCCAGTCAGATCTGCGTGTCACTCGGCCTTTCAAAATCAAGGAGCGCTGGCACGTGGACCCGTTCATTGAATTTTTCAACCTCTTCAACCGCAATAACCCCGGCGCCAACTATGCGGTCAACGTGGTGCAGCTCCCGATTCCACAACCGGAGACGATACCGAATGGACACGGCCAGACCATCGTCAGCAGTGTTTGTCTGGGGGCAAATGCCAGCAACTGCACGACCGCGAACGCCGTTCCTCTCACCAGTCTGAAGGAACTCGAGATACCCGAAGGCGCGTTGGGAGATTTCTTCGGACCGGGCACAACGGTGGGAATTCCTTTCGCCGCGCAGCTAGGTGTGCGCGTGACGTTCTAGAGGTTTGCTCGGCGTAGCAAGGCAGCCGAGTCATGGGTAGGGACAGCCGCCCTCGGCTGTCCGGTCGAGCGGAGCCCAGTGCGCTTCTACCGAACCAGCCACTCGGTGGCCGTGTGTACATGCACGAGCAGCTGTCGGTAGCTCAGCGCGAACATGGCGATCGCAGCGAAGGTGGCCGCCAGACCGCAGCTAAGCCGGTACCAGCGAGAATGTTTCCCTGCCGCTACGCTATTCTCTTCGCACCATGCCAGCAGGCGTTCCACCCGGGCATGGACCGCGGAACGAGGACCGCGCACGAGAGCAGCCGTAAGATCCGTAGTGGCCGCTTCCGGAACCATCCGCGACAGTTTGATCAGCGCCGCTGCGAGATCGAGCGCGTCACGAGTTGTGGTTATGGCAGCGTCATCGGCCGCCATTTCGGCGCTTTCGAGCCACGCCGCTTCCAGCCCTCTCATCCCCGGAAATGCGGCGAACCTCATGAGCAGCTTTTTCAGATTGTCGGCCCGCCGTATGTGCGCCAGTTCGTGATTCAGCGCAGCCTGCAATTCGCCGTCGGTCAGTTGCAGCTCGGCAGCGCCGGAAAGCAAAATTCTCGGACGAAGAATCCCCGTGGCCGTCATCGCCGGCGACGCTGGCGAGATTGTCAGCACCGGAACCGAGGTAGCAGACTCCGCGGGCCGCGCTCCTCGTGTCCACTCGGCGACCGCGCGTGAGGCCCTGCGCAATCCGATCGCCGCGCTCAAGATTCCAACCAGTCCAAGAATCAGGCCGCAAGCACCCAAAGCCAGCGAAACGCCGCCTACAGGCTCGTCAATCGCGCGCGGTTCCAGCAGAAGAAAGGAAGGCACGGTTAACGCCGCCGTGATCAACCCGGCCGTAATGAGTGGAAACATGCGCAGGGCGAAGAGTACACCCGCGGCGCGACCGACGAAAAACCGCTGGGCACGCCCCCACGCCCGCCGCCAACCACAAGCCACGACCAGCGACAGAACACAGTAGACGATCACGAAAACAGAAACCGAAACGATGATGCCACGCGCAGCAAACATTTGAATTTGCCACCCTATCCTTTTTGCTGGTCTTCTTTGTTGGTCTTGACCCTCAATCCGGTCTTCTGCCCCGAGCCCGGACGCAACTTCCGCCGCTTGCTCTCGACCAGTCGGCTCAAGTCGTCGAGCAACTGGGCGTCGTGCTCCGAAACAATCTCCACCAGATACGAAAGCGGCAGCGACGAGGCCGGGCTCTCGTCCAGCATCCGCCGGAACGCCTCTTCGGCCTCTTCGCGATGCAACTCTTCGCGCGTGAATCTCGGGGTATAGCGGAAAGCGCGCCCCTCCGGCTGCCGCGACAGCAGGTTCTTCTTGTAGAGGCGATCGAGCGTGGTCATGAGCGTAGTGTAAGCGAGGTCCGTGTTGCCGCTTTCCACCAGCTCGCGGACGGTTGCGCTGCCGCGCTCCCATAAGGTCTCGAGCAGCCGGCGCTCCAGCGGTCCAAGCTGAGCCGGGGACAAGCGAAATTGAAAGAAGCGTGTCACGGCAACCAGAACCTGGATTCTATCTCAGTCTCCACGCCTGGTGAGATGCCCTGCGGGAAAATTCTGTCGCCCTGTGAAATCAACAGATTGCACAGTGTCGTACGGTGGTTGATAGCGCACCATGGGAGAATCACCAATAACCTGATCGGCTCTCGACGGTATCGATATGCAAGCTACGTCTAACAGCCTGGCTTCGAGCTGTCAGGCGCCGGGAGTGCGGGGGGGATCGAAGAAAACAACGAGATTTTCAAGCAACATCGTCAACCACGCCTACTGCGGAGTAGCCTTCCATGAATCGATCGTCGCACGAGCCGTTTGAATCTTAGGGGGACCCCCTGCAACTCCAGCTGGGGGGTAAGGTTCAATTGATTCTACTTCAGGATAGCCCGGGTTTCTGCGTGAGCCAGCCCCACTCGACCATAATCGTGTTGAACGCGCACTGAAGAAAGCGATTCTTCAGCCAAGGAATCGCTTTTCTATAAGACCTTGAAAAGGGAACACCCTTTCCCGATCGAACCGTGCTCCCCCCGGGTCTGCTTGGCCCCTCTCCAATAGTAACTACCGTAACCAGCGAGTGAATTGACTCATGCCTCGGCAGGCCGCAAGATGGTCTCCTGGGGCAGCGTCTTTTGAGCGGAGGGTTATGCGGATTAAGTTTTGGGGAGTTCGCGGGTCCACGCCCGCTCCGCAGCCGGAAAACATGCGTTACGGCGGGAACACCTCCTGCGTGGAGGTGCGCCAAGGTGACCAGCTTTACGTCCTTGACTGCGGCACGGGATTCCGCGTCCTAGGACAAGCCCTGCGACGGGAGTTCAACAGCTCGCCCGTGTCCGCCCACATTTTCGTCTCGCATTTCCATTGGGATCACATACAGGGACTGCCTTTCTTCGGGCCGCTCTATGACAACCGGGAAAATCATTTTCAGTTTCACTGCTCCAACCGAACCCGAAGCCTGAAGCAAGTATTCGAGGAGCAAATGGCGTCCCCCTACTTTCCCGTGGGGCTGCATCAAATGCAGGCTCGCCAAGACTTCTACAATCTGAACGAGACTCAACTGGAGCTCGGCGATGTCCGCTTGCGTACGAAGTGGTTGAACCACCCTCAGGGATGCATGGGATTCCGGCTCGAAACCCGGGAGGGGGTCATCGTCTACGCCACAGATAACGAGCCGGGGGACGGTGTCTTCGACCGCAACGTTCGCGAGCTTGCCGCGGGCGCCGATGTGCTGATTTACGATGCCCAGTACCTTCCCGACGAATATTTGGCGCGCCGCAGGGGATGGGGCCACAGCCACTGGCGCGAGGCCGTCAACGTGGCCATGGAGAGCGGCGCCAAGGAACTGGTTCTGTTCCACCACGATCCGGACCACGACGACGACTGCATCGACCGAGCCGTAAGCGAAGCGCGTAACTACTATGCTCGGGTGCGCGCCGCCGCCGAGGGAATGCAGATTGAAATAGCGGATTCCACCCGCTCGCGCGAATAAAAACCAGGAAAATCGACGCGCCCTGCCACCAGTTTCTTGCCTGCCGCCATCGTGAATTCTTCGATTACAATGAGTTTGGTCGGGGTCTGGGTTTCTCGAAGGGAGGCGATGGAGTGACGCAGCTTCTATCGGCCCGGCCACACGTGTCGATGGCATCGGTCATCGACATTCTGCTGGTCGCGATCATTATTTATGAGCTGCTGGCGCTGATCAAAGGCACACGTGCCGCACTCACGCTGGTCGGAGTGGCGGCGGCGGCCCTGGCCGTGTACCTGTTCGAGCTCGGCCAACTCCCCACCCTCGATTGGCTCGTGCGCACATTCTTGCCGTATACGGTCTTCGCCCTGATCGTGCTGTTTGCCGGTGAGCTTCGGCTAGCCCTGACCCGCTTAGGAAGAAGGCTTACCTTCGGCCGCGGCACGAATCCGGCGGCCGAGGCCTATGACGACATCGTGCTGGCCGCCAATCTGTTTTATCAGAACCAGACCGGGGCTCTGATGGTGATTGAGCGTGAGATCGGCTTGCGTACCTATATTGAAAGCGGAGTTCCGCTCGACGCCCGACTCTCCTACGATTTGCTGGCGACCATCTTTCGACCGAGCGCTCCCCTCCACGACGGTGCCGTGATCATTCAGAAGGACCGGATTGCCGCTGCCGCCTGCTTCCTGCCTTTATCCATGAATCCGGTGTTGTCGACGCAACTTGGGACGCGGCACCGTGCCGGGATCGGGGTCACCGAAGAGACGGACGCGATCGCGGTGATTGTGTCGGAGGAAACCGGCAGCATCAGTTTGGCGGTCGCAGGAAAAATCGAACGGGAGCTTTCGATCGATCAGTTGCGGGCTCGACTGGGGGAACTGCTGCACCGTTATGTGCCTCCGGTGACCCTGCCCACCGAAATGACCAATGGCCGCGCGGTACTCGAAGACTCGGAGAGCGAGATCCCACGCAGTCGCTCCCCTCGCTCGGCCGATGCAAGGATCAATCAGGAAAGCGATGTTTAAGGGCATTTACAGTTCCTTGGTTCGTTACGTATTTCATAACCTCGGGCTCAAGTTGGTGGCGCTCGTGCTGGCCGTGGGATTGTGGCTGGCGGTGAGCGAACAACCGTCGGCGGAGGTTGCGGTGGAAGTGCCGATCGCATTCGAGAACATGCCCGGGAACCTGGAGATCAGTTCGGAAAACATCCCCAAGGCGCAGGTCCGGTTGCGCGGTCCCGAGCAGGCGATCCGCCGCTTGCAGGCCTCCGAGGTGTATGTGGACCTCTGGCTGGAGGGGGTAAAGCCGGGCGAGCGTACCTTTGACCTGACCGCCCATCAGGTCCACCAACCGCACGAGCTTCAGGTGCTGCAAGTGATTCCCAGCCAGGTCCGCCTGGCCTTCGACTTTCGGGTGACCCGGCAAGTTCCCGTCGAACCTAGAGTCGTGGGCTCCTTCGCCCAGGGCTATCAGATCGGCCAGATTGTGGTCGACCCGTCTGTCGTACTGATTGTTGGCCCCGAGAAGCGAGTCGAAGCCGTCGAATCGGCGACCACCGACCCGGTGGACATCACCGGGGTGATCAATCGGATCGCCCTGCTGCGGCATGCCTACGTGGCCGACCCTCTGGTGCAGGTGACGAACCTCGACCCGGTGCGGATCACGATTATGATGCAGAAGGTGGTTCCCAAAAACGGCGGCTAGATCTCGCATGGCTAAGAGTTCGACAACCCGACAACTTTTCGGCACGGATGGCATTCGCGGGGTCGCCGGCGAATTCCCCTTGACCCTCGAGAGCACCTACCTGATCGGGCGCGCTCTCGGTCATGTCTTGCTCCGTAGCCAGGCCCACCCCGAGGTGGTGATTGGCCAGGATACCCGGGAGTCCAGTTCCTGGATCGCCGACCGGGTCAGCGAAGGACTGGCCTCCTGCGGCTGTCGCGTGCGAAGCGCGGGCATCATCACCACTCCCGGCATCGCCTATCTTGCCCGCTCGCGGAAATTTAGCGCCGGGGTGGTGATCTCGGCCTCGCACAATCCCTGGACCGACAACGGTATCAAGATCTTTTCCGGGGACGGATACAAGCTGCCCGACGCTGATGAACTTACGATCGAGCAGGAGATTTTCGCCCTGCTCGAGGATCACCAGCGAGCGAACATTCCCCCCGCGGCTCAGGCGCGAAGTTTGCCCGGCGAGGCCGACTTGCGCCAGGCCTATATCGCCTGGCTTCAGGGGAACACGAAGACCGATCTGAGCCGCGTGAAGATTTTGGTGGATTGTGCCAATGGTGCGGCCACGGCGGAAGCTCCGGAACTGTTTCGCGCCTGCGGTGTCCAGGCAACGTTTCAAGGCGCCTCGCCCGACGGCAAGAACATCAATGAGAACTGTGGCGCTTTACATCCGGAGGTCTTAGCTCGCTCGGTGCGAGAGAGAGCCGGGCAATTCGACCTGGGCGTGACCTTCGACGGCGATGCCGACCGTGCCATCTTCTCGGACGCGAATGGCCATGTGGTGAATGGCGACGGCGTCCTCTTGTTAGTCGCCCGGGACCTCGGATCGCGCGGCCTTCTGGTCGGTTCGACCCTGGTGGCAACCACCATGTCGAACATGGGGCTCGAAGTCGCCTTGCGGCGGTCGGGAATCCGTATGCTGCGGGCCAATGTCGGCGATAAGTATGTGCTCGAAGAGATGCAGAAAACGGGCGCCATTTTGGGCGGTGAGCAATCCGGACACGTGATCTTCCTGGATGGGGAAGCGACCACGGGCGATGGCTTACTTACCGCTTTACGGGTGATGGAGATCGTAGCCCGAACCGGCCAGCCTCTGGCTGCCCTGATTCACGACCTGAAGGTGTTTCCCCAGATCATTCAGAACGTGCCGGTGCGGGAGAAGGTACCCTTCTCCCAGGTCGCGTCCATTCAGCAAGCCATCGAAGCCGCCGAACGCAAACTCGATGGCAATGGGCGTCTCGTGGTTCGCTATTCCGGCACCGAAACACTCGCCCGCGTCATGGTGGAAGCCGAATCCGTGGACACCATGAAAGCGTTGGCCGAGAACATTGCGGGTGCGATCCGGCAGGCCCTGGGTAGCTGATCCGGCTGTGCTCCGAGCGGCCACATCCGGCGTCGAATCATGAGGGCATGGCTCGAGAATCTCGCCGCGATGGGCAATCTGCTGCTGCTGCTGTTCGCCGCCGGCACCCTCGCCTGGTTCCTGTTTTACTTCGTGCTGCGACGCCTGATCCGCGCCCGCAGAATCGCCCACGCTCGGGACCGCCGAATGCTGCGCGAAGCCGCGGAGCGGGAGCGAGCGGGTAGCGGCCAATCTTAGTCAGGAAAGCGCAGACCATGGCTGCAAGCCGACTTTGGGTGCTCTCGCAACGTTCCCGCCCGGCGCTGACCCAGATTCGAGAAACATCGAATTAGACTCAGAGCGCTGGCTGCTGATCAAGGCAACTTGCGGACCCTCGCTCGGCTCACTCCAGATCTCGCCAGCTTGGCCCGATCCCGATTTCTACGACCAGCGGCACCGCGAGCGGGCGTACGTTTTCCATCTGCTCACGCACCAGGCTTTTCATCTCCTCGATCTCCGAGTCGGGCACCTCAAACACCAGCTCGTCATGCACCTGGAGTGTCATCCTGGCGGCCAAGCCGCGTTGTCTGATGGCGGCGTCGATGCGAATCATTGCCAGCTTGATCAGATCGGCGGCGGTTCCTTGCAGGGGCGTATTGACCGCGGTGCGCTCGGCAAATCCGCGCAGATTCGCGTTCTTGCTCAGGATGTCGGGAATGGGGCGTACCCGTCCGAACAGGGTTCGTACTTTTTGCTCACGACGCGCCCCCGCGAGCGTCCGATCGATGAAGGTTCGCACCCCGCGGTACTTCTCAAAATACGCATCAATGAAGGTTTTCGCCTCCCCGGTGGCAATGCCCAAACTCTGGGATAGCCCGAACGGCGAGAGTCCGTAGACAATGCCGAAATTCACCACCTTGGCTCGACGCCGGTGCTCGGGGGTTACCATCAGCGGGGGAACGGCGAAGATCTCAGATGCCGTCAAGGTGTGAATATCCTCCCCCCGGCGATAGGCTTCGAGCAGAAGAGGGTCTTCGGAGAAATGCGCCAGCAGACGCAGTTCGATCTGCGAATAATCAGCCGCCAGCAGGCGATGACCCGGCTCGGCGATGAAGGCGGCGCGAATCTCGCGCCCCAGTTCGGTACGAACGGGAATGTTTTGCAGATTGGGATTGGCCGAGGACAATCGGCCGGTGGCCGTGCCGGTTTGAGCAAACGTCGTGTGCAGCCGTCCGGTCGAGGCATTGAGCAGCGCCGGCAGGGCATCCACGTAGGTGGATTTGAGTTTGGTGAGCTGGCGATACTCGAGCACCAAGCGTGGCGCCTCATGGGTCGCGGCCAACCCCTCGAGCACGTCCACGGCCGTCGAAATGGTTTTGCCTTTGCCGTATTTTACCGGCTTGGGCAGACCTAAGCGGTTGAACAGAACGTCTCCCAATTGCTTGGGGGAGCTGATATTGAATTCCTCTCCGCAGCTGGCATAGATCTCTTTCGCTTTCCGGTCGATGGCTTCTTCGAGGCGCGCCGACATCTCCGCCAAGGCTCGGCGATCAATCTTCACTCCGGCTCGCTCCATGCGCGCGAGTACGGGCGCGAGCGGCAGGTCAATCTCCTGGTACAGCCGGAGCAGCCCCTGAGCTTCCACTTCGCGGCGCAGTGCCCATGCCAGCCTGCCGGTCATATCCGCCGCTTCCGGCAAAGTTCCGCTGAGCTGCAGGTTGAATCGCCGCAACGCCACATCGGCCAAGCCATGCGAAGAGTAGGTGGGATCGAGCAAATAGGAGTACAGCATGGGATCGTGTTCGACCCCGCGCAGGATGATTCCGTGCTGCTCCAAGATATGGCTGGCGGTCTTCCAATCGTGAATCGCCTTGGCCCTCTTGGCGTCGGCCAGAACCGATTTCAGGCTGGCCATCGCTTCCAGATTCTGGGCCGTGACCGTGACGGCCTCGCCCGACCTTGATGCAATTGCGATGCTCAAGGGCACGTCTTCTCGAGCCGTCTCCGGCCGGAGTGGCAGCCGGCCGTCATCGCAGTTTTCCTCTTCCTTTTCGGCGTCTGGCGCGGCAGGAATCGCACTGGCGAGCGCCAGCGAGAGGGGGCAGTCCGGCGTCCTCGGCTCGAGGACTCCTGCGAGATCCTTCGCGGTCTTCGCTTCCGAATATCGTCCCGCGTGGACCTCTCCGATCGGCAGCAGGTCCTTCAATAAAGAAGTGAACTCGAGTTCCGTGAAGAGCCGGCGCAGAGCTTCAAGATCGGGTTCGCCGGCTTGCATCGCACTCGCATCGAATGCAACCGGCACTGCGCAATCAATGGTTACCAGCTTCTTGCTGAGAAGGATGATGTCGCTATTGTTCTCGAGCGACTCGCGATAGGTCTTCTTTTCCACCATGGCGGCGCCGGCAATGGCCTGCTCGACGGTGCCGAAGCGCCGGATGAGTTCGACAGAGCCTCTGTCGCCGATTCCCGGTGCGCCCGGGACATTATCGATCGTGTCCCCGCGCAAGGCCATCACGTCCACCACCCTCTCCGGAGGCACTCCGAGAACTTCCTCTACCTTTTTGCGATCACAGATCAGATTGTCTTTGGGTGGATTGAGCACTTGAATCTGGTCGTTGACCAACTGCAACATATCTTTGTCGCTCGATACCACATAGACCGAGTACGACTGCTCGACCGCCTTCCGCGCCAAAGTTCCGATGACGTCATCGGCTTCGTAACCCGCGAGCTCAAGCATGGGAATTCGGTAGGCTTCGAGGGCTCGGCGTATGTAGGGCAACTGCTGCGCCAGATCGCCGGGCATCTCGCTGCGATTGGCCTTGTAACCGCGGTACTGAATCTCCTGAAAAGTTTGGGTCTTCAGATCGAACTTGCGCACGGTGGTGATCGTCCCTGCCTGTTCGTCGCGAAACGTAGGCGCCGCCACGTCGAAGACCGCCGCCAGATATTGGGGTGCGAAGTCGTCGCGCAATTTGCGCAGCATGTTGACGAACACATAGGTTGCCGCCGTGGGCAAGCCCGTCTTGGTAGACATTCCCCTCTGTCGGGCCATGGCATGATAGGCGCGAAAGATAAACGACATGGCGTCGATCAGGAAAATGCGCCCCGCGCTCCCCGCGCCGGGTGGGGAAGGGCTCGGGGGTGGGGGACTCGAAACCTGATTCTCAGCCTTCATGTGGGGGATGACCTTCTGCTTGGCCACCTAAAGTGTAGCAGGGACCAGGCCGGCCCCCGCCTGGGCCTAGGGAAGACACTTCTAGAGATCTGGCGGCGCCAGGCGTAGCCGGCTGCGCACGATTGCGGTTGCGGCAGTTATTTTTTAGCTTTTCCGTACTCGGTGGTGTAGTGCAGTTGGATCTCTCCGCATGTGCCTTGCTCGGGAGAATAAACGACACAGGTATCGAAGGGTCGCGAATACACGTGGAGGCTTACCGCTCGCTCACCGAACTCGCGAAGGTTCAAGACCCGATGCACCGGGCGGAGCGGATCCACGGCGCAGGGAAGAGTGGGATTCATTTCCACACGGTTGGCGGTTTCGAGCCGACAGGTACCGTTTTTCAGATCCTGCCGGAGCACGTGGTAATTCTCCACCATCAACCGGCCGAACGGTACCGCCATCCAGCAGTTCTGGTCGCGATGATTGTGCACTGAGCTGATCTGCCCAATCTCCCAGCAGATCGCAATCAGCTCGTAACGCAGCGTCTTGTCAATTAGATTTCGGGTGTAATGCTGGCGATCCCAGGTTAAGTAAGGGCCCAGAGTAGCGGGAGCGACCGGCATGGTGAGCAGAAACTCTAGGATCGAGTCGGTCTGGTCGAAGCTGGCTTCGGGAAATCTGCGCAATCCGGCAACAAAGTCCTGGATGGAAACTGGCTGGGACAGCGCTTGTGGGCCCATCTTGCACTCCGTTTTTTCGACCTCAGTATAGCGCGTTGGCTGCCCCCCCTGGCCGCCAATCCAGGCCGATCCGAGGCGGACGGAACTCCGCGCTTTTCAGCCCCAGGCAGCGGTTGCGGAGGTGAGGCGGCCGATTCCTGGCCGCCCATCGGGATAGAGTATCGGGACGAAGTCCTACTCGACCAACATGCAATCGCCATAAGAATAGAACCGGTACTTCTCCTGGGTGGCGTGTTGGTAAGCCTTGAGAGTGGCTTGTTGTCCGGCGAACGCGCATACCAGCATCAACAGGGTGGATTGGGGGAGGTGGAAATTCGTGAGTATGCTGCCCACGACCTGAAACTGATAGCCGGGATAAATGAACAGCCCGGCTTCCCCGGTGCCCGGTTGGATTGAGCGATTGCCGGAGCGCGGAAAGCCATCCTCCAGGGCTCGAACCGTAGTCGTGCCGACGGCCACCACCCGGCGTCGCTCGCGGCGGGCGCGATTGAGCTTCGAGGCTGCTTCCTCGGGGATCGTATAGGATTCGCGATCTAAGCGGTGGTCTTCGACTTGCTCGACCCGCACCGGCTGGAACGTCCCCAGACCGACATGCAGGGTGATTTGGGTGGTCTCGATGCCACGCTCTCGCATTTGCTCCAGGATCTCATGGCTGAAGTGCAGACCTGCGGTGGGGGCGGCCACCGAACCCGGTTGCTGAGCATAGACCGTCTGATAGCGATCCCGGTCGGCGGGGCAGTCTTCTCGATCAATGTAGGGCGGAAGGGGTACGTGCCCGAGCTGTTCGATCAGCCCGGCAAAGTCGGAAACCGGCTGAAATCGCAGCCGGCGCTTGCCAAAACTATCGCGGGCCACAACCTCGGCCTGGAGCTCATGATGGTCTCCGAAGAACAGCAGCTCTCCGACCCCGATCTTGCGTCCAGGATGAACCAGGCATTCCCACTCATTCGGCTGCTCGGAAATCCGGCGGGTCAAGAGTACTTCAACCCGACCGGTCAGGAAATCTCCTGCGGCGGGATTGCGTCGACTGACCGGCTGAGCGTTGCGGCCACTTCTCCTTCCATACAGGCGGGCAGGGAATACACGAGTGTTGTTGAATACGACCAGGTCGTCGGGCCGGAGCAGGGAGGGGAACTCGCGGAACCATCGATCCCGGATGGTTGCCGAGCTGCGATCAAGATGCAGGAGCCGGGAGGCAGCCCGCTCAGGCAACGGCTCTTGCGCAATCAGTTCTCGAGGAAGATCGTAGTCGAACTCGGCAACCCGCACGGGATCTCATTATAGATACAGACTGGAGCGATGCCGCCCCGGCGTCGGCCAGCGCTTGCCTCGAACCGGGGAACCTCCGAAGAACAATGGATTGTTTTCGGGATGCGCGTAGGTTACCATACGCGCTCTGGGTCCGTGCGAACTCGAGAACTCGAATTGAATCATGTCCAACGAAACTAGGTACCGACGCGAAATCGTCCACTTTGGCAGGCTCTTGCATGAGCGTGGCTACGTCGCCGCTATGGATGGCAATCTTTCCATGCGTCTTGCGGGCGGGCGCATTCTTTCGACACCGACGGGAATGAGCAAGGGTGCCCTGCGGGCCAGCGACCTGGTTATCGTGGATCTGGAGGGTAGGATCGTCGCCGGGCGTCACCCGGTCTCGAGCGAAATCGCCATGCATCTGCTGATCTATCGTCTTCGTGCCGACATTGGCGGGATCGTGCACGCGCATCCCCCCACGGCGACAGGCTTTGCCGCGGCGGGACTGGCCCTCGATCAGCCCTTGGCGTGCGAGATGGTCATTGGTCTGGGATCGATCCCGCTCGCCAGGTACGGCACTCCGGGAACGCCCGAACTCTCAGAAACGCTCCGTCCGCTGGTCTCGCAATATGACGCGATTTTGATGTCAAACCACGGAGTGGTGACCTACGGCGACACCTTGGAGCATGCCTACATGAAGATGGAAACCGTCGAGCACTTCGCCCAAATCACCCTGGTGACCCACATTCTGGGACGGCAACAACCCATAGAAGAGAAGGCGCTCGACAAGCTTCTCCTGGCCCGCAGCCGATACAAGGGGATCAATACGGCTGCCCCGCTACCTCCGGCCAGCCGCTCCGGGTCATCGAACGGCAATCATCTGGCGAGAGCCGCTACCGGCGAGAGACTCCGTCCCAGTGGAGTCAAGGGTGGCGTAAGAGGGCGACAACGAACCGAGGCCTAGCGGCGGCAGGCACAATCGGCGGTGCGACTAACCCTTCGCCGATCGTCTGGGCTTGCCCACGGCGAAGGTGGTCGTCGACGGCTGGAAGCTTAGGGAATCTGATGAGGCGCGAATACGTCCGCCTTTTGCCTCCCTCCCTACCCATTGGCTATGGTTGTGCGTTTCGCATCGAATGAGCTGGTGGTCGATCAGTTTGAAGTTGCGCAGCCTCGCTTGGGCGTTCGGGCGATGACACGCTAGGCGAGCCAAACGTCCGCGCGATCCCGCCCGGCTTGCCAAGCAGCTTTTTCGCCATTGCCACTCGCGAATCCGAAGATGCCGTCAGCGAAATTTGGTTCGGCCGCGATGAAGCCAGATTCGTCTAAAATACCTGCATGATCTCCCAAGAGTTGCTCGATATGCTGGTCTGCCCGGTGTGCAGAAAACCGCTGGTGCTCAAACCGGGTGGTGAGAGCCTGAGGTGTGGAGAGTGTCGACGCGTTTATCCTGTGCGCGACGACATTCCGATTTTGTTGGTGGATGAAGCGGTGAGCGAACCATCCTAAGCCACAAACTTGGCTCAGAAAGACACACAGTGTCCCGCCCTGAGACGTTCTGTCTCCCCCACCTTGGTGCCATCCCTCCGCCGACTCTAGCTCCGCAACTTGTCGCATTGTAAGGGGTTTAAGCAGGTAGCGGACTTCCTGACAGGAGCTCTGCTTTTACGGCAGCGAAATTGCACGTCAACCTAGTGAGCCCCGATGGAGTCTAAAGAAAAAGAGGGTCGGAGGTGACGGCCATGAAAGAACGATTTACGGTGACAGAACTCACTGCCTTACGAAATGACCTTTTACAGGCTGGGATCGTCGATTCCAGAGATGCGGCGGAATTGCTGCAGGTGTTTTTGATGGGACGCGGTTACGGAGTCTCGCCCCAGGCCGCGATGGACGCCGCTGGACGCGTGGAAATGTCGGGATGTTCCATGCCAGTGCTGCAGCATGAGTTGGAGAACCTTGCGCTGGTGATGTAGCTGGGAGCGAAACGGCTCCCCAGTAAACCAAAAAAGCCGGGCCAACGAGCCCGGCTGTTTTGTGTGTGCCGATTTGGCGGCACGCTGGGGCGATTCATCCGCTGTGCGGAAGCGCGGTCGAACCATGATTCATTCGTAGCGCAAGCTCTCGACCGGATCCAACTTGGCGGCACGCGCCGCCGGCACGGTTCCAAACAAAACCCCCACCAGGGAGGAGACGGCGATGGCTACGATCGCGGATAGCCCGGAAATTGGAATCCTGTATTCGGTTAAAAAGCGAACCGAAAAGGGCAGCGCCAGACCAATCACCACCCCAAGCAAGCCTCCGACGAGAGAGATAAGAATGGCCTCCGACAAGAACTGAAATCGGATCTCCCGATTGGTGGCTCCAATCGCCTTGCGAATGCCGATTTCGTGAATTCGCGAACTCACAGTCGCGAGCATGATATTCATGATTCCAATGCCGCTGACCACGAGGGTGACGGCAGCAATCAGCAACAACACCAAAGTCAGCGCGTTCGCGATGCGATTGGCGAGAGCAACCACCTCGGTTAGGTTCTGCACCACGTAGATGGACTCCGCCCGGTGGCGCGATTGTAGGACCTTCTTCACCTGTTCGGTGACCGGAATCACCATGGATGGTTCGGCGGCCGAAAAGTAAAGCTGCCGAACGTTCGGCGAGTCGGTGAAGAAACGAGACACTGAGTAAGGAATCAGCAGGGTATTGTTCGTGACCTCGGACATTCCAAACGTATCCACGCGCTCTCGGAAGGTTCCGATGATGGTGAAGGGCAGCCCGCCTACCTTGACGATTTTGCCGATCGCATTATCCACCGCCCCGTAGATTTGCTCCGCCAGCTTTTGCTGCATCACCCCAACTTTGTTTCGCGCCTGCTCATCTTGGGCGTCAAAAAAGCGCCCGGACAAAACCAACGGGTTGCGCACCGACGTGTATTCGGGCAAAACCCCGAGGACACGCAGATCGCTTACCTTGCCACCCCCAATCGGGATGCGGTCGTCAAGCGGAACCACAGGCGAGGCTGCCACAATCCCCGGAACCTGGGTTAGCACCGCGTTCATATCGTCGATGGTCAGCAGATCCGGGGTTGAACCGCCTTGCGCCCCACCCTGGTATTCTGCATCGATCATGTTGGCGCCAATCGATTGAATCTGGTTGAGGGCATACTGCTTGCCGGTCATACCGATGGTGACAACCAGGATCAAAGAAGCGGTACCGATCACCATACCCAAAGCGGTGAGCGCGAAGCGTACCTTATTGGAACAAAACGTGTCGTAGGCAAAGCTCAGGATTTCGCTCAGCACCAGCTTGGGCTGCCGACGCGCGGTCTGAACGGTGACAGTTGCCATGGTCGTATAGATGCTACCCCCTCGAGAGCGGGCACACAATGAAGGGACTCGGCGAGAGAAGGGTGCCTACTAGCGAAGCCTCAGCTCGGCCTGCCGGTTGCGACTGGTCCGCTCGCGTAGTAGGACCTGGTCTCCAGTTTCCGCCCCTGCGAACTGAAGATGCTAAACTGCGCCACTCCCGAGCGATGCAACACAAATTGAAATGTGGTCAGGAGCACTCCCACGCCGTACTTCAGGCTGCGGCGAAAATTGATGGAGGACGCCTCGGCAAAATAGCGCGTGGGGCAGGACACTTCTCCGATGCGAAAGCCGAAATGTACGCACTGCGCAAGCACCTGGTTGTCAAACACAAAATCGTCGGAATTCTCAAGCAGAGGCAGAGTGGCCAGCACCTTGCGGCTGAAAGCCCGATAGCCGGTATGGTATTCGGAGAGCTTGACGCGGAGAAAGAAGTTTTCGCACGCGGTCAGGAAACGGTTGGCCACGTATTTCCATAGGGGCATGCCTCCGCGGAGTGCCTGTCCCCCGATGATCCTCGAACCGAGGACAACGTCATAGACATCGTACGCCACCATGCTCGCCATCGCGGTGACCAGAAGGGGTGTGTACTGATAGTCCGGGTGCACCATGATAATCACGTCGGCGCCGGAGGCGAGGGCTTCGCGATAGCAGGTTTGCTGGTTGCGCCCATAGCCGTAGTTCCGGTCGTGCACGAAGAACTGCAACCCCAGCCGTCTGGCCACCTCGATGGTACGGTCGGAACTGTGATCATCCACCAGAATGCAGGTATCGACCAGGTCAGGCAACTCACGCACCGTGGCCTCGAGCGTCTTTTCCGCATTGTAAGCGGGCAATACCACGGCGATTCGTTTGCCGCCGATCATTCGCTCCCCATAAAAACTGGCGCCACCGTTGGCTGCCGGTGCTACCTCTATGATAAAGCCAGCTTCGCCGTTCTGCCTCAGGGTAGGGCCGGGAGAATTCTTCGCGGGGCTTTCAGACCATGGCAGGAACATGGAACAACTTTGAGCAAACCAGGCATGCGCCCTTCCATTCCCGTAAACCGCTCACGACCCCGTCATTCCCCCATTCTTCCACGCCACCGCGGTCAAACTATGGCCGATCTTGGTTCGGGTACCGATCTGGATACGCTTCAGGCTGCTTCGATCGAACGGTGCCGCCGCCTGATGCCCGCCCGGCCCCGTCGGTTCGCAAGAACGGACCCAGCTGTGAACGGCCGCGAACCGACCACCACCGAAACCCGTCCTTTACAGACGAAAAACGCCACTCAGAGTGAGCGGCGTCTTTCGTCCGGGTCTGTCTAAGTCAGATCAGCGGTGCCCACCGTGCGAGCCTCCGGAGCTGTGCCCGCCTCCCCCTCCACCGTGCGAACCCCCGGAGTATGCACTGTGCCCGCCAGAGCTATGCGAAGGCGCGGAGTATGAACTATGACCCCCGTAGGTGGCGTAGGGAGGAGCGCCGTAGCGAGAACTGGAATTCCCGCTGCGGCCGTAGCCGCCGTAGTTGGAGTACGACCGGTTCGAGTAATTCGCGGCATAGTCTCGCGATGAGCGGCCAGAGTAGCTGCCCTCCGCGCCCGAGTAGTGGCCGACTGAGGCCCCAGCCGGGGGACGTGGCACGCCACGGTTGGTCGCCATCTGGGTTGGCTCGCTTCTCGTCCCCGAGCTTTGCGGCGGTCGGGGTACATAACGTGCCCCGGACGCAGCGCCGGCACGGGGGCCCGCAGCGCCCATATTGCTCGCAGCTCCCCTGCCTCCTGCGGTCTGTCCGGCGCTCGCGCGGGGGGCTGCTGAATTCTCTTGATCCCGCGCCAACTCCGCTGAACTCCGCATCGCCGGAGGGCTCATCCGGCTCACGGTCGGTCGCGACAAGGCTGCCGCCGACGGTCGCGCTCCGGTTTGACTGGCTCGTGCGCCCAGCATGCTGGCGCGCGTCGGATTGGCATCGATTCTGCCCAAGGCAGAGGCCCCGCGCAGCTGGTCGGGAGAGACTTTCACGGAATTTCCACGAACCGCTAAGCCGTGCTCCATTGCCGTTCTCGACATAGCCGTAATGGCGCCCGGTTTGCCAGCAAACTGCGGCATTTTGAAGCCCGATTGTCCCCACAGTGGCGACCTGCCGCCGTTGCGGAAGAAGGTGTCGCTGACGTTGCGGATGTTGGCGATACGCGTATTGGCGATATTCACGTTCCGGAAATAACGGGGAGACGCGTGATACCAGGGGTAGAAGGGCTCGCCCCAGCCTAACGGGACCCAGCCGAATCCTCCACCAAAGCCGAATCCGAAACCAAATCCAAAGCCCCAGCGTGGACCGCCAAACCAAGCGACTAACGCAGGCGCATACCAGGGACGAACATAATACGGCCCCGGTGCCCAACCCCAGTAGCCGCCATACCAAACCCAGCGTCCATAGTGGAATGGCGCAAATCCCCAGGGATAAGCATCGACCCATGTCCAACCCCAGGGGGCTTGCCAAATCCATTGACCGTAGCTGTAAGGCGCCCAGCCGGGTGCAACCGCGGTCGGCGCCCAGATCCAGCCATAATCAGGAGTGTCGCGCCAGGTTCCATAGTCGTCGAGATCATCGGACCCCACCACGCCAGGCGCGACATGCTGCGCGGAAGCCGACCTGTCTTCCCGCTGATCACGCAGGCGACACCAGTCATCGAAACCGTCGGGAGAGGAGGCAGATTCCATCTGGTGAGACAGCGAGTTGCCGGAGGTGAACTGTGCCCGCTCGCCTTCCTTGAGGTCGACTGCAGGCCCCTGGCCCGTGGCCTCGCCCTCGCCTTTCCAGACCGTTACTGCCGTGGTGTCGGCATTCGGATCCACATCGAAACGATAGTCGCCGTTGCGCGAGACGGTGAAAGCCAAATTGGGAGTGTCGACCTCCCACACCTCACCTCGGTACAGGTGGCGGACGTGGAGGTTCAAAGCGCCCTGATGCAATGCAATCTGCACCGCGCCATCGCTGATGTTGGTAAGAGTGACGCTGGTTTCAGAACCAATCCGCACGAAGCCGGTGCCGAGATCCATCTCTGCGCGCGAGTCCTTGTCGGCCCACACGTTATCGGAAAGCGTAAGCGGACGATTCAGTTCGGCCTGCACCCACTCATCGGTTCCATGCGGTTGGACCGAAACCTCTCCCGTCATGTTGTCCACCCGCGCTACTCGGCCGGGCGGATCCGATTGACCTGAGTCATCGATTTGATCCGCTTGATCTCCTGCCCAAGCGCTTGCCGCAAACAACCCGATCCACATGCTGACACAAACAAATCGCCAAAAGGATTTCATTGCGTACCGCTCCTTGGACCCCTTGTTCGCACTTGCCATGTTACCGCGCTAGCTTAACCCGGGGTTCGCTAGCCTCTCGCTAACTGTGTAAACCCGCCTTAGGACAACGAGTTGCTCGAGAAACTCAGCCTAGGGTCTAGCCCGGCCTGACCGCCCCCTATCCCACGGCTAGCCAAGATTATAGGAAGGCATGGGTTTTGTGCGAACGACGATTCGGGACATGGCCACAAGGTACTCGTCCTGACCGCGCCTTGCGAAGGCGCTGGGACTTGACGAGATCCCCCGGGGTTTCAGTAACTTACGCGAAGCCGGTGCAAGTTTTTTGGGGTAAGGGTCATGCTCTCGGATTACTTCCGGGCTATTGGAGGCGAGGCCGAAGGGGGATAAAATCCAGAGTGGCCCAAAATCAGCCGCGGCTCCGCCCATGAGTAAATCTGGAACTAAAACCGAGTCGGCGGAACAACGTCGTCGGAACCGAGTCAAAGCGGTGCTGCCGGTACGAATTCTGGGAAACGATAGTCAAGGGAACTCCTATTCTGAACTGGTGCACACCCTGGACGTCGGCGCGCCCGGGGTTCGTCTGGGCGCACTGCAGCAGCCGCTTGAAGTCGGGAGCCTGATCACGGTCCAATACAAGCAACACAAAGCCCAGTTTCGCGTCGTCTGGAGTAGAGCGGTGTCCGGCACCAGCGAACATCAGGTGGGGCTCGAGGCTCTCAACCCCAAGGACCTTTGGGGGTTTGGCGCAGCCTGGCAGGCCCATGCTGCTCATGCGGCGAAAAAGTCCGGCAGCGATGCAAGAAAGCTAGACCTTTTTCAGCGATAAGCGAACTGTCTGACGGCGTGGTTCCAGTCTGCCGCGGGCCTCTGAATCATGCGCTCCTTCCCAGCAATCGTTCGAGCGCCGCACGCAACTGGTCTGGCTTGAATCCAAAAGGTCCGGGCTTGCTCTTATAGGCGACCTTTCCCTGGCTGTCAATCAGGTACATGCGGTCCGGCCAGCCCGTGTAGGCCCTTTCCGTGGCATTCGAGAACTGGTCGAGCACGGCTGGGAATTTGATCCCCAGCTTGCGAACGCAAGCTCCGGCGACGAACCCGCGTTCCTCTTCGTCTTTGGGACTGGCGAACACCACCTTGTCACGAAGATTGCTTTCCATTTGCCACACGTCGCTCGGATGCGCCTCGAGAATGTAGACCACCAAAAAGGCGACCCGGCCGTTGTACTCGTCATAGAGCTGGTTGAGGGCGGGAACCTCCCGCCGGAACGGCGGTCAGGTGTAGCTGCCAAAGATGAGCACCACCGGTTGCCGCGAAGTGAGCGCCGACAGCTGGACTGGTCCCGACTTGTCAACCTTGTAAAGCGCGAAATCGGGAGCGGTATCTCCCACTTCGAGAGTTCCGGCCCGCGCCTGAGTCCAAAGCGTTTCAAAGGGTGCGAGGAGAAATACGGCGGGGCCTGGCATGCGGGCCATGACTCGGCCAAACTGTTCGGGTGGCCGGTGCATCGTCCACCACAGGAATCCGATGAATCCCGCATATGCGAGCAGCAGGCCGGCGCAAACTCGAACCAGAACTCGCCGGGATGGAACCATGCTTGGCAATGCCGACATCATAGGACGTGCGCTTGAACCGGGCTCTAGTGTTTTTGTACCACCCCAGCTCGCTTGCGCTCGAGGAAAGTGGCCGCGGGGCAGCTTAGACGACACGCTTAGAATAGCGCCATGACGACCTGTGATGGCAACTACCGGGGCCGCCTCGCTCCTTCTCCGACCGGCCTCTTGCATCTCGGTCATGCGCGAACCTTCTCGATCGCAGCCGAACGGGCCATCGAACACCAAGGCACGCTCGTTCTGCGCAACGAAGATCTCGACCCCGAACGGTCGCGCCCGGAATTCGTAAGCGCGATGATCGAGGATCTTCGCTGGTTGAGCATTCTCTGGCAGGAAGGTCCGGACTGCGGAGGGCCCTACGGACCGTACTCTCAGAGCCAAAGGCGGGAGCACTACTTGGCGGCTTGGCGCAAGCTGCGCGACGGGGGTCTTCTCTATCCCTGTACCTGCTCGCGCAAGGATTTAGAGCAGGCGGCAAGCGCCCCCAACGATTTCGATGATGAGCCGCTCTACCCCGGACGCTGCCGCGCGCGCTCGGAGCGAGCGCAAGCGAGGGAGCCGGCCGGCGTAAACTGGCGATTCAAGGTGCCAGACGGGGAAATGGTTCGCTTCCTCGACCGACACCTTGGGCCGCAGCATTTCCTGGCCGGGCGCGACTTCGGGGACTTCATCGTCTGGCGACGCGATGACGTGCCGGCTTACCAATTGGCCGTCGTGGTGGATGACGCGGCAATGAGAATCACCGAGGTCGTGCGCGGCGCCGATCTAGTCAAGTCGACGGCGCGACAGCTGCTTTTATACCGGGCTTGCGGTTGGGCCCCTCCGGCCTTCTATCACACCGACCTGGTGGTCGACGAAGCCGGGATCCGCCTGGCTAAGCGCCACGATCGACTGAGTATCCGGCATTTGCGCGAGCGGGGGTGGACTCGGGAACAGGTGATGGGCCGCGCGAGCAGCGTGTCCGGGAGCCGATGCGACCCTCGTCGAAACACGATCTGAGCTTATAAATTCGCTCTATTTCCGTCATCAGCTTTTTTGATTGGCAGGCACGGGGCCTCCGCGGTACTCTGAAAGGTACCCGTTCCCCAAAACTCATCCTTGTGCTCCATGATCCACAAAACTTAAGGAGATCCATGTCAAACGAACTGCGAAATTTCTTAGCGATTCCCTATGACGAGCTGGAAGAGCTGAACTTGAACGCCAAAGAGCAACGCAGGAACCGAGTAGCCCCTCACAAGGTTCAACAAGAACGCCTGGAGTATTTGAGCGGTGAGAAGCGGATAAAAGCGGTCACCGTGCTCTTCAGCGACCTCGAAGGTCGACTTCATATGCTTGACTACGACAAGAAATTCCTGACCAAGAGTTATGACAATCTGACCTTTGACGGATCTTCGATTCGCGGCTTTACCGCCCAGCGGGAAAGTGACTTACGACTGGGCATCGATTGGGGCGCGTTTTATTGGGGCCCAGCCGACATCTTCGGGCCGGGCAAAGTGCTGGTTTTCGGCGACGTCATCGATAAGAACGGGGAACCCTACCCTGCCGACATTCGCGGCATTCTGAAGAACTACGCCGATGCACTGCACGCCAAGAAGGGCTATACCTTGAATGCCGCCAACGAAATTGAAGGATTCCTGTTTCGCGGGCCGGATGCCGAACGCCGCTACCACGAAACCAGCAAGTTTGAGTATGTGAATACCGGCGGCTATTTTCATTCTCTGCCCGGGGATACGCTGCGCACCTTCATCGACACCGTGGCCGAGGTGCAGCGTGCCATGGGCTTCCAAAACGAGAAGGATCACCCCGAAGTCGCGCCCTCGCAGTTCGAGATCAACTACGGCTACGGGGAGGTGGTTGCGGCAGCCGACCAGATCCAGCTCTATAAGTTGGTCTGCCGCCAGGTGGCCACCAAGATGGAGTGCACGGCTTCGTTTTTGCCCAAGCCTGTGGTAGGCGTGAACGGCAGCGGCATGCACACCAACGTCTCGATCAGCAAAGGCGGCAAAAATCTGTTTTGGGATGCCAAAGGCGACGAGAAACTCAGCAAAATGGGTTGGGAGTTCCTGGACCGCATTCTCACCCATGGAAATGACATCTGCCTGGTCATGAACCCGAGCGTCAACTCCTATCGCCGGCTGGACCCGCACTTTGAAGCTCCCAATCAGCTGAAAGCTTCTCCTACCGATCGCGGGTCGATGATCCGCATTCCCATTGGCAATGAGCGCAGCATGCGGGTGGAAGTACGTTCCGTAGCTCCCGACGCAAATCCGTATATGGTAATGTTCGCGGTCTTCAAGACCGGTCTCGAAGGAGAAACAGCCAAGATCAAGAACCTGCGCCAAGCGCAGCGATACTTGCCCGACAACATCTACGATGCCATGGAAAACTTCCGCAAAGCCGGGTGGATTACCGAACTGTTCGGCGGGGACGTCAAGCAACGCTACCTAGATTTGAAGCAGGCTTCAGCCGACCGCTGCCCGCGCCTGCTCGGTACCTTCGTGAAGCCTCAGGAGGTGCAATACCATCATGACGTCTACAACCAGTTCCTGTGGAATTTGTTCTAGCGGCTAGCCGACCTTCTTCCGTTGGTCGTCAGTGACCGGGAAGAGCAGGAAACAGGAATTCGAGCAGTGCTTGCTCGACGGCATTGCCGATCTAGGGCGATTCGAACCGGTCAAGCATTGGCTTGGCCGTCGACCACGCGAAGGCTCTCCCTGCATCTCGGTCGAAGCCGCGAGGCTGTCCCCATCCTGATTCGCTCGCCAAGCTTAGAACTTGTATCCGAAGCCTACCGAGATGACTGGGTAAGCCTTGAAGGAGGACATGTCGTGGTTCAGTTTGTTCTGCTGCGCAATCACGTTGTTTTGGAAGGGGACGTTGTCGGCGACATTTTGGCAGCTTAGACCACTGGGATCGCAGGCGGTTCCCTGGAGATTGAGCGTGGCCTTGGGCGCTCCCTCGAAGACGGCACCGATCTCGACCGGAACGCTGATGTGTCGTTTGGCACGGCGGGGCACCAGGTTGCCCCAGCCGAGCAAGAAGGTTGGAGCCACGGCACCAAAACCGACCTTTCCGGCACCGGTGATTGGATCGGCAGCATCGCTCGTGTAGGTAGTTCCGCCCAGGGTGAACTGTTGTCCCCCCGGAACGGCTGCACCGGCCTGGATACGGTTGCCGTTATAGAGCATCAATCCGGGGCTGAGATGAAAGCCGCCGGAAAACGGGAACCAGTCAAAATGTGTTTCGAACGAGCGGAAGTTCAAATCTGCGTTGTAGTTGATACCGTCACTGGTAAAGTTGCGGCTGTAGCCGAACATGTTAAAGCCAACCCGAACGTTGGTATGATAGGTGACCGGCGTAGCCGCCTCGAGGCCAACCCCTAGCGGCGACATTTTGACCCCGACGCCGATCTTCGATCCGAGCATGGGGCCGTTGTCCGCAGGTGCGGCATTCTGATCGATGGCCGCAGGACCGTCTGCTCCATCCGCGTTGCCTGCTGGTAGCGCATCGCCCACCGCAGCAATCACGCTGAAAACGCTGAGGAGCAATGTGGCAATGAGGAAAACTAGTCTTCGCACGCCGACCTCCGAGTTGGTTGGTAGGGGGAAGATAGCGCTTATTCTCAGTGCTGTGGCGATCAGGGTCAAATGACTGAAGTGCTACGGCTCCAGCATGCTACGATCAAAAACGCCAAACTCTGGCTTCGCTACGACGGGAATCAAGTGTAGGGGAATCTTTCCTTGCACTCCCGGCCGACCTTCATCCGATCGCCGCCCATCGGCGGACGACAGTTGTCGCGCGCGCTCCAGAACTTTTATAGTGGCTAAGTAGAAATGGGAGCTCTCAGGATGCGAATGCTCATACATTGGATCATAACCGCGCTTGCCGTTTGGATTACCTCGCGCTTGGTGCCGGGATTCTTGGTGAGTGGTGCAGGCGCGGCGCTGATCGCAGCCGTCGCCATTGGCTTCATCAACGCTACCCTGGGTCTTATTTTGAAGGTGCTCACTTTCCCCTTGACCATTCTTACCCTGGGGGTGTTCTGGTTTGTCATCAATGCGTTCATGCTGCGGCTTGCCTCGGCCCTCGTACCCGGTTTCCGCATTCAAACCTTCATGGCGGCGTTCTGGGGTGGAATTGTACTGTCGCTGGTAAACATGCTGCTCAAATGGTTGGTGCTACCCCAGCCAGGCACCTAAAGCCACGCCTACCAGGCGGGCATCAGAATCGCCAGGTTTCTTCAATCCCCCGTGGTCTCTACCGCCGGAAGTTCTTCGAGACCAGTCTTCAGGCTCACCTCCGCGCTGGTTACCAGAATTACCGAAGCAATCACGATGGCGCTGCCCGCCAGAATGTAAGCGTCAATCCGCTCATGCAGGATCAGCCATCCTAAGAACACGGCAACCACGGGGTTGACATAGGCGTACGTCGAAACCTTCGAGGTCGGAACGTGTCCGAGCAGCCAAATATATGCGGTGTAGCCGATCCAGGAGCCGCAAACCACTAAATACCCCATGGCGGCCACACCCCGGACGGTCCAAACCACGCGGGAGAAATCTTCGATCCCGGCCGCAACCACAAAATTCACCAGCCCGGCCGCGACCATTTCCCACGCCGTGGCGGAGAGCGGATCCACGTCCGCAGATTTCCATTTCTTGGCCAAGACCGAGCCCAGGGCCCAGCTGAAGGATCCGCCGATCAAACTCAAAGATGACCACAGTTCTCGACGTCCGAAAGCCGTGGTCGCCATCAGTTGCGGCCACAACAGAACGGCTAAGCCGGCGATGCCGAGAGCGAGGCCAGCCTTGCCACGCAAGGAAATGCGGTGATGGCCTAATAGAAGATTGTCCAGTACAAGGAACCACAGCGGGCAGATGGCGACAATCAAGGCTGCTAAACCAGAGGGGATGAGTTTTTCGGCGTAGGAGAGGGTGAGATTGCCTCCGACAAGCAACAATGTACCGACCATCGCCATCTCGCCCAGGCGGCGGGGGGCATAGAGAATTTTTCTTCCCCGCAACCCGCAGAATGCCAGCATGAACAGCCCGGCGATCGAAAAGCGCGTGGCGCACATCAGGGCGGGGGGAATTTGCTCAACTGCAATGTCGATGCCGAGATAGGTGGAGCCCCAAAACAGATAGACCAGGGCAAACGCAAAGACAACCGAGGATCGGCTTGGACGGGACCCTGAGCTCATGAAAAAGTTTCTTCCCCGCCCCATATCAGACATAAGAGCGTACCGCCCGGATTCGGGATTTTAGGCTCCCTTCGCCTAGGACGGATCGATTTCGCCGGGTCGAGGGAACCCCACTCGCTCGTAACCACCGGCCAGCGTCCGGAGGGGTTCCGCAGCCGACGCACGACAAGCTATAATAAAGGTGATCGATCATGCGGAATCGGCACGCCAATTCGCACCTGCCTGCTTGCTGGCTGGATTGTCTTGTATGCCCGCGTCGATACCGGGCGGTGCTCCCCTCGCGTCTGCGTCCGAATCTCTTTGGTAGCGACTAGTTCCCGATCATCGTGGGGGTTCGGGAGGCTCAAATTCATTAGCTTCGAACTTTGAGCCGGCACAACGGCATCTGTGCTCTTCCTAGGATCCCTACTGCACCCCATTTCGTTAGTAACCGACCGCTGACAACCGATTTCTGGAGGATCCTATGTCGACCACCACTGTGATTGCACCCAAACTCAAGACCGCGCTGCCTGGCCCCAACGCCAAACGCGTCGTCGAAGGGGATGAGAGATATATTTCGCCATCCTACACCCGCTCCTATCCGTTGGTTGCCAAGCAGGGCCGCGGCATGGTCGTCACCGACGTCGACGGCAATGAATTCTTGGATTTCTCCGCGGGAATCGCCGTGACCTCGACCGGCCACTGCCATCCCCACGTGGTGGCCGCAATCCAGAAGCAGGCGAATGAGCTGATTCACATGTCCGGCACCGACTTCTATTACGAGAGCATGATCACCCTGGCGGAACGGCTTTCGAAAATCGCCCCCATGCCCGGGCCACACAAGATCTACTATGGCAACTCGGGCACGGAAGCCATTGAATGCGCCCTCAAGCTCGCCCGCTATCACACCAAGCGGCAGAACGTGATTGCCTTCTACGGCGCGTTCCACGGACGCACCCTGGGAGCGCTCTCGCTGACCGCTTCCAAGCCGCAGCAGAAGCGCCGTTTCGCCCCGCTCCTCCCGGGGGTAACCCACGTCCGCTATCCCGACGTGTACCGCCAAGCCGGGACCGAAGATGGGGAAGCCTTTGCCCTCGGTTGCGCTCGTTTTATTGAAGATACGCTGTTCCGCACCACGCTTCCGCCGGAAGAAGTTGCGGCGATCTTTGTAGAGCCGGTCCAGGGGGAAGGCGGATATGTGGTGGCCCCCAACCCTTTCCTCCAAGAATTGCGCCGCATCTGCGATCGGCACGGCATCCTGTTGGTTGCCGATGAAATCCAGAGTGGGACCGGCCGTACCGGCAAATGGTGGGCCATCGAACACGCGGGGGTGCAGCCCGACATCCTGTGCATCGCGAAAGGCATCGCATCGGGCATGCCCCTTGGCGTGACCGTCAGCAAAGCCGAGATCATGGATTGGGTTCCGGGATCGCATGCCTCGACCTTTGGGGGGAATCCAGTGTGCGTGGCGGCGGCATTGGCCACGCTCGATGTGATCGAGCGCGAAGGCTTGCTGCGGAATGCGACCGAGGTCGGCAATCACATGCTGAAGCGCTTGGCGGATTGGCCGGCGAAGCACCGTTTGGTGGGCGATGTGCGGGGGCGCGGGCTGATGGTCGGCGTCGAGGTGGTGAAGGACAAAAAGACGAAGGAATTCGCCGCCGCCGAGCGTGATCGAATTGTGCAGGCGGCCTTCGAACGCGGAGTTCTCTTCCTGGGTTGCGGGCCGAGCACCATTCGCATCGCCCCGCCACTGATCGTCAGCAAGGCGGAGGCTGACACCGCGCTCGACGTCCTCGACGAGTCCCTGTCTGTCATCGAGAGGGGGGCCGGACGCTGACTGCTCATCGCGGCTGCCTGCCCGCCGGAGGTCGTCACCGGTCGCAGCAGGTTTCGATAGTAACCGATGCACGGGGGGGAGCGCACCGTAGGAGATGACTGCAACCGAAGGTTCTACGACTACCCCCCGGTTCGAGCTATTCCAGAATGTTTCCTGCGTGGACTAAAATAAAAATCTCTGCTCTTGAAACCCAGAACTTGAAAGGATTCACTCTTGCCCGAACTTAGAAAAGATCCGATCGTCGGCCGCTGGGTGATTATTTCCACCGATCGTGCCAAGCGGCCCACCGATTTCGCCCGGGATGCGGTCAAAATCAAAGGTGGGTTCTGTCCCTTCTGTTACGGCAACGAAAGTAAGACCCCGCCCGAGATTCAGGCTTATCGACCGAACCCCAATGGCGGACCGTCGCCGCAGCGCGATACTCCCGGCTGGACCGTTCGCGTGGTTCCCAATAAGTTCCCGGCGCTCGGGATTGAAGGTAGCCTGAATCGCCAAGCCGAAGGCATGTTCGACCGCATGAATGGCATTGGCGCGCATGAGGTTATCATCGAAACGCCCGATCACAACGCGACCCTAGCCACCCTAGCTTCGAAGCGGATCGAAGATGTGCTGTGGACTTTCCGCGATCGCATACTCGATCTGAAGAAGGACCGCCGTTTCAAGTTCATCCTGATTTTCAAAAACCACGGGGAAGCTGCCGGCGCCTCGCTCGAGCATGCCCATTCCCAGCTGATTGCATTGCCCATGCTGCCCATTTACTTGACCGAGGAAATTGAAGGCGCCAAGCAGTACTACATTTATAAAGAACGCTGCGTGTTCTGTGACATTATCCGGCAGGAGATCGAATCGGGGACTCGCGTCGTGGCTGAAAACGAAGACTTTCTCACCCTTGCACCCTACGCGCCGCGTTTTCCGTTCGAGACCTGGATTCTGCCCAAGCAGCACGAGTCGGCTTTTGAGAACTCATCCTCGCATATGTTTGAGAACCTGGCGCAGGCCCTCAAGATGCTGCTCAGCAAGGCCGATCGCGTACTCGATAACCCGCCTTACAATTTGGTGATCCATACCTCGCCGGTGCAGGATCCAACCAACGATCATTACCACTGGCACATCGAATTCATGCCCAAGCTGACCAAGACGGCAGGATTTGAGTGGGGGACGGGCTTTTACATCAACCCGACTCCTCCCGAGGAAGCCGCGAAATTCCTGCGCGAGGCCAATGTAGAACAGTCGGCGGCGACGGTCGTCGGTTAGCGGGAAGCTCCGAAGCCAGGGACAAATCCTCCGCCGCTCGTGCGGGTTGGTCGCTTTTAGGGTCGTTGTTCCCCGCGAACCGCAAGGACCGATATCGTGCGCTCCTCCACCTCCCGCCTCGCTTATATCGACTGGATGCGAGGCCTAGCTTGTCTCCTGATGTTTCAGACCCACTGCTACGACTCCTGGCTGGGAGACCAGGCTCGCCATTCCCGGTTCTTCCTGTGGTCGCAACTCGGGGGGACGCTGCCGGCGCCCCTCTTTCTTTTCCTGGCGGGAGTCTCCACCGCCCTGGTGATCGACAAATTGCGCCAGAAAGACTTGCCGGCGGCGGCGATTGCGCGTACCACCATCACCCGCGGTGCAGAGATTTTCGCCCTGGGTCTCCTGTTCCGTCTGCAAGAGTTTCTGTTGGCTTGGGGCTGGGCCCCCTGGACTGACCTGTTTCGCGTAGACATCCTCAACGCCATCGGCCTTTCCCTGATGTTGATGGGGGCGTTCTCGGGGATAGGATTGGCTGTGGTTGGGGGTACGCGCCTCGCCTTAGGAGCCGGCGCAGCCGCGATAGGCCTTACCATCTCTCTTCTCACGCCCTTGGTTTGGACGAGCTGGCGTGCGCGTTGGCTGCCATGGCCGCTCGAGTCTTATATCAATGGTGTACACAACCTGGGTCGGCCACAACCCTGGCTATTCCCGATATTTCCCTGGGCGGGATTCGCCTTCGTCGGCTTGGCCATGGGATTTTTGGTCGTGCGCGATCAGGCTCGCAAGCAGGCGGTTGGCCTGGTTGCTCCGGCTGCGGTCGGGGGGGGCCTACTGATTGTTCTGGCGCGTTGGCTCGATCACCGCCCACAGCAACTCTATGCTAGTTATGACTTTTGGCACACCAGCCCGACTTTTTTCCTGATCCGGGTCGGTCTCGTGGCAATCATCGTGGCGCTGGCCTATCTGTGGTGCCGCTGGGGCTTCGGTCAGCGGGGCTTCAGTCCGCTCATCCAGATGGGACAAACCTCGCTCCTCGTCTATTGGGTGCACATCGAATTCGTTTATGGACGCTTCTCCATCTTGCCCAAGCACGCGGTCGACATCGGGAAAGCGTCCTGCGGCTTGCTCACCATTTTCTTGTCCATGCTGCTCTTGTCGGTGCTGCGGACGAAATGGAAGGGTCACCGCGGTGCGCTACGGAGCCCGCGAGACCTGCCGGATGGCATAGTCCACCAGCTTTAAGGCAATCGCCCAACGCTCGCGCGCTTGGGCCTCGTCTTGCCCGAATCCGAACAGATAAAAGGTGATGTAGAAGCCGTCGCGGAGTTCGTTTGCGACATGATAGTGACACCTGCGGATCAGGAACTCGGCGGTGGCGGCAATTTCAGGAGCCTTCCTCAGCAGCTGGGTCAACCGGCCCGCGAATTGCTCGTGCTGCGGGAAGGAGAAAGGCTTCTGCTGCCCCGAAAACACCAGGTCCACATAGGAGCCGAATTTGTGGGTGGCATCAAAGATCTCTTCTTCGCGATTGATTTCCGTTGTCGACCAGGCGTCACATTTGGCGGTCTCGAAAGTGCTTGTGGCCGAGTTCACAGAGAGCAAGAACTCCCCAAGCTCTTGCACCCTATCGACTTCTTCGATCTTCGACAGCAACTCGGGATGGTGCTTCAGATCGCAGTAGCCGGAGACCTCCTGGTTGCCCGCCCAGGGCATTTCGAGGGTCTCGTCCTTTTCGCCTAGTTCGACCGCAAAGTCGGCTTCCACCTGAGCATGATAGACCACACTCGAGCGTGGCAAGGACATCCTCCTCAAGCACCATGAGCGTAGAAGGTCTTGTCCGTTGCCCGGCTGAAATAGTTATGCCATGAGATATCGCTTCGAGCGTCTGGTCGGCGTTGCTGTTGTAAACAGGGAGGTTACCCCAGGTACGAGCGCACCAGCGCCTAGAAGGGCAGGAGGAAGCGGATGATCTGCGCCTCCGCCCATCGGCCGTCATCCCCGTCGGGATCAGCCAGGAAGGAGCAGTGACCTCCATCGTTGGTCTCAAGAAACCGAATACGGGAGTTTGAGAGAATCTTCTGTCGCGTCTCGGGTTGGATGCGGATGAAGGGATCGTTGGCCGCGTGAAGGATCAAGGTGGGCACCGAAATCCGGTCGACGACATTGGCTGCCGCCGCCCGGGCGTAGTAATCGGCTGCGCCTTCAAATCCACAGTAGTAAGCGGTGATGCGGTCGTCGAAGTCGCGCAGACTGGCAACTCCGCGTAGACGAGTAACGTCAAACGCTCCGGGAAACAGGCGTGCCTTGGTCAAAAGCCGCCGCCGCAGCTTCCAGAGGAAATAAAGCTCATACAGGCGATTGGCGGGACGATGCAGGGCATCGGCGGAGGCGGCCAGGTCCAGGGCTGGACATACCGCCGCCACCGCGCGAAACTCCCTGGGCCCTTCCTGCGCCCATTCGCCGGCCAACTTCAACACCAGATTGCCGCCCATCGAGAACCCACCTAAGGCTAAGCGGGAGATGCGATCCTGGACCAGGAGGTGTTCGGCCACCCGAGCGACGTCCTGGGAGCGTCCCGAGTGGTAGAGAGTCGGAGAAAGAGCGTCCGTCCCGCCGCAGTTTCGCTGATTCATGCGCACCACGTTCATGCCGGCGGCCAGACCCTTGCAAGCCAAGCCCAGCATGTATTGGGAGTCGCTCGAACCCTCGAGTCCGTGGACGATGAGGAGGGTGAGCGCGTTTTTTCTCTCCCTCTGCCAATGACAGTGGCACAAGACCCGGATCCCCGGCTCCACTTCAATCAGACGAGGTTCTGCCCTGGGCAGGCGAATCGGCCGGGCCAGAAAGAAACTGGCCAGGGTCTGCAGATGGCCACCCCGCAGCCGGCGGCGCGGAATAAAGACAGTCGGTTCGATTTGCGAACTTTCCACCCAATGATTTTAAATGGAAGGGGAGCTGGCAGCGGAAAGGATGGGCAGGATGCCGATTTTCGAATATCTTTGCAAAGCATGCGAACACCAGTTCGAAGCACTCGTGTACGGAAGCGAAAAAGCCGAGTGTCCACGATGTCACAGCCAGAGGTTAGACCCCCGGATTTCTGTGTTTGCGGTGGCGGCAAAATCCTCTTCGACCGCCGAAGTTTCCCCGGGAGCCTGTGGCAGTTGTGGTGACCCGCGCGGCCCTGGCGCCTGTTCCATGCCGGATCTGGACTGAGAAGGTCTCCATCTGAGCTGCTGCTTCCAGTGCAAATCCCGGCAACCTTGGCCACACGTCCTAAACCACTTGCCGGGCATCGCCCGTTCCACGATCCGCTTCTTTTGCGTTGGGAGTCCAACTTGCGTGCTCTTTTGATGGCATTCCTGCTCTCGGTTACCGTGCCCGCCTTGGCGCAGCAGCCGGCGCTCAACCTGATGCCCCTCCCGGCTAGCATTCAGCTCGGAGCTGGTCAAATGATCCTCGATGCTTCCTTTTCGGCGGGCATCAACGGACATTCCGATCCCCGCCTGGAGGGTTCGGTCGAACGCTTCCTAACGGTTCTGCGCCGCCAGACTGGTACGCCGCCCTTGCTGATGCGGCTTACCGGCGCCCCCCAGGCGAAGTTCGTGGTGGAAGCCGGCCAGGCCAACCGGCTGGTCCCGGAACTGGGCGAGGATGAGTCCTACCGGCTGGAGATCACAACCAACAACGCCAAGCTGAGCGCAGCGACCACTCTCGGGGTGATGCGGGGCCTAGAGACGTTTCTGCAACTGGTCGAAAGCACGCCGCAGGGATTTGCCGTGCCGGCACTGACCATCGTGGACCGCCCGCGCTTTCCCTGGCGGGGCCTGCTCATCGATGTAGCCAGGCACTTCATTCCGCTCGACGTGCTCGAGCGCAACCTGGACGGGATGGCGGCCGTGAAGTTGAACGTATTCCACTGGCACCTCTCCGACAATCAAGGGTTTCGGGTGGAAAGCAAGAAATTCCCCAAGCTCACGGGGATGGGATCGGATGGTTTCTATTACACTCAGGATCAAGTTCGTGAGCTGATTGCCTACGCCGCCGCCCGTGGGATCCGCGTGGTGCCGGAGTTCGACATGCCCGGACACAGCACGGCTTGGTTTGTGGGATACCCCGAGCTGGCGAGCGCGCCCGGACCCTATCAGATTGAACGCAAGTGGGGGGTCTTCGATCCCGCCATGGATCCGAGCGAGGAGCGAACCTATCGCTTCCTGGACAAGTTCATTGGAGAGATGAGCGGACTTTTCCCCGACAGGTACTTCCACATTGGCGGGGATGAGGTCAACGGCAAATGGTGGGACGCGAATCCGAAGATTCAAGCGTTCAAGCGCGCCCACGGCCTCAAGACGAATCAAGACCTGCAAGCCTATTTCAACCAGCGCGTCGAGAAAATCGTGAGCAAGCACGGGAAAATCCTCATCGGCTGGGATGAGATTCTGCACCCCGATCTGCCAACGAACATCGTGGTGCAGTCATGGCGTGGCCAGGAGTCCCTGGCGCAGGCGGCCAAACAGGGTTTTCGGGGAATTCTCTCCTACGGCTATTACCTGGACTTGATGTGGCCGGCGGCGCGCCATTATGCAGTCGATCCCATGAGCGGCGCGGCCGCTAATCTCAGCCCGGAGGAGGCCGAGCACATTCTGGGCGGGGAGGCCTGCATGTGGTCGGAATATGTTTCGCCCGAGAATCTTGATTCCCGCATCTGGCCGCGCCTGGCGCCAATTGCCGAGCGTTTGTGGTCCGCTCCGAGCGTCGTCGACGTGAACTTCATGTATCGCCGTCTCGAGGTGACCAGCCGGTGGCTGGATTGGCTCGGCTTGACTCACAACTCGAGTTACCCGCCTATGCTGCGCCGCATCGCCGGTTCCGACCAGATTGCGGCGCTCAGGACGCTGGCCGACGTCGTCGAACCGGTCAAAGACTACACTCGCGAGGAAACCGCTCCGCTCGAACCTACCAGCCTCATGCCTTTGGACCGCCTCATCGATGCCGCTCGCCCCGAGAGCGCCACCGGGCGACATTTTGGGGCGATGGTGGACGCGTGGCTTGCCGATCCCGCCGCGGCCCCCGCCAAGGAACAGCTACGAGGGATGCTCAACGAATGGCGGGATAACCAGTCGAGCCTTCAGCCGTTCGAAACCCAATCCTTTCTTCTCCAGGAAATCATCCCGGTCTCTCAGAATCTGACGCGAGTCGCGACGGCGGGGCTCGAGGCGCTTGGCTACCTGGAGCGGGGAGAGCGGCCAGCGGAAGGCTGGAAGTCGCAGACTCTGGCTGCGCTCGGGGATGCAGGGAAAGCGCAAGCCCAGCTGCTGCTCGTGATCGTTCCTGCGATCGAAAAGCTGGTTGAAGCCGCCGGCGGAGGGAGTCCAGCTGGCCTGTCGAGATAAGCTTTTAGCTACTCCACCAGAAAAGACTCCCGACCAGCGTCAGAACTTCCACGGCAACCAGGCAAATCCAGACACGTTGCCGGAACAGGGACCGCCGCAGATCTCGCCTGAGATCGGCCTCGAGCGCGTGAACGAATTCGACTTCTCGCGCGTCCTGCTGAGCTTTTAAAGGGGCAGCCTTCGGCAAGGTAGGGGTGAATTCCTGCTGCGCTTTCGGTTTGTCCGGGAGAAAGACTTTGGGAGTGCTAATCACCGAAGACCATCGCGGAAGAAGCATGCCACCAGAGGCGAGACCCGGATCCACGGGCTTCGACGTCAACTCGAGCGGCGGCATTCTCTCAGGAGCCACTTGATCCGCCAGATTTCTGAGGAGCGATGTCCACCACGGGTGACCCATCTGGTCGGCGATCAACTCACCAACATCGATTGGCCTGGACTCCAGTTCCAGGGGCGGCAGGGTCTCGGGTGAGATTACGTCGCCCAGGCTGGTAAATACCGTCCGATACCAGGGCAGGCTGACCCGGTCCCCGAGGAGCATCCCCACGTCGCTCGGTCGAGACGTCAGTCTGAGCGGAGGCAATTTCTCCGGTGAAACCTTATCCCGCAATTCCCCCAGGAGACGCGTCCATAAGGGTCGGTAGTAACTCTTCGGGAGCAAAAGATCGATCTCGGTGGGATCGGTGGAGCTAGGTGCGCCGGACGCCTGCGGCGGCTGCTGAGTATCGGAGCTCACTCCATCCCCCTTGAGGAGTCTGATCGCCTGCGGATCGAGATATACAGGTATTGTAGCGTAGTCGAATTCGATCAAGCGAACTGCCGTCGGCCGGGGCACCGACAGCCAAGAGAAGGTCGCGGTTTGCCAGCTGCCCGGTTCCGTTTAGGATGGGGACGTGCCGCTCTGGACCCCCGCCAGGATCGTGGCTGTACTTTGGTGCCTTGCCCCCTTGTTGGCCTTCGGTTTCTGGGGAGATCGCCTGGCGAGACTTGGCCAGAAACTGGCTTCTCCCCTGCGCTTGAGTCTGCCGGCTGTGTTCGGCATTCCTTACCTGCTGGCAGGAACTGCTTCCAGCCGGCCCTATGGGATGGTGATTTACCTGGGGCTGCCGATTCTGATTGCGGTGCTGCTCGCGCGCGCGCAGCTGTCTGATCCGCAACAGCTAGGCAATTGGCGCGACTTCGCTATCCTCCTGTTGCTCGGCCTGCCGGTCGACCTGCGCTGGTTCGAGGCGGCGTGGCCGCCGCATCTTGGCGTGATCAGCAAGTTGATCCTGCTCGATGCCGGCCTCTATGGATTCCTGGTGATCCGCCAGCTCACCCAGGTCGGGTTCAACCTGAGGATGGGGAGAGAGGACGTGCTCGTCGGGTTGCGGGAGTTGCTCTTCTACGCGCCGATCGCAATCCCCCTGGGCTTTGCCCTGGGATTTCTTCGCCTCCATCGTCACCTGCCAACCCCGGGCTCGGCCGCCGGCGCCTTGCTGGTTACGTTTTTCTTCATCGCCATCCCGGAGGAAATCTATTTTCGGGGGTGGATCCAAAACCTGCTGGAACGCCGCTTGGGCCGTAATGTATCGTTGTGGCTCACCGCGATTGTGTTCGGCTTGTCCCATTTCAACAAGCGGTCAGCCCACTTCAACGGGCCTTATGTCGTGCTGGCATCGATTGCGGGGATCTTTTATGGCAGAGCCTGGCGTTCGCGCCGTCGGATTGCGGCCGCAGCCATCACCCACAGCGGGGTGGATACCATCTGGAGCCTCTGGCTCTCCTGACCCGCTGTCCCAGGATGGCTCTTGGGCCTGGGCCGCGGCCAGCGCTAGCTTTCGCGGTCAGGGGTCCGTTCCCGGCGGAACGGCTTCGCTCTCGATCCGCGGATGGGAAGGCTTGGGGCGTCGTCTTGAGGTTTCTGGCAACGGTCTGGATTTGGGTTCGGCGGCCGGGAAACGGGAGTGGCCGAGGTCACAAACTGGTCAAGAAGGGCACAACCCGTGCCAGCGAATCGTGCTCAAAGTACAGGGCGGGCTCCGGTGAACGAACGTTTAGCGAAAGCGGTGCTACCTCTTCGGCGAGTCTTCGCCTGCGTTCTGCCGAGTTCTCCCGGGGTGATCGCGACCTTTGTGCTCTGCTCCGTAGCTTTCGCACAGAGTTCCGCTGACCCTCAAGAATTAGTCCGCCAAGCCGTGGGGAACGAATTGGCGTCGCCCTTTCTCCCCGACAATTGCAGCTACCAGTACCATCGGGAAGGTTCCGGAAGGCACGAGACTCTGCTGATGGTCAAGAGCAGTGATTTGGTTGTGGGAAAGCTGGTGCGGATTAACAATGCGCCGCCATCCCGGGATCAGGAGCAGAAGGAAAACGACCGGCTCCGGCGTCTGCTTCATGATTCCGATTTGCAGCAACAGCAACGAAGGAAGCAGCAAAAATTCGAGCACTACGTTCGCGAGCTGGTGGCGGCGCTGCCGCAGGCCTTTCATTACACCGAAACTGAGACGGAGGCAGCCGCCGACGGCAGGCGCCTCATCCACTTGGCCTTTCAACCGGCACCAGACTTTCATCCGGCGACCACCGAACTCGAGTTGCTGCGAGGGATGGCCGGCGCCATGGTGATCGATGATCAAAGAAAAAGGATTGTGAGACTCGCGGCGCATACCTTCCGGGAGATGGATTTCGGTTGGGGACTGTTGATCCATTTGAATAAGGGTGCAAATCTTCTGCTGGAGCGAGAAGCGGCCCCTCGGCTCGGCTTCGATCTCCGTGCCTTCTCGGTGACGATCGAGGGGCGGATTCTGCTGCTAAAAAAATTGGAGGTTCACTGGAGCTTTGATCACTTTGCCTCTTTGGGGCGCACCGTCGATCTTGCCTCCGCCGTGGGTCTGCTCACCGCTCCCGACCTGGCGGGTTCCGGCCCCGGATTGCTGTCGCACTGAAGGGATCGAATGCAGGGATTCGAGCCAACCGGCCGCAGCAGCATGCCAATCGCGGCAGAGCTAGGCAGGGAAGCAGGCAGGCTAGGCCACCAACTTGACGTCCGTCGCCGCAGGTCCGATCAGCTTCAAGCGAGGCTCGCGATCGATGGAGGTGAGCAGTTCCTTCATCAGCTTTTCGTCGATCTCCGCAGCGTGTTCGAGCACCACCGGATATTCAATGACCGCTTCCCTGCCCGCCAGGGTGAAATGCAGGCGGAGGCTGGGCTTTAATTCGGCGGCAGAAACTATATTGAGACTCCGTTCCAGTTGCCGCCGCTGCCGCTCGAGAAGGTCCTGATAGTCCCGAAACGCCGCTGCGATCGCCTCGTGCAGGCGCTTGCCCACCTCCTCATAGTCGCTTTCCGCGCTGAACGTAAGCTTGACTTCGTGCCACAGGAAGTTGGTCCCGACAATCTGTTTAAAAAGCCCCACGCCCGACTGGAAAACGATGGAATTCGAGAATGCCACCACGCGACCGGTGGGCAAGGACTCGGCGCCACGGCTTTCGAGTTCCATCAGATAGAACCGCACCAGACCGAGATCCACCACCTCGCCCGTCACTCCGGCGAGCTGAACTCGGTCGCCGACCCGGATCCCGTACTTGCCGATCAAAAAGAAATATCCCACCATCGACACGATTACGTTCTGCAAGGCCACGGCCACGCCGGCGGTGATCAGGCCGGCAAAGGTGACCAGGGATCCTAGTTCGCTCGCAAGCGCGAAGACCAGCACGCCCCCGATTCCAACCCAAAGGGCAATTTTTCGCAGCACCAAGAATTGATACCGTCGATGCCCGTCGGGGACGTAGCGGAAGATGGTTTTTCGCAGCAGTTCGCCGATTCCGAGGACCAGGGCAATGAGAATGGCGACGATCGCCAGGCGCAGCAAAAGGCTTTCGAGCACTTCCCGTCTTTCACGCCGGACCGTGTTCAGCCAGTTGTTCAGACTTGTCTGGTAGAGATCGAGTAGGACTGCTTGTTTGTTGAGGGGCAGCAGGGCGGCGGATGCCTGCTTGAATTCCAGAGTGAGCGCGTCCAGTTCTTTGTTTTCGGCCGCCAGCGAGGCGGGGTCACCGGGAATGGTTGAAACCGCCGCTTGCCCTGTCTGAATCATCTGTCGCAAACGATTCAGCAACGGGGTGCTCAGCTGCTTCGTACTCTGGCCCAGGGCGCGGGTCAAAGAGTTCTCGTCGGAGATCCTGCCCACCTTGCGAGAAAGCCGCACCGACTCTGACGCCAGTCCCAAGAGGCCCGCAGGTGGGGGCCGATTGGCAATGGCCGGCTTCGCCGGGGACTCTTCGCTGCTTGCTGTTTCCATCCCCGCCGCCTTTTGAGGTTGGGTCAAGGAGAACGGCAAGGTTCCTGCCAAATCTTGGATCTCGCTGTGCAGATCCGTGGTTCCCATGCCGCTCGCCATGGTTCCCGTCACGAACGTGATCATGCTGTTCAGAGCGTCCTGACGTGCCCGCAGGAGTCCAAGCTCGCTCTCGAGAACCCTGCTCTCGGAGTCAATCTGTTCTTGCCGCTTGCGGGAAGCAGCGGTACGCTCCCGTCCGAGGGCCTCGAGTTGCCCCTGGATTTGGCTCACTTGTTGGTTCACACCGGCTGCCGCCTGGGTAAGCGACTGATAGTCGATCGGGGTGGCTGCATTCTGGGGTTGGTTCGGCGCGGATCGGTTGGCGACGAGCGGCTCGGCTTGCCGGGCAAATTCAAATCCCCAGCGCACAATCTGGGCGGCCATTCGTTGCTGGTCGGCCAAGTAGGTTACATCCGCCGGCTCCTCGCCGATCTGCTGCTGCTCGACTTCGGTCTGGCGGTACCAGTCGCTGGTTTTGCGGACAAACTGAATTACATCGGCGGAACTGAAGCCCGCGAGGCCCTGGGCCAGAGCTAGGCTCACGCTGAGAAGTGCGAGCAGCGCGCCCCAGCGCAACTGCGATATTCGCTCGCTCGCGGATTGAAGCAAAACCGCCCAGGGGAGAGAAAAGTGCCAGGACTCGCAAAGGACGAGCTGGAACGCTTTAGAGTCGCATCTCCCCAGCTTGCGAATAACTTCCCCCTCCGCGGTTCGGACAGGACATTTTCGCGATGTGTCATGATAAAGCATACCGGGGGATCCTGCAGAACCGCGCCATCAACAACGATGGCAAGCGGCAAAGCGGGAACGTGCGGCAGGATGGAGGGCGATCAGACTCCGAGCTGCGCGCGCCGGTTGAGAGTCGAGGGGAATATCGCTCGAAGGCTCAGCACCCGGCCCATATTTTCGAGCGGTGGTGGATGATGCGTGGGCGAAAGGCAACGAGAGGGGGCTTCATGGCGGTCAGCTCGAGAGTGGCGTGTTTATGTTCCCTATCCTTGGTGTTCCTGGTGTCCGCAGCCGGCCAAACCACGGCGTACGGTGCACCGGTTCTGGTGATCGATGCTCAGGCTCCCTCCCATCCTTTTCCCCATTTTTGGGAACACATGTTTGGCTCCGGACGCGCGGTTTTGTCGCTGCGGGAGAGTTATCGCCAGGATCTGCGCAGTGTGAAGACGATCACCGACTTCGAGTATGTCCGCTTTCATGCCATTTTCCACGACGAAGTCGGCGTCTACGACGAAGATGCCCAGGGCGATTCGGTGTACAACTTTTCTTACGTCGATCAGATTTACGACGGTCTTCTCGCCAACGGCATCCGCCCTTTCGTGGAGCTCAGCTTCATGCCTAACAAGCTCGCCGCCCAAGACATTCGCCAAGCCTTCTGGTACAAGCCGAATGTGTCTCCGCCGAAAGATTGGAAGCGCTGGGAAGAGCTGATTCACCGCTTTGTCGAACATCTCGTCGATCGCTATGGAGAACAAGAGGTCGGGCAATGGTATTTCGAGGTGTGGAATGAACCCAATATTGATTTTTGGGGGGGAGAACCGAAGCAGGAGACGTATTGGGAGCTCTATGACCATACGGCTCGGGCCGTGAAGCAAGTGAGTCCGCGCTTGCGGGTGGGCGGGCCGGCCACGGCGCAGGCTGCCTGGGTGGATGCTTTTCTCGAGCACTGCGCGGCGAACCATGTCCCCGTCGATTTCGTCTCCACCCACGTCTACGCCAACGACACCGCAGCCGACGTCTTCGGAACCAACGAAACGATTCCCCGCGAGGCCATGGTCTGCCGCGCGGTCGCGAAAGTGCATGACCAGATCAGGGCCTCGGTCCTGCCCCATCTGCCCTTGATTTTCAGCGAGTACAACGCCAGCTATAAGAACGAGCCCGAGATTACGGATTCAGTCTATATGGGCCCGTGGTTGGCCAACAC
Source organism: Terriglobales bacterium (assembly GCA_035622175.1). Lineage (GTDB taxonomy): Bacteria > Acidobacteriota > Terriglobia > Terriglobales > Acidobacteriaceae > JAFAGX01. Next base: position 27,262 of record DASPVV010000091.1, on the reverse strand, counting down.
CATCCGGCTGTGCGATGGTCTGGTCGATGAAATGTCGTATTGGACCTTTTCCGATGTCTTCGAAGAACAGGGAGTGGTCAAACAACCGTTCTATGGCGGCTTTGGACTGATGGCGGCGGGAGGAATCCCTAAGCCCTCGTATCGCGCCTTTCGACTCCTCCATCAGCTCGGCAACGCGCGCCTGGAACTCGACTCCGACTCGGCGCTCCTCACCCGCCGCGGCGACGGAAGCCTTGTGCTGGCGCTTTGGAACCTGGTTCCCCCGGGGCAAAGCGGCACCGAGAAGGTGGTGAGGATTCGTACCAATCCGCCCGGCCGATTCGCGCAGGCTACGATTTCACGAGTGGATCGCGATCACGGCGATCCGTATCCCGCCTATCGAAAGATGGGCTCGCCCGTTTCTCCTACCGAGACCCAACTGCGGGAGCTTCGCCAGGTCGCCGAGTCTCCAGTTCCCGAAGTGCGAAAGTTCGCAGACGGAGAACTGACGCTTTCCCTCCCGTCGGAAGGGCTGGCGATCCTCGAACTGAAGTGAACCCTGGACGGGCTGGACTCAGCCGGCAGGGTCAGGGTCAGCCAGATCCATAGCCGCACGCTCTGAGGCCAAGCGAAGCGTCTGCCTTCCGAATAACCGCCGTGATCGGGGGGGGCACCGTTAAGCCAGAATCCGGCATTATTTTGGACTATTTTTGGCGCGGATCCCGCCTCGAGGCGAGCTCACAAGCTGTTGTCGGGACAAACCTTGTGCCTGGCGTTGGCATCTCTGGTTGGGGCCGCAGACAGGCGGCGGGGTGGAAAGTCGTAGTAGACTTCAGGCAGCGGGAAATGGGGCCCAGACATGGAGGCGCATAACGGTTTCCGGAGTGCATGGCAGGAGCGTCTGGCGGCGCTGCGCAATGTTCCCCCGGTGCTCGGAATCGTGTGGGAGTCGGGACCGGCGGTCGTGGTTTTCGGGCTCCTCTTTCGCCTGCTCGGGTCGGTCCTCCCCATCGCGCTGCTGTGGATCACCAAACTCATCATTGATGGGATTGTGGCGGTCGTTTCCCGCCATCAGCCCGTCTCGGCGCGTTTCTGGTGGTTGGTGGTCGGCGAATTTGGGGTGGCGCTCGCGGCCGGCGTTCTCTCTCGCGCCATCGACTTTCTCGACGCCCTGCTGGCCGACAAATACACGCGGCATGTGAGCATTGCGGTCATGAAGCACGCTTCCGAGCTGGACCTGACCGCGTACGAAGATCCCATTTTCTACGATCGCTTGGAACGCGCCCGGGTGCAGGCCACCGACCGTTTGGCTATGATTCAGTCCATCGGCCGGTTGGTGCAGCAGGCCATCACCGCGGTCACCATGTCAATTTCGATCGTCGTGTATTCGCCCTGGCTGTTGCTCTTGCTCGTCGCCGGTGTGTTGCCCGCGTTCCTGGGGGAGAGCCATTTTGCCTTTCTCGGCTACGCCAAAAACTTTCGTCAGACTCCGATCAAGCGGCAGCTTGATTATCTGCGGGTTTTGGGAGGCAGCAAAGAAGCGGCCAAGGAACTCAAGCTTTTTGGCCTGAGCCGGTTCCTCACCGACCGCTTCACCTCCCTGTCGGACGTGATTTACTCCCAAGATGTGGCTCTGGCGCGGCGAAGACTCACGGCGGGCTCAGCGCTTTCCGTGCTGGGCACGCTGGGCTATTATTCGGCGTACGCTTGGGTCATCTGGCGCACCTTGGGGGGAGCGCTCTCGATCGGTACTTTGACCTTTCTGGCGGGCGCGATTCAGCAAGCCAGCCTCAATATCCAGCAGGTCTTCTCTACCCTGGCGGGAATCGCCGATCAGGCCTTGTTCCTGACCGATCTGCTGGCGTTTTTCGGCATGCAGCCTACGATTCGCTCGAAACCCAATGCCGTGCCGGTTCCCCACCCCATCGTGCGCGGTTTTGAATTTCGCAACGTGTCTTTTCGCTACCCCGGAAGCGAGCGTTTGGTCTTACGCGGACTCAATTTTCATCTTCGCCCGCAGGAGCGGGTAGCGCTGATTGGAGAAAACGGCGAAGGCAAAACCACCATGGTAAAGCTGCTGACCCGCCTCTACGATCCGACCGAAGGGGAAATCCTCTTGGATGGCATCGACCTGCGCGAGTACAACCTCGAAGACCTCTATCGCGAAATCGGCGTCATCTTTCAGGACTTCATGCGCTATGAAATGACGGCGGCGGAGAACATTGCCAGCGGACACATCGAGGATCTGAGCAATCGAGCGTTGCTCGCGGACGCAGCTCGAAAAAGCGGAGCGGATCAGGTGATTGCGCGGCTTCCAGACGGGTACGAACAGATGTTGGGCCGGCGTTTCGAACGGGGAGTGGATCTTTCCGGGGGAGAGTGGCAGAAACTGGCTCTGGCGCGCGCCTATCTCCGGAATTCCCAGCTTCTCATTCTCGACGAGCCCACGGCTGCGCTCGATGCTCGCAGTGAGTACGAGGTTTTCCGCCGCTTCGCCGAGCTCACGGCAGAAAAGATGGCCCTGTTTATTTCCCACAGATTTTCGACCGTGCGCATGGCCGATCGCATCGTAGTACTCGAGAACGGCAGAATCGCCGAGGAGGGAACGCACGAGCAGCTCGCGACCCTTGGCGGGCGATATGCCGAAATGTTCGAATTGCAAGCCGCCAGCTATCGTTAACCGTACGCTTTCATGTTCGAGAACACGCACCTGGAGATGGCCAACGAGGAGGCCGAACGAGCAGAGGAGGTCTCCTTGAGCGCAACCGAGGACAGACCCGCTCTCGAGGCGCATGCCGGAGATCTTGCCCGCGATCTCGCCTGGCTCCCGGGCGTCCGGGTTTCCGATTCGGTTTTAGAGCGCAGTCGTCGACTGCATGCGGTCATCGAACCTGTGCTTCGCCGGTTTCGCTCTCCCCTGCCCACGGAGGGTCCGGTTCCCGACGATGTTCGCTGGCTGCACGATAACGTCCGGTTGATCGACATGGAGCTGCACGATCTGGGGGAAACTCTGAAACCCCTGCGCAAGACCCCCCACGTCTACACCCGCGGTGGGCAGATCACGCCCCGCGCCGCCGCCGTTGCCGGAGGCTTCCTCGAGTCGGCGCAGTATCAGTTCAGCGAGCCGGCATTCGCCGCCTATGTCCAAGCCTTCCAGCAAGTTACGGTTCTGAATTTGAAAGAGTTGATGGCCCTCGTTCCCGCCTTGAAGCTCTCCCTGCTGGAAGAAACCGCGGTGCGGGCTTCGAAGGTATTAGAGGACCCCAATGGTTCCTACGGGGTCGGCCTGCTGATCAGCAGCCTGCGAGACACCACGCATGCCTCGTGGAAGGAGGTGCTCGAGCCGCTGATCCGATTCGATGGCGTCTTGCGCCAGGACCCGGCGGGGGCCTACTCGAGAATGGATTTCGAGAGTCGCGAGCTTTATCGGAAAAAGGTAGCCAAGATCGCGCAAGGCTGCGATCGGACCGAGATGGAAGTGGCCGAGGAAGCACTGACTCTCGCCCGACACGCAACCGAGGAGGGAGACGAGAGTCCCCGTCTTGCCCTTCGCCGCTCTCACATCGGCTACTATCTGCTGGGGGAGGGGAGGAGCCTGCTTTGCGAGCGGGTTCGTTTTGCGGGGAATTTCGGCCAGCGAATGGAGCGTTTTCTCCGCAGCCATCCCGACGAGTTCTACCTGCCGGGCATTGAGATCCTCACGCTGGGCATCATGTCCCTTTGTGTGGTTCTGCTAACCCCTCCCGACAGCTCCCCTGCGCTGATTCTCCTGGCCATGCTGGCGCTGCTGCTTCCCAGCTCGCAGAGCGCCGTACAACTGATGAATTATCTGACTACCTCCATGCTGCGCCCGGAAATCCTCCCCAAGCTGGATTTTTCCCGGGGGATCCCCAACGATTGTGTGAGCCTGGTAGCCGTACCCACCCTGCTGCTGAACGAAAGCCAGGTTCATCGCCTGGTCGAAGATCTGGAAGTTCGGTTTTTGGGCAACCGCGATCGCAATCTGCATTTCGTGCTGCTCAGTGATCTGCCCGATTCCCGCCACTCTCCGCGCGAAGACAGTCCTCTCGTGGACTTGTGTGCCGCTCTGGTGCGCCAGCTGAATGAGAAGTATGGCGAGCAGGGGAAAGGATCCTTCTTGCTCCTGCATCGGCACCGGGTTTACAACCCGCGGGAAAAGGTGTGGATGGGCTGGGAACGCAAGCGCGGCAAGTTGCTGGATTTGAATAAGCTCCTGCGTCAGGAATACGACAGCTTTCCGCTGAAGGTGGGCGATCTCGCCGTGCTTTCCCAGGTCCGCTTTGTGATCACCGCGGATTCCGACACCGAGCTGCCGCGCGGAACCGCCCATCGCTTGGTGGGCGCGCTCGCCCATCCTCTGAACCAAGCCATCATTGATGCGGAGAAAAATGTTGTGGTCGCGGGCTACGGCATTCTGCAGCCTCGGGTCGGAATCAGCGTACAAAGCACGGCGAAGTCGCGCCTGGCCGCCATCTATTCCGGGGAAACCGGTTTCGACATCTACACCCGCGCCATTTCCGACGTTTATCAGGACCTGTTCGGGGAGGGGATCTTCGCGGGGAAGGGCATCTACGAGGTCGAGATTCTCCATCGGGTGCTCGATCGACGTTTTCCCCGCAACGCCCTGCTCAGCCATGACCTGATCGAGGGCGCCTATGCTCGCGCCGGCCTGGTGAGTGATATTGAGGTCATTGAGGATTACCCCTCGCACTATCAGGCGTATAACCGACGCAAACATCGCTGGCTGCGCGGCGACTGGCAAATTACCGCCTGGTTGTTTTCGCGCGTGCCCGATGAATCCGGCCAACGGGTGCCAAACCCGATCTCGCTGATTTCGCAATGGAAGATTCTGGATAACCTGCGACGCAGTCTGGTCGAACCCGCCTGCTTATTGCTTTTCATCCTGGGTTGGACTGGGCTGCCGGGCCACGCTGCGGGCTGGACTGTGGCCGCGATCGCCATCCTGTTTGTCCCCACCTGGTGTCGTTTCGGATTCGAACTCATCCGTTCGGCGATCGAGTGGAAGGCCGGGATCGCGAAGGATGCCGTGCATGCGCTGTTCGCCGCCAACGTGAGTGTGCTGTTGAATCTGATTTTCCTGGCCCATCAGATGTTGCTGTCTCTCGATGCGGTGGTCAGAACGCTGGTCCGCCGACTGTTTACGCGGGAACGCTTGCTGCAGTGGGAAACCGCGGCTGAGGTCGAGCTCGGGGCGAGGCGACGTACGCCGCTCGATATCTACCTGCAATGGACGCCGGCCCTGGTCTTGGGACTCGGGATGGTGGTGTGGTTTGTACAGCCGAGAGCTATCTTTTCTGCGTTGCCAATTCTCCTGCTGTGGGCTGCAAGCAAGATGGTTTCCCTTTGGTTGAACCGTCCACCGCGAGCCCGCTACCAGGCGCCAAGCTTGAAGGAAAAACTCCTGCTGCGCACCGTCGCCCTGCACACCTGGCGGTACTTCGCAGAGTTTAGCGATGAAGAGCATCACTGGCTCATTCCCGACAACGTGCAGGCGGATCCTTTTTCCGTGGTCGCTCGAGTTTCAACCACCAACGTAGGGCTTCTGCTCAACACCCGGCAGGTGGCCTGCGAGTTCGGGTATCTGCTGCTCGATGAATTTGCCGAGCAAACCCAGCATACCCTGGCCACGCTCCAGCGCCTCGAGCGCCATCGCGGCCACCTCTTCAATTGGTATGATGGCCGCACTCTGGCCCCGCTGCCTCCCAAGTTTGTTTCGACCGTCGATAACGGCAATCTGGTGGCTTCCCTCTGGACCCTCGAGCAGGGGTGTTGGGACCGCTTAAACCGGCCGCTCGTCGAGCGCAGCGCGGCGGAGGGATGGCTCGATCATCTGCGCGTGCTGGCGGATTTGCGTGCCCTTTCTCGCGAGCGGGTGCTCGCCATCGAACGACAGCTGGCCGGGGAGCAGTGGTTCGATGCCTTGCTCGATCTGTCGGAGTCCGCTCTCGAGGAGCTGCCCGGCTTGAAATCCACCGCCGACGTGCGCTGGTTCCTGCGCCAGGCCCGTCTCCGGCTGGAGCGAATTCATCAGGCCGTGGCCGGGTATGCGCCGTGGCGGCTGCCCGAGTTTCGCAGCCTGCGACGGGAGCTGAATCTCGAGGCCGCCGACCGCCTGCCGGTCGAAGTGCTGCCCGATTTTATCGACCGGCTTGCGGTCCAACTTCAGTCGGCGAACGCCGGCAATGGCGGCAACGAGCTGAGCCAACTGCGGGAGCGTTTGCGCCTCCGCCTGTTTCCCGCCCGTTTCGACACTCTCAAGCTCATTGAGCGTCTCCAGGCGATCGCAGGCGAGGCGGGAAAACTGGCCGACGAGATGGATTTTGGTTTTCTCCTCGACCCGCGGCGCAAGCTTTTGTCCATCGGCTACGATGCCGACGCCGAGCGCCTGCATGCTGCCTGTTACGATCTGCTGGCTTCGGAAGCGCGCATCGCCACCTTTGTGGCCATCGCCAAGAATGAGATTCCCCAGGACACTTGGTTCCGCCTCGGGCGAGTCCACACCAAGGATCATGGTCGCCCGGTTTTGCTCTCCTGGACCGGCACCATGTTCGAATACCTCATGCCGGCGATCTGGATGCGTTCCTACCCGGACACCATTCTGGACCGCGCCCAGACAGGGGCAGTGCGGGCCCAGCAGGCCTACACCGCCCGCAAAAACATCCCCTGGGGTATTTCCGAGTCGTCCTATTCCAAACGCGATCCCGAAGGCAACTATGGCTATCAAGCCTTCGGCTTGCCCAACCTCGCGCTGCGGGAACAGGAACTGGACGCCTTGGTCGTTTCCCCGTACTCCACCTTTTTGGGGTTGCCCGTCGATCCCGCCGCCGCGCTCGTCAACCTACGCAAAATGGCCAGGCGAGGCTGGTGCGGACGCTATGGATTCTACGAGGCGGCTGATTTTACCCCGGAGAAAGGCCGCTCCGGGCGGCAACCCTGCGAGCTGGTGCGTTGTTGGATGGCCCATCATCAGGGCATGAGCCTGGCCGCGATCGCCAACTTCCTGGGCGAAGGAGTTCTGGTACGCTGGTTCCATAGCAATCCCCAGGTCCAGGCTACCGAGTTGCTGTTGCACGAGAAGCCCCTGTCTCACCTGCGCCCCGTGCGTGCGGGCTACGAACCAGCGGCTCTCTAATCTGAACCTTGGATTCGGTGGATCGGGCCGAGGGGCGGAAGCCGAACGCGGAGCGGCGGAACTGCCGAAGCGAGCCCGACACAAAATGAAGCCTCACTGGGGAAGCGACGCTCTAATCAGAACTGTGAAGTCCAATGGAAAACCGGCCGGCGCAACGCGGTCCGGACCGCGAAGGCTGCGCCACGTGCTCCCGATTCTGGGAGAGCTGATCCGTCCGCGGCGCGCAGTTCTCCTGCTGGGATTCCTCTTAATGATCATGAACCGGGTCTCCGGGCTGGTGCTCCCCTACTCGACCAAGTACCTGATTGATACCGTCATCGTAAAGAAGCAGTTCGCGCTGCTGAAGCCGCTGGTTCTTTTGGTGCTGGCCGCCACCGCCATCCAGGGGGTGACTTCGTTTTCCCTCACCCAATTGCTTTCCAAGGCCGCCCAGCGCCTGATCGCGGACCTCCGCCGCAAAGTGCAAGCGCACGTGGGCCGACTGTCGGTGACCTTTCATGATTCGAGCAAGACGGGAGCTCTGGTGTCGCGCATCATGAGCGACGTTGAGGGCGTCCGCAACTTGATCGGGACCGGATTGGTGGATCTTGTAGGCGGGCTTCTCACCGCGATCATCGCTCTGATCGTGCTCTTTCACATCAGCGCGCGCATGACGGCTCTGGCCTTTGCGTTCCTGCTGGTTTTTGCCCTGTCGCTCAAGCGCGCCTTTGGCATTGTCCGCCCCATCTTTCGCGAGCGCGGCAAAATCACCGCCGAGGTGACCGGACGTCTGGCCGAATCGCTCGGCGGCGTTCGTGTGGTGAAGGGCTACCACGCGGAAGAACGCGAGGAACACGTTTTCTCCCGCGGTGTCGAGCGCCTGCTCGAGAACGTGCTGCGCAGCTTGACCGCCACCTCGGTCATGAGTCTTGCGGCCAGCCTTCTGATGGGAGTGGTGGGCGCCGTCATCATGTACACCGGGGCGCGGCAGATTGCCGCCGGGGCGCTGACTCTCGGCGGGTTCTTTACCTACACGCTGTTTCTCGGGTTTCTGATCGCACCCGTCATGTCCATCGTTCAGATCGGCACCCAGCTCACCGAGGCCTTGGCCGGCCTGGAACGTACGCAGGACATCCTGAACGAGAGCCGCGAAGACCAGGATCCGCAGCGCACCCGCAGCCTCGGCCCGATTCAGGGCCACGTCAACTTTACCCAGGTCGGCTTCAGCTATGACGGGAAACGCAAAGTCCTGAACGATGTTTCTTTTCATGCCGAACCCGGCACTGTGACCGCCCTGGTCGGTCCTTCCGGATCGGGCAAATCCACCACCATTGGGCTGATTGCGGCCTTTTATGTACCCACGCAGGGGAAGGTGTGGATTGATGACGTGGACCTGAGCACGGTGAGGTTGGATTCCTACCGCACTCAGCTCGGACTGGTGCTGCAGGAGTCCTTCCTGTTTGATGGCACCATTCGCGACAATGTTCGCTTCTCGCGTCCGGAGGCAAGCGAGGAGGAGATCCTGCGAGCGTGCCGCATCGCCCGGGTCGACGAATTTGCGGAGAGCTTTGCCGACCAGTATGACACGGTGGTCGGGGAACGAGGCATCAAGCTCTCCGGCGGGCAGCGCCAGCGCATCTCGATCGCGCGGGCGATCCTGGCTGAACCGCGAGTCTTGATCCTCGACGAGGCCACGTCCAGCCTTGATTCCGAATCCGAGGCGCTGATCCAGCAGGGGCTTGCCTACCTGATGCAGGGGCGTACCACGTTCGTGATCGCCCACCGGCTTTCCACCATTCGCCGCGCCGACCAGATTCTGGTCATGGAACAAGGACAGATCGTCGAACGCGGAACTCACCAGGAGCTTTTTGCCCAGCATGGCCGCTATTACGAGCTCTATACCAAGCAACATGGCGTCGAAAGCAACCTGTTCCTGGCTCCGGGCGAGGGGGATGCCTACCCGGCGACGAGCGGAGATGGAAGCCAGGCGTCGAGCCAGGAGCCGGCCGGGTTCTCCGATACCCTGCGTCTGGTGAGGGACGAGCTTCGCTGATTTATGTCCGCTGCTCAAGGGAAGGGAAACGGCTCGGTCGCGGTACGCACGGCAGAACTCTGCCGCCATTTTCGCATGGGAGAATCGCTGATTCCCGCGGTCGATCGGGTCTCCCTGGAGATTCGCGCCGGAGAATTTGTTGCCCTCCTCGGTGCCTCGGGTTCGGGAAAATCTACCCTGCTCAATCTCATCGCCGGGCTCGACCGGCCGACCGCGGGGTCGGTCGTGGTTCAAGGCAAGGACCTGGCCATGCTCGACCGCCAGGAGCTTGCCAAATACCGGCTGCGAACCGTGGGAATGGTGTTTCAGTCGTTCCATCTGATCCCGAGCATGACCCTGCTCGAAAACGTCGAGTTGCCTTTGCGTTTTGCCGAAGTCGATCGCGCCGAACGCCAGCACCTGTGTCAGACGGCGCTCGAGCGGGTTCGCCTCAGCGCCCGCTGGAACCATCGCCCGAGTGAACTCTCCGGGGGAGAGCAACAGCGGGCCGCCCTGGCCCGGGCCCTGATCAATCAGCCGCAGCTTCTGTTGGCGGACGAGCCGACCGGCAATCTTGACAGCCAGACGGGCGCAGAAATCATGAACTTGCTGCTCGAGTGCAACCAGTCTTTAGGGATGAGTGTGATCATGGTCACCCATGAGCGTTCGCTCGCGGAGCGCTACACCGAGCGGCTGATCGTTTTGTCCGACGGCAGGCTGGTCGACGACGTCCCCGTGGCAGCCAGGACCACGCGATCCTCGGGAGGGGCTCCGTGAAAGCGTACGACGTAGGGGAGCTGGCGGTTCGCAATCTGCGCGAGTCGATGCTCAGAAATTCCCTGACCACGGTAGGCATCTCGGTGGGTGTGGCTTCGCTCGTTGCCATGCTTTCGCTCGGCATCGGCCTCCAGCAATTGGCCAACCGGCGGCTGGAGAAGTCGGGACTCTTTGACACCGTCCGGGTCACTTCCCGGCGCGACCCGCGCAACTTCGGCCGGGAAGGGGGAGAAAACGGGCCGGACGCTGCCGAAAGCCCGCCGCTTGATGAGTCGGCGCGTCAGAGGATCGCCGAACTGCCCCAGGTGAGCGAAGCCTATCCCGAGATCCGCTTTGTCACCGAACTCCGCTTTCAAGACAAGCCGCACCTGAGCATGGTGTCGGCCTTACCCTCCTCGGCCCGCACCAGCGATGCCTTTGAAGGCATCGAGGGCAGGTTCTTCTCCTCCGACACCGCTCGGGAGGCGATTCTCGAGAGATCCTTCGCCCAGCGGTTGCTGGGGACGAGCCCCCAAGCGGGCGACAAGGACTCGAACCCGGCCCGAGCCTTGCTTGGCAAGCAATTCACCATGCGATACGCCGAACGTACAGCAACTCCCCCTTCGCCCTTGCCTGCCCAATCCTCGAACCCGGCGGACATGGGCTATTCGGTGACCTCGCGCGAGGAGAATCTGACGATTGTGGGAATCTGCGACCTCGATCCCGACAGCATGCGCGGACAGGCGCGGGCCCGAGTCTTTCTCCCCCTCAAGCTGGCCGAAAGCCTGCACGTAATGGATCCTTCCAACCTCCGCGACACCACCAACGTGCGCGGGGGTAGCCCGACCTATGCAGCTCTCGAAGTGCGCGTCGGCAGCCCCAAACACATTCCCTCGATCGAGTCATCCATCCAGCAGATGGGCTTCGACACATTTTCCCTGCTCGATGCCACCAAGAACCTGCGTCAATTCTTCGCCGTCCTCGATTTGTTTCTGGGAATCTTTGGCAGCTTGGCGTTGACCGTGGCCTCGATTGGGATCATCAATACGCTGGTGATGGCCATCCTCGAGCGCAGGCGAGAAATCGGCATTATGAAGGCGATCGGCGCCACGGACGGGGACGTCAAAGGGCTCTTTTTTGCCGAAGCCGGCGCCATGGGCGGGTTCGGCGGAGGTCTGGGCGTGGCTTTGGGCTGGGCTCTCGGTCACGCCATCAACGCAGGCACGAATCTTTACCTGAAACGGCAGCACTTCCCCCCGGCGCAGATCTGGTTTGTGCCCTGGTGGCTGGTCGGGGGTGCGATTGTCTTTGCCGTCCTCGTGAGTCTCGTCTCTGGTTTGTATCCTGCCCGGCGGGCAGCCCGGCTCGATCCTGTCGAAGCCCTGCGCTACGAGTAGCTCATGGCTGCTTTAGAGCCACCACGAAACGAAATATGAAAATGGGTCTTTTGCTATTGCTTCTCGGCTGGGTTGGCCCCGTCCGAGCCGAGAGCCGCATCGAGTGCAACGCCCTCACCAGCCGCATCCTGCGACAGCAGGTTCACTATTGTGTGCTGCTGCCGCCCGGTTACGACTCGACTCCCTCCAAGCGCTATCCCGTGCTTTATTTCCTGCACGGCCTCGGGGGAGACGAACGCACCCTCGTCGAGAGCGGTGGATGGAACTTGGTGGAAGATCTGCGGCAGGGAGCGAAGATCGGCGACTTCCTGATGGTGACTCCCGAGGCCTGGGCCAGTTTCTATGTGAACTCCGTCCATGGGCAGCTGGGCTACAGCGATTTCTTCCGCCAAGAGTTCATACCGTCGATCGAGAGCCGATATCGGATTCGCCGCGAGCGGCGGTGGCGAGCGATCACGGGCATTTCCATGGGCGGGTACGGCGCGCTTCGGTTCGCCTTTGCTTACCCGCAGACCTTTTCCGCGGTCAGCGCGCAAAGTGCGGCGTTGATGACCGCCTCACCCCAGGAGCTCAATTCGACCATCCGCTCCGGAACACCTCTCGGCCGGCTTTTGGGAACGGTCTTCGGAGATCCGATCGACATAGCCCATTGGAGGGACAACGATCCCCTGGTGCTCGCCCAGAGGAACCAGGCGGCCCTCGCCCGCTTGGCCATCTACTTCAACTGCGGCCGCGAAGACCAATACGAGTTTGCAAACGGCGCCGCCGCCCTTCACCGGCAACTGGAGCGAGAGGCGATCCCGCACGAATACCACTTGTACCCCGGGGACCACAGCGCCAGCTACTTCCTCAGCCACTTCGACGAGGTGATCGAGTTCCATTGGCGCAATTTTTCGAAGTAGCTCGCAAAGGTCGCCGCCGCCGGTACGCTGTTCCCCGAGGAATGGACTCTCCGTGAGGGACCGTGACGGCGAAGGCTGGGTGCGGGGTTCGGTCCGACCGATGAGCGAAAGGCTAGGCTCGGTCCCAGGCGTATGATCAACGGAATCGCAAGGGGGTGACATGCCACGATTGAGATTCTGGATGCTGGTTGCGCTGGCGCTTTTTGCCGTGGTTGGTTGCGGTCGAGCCTTGGCGCAAGACCGCTATGACGTGGTCATCCGCGGGGGACGCGTTCTCGATCCCGAAACCTCTCTCGATGCCGTCCGCGACGTTGGTATTCGCGGCAACCAGATTGTGGCCATCAGCGAGCGACCGCTCACAGGCACGCGTGTGCTTGACGCTTCCGGCCTGGTCGTCGTTCCCGGTTTCATCGATCTTCACCAACACGACCAGACGGCTGCAGGGTACCGTCTGAAGGCGATGGATGGTGTAACCACCGCGCTCGAACTCGAGATCGGTTCGCCCGACGTACGTAAGTTTCTCGACCAGCGTCAGAACGGCGCGCTCATCAATTATGGGACCAGCGCCAGCCACCCCTGGGCGCGCGCCGCCGTCCTCGGCCAACCCGTGGTCGAAGGAGCGATCGTGCCGCCCAGCGGCGCGGCGACCAATGACCCGGCTACGCCGGAGCAGGTCGAACGCATGCAGCAACGGCTGCGGGACGAGCTGAACGCGGGAGGCCTTGGCATCGGCATGGGTATTCAATACACGCCGGGGGCGTCGCGTCAGGAGATCATTGCGATGTTTCGTGTCGCCGGCGAACGCAACGTGCCGGTGTTTGTGCATATGCGGGGCGACCACATCGAATCGGTGAGCGAGGTCATCGCTGCCGCTGCGGTCACCGGAGCGCCGCTGCATATCGTGCACATCAACAGTAGTTGCCTGCGCGACGCTCCCGAGTGCCTGCGCATGATTGCCGGGGCACGCGCCCGTGGATTGGACGTGACCACCGAGGCTTACCCCTACATTGCCGGCATGACGCAAATCAACTCGGCACTGTTCAACCCCGGCTGGCGGGAAAAGCAAGGCGTCGATTATTCCGATCTTATGATCCCGGACACTGGCGAGCGACTGACCAAGGAGCGCTTCGACGAACTGCACGCGTCTTCCCGGCCTCAGGCCATCATCATCTTCAATAACACCCAGGCAGTGGTGGATGAAGTGATTGCCAATCCGCTGACCATGATCGCCAGTGACGGTTTAAACGGTCATCCGCGCAACGCCGGCACCTACGGGCGCGTGTTCTCACAATATGTGCGCGAACGCCGCACCCTCACCCTGATCGAGGCCGTACGCAAGATGTCCTATATGCCGGCGCTTCGCCTGGAGCAGAGCACACCCCAAGCGCGCAAGCTGGGACGTCTGCAGGTAGGCGCCGACGCCGACCTCGTGATCCTCGACCCGCAAAACTTCCGCGACCAATCCAGCTTTGAGAAGCCCTCTCTCCCCAGCATCGGCGTGCGCTTTCTCTTGGTCAACGGAGCGGTGGTGATTGATGGCGGCGCGATCGTCCCCGGGGTCGCTCCCGGCCGCGCCCTCATCGGCCCTCGAGCACCATGAACCGAGGCGGGCTTCATTCCTATCGCAAGGCGACGAGCGGATCCACTGGGGCGGCGCGGCGAGCCGGAAACCAGCAAGCCAGAAACCCAGTCGTGAGCAGCTCTCTCCTATCATGGCAGCATGAATCCTAGAGATCTGACGCTGGCGGCCGAATTCAGTTCGATGAAATAGCGGAGGGTCTGTGCCAGCGATAAAAAAATGGAATGCCGCCGAGGATCACCGCCAGACCCAGGGAGGAGCGCATTGGCCGTACCGTCCACAAGTGGATGGTCAAGGCGACGGCGGCTAGCAAAAAGATCAGCGGTGTCCAGGGATAGCCCCAAGCGCGGTAGGGCCGAACGAGGTTGGGCTCCATCCGGCGCAAGCGCAGGAGGGCAATGGCCGTTAAGGCGAAAAAGATCCACACGGCGAATACAAATAGCGAATAGAGTTCTTCGTACGTCCCGCTGAGTGCGAGCAGGGCTGCGATCGAGCCTAAGAAGAGCAATCCGCCGTTGGGCGTGCGAAAAGTAGGATGAATGCGCGCCGCAATGCGGAAGAAGACGCCGTCACGCGCCATCGCGTAGGGAATGCGAGCCCCGGTTAAAACCACGACGTGGAGTGCTCCAAGAGCAGACACAGCCATGGCTACAGTTAGCCACGCCGCGCCGCGAGAGCCGCCGAAGGAGGCGACCACATCCGACGCCACATGCTGGGACGCGGCCACGGCCGCGAAAGGCAGAACATGGAAGTAAACGACATTGGCCGCCAGGTACGAGCCGGCCACGGTAACGAGTCCCAGGATGATGGCTTGGGGGATGTTCTTCTGCGGACGCAGAATCTCTTCGCCCACGTCGCCGAGGTCGTTAAAGCCGTTATAGGCCCACATGGCAGGAACCAGGGCGGTCAGCAAGGCGCCAATCGTTCCCAGACCCAACCCGGGCGGCCTGGGTGCGGCCTCGCTGGCATGGGTCGCTGCGGCGAACAGGCCGCCGACCACGATGATCCCGATCGTTGCCAGCTTCAGGGATGTCAGCAGAACCTGGATGGCGCCGCCCATCCGCACACTGAAGTAATTGACGGCCGTCACCAGCGCCACGACCACTGCGGCCAGGGGTTGGGCGGTGGCGAACCTCAGGGTATAGCCCCCGCACTGGACCGCGAACCAAGGCTTGGCCACCAGCGGGAACAAGAAGGCCAGAAAGCGCACGAACCCGGCCGCCAGAGTGGCCATGGCCACCGGCCGCTCGAGAAACGAACTCATCCAGCCAAAGAGAAATCCCCAGAGCGGGCCAAGGCCCCGGCTCAAATAGACGTAGGGGCCGCCGGCCCTCGGGAACGCCGCGCCCAGTTCGGCGTAACAGAAGGCGCCAAAGAGCACGATGAGCCCGCCCAGGATCCATGCGACTAAAACCAGGGCGGGCGAGCCTACGGCGCGCGCCATGTCGCTCGCGACAAGAAACACCCCCGTGCCCACGGTGTTGCCAATGACGATCGCCGTCGCGGGCCCTAGTCCGAGACTGCGAACCAACTCGGATCGCTCGGAATAGTCAACCAGTTTGGCGCTCCTCGCACCCAGAATTCAGAGAGCCTACTCTCAGCTGGCAGCTTGGTCAACCTAGCACCATGGCGGATGGTGGGTGGATCCCGGCGGAAGGGGAGCTCGCACGCTCGATCACCTTGACAGGCATTTTGCGCTATCATCGAAGCAGGATGGCAAACGAGAATTTCATGCTGGGAGAGTTTCCTTGGGATGTGCGCTACCGTGTGCTGGGCACCGAAGACATACTGACCCCCGCCCTGGTGGTGTATCCGGAGATCCTCGGCGCAAACATAGAACGGACCTTCGATCTGCTCGGCGGTGCGGATCGCTGGCGGGTGCACGTCAAGACGGCCAAGCTGGGCTACTCCATGCGCACGCTGGTCGAGCGGGGCGTGCGCAATTTCAAGTGCGCGACTACGCTCGAACTGCTGGTTGCCTGCCGCAGCGGCGCAGCCGACGTGCTGCTGGCCTATCCGGTGATGGCTGCCAACGCGCGCCGGGTGCGCGAAATTGCTGATCAGTTCCCCGACGTCCGCATTTCCATTTTGAGTGAGAGCGAAGAACAACTCGCGCCCTGGCGAACCAGCTCGGTTGGCATTTTTCTCGACATCAACCCTGGCATGAACCGCACGGGGATTGAACAGGAGCAGCGGGACAAAGTCGTTCGGATCGTCGGTGGGCTCGAGGATGGGGGGATGGAGTTTCGCGGCTTGCACTATTATGACGGCCAGTATGGCGGGTTGGAGGAGGGCGAACGAACCCGGGCGGCGCATGCCGGCTATGATCGCTTGTTGCAGCTTGTCAGCGATATCGAGGGCGCGGGAGTCCGCGTGCCAGAGGTCATCACCGCAGGGACACCAACGTTTCCCTGCTCGCTCGCCTACCAGGGCTTTCATGGCGCAGGATTCATGCACCGGGTCTCGCCGGGGACGATTCTCTATGGCGATGCCACCAGCCTGGCACAGCTTCCCCGCGCCTACGGCTACGCGCCGGCCGTGCTGGTCTTGACCCGCGTGGTGAGCCGGCCGCGCCAGGGTATCCTCACCTGCGATGCCGGGCACAAAGCGGTGTCAGCCGATGCCGGCGTGCCCACGTGCGTTGTCGTTGGACATCCGGAGCTGCAGCCTCTCTCACCCAGTGAAGAACACCTTCCTATGGCGCTCAAGGGGGGAGCTACAGGTCCGCAGGTTGGGGAAGCGCTTTATCTTCTCCCTCGCCACATCTGCCCCACGGTGAACAATTTCGATTGCGCGCTCCTGGTAGAGGATGGCCAGATCGAGTCTGTCGAGGAAGTTTCGGCCCGCGGGCGCGAGTCACCGGTGATGCGGCACACGAGCCCAAAGGTTTCTCTGACCAAGCACGAGACCGCGGAGAAAGTCTAAGAGCTCCCTCGGTTTCTGCTGGGCCCTCGGGTTTCCGGTGTCTGGGAATCGAACTGGGGCCCGCGCCGCGCGATCGGGCAGGTTATTCCGACGCCCTGGCTGTTTCCGGCAGCAGAATCTTCTCCAAGTCCTCGAGCGGGATCGGACCCTGATCGAGCGCCCGATCGTGGAACTCCGTCAGGCTGAAATGCGGTCCCTTCGCCGCCTGGTATTTGTTTCGCAGCCGCCACCAGTCGCGGTTTCCCACAAAATAGGTTGGCAACTGGGTCGAACTCAGCTTGGCCCGTTGTAGTTTGCCTTCGGCCTCCGCTTGCGTCTGAAACGCTTCTTCTTGCATCAGATCGAGCGCTTCCTGGTCGGTCATGTTCATGGTATGCATGCGAACATCGAGGATGGCGTTCGAGATGGCCCGCAACCACACCTTCAGATAGCTGATCCGGTAGCGCGGGTCGTTGTTGGCGAACCCCTGATTCATCATCACCTGCGCTCCGTACTCGGCCCACCCTTCTACGTAGGGACCATTGCCGTACAATGCGCGCACCAGCCGGCGTGCGACCGGCTGCACTCGGTTCGCGTGTTCGAACTGGACATAGTGCCCCGGCAGAGCCTCGTGGATCGTCAGCCACTGGAGCACCCAGTCGTTGTACTCGCGCAGTTTCGACTCCACTTTCGCTAGCGGCATGCCCGCCGGGATCGGAGTCACCCAGTACTGCGCGTCGGCGTTCGGATCGAGTGGAGGCGCGGCGTGGAATCCGGCCACCGAATAAATGCCCCGCATGAACGGCGGCGTGGGGATCACGTTCAGGTTATCCAGTGTGCCCAGGCTGACGATCTGTTTTTCGCGGACAAATTGCGCCACCGATTGGACGTCCTTCTTCACCACCTCCAAGAGCTCGCCGGGCGCGGGATGATGATCCGAAATCTTCTCGAGCACCTCGCCAATGATCTTGTTTTCCCTATCGCGCCCGCTCAGGTCAGCATGATTGCCGTGATCGGGATAGAGTTCCTGGTGCAGGGGCAGGGCGAGTTTCAGCATCTCCGACCGGACCTCGTGAAGCTGCTGCTCGGCATCAGCGAGCACCTGCTCCGGCGTGACCGCGGTCTCCATCACCAGCCGGAATTTCTCGGGATAAAGTTGCTTGCCCAGCCGCCACGTCCGCTCTGTGGCACGCTTCGCCAAATCGTTCTCCAGCCAGGCAGAGAAATCTTGTAAAGCCTTCAGCGCTCGGGGCGCCACCTCCGCAAAGCGCTGTCTGGCCTCCCCAGACGTGATTTCCTTGGCGATGGTGTCGTTGATCAGATCCACATTGCCGCTGTTCTCCTCGACCGCGACCTTGATGAAAATGGGGTCCGCATCCACCAACTGTTCCTTGGCCTGGCCCAGAAAGCGTGGGATTTGCGAGATGCGCGACAAAACATGTCCCAGCCGTACGTCCTTGGGGGCGTATTCGTCGGTGAGCGGCTGAAACAGGGCGCCTCCGAGCAGTTCGACATAAACTGTGGGGTTGTGCCTGTAGTTCTGGATATGGTCGAGTTCGAGCAGGTTGAGGTCGATCTGGTCTTTGATCAACCGCAGGTCGGTCGCGTCTTCCACTCCCCCGGACGTCTGCGGAAACCGCCCGCGCCACTGCTCATAAAAGCGGCGCTGCGCGGCTATTCCCTGCGGGCCCACGTCGTCTAGCTCGGCGTCGAGTTCGATGATCTTTCCGGTCCGGGGATCTTCGTGTTTGTGATAGCCGGCTTGCGAAGCGTTGGCAGGCGACAATGCCAGGGATTCGTGCACGAACTGTTGTGCGAGTTCGAGGAACGTCGAATCGCCGGTATTCGGGGATATTTGCCCCATCAGAGCGGTGGTAAGCACCAGAGAGGGGATTACACGCAACAATTGCAGGGAGCCCTCCGCGGCAACCCGCCAGTATACAGATCACAA
Source organism: Terriglobales bacterium (assembly GCA_035622175.1). Lineage (GTDB taxonomy): Bacteria > Acidobacteriota > Terriglobia > Terriglobales > Acidobacteriaceae > JAFAGX01. Next base: position 8,609 of record DASPVV010000091.1, on the reverse strand, counting down.
TTCGCGTACTGCCAGTCGCGAGGTCAGCGCCAGGCAAAGCCAGCAACCGCCGATCACGGTTTCACCGAGACGCTCACGGGTGGTCCGATTCCCATCAGCTTTGCTGCGTAGGCACACATTCTAAGGGACTTGAGGCCGGCAGTGACCTTCTTTCCTTCTTTATGCTTAGGGAAGGTTTTCCCCGCCGTCAATAAAACATGCCAGGGAGGTGCTTGATCGGCCTATCCGGCGCTACAATTTAGGTCGTCCGATCCTTGGGTTAGGATCACCCGCATGACTCTGGCCTTTGCGGTTCGAATCTTGGCTGTGCTGCTTGCCGTTCCTTCGGGGCGACCCGGTGACGGCCTGCCTCAGTCGTCCGTGCCAGCGCAAGCGGATCAGACGAGTTCTTCTCCCGGCCAAGCAAAGCCGGCGGCCTCACCCGCCGCCTCCGGCTCAAAGTCCTGTCCCAAGTCTGCCGATTCCACCTCCGCCAAGCCTCCCCACTGCACCTCTGCCGCTTCCCAGAAGCCCAAACCACACACCCCTACCGAGACCGATACTTTTTCCCCGGGGGCGCCGGTCAAGACCGTGGTGCGCAACGGTGGAACCAGCGACACCAAGGTTGCCATCTCGCCCGGGATGAGCGATCAACAGGCTTCCCAGAAATTAGAGAACACCAACCGGCTCTTGTCCTCGACCGACGCGAATTTGAAACAGATTGCCCCGCGCCAACTGAGCGCCAGCCAGCAGGACACCGTGAAACAGATCAAGAGTTACATGGATCAGGCTAAAGTGGCTGAGAGCAATGGAGATGTGGAGCGTGCCTACACTCTGGCGAGCAAGGCCAACATGCTTTCGGCCGACCTAGTACAGCCTAGACGGTGATCGCGCAGGCCCTCAGGATCCCTGGTGCGGATTCCCGGGGTCCAGTTCTCCCTAAGCCAGGCTGTCACTATTTTGCTTGCGCCCGGGCGGCATTGACCTTGGCCAACAAATCCTGCGCGGGCTGCTGCACCGGGCCCGGCATCTTGACCACTTCGCTCAAGACCTCGCGCGCTTCCGTTACTTTATTCAGCTTGGCGTAGGCAAAGCCCAAGCGGTACATGGCAATGGCGTAAGATTGATCATCTTGCCCCTTGAGCAAGATCGATGCCGCTTTTAACTCGACGATGGCGGCCGCTGTTTTGTTTTGCTTCATGAGCGCGTAGCCCAGGGTAGAGTGCGCCACTCCCGCCGACATTTTGCGCTTGCTGTCCGCATCCGGCGCGTCCGCCTTGGCCACCTCGATCGCCTTCTGCGCGTAGCTTTCCGCCTTGTTTACACTCCCCGGCTGGGGATTGTCGACGTAGGCGTTTGCCATGAGCAGCAAGGTGGGCAAACTATCGGGGTTGGTGGCTAAAGTTTTCTCCCCGTAAGCGGTGAGTCGCGGCGTGTCCTTCAGCTCCGCTAAGGCCATCATGGCATAGGATGCGACCGATTCTTGAAAGCGCGAATTGGGAAAGGCAGGGGTGAAGCGTTCAATGTAATCCATACGTTTCTTGGAATCGCGCTCATCGACGATGGCGTTGTAAGCGGCCGCCTCCAGAGACTCATACGAGCCCTTGCTCGCGCTCTTTTCTTCCTGCACACGATTTTGGAACTCCTGGTCCTCGACCCCTTCGGGCTTCGCTTGCTTGTCGATGGTGTTATAGATTTCGCCACCTTTGGTTGCATAGTCGATGACCTTGGCATTGTCCTTGAGTTGCTGCGCAATGCTGGTTTGAGAGACCAGGATATCCAAATTCCGAGGAGAGGCGGCCAGCGCCTTATCGCCGTAGGCGAGGGCTTTCCCGAAATCGCCGGCCGCTTGATAGGCTTGCGACAGCTGCCAGTTCGCGTAGGCCACCGCCGCCGGGTTGGAGGAAAACTTCTCGAGAAAATCTTCGTACATCGTCATTCTTTTCTGGGGATCCTGCTCATTCGAAATTGCGGTCAAGGCGTGATCCTCAGGGGTTCCGGCCGCAATCACGATCTTGTCGATTTGGGCAGGGGCAAAGGGAGAAACCAGGCAAGCCAGCAGACCTGCCAGGGAGAGCCAAGATGCACGTGGCATAAGCGCCTCCGAGAGTTCCGCGCCGAATCCTAGCTCCGAATCAAACCGGTTGGCAAGCGCTGTCCATCCGCCAGGCGGCCTTGGGGACCTTTGCAGGCGAGGCGGCGAGCGCGGCGCATCCGACCGAACCAGTCCCAGCCTGCACCGCGACTCGACGGCCCCAGCTTTGGAAAACGCATGATAAAATCAGGTCGATTCCTTCGTTATCATGAAGTTTGCGGCAACAGCGAGGCCTCTCGATCGCCAGGTCCAAGGACGGCAGCCCGAGGAAGGGCTCGGCCCGGCCGCCTCGTCGAACCCTGATTTGTCGGTTATCGTGCCCGTCTATAACGAGGTGCTAAACCTGGAGGAGCTGTTCGCCGCCATCAGTGCTGCTCCGGTGCGGAAGGAAATCGTGGTCGTCGATGACGGTTCGACCGACGGGACGCGGGAGAAGTTACTGTCTTGGCCTCCGACCGACGGGGTCACGATTCTCTTCCATGAGAGAAATTGCGGGAAGGGCGCCGCAATCCGTACCGCACTCCGCTATGCGCGAGGCAAGTACGTTCTCATCCAGGACTCGGATCTCGAATACGACCCGCAGGATTATGCCTCTTTGCTTGCGCCCCTTGAGCGAGGCGACGCCAATGTAGTCTACGGAGTGCGTCCCGATCGCCCCGAGCGGGGGCTCCGCTTCTATTGGGGGGCCAAGTTTCTGACCGTGATGGTCAATCTCCTCTATCGGGCGGGCATTCATGATGAAGCCACCTGCTACAAAGCCTTTCGCCGCTCTCTGCTTGAGAATATTCCGCTGGCGTGCATTGGGTTTGAGTTTTGTCCGGAAGTGACGGCGAAGGTCTGCCGTTGGGGAGAAAAGATCTGGGAGGTCCCGATTTCGTATCGGCCGCGAAGTCGGAAACAGGGCAAGAAGCTGCGCCATCGCGACGGCTGGTTGGCAGTCTGGACTCTTCTCCGGGTGCGCTTTACCAGCCGTCGGAAGCTGGGTTCCTCATCCGGGCGCGATGCGGCTTCCCCCTTCGCCGTAACCTTCTGTCGCCTGCCACCCCGTTGAGCGAAACCTCCGTACTTGCCACGCGATCTCGGTCGATGCCCCCGGACAAGGTGCGTGCCCATCTGCTCGCGATGGTGGCAGCCTGCTTGCTTCTCCACCTGCTTGCCATTGGCATGTTCCATTTTTACCGCTTTCGCACCGCGGATGATCACTTCGGTTACGGGTGGGAGATGGGCCGGATCGGAGAGTCGATCGCTGCCGGCAACGGATTCGGCAACCCCTACGGCGGCATAACCGGCCCGACTGCCTGGGAACCACCCCTTTACCCCTATCTTATCGGTGGCGTGTTCAAGCTGTTCGGCATTTACTCCGACACCTCCGCTTGGGTTTTGCTTGTCTTGAACAGCCTATGCACGGCCTTGACCTCGATTCCCATCTTTCTGATTGCGCGCCGAACCATGGGCGAGCGCGTCGCCCTGTGGTCAGCCTGGACTTGGGCCCTCCTTCCCTATGCTATGTACTGGTCGCTTCATTGGATATGGGACGCCAGTTTGACGCCGCTGCTGTTGAGCTTGATCTTCTGGGTTGCCCTCGAACTGGAAGACTGGCCGGGGTTCAAAGGATGGGTCGTCTTTGGCCTGCTATGGGGAGTGGCCGGTCTATCGAATGCGTCGATCCTATCCTTCCTTCCGTGTTCCGGACTTTGGGCCTGGCACCGGCGCCGAAGACGCAGCCTGTCCTCGTTCTCCGGAGTGGTGGTGGCGGCTCTGGTTTTCTTTCTGCTGGTTTCCCCCTGGCTGATACGCAATTACCTCACCTTCACCCAGGTCATGTTTATCCGCAACGACTTCGGGTATGAACTTCGTTTGGGGAATGGTCCCGATGCCGATGGCAGGCTGATGGCTTACTTGCAGCCCAACTTGAATGTCTTGGAGCTAGAAACTTATCGTCGTCTGGGAGAGCAAGCGTACGAGGCGCGGTGCAAACGCTTGGCTTTTGCCTGGATCCGCCAATGCCCCGGGCGCTTTCTGGTGATCTCGCTCAAGAGATTCTTCTATTATTGGGACAATACCGTCAAAGCAACCAACAGCACCGCCCCGGTTGATTTCCGCAACTCGGGGTTTCTCGCCTCGTCTGTGCTCGCCCTCTGGGGACTTGGCCGAGCTCTGCGAAAAAGGAAACCGGGAGCGTGGCTATTTTTCTGGCTGGTCTCGGTCTACCCGGCCATTTATTATTTTGTGTATCCCGGAGCGCGATACCGTCATCCCATCGAGCCCGAATTACTGATCCTGCTTGTCTTTCTGCTTTCCGAAGTCGAACTCCGCAGGCGGGCTGCGGTCTGAGCGGGGACGGGACGGCTCGAAGCCGCCGATGAAGCTTGCTGGCGCGTACCCGCGATGGTCAATTGGCGACGTGGCCTCGATTGTTTAGAGTAGGGCATGCGTTCCATTCTGCAGAAGCCAGCGCTGCGACTGGTCTTTGGGGCGAACCTGATCTCGATGCTCGGCAGCGGCATGAATTCTGCCGCCGTTGCCTGGTATATTCTCGAGGCCACGCACTCGGAAGTCGCGCTGGGAAGCCTTGCCGTTCTGCAAACCCTTCCCGCCATGCTCATGCTGCCCTTCACGGGCGTCATTATTGATCGCGAGGATCGACGTCGCCTGGTGATGATGCTCGACGCAGTCCGCGCCCTCATCATTCTCATCGTGGCCCTGCTGAGCTTTGCGGGTCGGGCAAGGGTTTGGGAACTTTACGGGATGAATACTCTGGTGGCCGCCGGCTTTTGGATGTTCTGGCCGACGATCACGGCGTTGGTGCAGGAGCTTACCCCGGGGGAAGAGTTCGTGCATGCAAACACCTTTCTGCTGGCCGGAATCCAAGGAGGTTGGCTCATTGCCGGATCGATCGTGGGCTTTGTGTACAACCGTATCGGCTTAGGTGGAGTGCTGCTCATCGACTTTTCCACCTATCTGGTCTCCTTCCTCTGCTATCTGTCGGTGCGGAGTGGTCGCCACGTCGTCCCGCGCCCGGCCGAACTGCATTCCGATCTGGTGGCGGCGGAGACTGCGCTCGAACGCTTCGGGCGTGAGATGCGCGATGCCGTCCGTTTCCTGCAGGCCAACCGCAGGTTGTTGCTCCTGGGGCTTTCCTGGGCATTGTTCCTGGGCGCCATGATGACCGGAGTCGTGGTCACGCCGCCCCTGAGCGACAAGGTTTTTCATGCCGGGGCCGTCGGCTACGGGTGGCTGAACGCCGGCTGGGGCACGGGAGCATTTTTGAGCGCATTCTACGCTCCCTGGCTGATCGGCAAGTTGGGTGCCCGCCGTTCGATCGCAGTCTCGATGGGCCTCTTGGCAATCTGCATGAGTGTGGCGCCACTCGCGCCGGCTCTGGCCCTTGCCGTCTGCGCCTACGGGGTGATGGGATCGGCGCGTGGACTGAGTGGTGTTGCCATGAACACGAGCCTCATGCAGCAAGTTCCGCCACATTTCATGGGACGGGTGCAGAACACGTTTTACTTTCTGGGCACTGCCCTGCAGATCGCCTTGGCGCTTTTAACGGCCGCCGTGGCTCAGGTCAATCTGGCTGCCGGCTTCTCGATCATTGGCATGGTCTACGCGGTGGCCTTTGTCAGCGCCATCTGGCCGGCCCCGCTGGCGGTCCGGGAAGTTGCTTCGACCAAGGGGTGACTGGTTTGCGAATCATCATGAACACACGGCGAACACGCCTATGCTGGCGAACATCCCTGGTCATGCCTCGAGCGCCCGCGGACTCCCCCGAGGGGGCATCGCAGTCGGCCGGCGGTGGTAAGGAGCCGTAACCAACTGGTATTCTTCCCCAATGTCAATCAGTCTCGCAGGCCACAACGCCGTCGTTTTTGGAGTTGCCAACAAACGCAGTATTGCGTGGTCGATAGCGCAGGCGCTGCACACGGCCGGCGCAAAGCTCGCCATCACCTACCAGAACGAACGCCTGGAGCAAGAAGCCAAGGATCTGATTCTTTCTCTTCCTGGGGCGGAAGCTTTCATGTGTGACGTCAGCCGGGACAGCGAGATCGACCGACTGTTCGTCCAACTGAAGGAACGCTACGGCAAGCTGCATGCGCTCGTGCATAGTATCGCCTTTGCGTCTCCCGAGGAACTCAAGAATGACTTCCTCCAGACCACGCGCGAGGGCTTCCGCATCGCCCATGATGTCAGTGTGTACTCCCTCATCGCCCTGGCACGGGCGGCTGCCCCCTTGATGGAAGATGGCGGCAGCATCATTACCATGACCTACTACGGGGCAGAAAAGGTTGTGCCGCATTACAACGTGATGGGAGTGGCCAAAGCCGCCCTGGAGTGCACGGTTCGCTATCTCGCCTATGACCTTGGCAAACGAAGAATTCGGGTCAACGCCATTTCTGCGGGACCGCTCAAAACCCTGGCCGCCCGCGGCATCGCCGGCTTCGGAGATATGCTCAAGTCCCACCACGAACGCGCTCCGCTGCAACGCAACGTCGAGGTGCAGGAGGTGGGTTCGACCGGCCTCTTCCTAGCTGCTGGCGCCAGCTCGGGAATCACCGGCGAAGTCATTTACGTCGACTGTGGCTACAACATCATGGGATTTTGAGGTCGCTGCGTCTGCCAGGTCCACCATCCCGGCTCAGTAGAATCTATAGCTTAGCGTTTCATTCCACAACCAACCTCTCGTCCGCTTCGTATCGCGGGCGGCATGAGGTTCGAGGACGCGCCGCAACCCACTTCTGCCAACTCCACCATGGCATCTCTTTCAGTTCAACTGATGGATGTTAAAGTCTGGTTGATCCACTTTCGCTTAGATCACAGGCCTGAGCGGACAGAAGATTTTCGATCGGCTATCGCTTAAGTAGGAAGAGAGGAGTCGGCGTTCCACGTACGCCCGCTGCCAGGGGGCACGCGGGGTAGACAGCACCTCCTCTATACCCATATCTCGTACCTGTTCCCTAAAGTCCTCACCGAAGATCGTGTCGCGATCTCGCAATGTTCGCGAGGCTCTGAATCAGGTCTCGGAAGTTCGCGTATCTCGAAGCGAGCGACTCCAGTAATCTCAACCACTTTGTTGACGAGAAAATCCTGATCCTTTGATGCTTTCACCAGTTGGATTACGGACTTGATCCGACCCCACTGTTCATCGGCGAGTCAATCCGCCTTCGCGTAGCACAACCAATCCCGGATGCAGCTCGACATCGAGCAATGGGATAAAAGTCCCGTGGGACTAATTGACGTGGGACTAATTGACGTGGGACTAATTGAGCATACACGCCCATCTCGGCAAGTTCCCTGACCAATGCTGGCGAGATATTCTCGTCCAACAGTAGACGAATCACTAGCCAACCCCGTGCTCCCTCTTAAACGAGAGGCGCTTTCGGGGTCTGCGGGAGGACCCGCTTGTGCTGGTGGCTTTCAAGAGGCTCTCTTCCTTGGTGCTGATGCGGGCGGTTTTTGCCGCCAAAACAGGTAGAGATTGCCACCGGCGGCTGTTGGGACGCTTGTAGAGGCGATTCCAGTTCTGACATCGATACGTTTACCCCAATATTGTCGAGTTGGCTGGAAGCACTTTTCAGGGCTGGACATCCAACCCTGGCCCGGCATATGCTTAGACATATGCTTAGTCACTGGGAGGGGGAGGAACATGAGTTTGGAACGCCACGTCAAGCTCTTTAAGAACGGCAGAAATCAAGCAGTCCGGATCCCGCGTGAGTTCGAGTTCAAGGGAGAGGATGCCATCATGCGAAAGGAAGGCGATCGCTTAATCATCGAGCCGGCTCCACCGAGGTCTCTCCTCGCGGTTCTCGCGACGCTGAAGCCCTTGGACGAGGATTTTCCACCTATTCGTGATTTACCCCCCGACCGGGTGGATCTCTGATGCGCTATCTTTTAGATACCAATATAGTCTCCGACCTTGTCCGCAACCCACAAGGAAGGGTGGCAGAGCGCATTCGCAAGGTTGGTGAGGCGCAAGTTTGCACCAGCATTATCGTTGCTGCCGAATTGCGTTATGGAGCCGCAAAGAAAGGTTCACCGCGGCTCACGTCACAACTGGACGCTGTGTTAGCAGCTCTTGAAGTCTTGCCTTTCGAGGCGCCAGCCGACGCCCAATACGGGTCATTGCGTTCGTTATTAGAACGAGCCGGCAAGCCGATCGGCGCCAATGATCTGCTGATCGCCGCTCAGGCACTTGCGCTTGGTCACATGATCGTAACTGACAACGAACGTGAATTTACTCGCGTCCGCGGTCTTCGGCTCGAGAACTGGCTGCGCAAAAATTAGGGCAAGCCATGCGTGGGACGGGTGGATGGCCGGGTTCGCGGCATCAATCGCCAGACGCAGGTTGCAGGGTGTTCTGCACGGCAGCACTGCCACAGCCTGCTGTTGGGACGCGTCGCCGACAATCGTGTACTGCTCCGGCATAGGAATGCTCTGGTGTCAGTGTCGAAAATGCGAAACTGTGAAAGTACACCACCAGGTTCAGTATGTCAGCAACATACTTGTTTTCAGCAAATTAAAGATAGGGCTTCCGTTT
>DASPVV010000090.1:0-12630 GCA_035622175.1 Terriglobales bacterium | reverse complement strand
GAAGATAACCACGTCCATCTTCTCCTGCAATATCCACCTAAGGTTAGTGTCTCCTCCTTAGTCAATTCCTTAAAAGGCGTTTCCAGCCGAATGCTGCGCCAACAACGAACCGATCTTAGGAAACGCTACTGGAAAGGTGTCCTATGGTCTCCCTCCTACTTTGCGGCATCCTGTGGTGGAGCACCCCTTGACATTCTCAAGCGATACATAAAACAACAAAGAACGCCAACCTGAGGTCGCTTTCATCCCCGCCCTAAAAGGACCGGGGCTTTTCGCTCCCTTCGGTAAAGATCAACCCCATCGCGGATTGGACCTGCGAGCAAGTGTGGAACTACATCCACCAGCATCAGGTCCCCTATAACCAGCTCCATGACCGCAACTACCCAAGCATCGGCTGTACCCATTGCACACGGGCCATTCGGCCGGGCGAGGATCCGCGAGCGGGGCGCTGGCCCGGGTTCCAAAAGACCGAGTGCGGGCTGCACACGCTAACTCCGCAGGCGACAGAACCCGCCGCCGACGCCTAGGGGCAGAACGCCTTCGCCGTTTCCCCTGCGAGCTGGCAGTTGTTGAAACCGGCCTTCTCTGCTACCCTGCCTTGTCCGAGCGAGAACCCAAACCATGCGCCAGCGCAGGATCGCGGCGGCCATGACCGCCTTGTCTGCCTTGTTCGCTCTGCCCCTTGAGGCCGGAGACAAAGCCACGCCAAAATCGGCGAGCGAAAAGCCGTCCTATGAGCTGCCCCAGCCGGCCAAGGAAACTCTCGATCTGACCGTCTACCAGCGCATCCGCGAGGAGGGATTAGGTCACTCCCACGTGATGGAATATGCCTCTGCGCTCAGCGACGGCATTGGGCCTCGCCTGACCGGCTCTCCCAACCTGAAGCGTGCCAACCAGTGGACCCGCGACCAGCTGTTGGCGATGGGTTGCGTCAATGCCGACCTGGTGGACTGGGGCGAATTCGGCATGGGATGGCAACAGCTCAACACCTGGGTGCGAATGGTTTCCCCCGATACCGCCGTGTTGATCGCGCAAGCCGCTCCCTGGTCGGCTTCGACGAACGGCGTCACGAGCGGGCCGGCGATTTGGATGGACATCAAGAAAGAGGAGGAACTGGACAAATTTAAGGGCAAACTCGCGGGCAAGATTGTCCTGCTGGGTGAAATGCGGGAAGTGAAACCGGTCGACAAGCCTTTGTTTGAGCGGATGGATGAGAAAGATCTGGCCAAAATCGCCGAGTATCCCCTCAGCCCAGAGCGGCCCTACCAACAGTACATCGAGGAGTCCAGGAAAAGACGTCAACTGCTCGACAAAGTCGCCGCATTCCTGGCCTCCGAGCGGGCTCTTAGCGTCATTCTCCCCAGCCGAGACGGCCGCAACGGGGGCGGATCGGGGGGGACGATTTTCGACGACGGCAGTTTTGGATGGTTCGCCTATCAACGGGAGCACGCGCTCCCGCTGCCGGTCGCGGTCATGGCCATTGAAAACTACGGCCGGGTGTATCGCTTGCTGAAAGCGGGCGTTCCCGTCACCCTGGAATGGAACATTGAGACGAAGTTTACCGGAGACCACGAGCACGGTTTCGACACCGTCGCTCAGATCCCGGGCACAGATCCCAAGCTTCAGGATGAAGTCGTGATGCTCGGCGGCCACCTGGATTCCTGGGCTTCGGGAACGGGCGCAACCGACAACGGCGCCGGGACGGTGGTGGCGATGGAGGTCATGCGCATCCTCAATGCCCTCGCCATCAGGCCGCGGCGAAGCATTCGCATCGGTCTGTGGACGGGCGAGGAGCAGGGCGAATTCGGTTCCGCCGGCTATGTCAAGCAGCACTTCGGTTACGTGCCGCTCTCGACTGCCCCGGATCAGCTTCAGCTTCCGGAATGGATGCGCAAACCGGCGGGCCCGGTCCAACTCAAACCCGAGCAGCAGAAGATCTCCGCCTACTTCAACGTCGATAACGGCAGCGGCAAAATTTTGGGCATTTACCTGCAGGAGAATGCCGCCGTGGCCCCGATCTTTGCCCAATGGATCGAACCGCTGAACGATCTCGGGGTCACGACCATCAGCATGCGGAACACGGGAGGCACCGATCATGAGCAATTCGATGCCGTCGGAATTCCCGCCTTTCAGTTCATTCAGGACCGGCTGGACTACGGTTCCCGCACCCATCACAGCAATATGGATGTGTATGAACGCCTGCAGCCCGGCGACTTAGCGCAAGCGGCGACGGTCGAAGCCATCTTCGTCTACAACACCGCCATGCGCGACCAGATGCTGCCCCGCAAGCCGCTGCCCCATCCAGAACTCGAAGAACAGCGCAGGGCTCCGTTAAAGAAAGTCATGCCAGGCGCGGTCGAAGAGGTCGAAAAAGAAGCGAAGCAAGACGAGTAATCCTGGGCTCCTGCCCGGTTGGAAGCCTTCCCGCAACGGGAGATCCGCCCTCGAATCCTACTTCAAGGCACGCGCTCATCAGTCGCCGGGAGCGGGCATCGTCTGCGCCACGGATTGGCCATTCCTGGCGTCGGCTTCGGGTCGGGACTCCGCGTTCGGCAGGCGCAGGCGGAACGTCGTTCCTCGGCCGGGGAGGGTCTGAAAATCGACCGAACCGTAGTGCCACTGCATGATCTGGTAAGTTTGGGCGAGACCGATTCCGCTGCCGTCCTGTTTGGTGGTGAAATAGAGTTCAAAGATTTTGTCTTGAATTTCCGCGGGAATGCCGCTGCCCTGATCGCGAATCTCGGTAACGATGCTGCTGTGGTCCTCGCCACGAGCGGCCAGCGATAAGGTGCCTCCCCGGGGCATGGCCTGCACCCCGTTGAGAACCACATTCAAGATCGCCTGTTTCATAAAATCGACATCCACCCGCACGTTCAGCGGCTCCGCCGGAAGGTTCCGGGTGATGGCAACGCCGTGCTGTTCCGCGCCCGGGCTGGCGAGCAGGGCCACTTCCTCGAGCAGACGTCGCAGGTCGATTTCCTCCAAGTGCAGGTCTCGCGGCCGGGTAAAGTCCACCAGGATCTGGATCACCCGATCCAAGCGGTGGAGTTCGCGATCGATGACCTCCATGTGGCGGCGGGTATCGGGATCGATGTGTTGCAGTTTGGTTTGTAATACCTGCAAATGAAGCACGATGGCGTTAATCGGATTCTTGACCTCATGCGCCACCCCGCGAGTCAGGCGGCCGCTGGCCGACATCCGTCGCGACATCTCAATTTCATCTTCGATGCGCCGCACCGACTCGGCATCGCGGAGGGTGAGCAAGGCTCCAATGGGCGTTCCCCTCTCCTGGATGAAATCAAGAGAAACCTGCACGCGCTCGCCATTCAAGGCCTGCAATTCCGTTTGGGCGATGGGATGCCTCCCGGAAAAGCCCTCGAGCACCAACGCTCCCAAATTCGACTTGGGAGAAAAAATCTCCTCGACCGTGCGGCCTAGCAATTGGCCGCGCGGACGGCCCATGAAGCGCTCGACGGAGGCGCTCACCAGAACCACCCGGGAATCACGGGTGAACAACATCAACCCGTCCTGCAAGTTGGCCATGATCTGGTCGACATTGTCCTTGAGAGCGGTGAAGATCTCCTTGGCATCGCGCATTTGCCGGCCCAAGTGGGCAATCTTTCGGCTCACCAATCCATATTCGTCCTTGCTCGGATTCTCCTCGGAAAGGGGCGCGCCGGTTCCTGCGCTTACGCTGTCCAGGCTGCGACTCAGGCTGGCCAAAGGTCCCAGCGCGAGATGGGAGAGACCGCCGGCCAGCAGCAAGGAAAGCACAATCGCAATGGCGGAAACCGCCACCGCACCACGCAGGCGCGGCGTCAGTTGGTTTCTGAGAAATATGGTCGAAATCCCTAAACGGATGGTGCCAAACGGCGCGCCGTTAAGCCGCAAGGGCATGCGAATCTCATAGACCGTAGGCGGGTCGTACACCATGCGCAGTTGCCGGCGGAAACGGGAGTTTTCGAGCAGTCGGAATTCCGGGCGCTCGCCCACCGGCTTGCCCACGAGCTCGGGATTGGTGTGCAGGATGACTTTGCCGCTGTCATCGACGACGGAAGCGTCATAGACGTACAAGAAATTGCTGACCATCGATTCGAGCGCGACGTTCAGGTTCTTGTCGGTCGAAAGATAATAGACTGCAGCACGGCGCACGGCTTCCGGATCGTGGATATTAATGCGCGTGCTGGCCAAATCCGGAACCGCGTTGTCGGCCAGGTAAGCCACGTGGTCCGTGAGTTGATCGGCGATTTCATGCGCGTTCGCAATCGCCTGCCGCAGGATCTCGGAAATGTAGAGGTAGGAGAAAAACGAAACCAGCGCGGCCACCATGAAGGTGATCGCCAGCACGATTTTGGTCTTGCGACGCATCCCTCAGTAAGGCACCAGCCAGCGCACCCCGCCGCGCGGCGAACCGAGCGCGGTAGCCGGCCCGAAGTGAGCCGATTCAGGGTTCAGGTTGGTAGTTCTTCTTTTTCTGCTTGTGCGCTGCCGTACTCCTTCAGTTTATTGTGCAGAGTCTTCAAGCTGATGCCCAGAATCTCGGCAGCCCGGGTTTTGTTGTTGCTGGTCGACTCGAGGGTCTTCAAAATCAGCAGCTTCTCGGCTTCCTCGACCGTGGTACCCACTCCCAAGTGCACCGCATCCGGATCCTCGGAAGAGGTACGAACCGTGGACTGACCAAACCCGGGCGGCAGATGCTTGCTTTCGATCACCGGACCTTCGCAAACGATCACCGCCCGTTCCAGGGTGTTGCGCAGCTCGCGCACGTTGCCCGGCCAGGAATAGTTCTGAAACAAGTGGTAAACCGCTTCGCTCACGGCAACCGCGTTGCGCCCATGTTTGGCACTCATGTCCTTCAAGAGATACTCGACCAGCGAGGGAATGTCTTCTTTATGCTCGCGCAGCAAAGGCATGTGGATATTGAAGACATTGAGGCGATAATACAGATCGTTGCGCAGCTCACCACTGGCCACCGCCTCCTGCGGGGCCTTGTTGGTAGCGGCCAGCACGCGAACATCGACGGTGGTCTCGACCCGGCTGCCCAGGCGGCGGAGCTTGCGGTCTTCGAGCACGCGCAGCAGCTTGGCTTGCGTAGCCACGGGCATTTCGCCAATCTCGTCCAAAAGCAAGGTTCCGCCCTCGGCCAATTCGAAGCAACCCGTGCGGCGTTCGAGCGCCCCGGTGAAGGCACCCTTCTCATGGCCGAAGATCTCGCTTTCAATCAACGTCTCGGGAATGGCTGCGCAATTGATGGGGACAAAGGGCTTCGTACGGCGCGGGCTGAGCTCATGGATGGTGCGTGCCACCAATTCCTTCCCCGTCCCACTGGCGCCGGTGATCAGGACCGACGCCGTGCTTGGTGCCACCATTTCGGTCAGCCGAAAGATCTCCTGCATCTTTTTCGAATTCCCCACCAGACTGCCCAAGGTGCCCGCATCCCGCAGCTTGCGGCGAGTCACCTCCAACTCTGTCCGCGTCCCCAGAAGGGCTGAAGCATTCTGCAGGATGGTCCGCAAACGATCGGTATCGATGGGTTTGGTGATGTAGTCATACGCACCCATGCGCATGGCCTGGACGGCGCTGTCGATCGTGCCTTGGGCAGTTACCACGATCACCGCCACCGTGAAGCTCTCCTTGGCAATTCGCTCGAGTAGTTCCATGCCTCCCATGCGGGGCATTTTGAGATCGGTCAGGACAATCGAAGGCAGCCACTCGGCAACTTTTTCGAAACCTTCCATCCCGTCGCAGGCGGTCTCTGCCCGGTATCCCCAGGCAGAGACTAACTCGGCTAGGCCGGTGCGTTCATTTTCTTCGTCTTCAATGATCAGGACCTTTTCGAGGCTCATGACTCTGCTCATTATTTAGGTTCCATGCCCGATCCGCAAGCCCAGTTGGCCGAACACCGAATGGGGGTCCCAGGAAGGCAGCCAAGACCTTCTGGCCAAAGCCTTAGTCCCGGTCTCGCTTGGATGGAGCGAAATAGCCGCACCCTTTCGGGCAACAGCTTTGCTTTCAAAGCGATGCTTCCAGGTCACCGGGCTGGCCTCAGGCAACGAATCATCCTCTGCTCGGTCAGGACCGGCAGATAAAGAAGAGGGTGGCTGGATCCGTCCCGGTTCGTGGGCCTAAGAGCCAGGCGGAATTCTGGTTGACCTAGACGACGGGGGATCTTGGCTAGTCGGAAACGGTCTTCAGCACCTCTTGCGGACCTTCTTCCAGCATGAAGGCCAGCACCTCCTGGGGAACCGGATTCATCCAAACCGGGGCAAAGGACTGGCGGTGGAGGGGCGAGGGTCCGTACTGGCGAAGAGCGGCGATGTGCTGGAGAGTGCTATATCCTTTGTTGGAAGCCAAATGGTAAACCGGGAAAACCGAATCCCACTCCTTCACCATACCGTCCCGTTCCACCTTGGCAAGGATAGAAGCTGCCGCAATCGATGCCGAGAGCGCGTCGCCGTGGATAATGGCTCGTTGCGGCAACTCGGAGTCGAGCGCTAGGGCGTCGATCAGAAGGTGATCAGGGCAAGGCTCGAGCTTAAGCACGGCCTCGCGCATGGCTAAACGCGAAGCTTGGTAGATATTGATTTGATCGATGCGGGCAGCATCGACAGCCGCCACCGCCCATGCGATTGAGTGCTCCCGAATGCGCTCCGCCAGGATTTCGCGACGGCCCGGCGGGAGCAACTTCGAATCGCGCAGGCCACGAATGCGATACCCTGGGTCGAGGATCACGGCCCCGGCCACGACTGGTCCGAACAAAGAGCCACGACCGACTTCATCGACCCCCGCAACCAGGCGTCGCCCCATGCTCCAGGCTGTCTTTTCAAACTTCAGGGTGCATCGCAACCGCTTCAGCATACGAAGCTTGGCGCCAGGCGCGGAGACTTCCGACGCGAGCTTGGGTTTCGCTGACATGCTACGAGTCCTCCCCTTGGGGAAGGAAAAATCTAGCTACCCATGGGGCGCAAGCTTTCCTCACCAGTGGCATCAAGGGAATCTTCGCCCAGCCCGGTGGCCGAGAGCAAGACCAAAAAATCTGTCCATCCTTGTGCCGACGCTGGACCTCAATGCGAAAACGGTTGGGTCAACTCGTCTGTCGGCTTAGGCTTTCAAGTGGCGGGACAGGAGCTCTGGCGGAAGTGGCGCCCGTCGACAACCACTTACCTGCCCGGAGGTGGGGCGACGGAGTCTCTGAGCCTGAGCTCTGTCGGCAACACGATGTGTTGTGGGCGCACTCTCTTCCCTTTGATCCGTTCCAGAATGAGTCGAGCCGCCCGCGCGCCCATCTGATATCCGGGTTGATGGACCGATGAGAGCGCCGGATTGGTAAACATACCGAGATCCAGATTGTCGAACCCGATGATCGATATGTCGTTCGGACAACGCAGTCCGCATTCCCTGACTGCGAGCAGGACACCCAACGCGATGAGATCGTTCGAGGCGAAAATAGCAGTCGGGCGGGGCAACATGTTGAGCAGGCGAAGCCCGCATCGATAGCCGCTATCCCGATCAAACTGAGCCACCTGAATGAAATCGGGCTCAACCTCGAGCCCTTGTTCCGCCAGGGCATTGCGAAATCCGGCCAAACGCTCGGCTGCGTTGCTGAGGTGGCTGGGACCGCCGATGGCCGCCAGTCGGGTGTGGCCCAGTTTCAAAAGGTGTTCGGTTGCCTGAAAAGCGCCTTCTTCATTCCCGACCATCACAGCGTCGCCCGCCCAGTCCGTTGGACAGCGGTCGATAAACACAACCGGCACGGTAGTGGGAGCAGGGGGGTTGTTTTCGGCGGGAATCAGCAAAAGACCGGCCGGGTGGTACGACTGCAACTGATCAAGATAGGCCTTCTCCTTGACCGCATCGTTGTCGGTATTGCAGAGCACGACGCGGAAGGACTCTTTGAAGGCAACGTCTT
The DNA here is from genome assembly GCA_035622175.1 of Terriglobales bacterium. Classification (GTDB taxonomy): domain Bacteria; phylum Acidobacteriota; class Terriglobia; order Terriglobales; family Acidobacteriaceae; genus JAFAGX01. Next base: position 4,721 of record DASPVV010000090.1, on the reverse strand, counting down.
CCACTCCGCGCACGATCCCGGGGAAGAATGGGTTGGTGATGTCAGGAATCACCATGCCCAGCATGCTGGTTGATTTGAGCCGGAGACCCCTGGCCAATTCGCTGGGCCGGTAGCCTAGAGCGTGAATGGCTTCGAGAACACGAGCCCGCCGTCGCTCACGAACCGGGGCAGTGCCGTTCAAGACGTGAGACACGGTGCCGAGCGAGACTTGGGCGCGCTCAGCGATTTGCTTCATGGTGGTGGTATTACTCATGGAACTCTGACTGCCTTTCGCTCGCGCTGTGGATCCTAGGTCATCTGCGACGGCTCAGTTCCATCCTTGACACAACCCGAGGCCCAACCCCGCGACACGCTGCCATTGTCCCCAAGGCAAAACATTATAGGCGATTGCCTCGGCGTGTGGACCCTCTACCTGCTCCAGGCTCCGGGTGATTGGGCAGCAGAAAAAAATCGGTAACGATGGGCTCTTGCGCGATCGAGCCCGATACCCCGGCCGAAACCAGGTTCAGGAAGACCTACTTTACAAGCAGATTCGCCGATACGCAGGACTAACCAGAACGTCTCTACCCAACCCGCCGACCGTTCGATGACCGTCCATCATCCCATCCCGTTCGTGCAAAGTCCCCCTGCCTCGGCTCGGCTGGGTTACGGAAGTACAGCAGGCCAATGACAGAATGAACATGACTTGCGTTCTCTCGACCATCCGGGGGGGAATTCCGATAATGGCGAAGTGAGCTCTCCGCGGACATTCCGAACGATCTACCTGGCAGTGCTAGCCGGCAGCTTGGCCTTGCTCACATCCTGTGCCGGCGTTTCGGCGAGTTCCAAGGCTTCCGGCCAGCCAACCCAGTCTGCCCAGTACGGCGTGGCCCTATCCTGGAATGCAAGCGCCTCGTCGGTGATCGGCTACAACCTCTACCGGGGAACGGCGTCCGGTGGCCCGTATGCAAAACTGAACTCCTCTCCGTTGTCGGCCACAAACTATACCGATTCCAATACCGCGTCCGGCACGACCTACTACTACGTCAGCACTTCGGTGAATGCAGAAAACCAGGAAAGTGAGTATTCCAACCAGGCATCGGTCACGATCCCGTGACGGCCAGCGCTTGCACTTGCGCTGGTGAAAAAGTTTCGCTCTCTCGATAGAGTGGCTGCGGAGCTTCGATGACTTTCACAGACCAGCCTAATTCTCGAGGCTCAAACCGTGCCTAGAAGACTCTCTCCTCGAGCAATTGCAACAAATAGCGGCCATAGCCGCTATTCTTCATTGCCGACGCGATAGCTTCCAAATGCTCCGCGGTAATGTATCCGTAGCGGTAGGCGATCTCTTCCGGACATGCAACCATGAGCCCCTGGCGAGTTTCGATGGTCTGGATAAACAAGGAGGCTTCGAGCATGGCTTCATGGGTTCCGGTATCGAGCCATGCCATGCCTCGCCCCATCACCGTCACGTCCAGTTGTCCTCGCTTCATGTACGCTTTATTCAAATCCGTGATTTCCAACTCGCCCCGCGCCGACGGCTTGAGGGATTGTGCCGTCTCCACGACCTGCTTGTCGTAAAAATAGAGTCCGGTCACGGCATAACGCGACTTGGGCACGCGCGGTTTTTCCTCCAAGCTCAGAGCCCGGCCATCCTGGCCGAACTCAACCACTCCGTAACGCTCGGGATCCTGCACCCGATAGGCAAAGATCTGCGCGCCGGTCGCTTGGGTGGATGCACGGGTTAAAGACTTCGACAGATCATGGCCATAGAAAATATTGTCGCCGAGCACGAGGGCACAGCAGGAGTCCCGGATGAAATCCTTGCCCAACAAGAAGGCTTGTGCGATTCCTTCCGGCTTGGGCTGGACGACATAGTGGAAGTTCAATCCGAAGCGCGACCCATCTCCTAGCAGCAGCCGGAATCGGGGAAGATCCTCGGTGGTGGAGATGATGAGAATGTCTTGGATCCCCGCCAGCATCAGGGTCGACAGCGGATAATAGATCATCGGCTTGTCGTAGATGGGAAGCAGGCTCTTCGACACCGCATGGGTTACGGGATAGAGGCGTGTGCCCGATCCGCCGGCTAAAATGATGCCCTTGTAAAGGGAAGCTTTGGCGGTCTTTGCCATCGTCAGCTAGCTCTGGTCTCAGTCGGCATCGAACTTACATCGAGTATTGGGTAGCAATCCATTGGCGATAACTTCCGCTGGTTACTTCCTTCACCCAGGCTGGATTGGCGAGATACCACACGATGGTCTTGCGAATCCCACTTTCAAAAGTCTCCTGCGGCCCCCAGCCCAATTCCCGCTCGATCCGGCTGGTGTCCATGGCGTAGCGTCGATCGTGCCCGGGGCGATCCTCGACCAACCGGATCAATCCGCAGTGGGGAACCACGGGATCAGCCGGCCGCAGTTCATCGAGAATCGAGCAGATAGCCTCGACAACTTCCAAGTTGCGCTTTTGATTTCTTCCCCCGATGTTATAGGTTCGGCCCGGTCTCCCGCCGGCCAGAACCGCGCGGATAGCGCGACAATGGTCCTCGACAAACAGCCAATCGCGTACGTTTTGGCCGTCCCCGTAGACCGGAATCGTTTTTCCCTGAACGGCATGCAGGATGGTAAGCGGAATCAGCTTCTCAGGGAATTGGCAGGGACCATAATTGTTCGAGCAATTCGTGGTCAGCGTGGGGAGGCGGTAGGTATGGTGGTACGCGCGGACCAAGTAGTCAGAACTGGCTTTCGATGCCGCGTAGGGGCTGTTGGGGGCATAAGGGGCAGTTTCTTGGAACGGGGGATCCTCCTGTCCCAGCGATCCGTAAACCTCGTCGGTCGAAACATGCAAGAAGCGAAACTGGCTCCGCTCGGGATCCATCTCGCTCCAGTAGGCGCGCGCCTCCTCGAGAAGCGCGAATGTACCATTCACGTTGCTTCTGACAAAGTCATCCGGCGCGTGAATGGAGCGGTCGACATGACTCTCGGCGGCGAAGTGCACAACCGCGCAGGGACGGTGTCGCGCGAAAAGATCACACACCAGCTTGCGGTCACAGATGTCACCGTGCACGAAACGGTGACCGGGATGCGCGCTGGCGGCCGCCAAATTTCCCAGATTCCCGGCATAGGTGAGCTTGTCGAGGTTGACGACCGGGTTGGATTCCGTCTCGAGCCACCGCAACACGAAGTTGGAACCTATAAATCCGGCTCCTCCCGTCACCAGGATGGGGAAATTCCCCATAGCAAAGGGTAAGTCTACCAAGAATAACTCCGCCGGCAAACCTTAGCCGGCCCTCGACGTTAAGCGCTGCCATCTGGTCTCGCGCGCATCGTTTCCTCTCGCAGGTTTACCACCACGTCGGCCCTAGCCAAGGCCGGGATCGCGCCGTGGTGAATCTAGACTGGCCGAGCTTGAACCCCGGCTCGATGCCGAGAAAGGCGGCTGCACTCGAGCCGACACCTCATGGCCAAACTCTGCTTGAGGATTCGCCGCTCGACTATGGCACGATGCGTTCGATGGAAAGTGCAGACCAACCCAAGTCCGACCAAAGCGGGGACCGAGGGCGCCAGCACCGGGCTGAACGGCTGCTTAACCAGCCAGGTACATCATGAGTTAACAATTTTGCACCAGGTTCTTGCGCCGATTCTGCGAGAGTGGTATAAAAATAGAACGTCCAAAAGTACAGCGTGGCATAGGCGGACGTTTTATTCGTGTCGTTCGACGTTGGTCCGGCATCCAATAAAGAGGTTAGGTAATTTCACCCCGGCCACGGGGTTGGATTCGGGGACAGCGTTCCTCGAAGGGTTTAAGCGCTTTTCGCAAGAACCTCCAAAAGATCTTTTATGAATGAGCAATCTTCCGTGTCGGCTCGAGCCTGCTTGGCGCGGCCAACCTTTGCTTGACCATGGGTCGGCGAACGGAAGATGGAGATTTGTCGCGCGCTCAGAAGCGGCTCCTCAGCCCCAGGGTAGCTCCCTGGCAGTTTTTTTCTCTTAAGGTGGCAGCGTAGCCCAGCCGAATCGGCGGGGGCAGGAGTCGGTTGAAAACAGGTGGAAATCCTGTGAGCCCAACGGGTTGACACCCGGGTCGCGCGGACGGTAAGGTGGAAGGGTTTCGAGGACCGGCGGATTGAGGGGAAGGCGCGTGCGTTTGGCGCGGGCCGACTGCAGAAATCCGCTGTGGATCGAGGGCGCCCGCTCAGGCGGGAGTGCAATTCGGTCTTTGACAAACTAGGTTGAACGTGCCAGTCGTGAGAAGAATGGCTCGGGTTCGAATCCGAGCAACTCACAAGATGGCTGCTTGGTGTTGATCCAAGCAGCGGCCATCCCGTCAGATCGAGCGGCGGCGATGGCAGTCTGCCTACCATCCGTCGGCAGACATCAGGTTTCAAACGAGAGTTTGATCCTGGCTCAGAATCAACGCTGGCGGCGTGCCTAACACATGCAAGTCGGACGAGAAAGGGGAGCAATCCCTGAGTAAAGTGGCGACCGGGTGAGTAACACGTGACTAACCTACCCTCGAGTGGGGAATAACTCCGGGAAACCGGGGCTAATACCGCATAACATCTCTGGCTCGGAAGAGCTGGAGATCAAAGGAGCAATTCGCTGGAGGAGGGGGTCGCGGCTGATTAGCTCGTTGGTAGGGTAATGGCCTACCAAGGCGAAGATCGGTAGCCGGCCTGAGAGGGCGCACGGCCACACTGGAACTGAAACACGGTCCAGACTCCTACGGGAGGCAGCAGTGGGGAA
>DASPVV010000089.1:0-12602 GCA_035622175.1 Terriglobales bacterium | reverse complement strand
ATCGGCCGACAGTCGTTCAAATCTACATCTTCAATTCAGCGACCATTCAGCGGCGGCGTAGACTGCGGCGGTTTGCGGGCGTGTGTCGCCTGCTCAAAGCCGTAGGCGATCTGCAACAACTGCGGCTCGCTGAACGGCTGGCCGAGGAATTCGATTCCGACCGGCACCCCGATGGGTGCGCTCTCCGTCGGCGAGGAAAACCCCGCCGGAACCGTGATAGCGGGGAATCCCGCGAGTGAGGCCAGAATGCCGTTGCGCTCAGCCTGATTGATCTCGCCGATCATCACCGGCAGGCGCTTCTGGTGTGGGTAAACCAGCGCTGCCACGTCGTTTTTTGCCATCAAGTTCGCCAACCGCACCCGCAGGTCATCGATTTTGACGCGCCGGTCCTTGTAGTCCGGCTCGTTCAGCCCATTCTCGTAGCTTTCCGCCGAAGCGAGGAACGTCTCCAGCGAAGCCCTATGGTATTTGCCCGACGCGATCAGTTCGGCAAGCGAGTGTACCGGAGGGTCAGCCTGGGCTTTCAGATAGTTGTTGAGATCGAACTTGTACTCGTACTTTTGCACATCGAGGTCCGAGTTCAGCTTGCCGGTGTCCAACGCCGCATCGTCGATATCCACCAGAATTGCGCCGTGCCCCTTGAGCACTTCGAGGGCATTGGCCATCACACGGTTGACTTCTTGGTGATCGGGGCCGGTTCCGAACAGCGTTCGCAGCACCCCAAGGCGAACTTCCCGCAGGCCATTGCGGGCGAGCGAGGCAGTGTAGGTCGCAGGAATTCTGCCGACGCCCAGTGCCGTCACGGGATCATCGGGATCGTAGCCGGCCATCACATCGAGCATGACTGCGACATCGGCTACGGTTCGCGCCAGAGGCCCAGCGGCGTCCTGCGTAAACGAGACCGGGATAACACCGCTGCGGCTGATCAACCCGCGCGTGGGGCGGATGCCGACCAGACTAGTGGCAGAGGCGGGCGAACGAATCGAGTTCATCGTGTCCGAACCGGTGCCCACAATCGCGAAGTTAGCCGCCAAGGCCACCCCGGTGCCGCCGGAAGAACCGCCCGGAGTCCGCGCCAGCTCGTAGGGATTTCTTGTCTGGCCTCCCAGCGAACTCGCTGTTAGCCCAGCGAGCGCCAGCTCGTGCATGTTCGTTTTCCCGAGAATCAGAGCTCCGTTTTGCCGGAGTCGCGCCACGGTGAAGGCATCCTTCGACGGCTGCATGCCCTTGAGCGCCAGCGATGCACCGGTGGTCGGCATATCGGCGGTGTCGAAGTTGTCCTTCAGCACCACCGGAACGCACTGTAGCGGCTCGAGCTTTGCGCCGCGTTTGAACAGCTGGTCCATGGCATCAGCCTGCTCCAGTACCTTGGGGTTCACGTAGAGCATGGCATTGAGGGCTGGTCCCTGCTGGTCGTACGCCTTGATGCGGTCCAGATACTGCTGCACTAGGTTGTGGCAAGTTAGCTTGCCGCTCTCGAAGCCGCGATGAATTTCGTCAATGGATGCTTCCATAAGCTGAAACTGCTGGCCCGCGGCACCAGCGACCATGAGCATCACCCCCACCGCCAGAACGAAAAACTTCGCTGCTTGACGCACGCCTTTCCTCCCATGATTCCACACATTTAATCAAATACTCTGCCCCATCCCGAAATCTCTTGCGACGGGGAGAGCAACCGATGGAGAGAACTCAACCGCGGAGTTTTTACCTGCGTCGGCGCTAAGCCGCCGTCCCGGCCACTTTGCCGCTCGTGGCAGCCCAGTTTCTTGCGGCCCGCCGCGGCAGTGCAGCGTGCCCCCCAGCCTATCATCTCTTAATCGGCGATGAAGCCCAACCGCTGGTTTCGCTCGTTGATTTCCAACGTCGGCGCGGTCCGTCCCTTTGCGTAGCTCGATCGTGTGTTTTGACGAATTCCGAGCATATCGGCGAATTGGGCCGGAGTGAGGTCAAACCCGCGAATTTCGTGGATTCTGCGCCCGATCAGGAGCTAGAGCGCACACGAATGGCAATCCAATTCAAGAACGCGATAACAATTGTGGTTGCCAAGGCGACGAGTTCGGCCTTACCCATGCGGCTTACTAGGATCATCGCAAACGCAAATCCCAGAATAGCAAAGACAACACCTCCCGGCAGGTGGAAGGCTGGTTGTCCCGGGAGTTTGTTTCGCAGCACGGGAAGAGCAGCACAAGACATTCCATAGACGAAAAGGGGTGTGGTGGCAGACAGAATGGCGTTCCGGCGGAATGTGCCCCTCAGTGAAAGCACCCAAACGGCCGCAGCAAATGCAAGGACATCGCCGGTCTTAATAGGGCGCATCGCCCTTCACCGTAGTGCGGTGCATGTGGCGTCGAAGTTGCGGAGGACAGCCATGGGCCAGGTGAATCGTGCAGCGGTTATCCCAGAAAAGGAGGTCGTGATCCTGCCAGCGATGCCGATAGACAAATTGTGGTTGTATGCTATGAGCGAAAAGGAATTTGAGCAATTTACGACTTTCCGCCTCAGGAACATCGACCATGCGGGAAGTGAAACCTTCGTTCACAAACAGCGTTTTTCGCCCGGTTTCCGGATGCGTGCGTACCACAGGATGCACGACCTCAGCTACCCGGTCCTTTTGCTTCTGCGTGAGTTTCGGACGCCATCTCGATCCGCCGAATTTGGCGTAGCTATGGCTGTATGAATGAACCGCCGACTTGCCGTCGAGTCGTTGCTTGATCTCTACGGGCAGGGCATCGTAGGCAGCCGACAAATTGGCAAATGAAGTGTCGCCGCCTTCCTTGGGAATCTCCAGGGCATAAAGCAGCGAACCCAAACTCGGCTCCGTCATGTAGGACAGGTCGGAGTGCCAGATGCGACCTGCGTCGCCGAGACCGATCGGCTCGCCGTTTTCAATGACGTTGGAAACCCGAAGAATTTCCGGATGTCCCGGCAGCAGGAATTTGTCTAGCACGTGAATCATCAACGGCCCGAAGCGTTGGCTAAACGCGATATGCTGTTCCGGGGTGATACGTTGATTGCGAAACACCAGCAAGCCATTACTTTCAACGAAGACGCGGCGCACGGCAGCGCACGTTTCATCGTTGATAGGGCGCGAAAGATCGAGGTCGACGATTTCGGCTCCGAGTGCCGCTCGCAGACGCCGGAATTGGAAAGGCGCGTCTTCCTTCCGCAGCGCAGCGCCATCACTGGAGCAACCAGCTAGTCCTCTGCTCCGGTTTCTCATATTATCCGGGCGTTAGGCCAGCCTCCTCCGGCGGATAATTTACCACCTGCAAATCACTAATATCAATTTGAGTGGGATGTAATCTTTCACATCTTGTCGTTCGCCAAGAGTAGATCGTCACGATGAGCGGCTAGATTCGGCTTGCAACGAAATCGTCAGCTCAGCCGTGGATTAGAGGTTCATCACAGAGATCGACCAGCATGGAGTGAGGCCGGTAGTCGAACCATTGGCAGAACACCTCGCAACTCCGATCTCGAGGCCAGCTTGAGCTAAGCCGATACCAGCCAACCAGTTGTTGCTCGACCTTACACATTTCGCGTAGAACGTCCAGCAGTTCCTCTTCCGTATCACACTCGGAAGCCGCCGCCACGTGAGGACCCCTGAGGTTTCTAAAAATAAACGAGTGGCGACAAAAACCGGACGAGCGGATCGATCAGATGCGAAGAGAATCGAGAAAGTGAAGATCACGAGCACGGCGCGGGCGACATAGACGATCGCGAGCACGACGGCGAAGAGCAGAATGATCTGAAGCACGTTGACTATGCGGCGACCACGGAATGCCATGTGCCTTCCCGACGAAGCGACCCCTGAGACTACTGCGTTTGACTCTCCAGCTTCTGCTTGATTGATGACAGGGCCCGTTCAAGAGAAGAGCGGGTTTTGTCGACGGCGACCTTGCGCACGATGCCTCCTTTCAATCCCGTGAGACCGGCCTGCTGGGAACCTTTGATCGTGATCAGATAGAAGCCATGCAGACCCGGAGCGTCTGTGGCTCGGACGCAGACGGTCAAGTCCAGCGCGGTTTCGAAGTAATGGCTCGCATAGAACTGCTTCACGGCGACCGCGTAGGCAGGCTTCCTGGGACCCATGCCCTGGAAAAGGATGGCTTGCACGATGCGAAGCGTGGGCTTCAAGCCGAAATTGATCTTTTCCCAATAAAACTGAGTCTGAATCTGGCCCGATGGCGCAACAGGGTAATCGAGCAGATAGCGATCCAGCTCCGGCAGATACACCGGCAGCGCCTTGGACCGGCCGAGCAAGGACGCGAACGTCTCGGCGACAGCCGTGGGATGTTTCTTATCACGATAGGTGCCGAGGGCTTCGTTTCCGCCGCGGATGTACTGCTGAAGAGCTTCGAGGGCCATTTGCTGAGCGAGACGGTTTACCTGGTCCGCGGCATCGGGTGCGGACCACTTCACCTGTTTCTGAAATTCCTCCATCGCCTCGGCTGGAAGCTGGACCTCGCAGCTGCCCGGCTTGCAGTTTTTCAGTTGCTTGATGTCGTCGTCATCAAGCGTGAAGCCTTCGAGATCGGAGAGCCGCGGCGGATCGCTGAATCTACGGATCTCGAGATAACCGGGTAGCTTGCGGAGCTGGTCGATATCCGAAGCAAACTTTAGGTAGCTCTCCGGAGTGGAATTAATGTAGACGGACCCGAAGACGAAGACTTCGTCTGGGGTACCCGAGTCAATTATTTTGGCAATGGCCTTGCCGCTGCGGATCGAGGCGATCTCATCGTCGGTGAGCCCGATGTATTCGCGATAGAACTTGTCCGGTTCGGCGCTTTGGCCGCTGGCGGCCTCCGGCCGCCCGGAGACCGAAAACAGGGGCAGCTGGAGCAGAACAATCGTGGCGAGCCGAATACCGATTCGCATGCGACCGCCGCTCGCAGCCTTGACCTTCCAGTTGCTGTCCGTCATGTTGCGGTCCCTTTCTCCCTCGCTGAGTTTCGTGCCCCGGCGCTCTTCCCCTTCGTAGCCGGATCGATCAGGCGATTGAGGGATTGGACGCCGCGAAGTGTGACGTATTGGCCGAGGTCGCGCTCGAAGACGTGTCATGAAAAATAGGGTGCCGCTGGCTGGGAGGCATGAAATTTGTTCTGCTCATAGGCCTTGGGCTCCAGAGTTACTACAAAGCCTTAACATTCCAACCGATGAACCAAGTTCCGGGTCAGGTGATGCTTGTTTCGTTCGTCTAGACAAGGATCTCTAAGGTCGCTAGGTTTTCAACCAAACGAGCGAGTAGTTGGAGCGCAGACGCCCCCGCTGGAGACAATGTTGGGTGACAAGAACCGCAGGCTGTTTCCCCGAAAACCGCAGAGATGGATTCTCCTCTCGACACCGCCCTTCCAGCAACCGGTACGCTCGTTAGAATGATTACGGATCGATGCCGAACAAGACTCGTCATATCACAACCTCCTTCCGTACGAACGTCAAATGATAGAAGTTTTGGGACCCTTGTTCCAGGGGGAAGCGAGTGAACAAGCGAAGAAGAAGCATAGCGATTTGTAGTCAAGTGAGTGAATGCCTTTTACCAGATTTGTACTATCCGTTTGTAGAACATAATAGGACAGATCCAACTGCTAACTGCCCTACGTTGCTTGATGACGCGCTATCCGCAAGTGGGGTCCGGGTGCCTCGCCAAACTAGGTACCGGCGCCCTTTTCACGCGAGCCCGTTGCAACAAGATCACCTTCGTCCTATCGGACGAGCCCTGGGGATTATCGGTTTGGGCTGGCACACGTTTCGCCATCCTTGGTCCCGTTCGTCCGGTCTGAAGGCTTTGCCCGTATACAGTTTTTCCCCGATTGCCGTGCTGCTCAAAATGTGCTCTCCTTAGCGGTCAAAATTGTGTAAACACGACGCTCGAATCTTAGGTTTCGCTGCGATGTGCAGTTCCGATTAAGCCAGAAGCTGGATATGTGAGCTGCTAAGAAAGGAAGAAGGTTCATCCCGTCGCGCCACTGATCCGAACGTGGTCGGCCCTGCTGGTGAATGGGACAAAGGCACGGAATGGCGTGATGCGCTCTCACGAGCGATCCGCAAAATTGACCGCAATAGAAAAGCGCGCGAGGAGCGCCTGAATACGATGGCAACTTCTCCAATACCGGCAACCGCGCCGACACCTTCACCGGCAAACGCACCCAAGGCGGTTGAACACCTGCCTTCACGTCTCAAAGTAGCCTGGCAAGAGTATGGAACACCGCTGATCGTCCTCCTTCTGGCGATCGCCGTCATTGTGACGATTACTCGCAACTGGAACGGGTGGGAGGGCGGCCGGGTCGAGCAGGTCACCAATGACGCCTACGTTCGCGGCGATCTCACACCGCTCAGCACAAAGGTTCCGGGCCTGGTCCGCGAGGTGAACGTCAACGATTACCAACAGGTTCACAAGGGCGAAGTCTTGGTTCAACTGGACGATGACGATTACAAGGCCCAGGTGGCGCAGGCTGCTGCCGGAGTCGAGGCCGGGAAAGCCGCCCTCGAAAACAACCGCCGGCAGCGTGACCTTGAGGACGCAAAGATTGAACGCGCAGTCGATGGAATCGACGAAGCCAAAGCCCAGATTACGGCGGCACAGGCTGGAAAAGAGGCCGTGCAGGCGGAGGTAACCCGTGCGCGTGCGGAGCGTCACCGCCAAGAGGCATTACTCAAGACGAATTCCACCACCCAACAGGTAGTGGAAAAAGCAGTTGCCGATGAAGAAAACTTCTCCGCGCAGTACGCCAGCCGCGACGCCGACTTGGAGCAGGCCCGCACTTCGCTGCGCAGTAGCGAGGCGGCGGCGGAAGCGGAACGGCGAAGCAAAGCTGTACTCGAATCGCAGTACATGCAGCTTGTTGCTGACCTTCATGCCAAGCAAGCCGCGCTCGATGTGGCACAAGTGAACCTAGGCTACACACATATTCTTGCACCTGCCGACGGGACCGTCGGTGAGCGGCAAGTCCGAACTGGACAACTCGTTTCGCCAGGAACACAGGTCATGACATTCGTGGAAAACATCAGGTGGGTGGCAGCAAATTTCCGCGAAACGCAGTTGACCAACATTAAAGTCGGCGATACGGCGGAGATTCGAGTTGATACTTATCCCGGCCAGGTTTTTAAGGGAAGAGTCCTCGAGATCGCACCCGCCAGCGGCTCACAATTTGCGTTGCTCCCTCCCGATAATGCTACCGGCAATTTCACCAAAGTAGTGCAACGGGTGCCAGTCAAGATCGCGCTCGATGATTCGCCACTTACATTCCAGTTGCGACCGGGCCTATCTGCAGTCGTGACGGTACGAACCAGGAAGTAGTCGAGACCATGAGCCCAACGTCCGTTACCGTTTCCCCGAGTCGGCCTGCTGCCGGCGCGTCCTCGGGCCTTGCCTCGCTGCCGGTTGATCTTTCGCATAGCCCAGTGCTGGGAATTGTGGGGGTAATACTCGGCGCAGCAATCGTAACTCTCGCCGGGCGATTGCTCACCCTGGGTCTGGCCGATCTCAAAGGAGGTGTCGGAATCGGATTGGATGATGGGGCATGGATTCCCAGCACTTTCAACGTGGCGTTGATGTTCATCGGGCCTTTTTCAGTTTATCTGGGAGGCTTACTCGGCCCACGCAGAGTTTTGCTGTATTCTGCCGCGCTGTTTACGTTGATCGCGGCATACCTTCCTCTCGTTCATAGCTACAGCTTACTAATCACCCTGCTTGCAATCGCCGGGTTGACGTCGGGGACGTTTTATCCGCTGACACTGACGTTTGCTTTGAAGAACATTCCCCTCCGTTACCTCGCCCTTGTCATCGCCCTCTATGCAACGTTTATTGAAGGGGCGGTCAATTTCGCACCATCTATCTATGGATTTTGCCGAAACAATCTTTCCTGGCAATGGATGTTCTGGATTCCGGCCCTCCTTACTCCCGTGATGATGGCCTGCATTTTCTTCGGGATACCTCCATCGCCGAGGCCACAGAGCAAAAAGCAGGCGCCGAGCTTCACGGGATTTTTTTATCTCAGCGCCGGGTTTGCTTCGCTGTTTGCTGCTCTTGATCAGGGAGAACGGCTTGATTGGTGGCGGTCGAGCACGTTTACGGCGTTGTTTGCGAGCGGTGTGTTCCTCCTGCTCTCTTCTTTGCTGCGTCACTTCCGCAGCCCCAACTTTCTCGTGGATCTTCCCTACTTGCGCGATTGGAACACCATTCTTCTGTCCGTGGCACTTTTCGCGTTCCGGTTTGCGCTGCTCGCGACCGTCATCATCATCCCGCAATCATTGTCAGTGCGCGGGCTGGATGCACAACAATACGGCCCATCAGTTCTGTGGACCGCCAATTTTGAGCTTTTTCTAGCATTCGTCGGCGCGCTCCTCTTGGCCAAGGGATTCGATTCACGGTTGCTGATGGCCATCGGATTCGCCGCTGTAGCTTTTGCCTGTCTCATAAATGCGAACTTCACTAGCGCGTGGGTTCCCGAGAACTACTTCCAATCGGAGTTGCTCATGGGCGTCGGTGAATCCTTCGCCCTCGTGGGGCTGGTCGCATCGCTTGTCCTGCAGGCGGCGTTTTCGGGAGGATTGTCTGCCCCGCAACGCGCCCTCACTTTTGCGGCATTCTTTCACACGGACCGATTGCTAGGCGGTCAGGTCGGCGTGGCATTCATGGGGCATTTCATTGCCGACCACGAAAAATTGCATTCGAACCTTTTGGGCTTGCATGTGCAATCTGGTTCATGGGTCACGGATTGGAATTTGCACCGGCTGACCGCTGGGATGTTCGCAAAATCGAGCGGGCTCATGGCTGCCACCGGCCGCGCAGCGGAGATCATCGAAGGCAAGCTGCGCCTGCAAGCCTACAGTCTGACCTTCATTGATGCGTTCCATCTTGTGGCTTGGGCGTGCGCCGGGATGCTGCTCCTCACCGCAGTTCTTCGCAGAGCTCCAATGAATTTCGCGCAGATTCCCCTGCTACAACAGGGATCCACTTCGACGCAAAGGAAAAAACCGTGAAGCATCGGTGCACATCGATAGCGGCCGCCGTGTTGGTGGGAGCAGTGTTGGTACAAGGACAACAGACCTTATCAACAGCTCCCCGCACGATCAATCTCCATGAAGCCGTGGAACTGGCGCTGAAGCACAATCACGCGGTGCGTATCGCGGGTCTGCATGTCGAAGAAGAGCAGCATGCTAAAGAGGTTGCTAGAAGTGCCTACTTGCCAACACTTCGGAATGAAAGTGAGTTTGCGCGCTTCACCGATACGCAGTTCATCGCGATTCCCGCAGGCAGCCTGGGCTTCGTAGGAAAAAGCGCCATTCCCGGCCTGCAGGTCATCATCAACCAGGGCGAAAAGAATGTCATCTTCAGTGCCACGGGACTGAGCCAACCGCTCACTGAACTGTTCAAGATCAAAGCAGGAAATGACGTAGCCCGCGCGGACCTCAACGCGAGCCGTGAAAAGGCCCGCGGAGTTGAAAATGACGTTGCCCTGAAAGTCCGTCAGCTCTACTACAACATTCTAGTGGTGCAATCCAGGCACCAGGCCATCCAAGCTAACATTCGCGCGGTCGAAGACCTGCAAAGCGAGCGCGTCCAACAGGTGAAGTACGGCAGCACGCTCGAGGCAGATCTGATCGACAGTAAAGCCCAGTTACTGCAGGCCAAGCAGGATCTGCTGACGACAGAGCTGCAGCTCGCGGATCTGCGCCTGCAGTTCAACGACATTGTGGGATTGCCGCTCAAGAGTGATATCGCTCTCGATCCTGATGTTCCGGCGGCCACCGAAAGCTGCGAGCGCGAGCAATGCGTGAAACTCGCTTTGGACTCCCAACCGGAAATCACGGAAGCACGGGCTGAGGTGGAGAAAGCGTCAGCTGGCGTTCGCGCGGCCAAGCGCGAGTATATCCCGGACCTCGAAGCATTTGCGCACTACGACTACGCGGAGAACATGCCCTTTCTCGCCCGTAACTTCGGCACTTTTGGAGTTCACTTTGGATATGACCTGTTCAATGGAGGAAAAAAACGGGCCACACTTCGGGAACGTGATGCACAGTTGGCACAAGCCAAAGAAAATCTGGCCCGCATCAGCGACGAAGTCGAAGTCCGAGTGCAAACTGCCTACAACAAGGTGGAGCGCACGCAGGAAATGGTCGCGGTTTCACAGGAACTGCTTGCCACGCGGCAGGAGGCGCGCCGAGTTGCCGCACAGCAGCTACAACAGGGCACTTATTTGCGCTCGCAGGCGGACGCCGCTGTGGCGCAAGAGTTCGAGGCCCAGACGCTCCTGCTGCAATCCCAACTGGAATACGCTCAAGCACAGGACGAACTGACGGACGCCATCGGAGAAACGGCAAAGTGATTGCTCTAGGTTCAGTACCGCCGGTGGTATTACCATCCCGATAAGGAGAACGCATTATGAGGGTCCCTGCAAACGACCAAGGACTCTATACCGCCAAAGCCTCCATTCGGGGTGGATGGGACCGAAAAGAGGGAAAAACGGAAGACGCCTGGGGGTGTGGAACCGTCTTCGTAGGTCTTTCCCGAAGGAATCGAGCCTTCAACCTACTGATTAAGAGTCACTGTACATTGGGGCCTCCGATAGAGCAAGTTCCTGCAAGTTCAGGTACGGGTGACGGTGCTAAAACGAAGAGAATGATGTCGCTGGCCGCACCAGAGTTCCTGCGGCGCTTTTTACTATACGTTCTGCCCCCCGTGGCTTCGTTCGCATCCGCTCGTTCGGATTCCTGGTCAATCGACGCCGAGCCAAACTTCTCCGTCTTTGTCAGCAGCTGTTGCAGCATGATCCCCAACTCCGCCCGTCGACCACGGTCGCTACCACCGCCAAGCCGACCGTCTTCCGCTGCCCTAAATGTGCCACCACCATGATCGTTGGAGAAAAGCTCTCTGCACTTACTCTCTGGCAATTAACTCTAACGAGGCCGCACCTTGACTCATCCCGACCTCCACAGCAGGAGCTTCCGCTCTCAGCGCCCTCGTGTCTCTACTGACCCCAGCCAAAGACAATCGCCCTCTTCGACTTCGGAAAAACTTCTCCTCAATAGATCGCTTACAGCCTCAGTTCAGCTCCATCCGAAACGAAGCAACTACAAAACACCCTTTCAAACCCCATAGGCCACCGCGTCCGCCAACGCCAGCGGCTCCGTCCAAAATCCCACTATCGCAAGCGCCTCGGCGCCAAAGAACCTGCTCCAACACGGAGGCTCGTCGCCGACGCGCTTGTCGATAGGAGCCTAGGATTTTGCGCCAAATTGCGCTCAGGCTGACCTGAAATGATTCCGACAATGTGGCGGCTTAACTAATGCTTCGCATGGACGACATGAATGCCGGCCTGTCCTGTCGCGAGCCCTTGAACGTCACGGCCGAACCTGGATGTGATCTGCTGGAAACTGAGATCTTCGATGTCACAAAATCCGTGCACGCGAAGAATCGCTGCAATGCCAGCCGGCTCGAAACGGCTAGCCCAACGTTCTTCAGCTTTCTCAAGCTGTTCGGTCCTCTCCTTTACCACTCCCCTTATCTCTTCTGAGAATGCTTCGGGAGGTTCCATGTAGTCGAACACCACCTCCGAGTCCTGGATTGACGCCATGCAGTCCAGAGTGCTGCCGATAGCTTCGTGTGTCAGGTATGGCACAACGCCAAGCCAAGTGAAAAACGCAGCGGAGGTGCGCTGAAAGCCGACGCTGCTGAGCTTCTGCTGCAAATCATCCTGCTCGAAATCGACGGGCACGAAGGTCAGCCATGGCGGAGGCGCGAGTTCAGCCCCCACGAGGCGCTGGCGCTTCCATGCCTGGGTGGCGGGATGATCCACTTCAAAGATGCTGATGCGAGCGCCATGGGGATTGCGGAGCGCGAAAGTGTCGAGCCCGGCGCCGAGGATCACGACCTGCCGAACCCCTCGCTTGACGGCTTTTGATAGGGCGTCTTCCGCGATGCGGCTCCGTGCGGCGGTGAGCAGGCGTCCGATGCTGGCCAAGGGGTGTTTGTTCGCAAATTGAAGCAGGTCCCTTTCGTCTTCGCGCAGAATCTTCATGGCAAGTGGGTCATCGAGAATTGCGCCATGATCGAGCAGCTGATGAGCCGCTCGCTGGCGGGCGACCATCAGGGCCATGCGGCTGGGTTCGTCGGACTTCATGTCGGGTCTCCGTTTCCCGTCACGATTGGGATTGTACGGTGACGTTTCTTTGTCGTAAGCAGGCGATTAAACAAGCTTGCGCCATCTGTTCGCCATGCCGGCCGGGGTAATGAGCGCAATTGGCGATATAAAGCCAACTGACGATAGGTTCCGAGCGGTCGACCATCCGCGAACCATTTTGCAATAGTTTAGCGCCAAGCGAGGGGCATGGCTGTCAAGCTTGACAGTGCAAACGGAAGCAAAACATTGTTAGCGTCGTCTCTGCAATCGGAGGAAATTATGAGCGCTGTATCGAAATTGGAGTCGTCAATGAGCAGCGTACAAATCGAGCAGAAGAGCTACGAGATGCCCCCGCGAGAGGGGATCAGCATCGCGCATTTTCTCACCGTCGCCGACATCGAGCGATCGGCTCGCTACTACGAAAAGGTCTTCGGCGCTCGCATTCTGAGCCTGGGTGACGGCAACGCGCCTGGGTACCTTCAG
>DASPVV010000088.1:0-6408 GCA_035622175.1 Terriglobales bacterium | reverse complement strand
CCCAACAGGCAGCCGCCACAGAACTCCTTTTTTTCAGCCACCTGAACCAGCCCCTCGAAATATTTCCGGAGACGAGCGTACGGTGAGAGCTTAGGGTCGCGGAGCACGGCCTGGGTCTTATTGCTGCTTTCGAGATAGCGCGAGACGACCTCGGCACCGAGATCTTCTTTGCTCTCGAAATGATTGTAAAACGAGCCCTTGGGTACACCCGCGGCTTCGGTAATGTCTTGCACGCTGGTGGCATTGAATCCTCGCTCGTGCAAAACCTGCAGGCCAGCGTCTAAGAGTTGTTCGCGAACGTTTGGTTTCACGATCATAATATGACCGGTCATCTCGCTTTTGTCAAACCCTACTTTGAAGGAGCCGCTATCGCCTGCGCCGATGACTCCCGCGCCGAGAGTGAATTTGAATTTCCTAAAAAGCTCGTGTCAGCTGAATTTGTTCACTTGCCTCCGGCAGCCGCCGGTACAGCCTCGCGCACCGCGGTGCGCTTCCGCGTCGAAGCGCGATGATCGACGATCAGGCGAGATCCCCTTTGGCCCGTCACAAAGGTCCAAACCCACTGCAGGAAGACGCTCAGACGCAGGCCGGGCGTAGCCAAGAACTGGATGTGAACGAAAGCCCAAACCAGCCACGCCACCAACCCGCTCATTTGGACCTTACCGCTTTGCAGTACTGCAAAACCCTTGCCCACCACTGCCAACGTGCCTTTGTCGAAATAGCGAAATGGAGCTGGTGACCTGCTGCCGATAATGCGGCTGTGAATGAGTTCTCCTGCATAACGCCCTTGCTGAATAGCCACCTGCGCTACGCCGGGAAGAGGTTTTCCATCTTGCTCGAATGCAGCGGTATCGCCGACCACAAAGACTTCGGGATGCCCGGGGACAGTCAGATCTTTTTGAATGCGTACCCTCCCGGCACGGTCCGTCTCTACCTTCAGCCACTTGCCCGCGGGAGAGGGCGCGACACCGGCGGTCCAGATCACCGATTTGCTTGCAATGCGCTCACCTGCGACCACCACGCCGTCCGCGTCGATCTGATCCACACCGTGTCCGAGTCGGACTTCGACGTCTAGTTTTTCGAGTCGTTGCTTCGCGGCTTGAGAGAGGTGCTCTGAGAAAGGCCCGAGAACTCGCGGCGCCATATCGACGAGCACAACTCGAGCCGAGGCAGGGTCGATGCGCCGAAAGTTTGATTTCAGCGTCGTTTTCACAAGTATTGCCAGGGCCCCGGCCATCTCGACGCCTGTAGGACCTCCGCCCACGAGCACAAAGGTCAACAAGTCCCGATGACGGCTCGGGTCTTCTTCAGCCTCTGCGAGTTCGAAGGCCTGCAGGACCTTGTTGCGCGTTGCCTCAGCGTCCGCAAGGCTCTTGATTCCCGGCGCGAACTCTTCAAATTCGTTCCGCCCGAAGTAACTGTGAGTGGCGCCGGTCGCCAGAATCAGGTAATCGTAGGTTAAAGGTACGTCTTGCCTGTCCGCATCGCTAACAAAGACACATTTCTTGTCCTTGTCCACTCCCGTGACCTCGCCTTGGAGCACGGTCGTGTTCTTCTGG
This sequence comes from Terriglobales bacterium, assembly GCA_035622175.1. GTDB lineage: Bacteria > Acidobacteriota > Terriglobia > Terriglobales > Acidobacteriaceae > JAFAGX01. The sequence goes on along the minus strand of DASPVV010000088.1, from coordinate 4,849 downwards.
TTTTGTAGAATCCCCCGGATCGGAAAACCAATTTGACTGGGCGCCAGAACCGACGTCGCCACCTGGTAGAGCAGGGGCTGAAACAAGTGGTGATTCGTGCGATCGATCAGGATGATTTCCGCGGGCGCGTTCTTGAGAGCCTTGGCGGCGGCAAGTCCGCCAAAGCCGCCGCCGACTATGATGATTCGAGGCTGAGCCATTTACTCCTCAATTTCTTTCAGTGCTTCTGCCGAACACCAACGCACGAGAACAAAGCAACCGCCTCGCCATCTGGAAACCGCTGAAAGCAAAAGGAAGTGAGCACCAGAATCGCGACGGTGTTTAGCAAGTGACGAACGATGAGCAGGAGGCAAATGGGGTGTGACGCGGTATCGAGGTTAATGGGCCCGGCGCGTGCCCGACGAGACGAACAGGATTCTTCAATATAGTTAGCTATGCTTCGTCGCAGAACTCTCAGTTGTACTCGCAAGTGTTCGTATATTGGTTGTGGCCATCCGATTGCTTTCGCCTCTGGGAAGGAAGTCGAGGTTGTGACCAGTGCAATGATGGGCAGTGTGCCAGTTCTTGATTCCGAAGTCACGGGGACAATTAGTTCGTTAAGAGAGCGTTTTGAGGCCGTGCGCCGCAATGAAATTCATCGGGTGCGCGGTCGATTGGGCAATCTTAGCTCTGACCAAGAGAATGTTGTAGAGTCGCTTAGTCGTGGCATCATAGAAAAGGTGCTCCAGGCGCCCGTGGAAATGTTGTTGACCGTTGCTGCAGCCAGTCAGCCTGCCTGTATCCTCAAGGCCGTGCGCAAGATTTTCAATCTGACAACGTAAAGTCATTGTCCAAAGCGAGCTATCCGCCAACATCGAACGAAACCGATGGACCTACGCAGGTTACCTGAAAAAGTGGATCGAGCCGTGACGCAATGAGGTTCTCCTCTTATACCCGCCAACTGTTTGTCACTTGCCATGCCCTTGAACATGCACCGTTCGCCCACTTCTCGGTTTTCAACAACTTACGATGGCCCTGAGGTTGCACCTCACTAGTCGGTTCAGCGATCTGCGAACAGCAAGAGCCAATGCCACGCGATCATGAAGACCTGTTCCACCGTCAACGGGCAAACTAAAGGAGCTTAAGATAATGACGCCAGTCGCAGAGCCGCCTGTCGTAGATAGAGAGCCCTCAATCACTTCAAGTTCGCTCAGCGCGTATGGGAAAGCGAGAGCCACGGTTCAAGGATCACCGCTGAGCTCCGAAGACTTAAGAAAAATCGATGCCTACTGGCGGGCGTGCAAATACCTCGCCCTTGGCATGATTTATCTCAAGGAGAATCCACGGCTGAAGGAAGCTCTTAGGCCGGAGCATATTAAGAACCGCCTGCTCGGTCATTGGGGTTCAAGCCCTGGACTCGCGTTCATCTATATCCATCTGAATCGCCTGATCAAAAAGTTCGATCTGGACATGATTTTCATGGCCGGTCCGGGACATGGCGCGCCTGGGGTCCTGGGGCCAGGCTATCTTGAGGGAACGTACTCTGAAATTTATCCGGAAAAGAGCGAAGACGAACGTGGCATGCACGAGTTCTTCAAACAGTTTTCTTTCCCGGGCGGCATCGGCAGTCACTGCACTCCGGAGACTCCGGGCTCCATCCACGAAGGAGGCGAACTGGGATATGTACTTTCCCACGCCTGCGGGGCTGCGTTCGACAATCCCGACCTGATTGTCGCGGCTGTAGTTGGTGACGGCGAATCGGAAACCGGACCTCTGGCAACTTCCTGGCACATCAACAAATTTCTGAGCCCCGTTCGAGATGGGGCAGTCCTTCCCATTCTTCATCTGAACGGTTACAAGATCAACAATCCGACTCTTCTATCACGTATCAGACATGAAGAACTGAAAAAACTGATGGAAGGCTACGGCTGGACGCCATACTTCGTTGAGGGATCGGATCACGAAAGCATGCACCAGGCTATGGCAGCCACAGTGGAACATTGCATCGAAGAAATACGAGCTCATCAGCAGGAATGTCGTACCAGCGGCACTCCCAGAAGACCGCAGTGGCCAATGATTGTGTTACGTTCACCGAAAGGTTGGGGTGCACCACGGGAGGCAGAAGGTCACTACCTGGAAGGATTCTGGCGCGCCCACCAGGTGCCATTGACGGACGTTAAGAAAAACCCAGAACAGCTGCGTATTCTTGAGAAATGGATGCGCGACCTCAAGCCGGAGGAGTTGTTCGATCAGAATGGCAAGCTCATTTCGGAACTCAAGGAACTCGCACCCGCTGGGGCCCGCCGCATGAGCGCGAATCCTCATGCCAATGGCGGAAGGGTGAAACGAGCCTTGCGTCTTCCTGACTTCTCCGACTACGCCGTGAAGGTGGATCAGCCTGGAACCTTTGAAACCGAAAATGTCCCGCCTTTAGGAAATTTTCTGCGCGACGTAATGAAGGAGAACATGACGAATTTCCGGGTCTTCGGACCGGACGAAACCACGTCGAACAAGTTACAAGCCATCTATCAGGCCACGAAGAAATTCTGGATTGAAGACTATTTTCCTGAAGACAAAGATGGGGGCGAGCTTGCGACCGATGGGCGTGTTATTGAGATGCTGAGTGAGCACACCATGGAGGGAATGCTCGAAGGCTATCTCCTGACTGGTAGAAACGGCTTTTTCTCTTCCTACGAGGCGTTTGTTCACTTGATCGACTCCATGTTCAACCAGCATGCCAAGTGGCTGTCGATCTGTAATCGCCTCTCGTGGCGTCAGAAAATATCCTCACTCAACCTGTTGATCACATCCACCGTGTGGCGCCAGGACCACAACGGTTTCACGCATCAAGACCCCGGGTTCCTCGACGTCGTACTGAACAAGAGTGCGGCAGTTACCCGCATTTATCTTCCGCCCGATGCCAACTGTCTACTCTCAGTAGCGAACCACTGCCTCCGAAGCGAGAACTATGTCAATGTCATCGTCTCTGACAAGCAACTTCACCTTCAGTACCTCAACATGGACGCAGCGATTGAGCACTGTACCAAGGGCATAGGGATCTGGGACTGGGCTAGCAACGACCAGGGCGTTGAACCCGACGTGGTGATCGCCTCCGCCGGCGACATTCCGACTTTGGAAGCGCTGGCCGCGACGGCGCTCTTGCGCGAGGAGTTCCCAGATATAAAGATTCGCTTCATCAACGTCGTCGATCTTTTCAAATTGCAACCCAGCAAGAACCATCCGCACGGGCTAACGGACCGGGACTTCGATTCTCTCTTCACGGCCAACAAGCCGATCATCTTCAACTTCCACGGCTATCCCTACCTCATTCACCGCCTGGCCTACTCCCGCACCAACCGGGACTTGCACGTGCGTGGCTACAAGGAACACGGGAACATCAACACCCCGATGGAACTCGCCATTAACAATGAAATTGATCGCTTCACCCTGGCGATCGACGCCATTGATCGCATCCCGAGGTTGCAAACAATCGGAGGTCACGCCAGGGAGAAGTTCCGCAGCAAACAGATCGAATGTCGTGACTACGCATACAAAAACGGCATCGACATACCCGAAGTTAGTGGATGGAGGTGGCCGCATCAGTCGAAATAACGCCGACTCCTGAACAATCGTTCGCGATTCTAATTCCCTGGATGGAGGTGTGATGTTGGATCATTATCAACGGGAGCGTTATCGATGAGCCATATTCGAGCCGTGCTCTGGGATATGGACGGAACCCTGATCGACTCAGAGGAGTTTCACTGGATCTCCTGGCGAGACGCGATGGCTAAGGAAGGGATTGCCATCACCCACGAGCAGTTCCTCTCTTCCTTTGGGCAGCGCAACGATTCCATTCTTCCCCGATGGTTAGGGATCAAGGCGACTCCCGAGCGCGTCGAGAGAATTGCGAATGCGAAAGAGGAGCTATACCGTCAACTTATTCGCCAGCACGGCATCTCGCCGCTACCCGGGGTGGCGTATTGGGTACGTCAGCTTCACGAAGATGGATGGCTTCAGGCTGTCGCTTCGGCCGCGCCGAGAGCGAACATCGAGGCTGTTCTGGAAGCTTTGTCAGCGACCAATATTTTCCAAGGCATCGTCTGCGCCGAAGATGTACACCGAGGCAAACCGGATCCTGAAGTGTATCTGACCGCTGCGGCTCGTGTGGGAGCGGCCCCCGACCGGTGCATCGTCGTCGAAGATGCCGTTGCCGGCGTGGAAGGAGCACGTCGGGCCGGCATGAGAAGTATCGGAGTGAGCCACGGTGGCAAGCATCTACCGGCTGATATAGCAGTGCGTTCCCTCGATCTCCTGAAGCCAGACGCGTTTGACAAGCTATTGGAGTGCTGCACCTCTCCGTTTCACTAGCCGCGAAGCCCTCATACTGCTCCGCAAGTCGACTGGTTTACTAAATGAAACGGGATGATGGGCAATGCGGGCGCACAGATGGCCCATGGCAGAGGACACACCCCCTTTTTACCGAAGATGATGACCCGGCGACAAAGACGTCGGCCTCGATCACCTGTTCGCCCAGACGCGCCAAGTCAGCCGCCAAAATACAGGATGCGAGTTTAACCACACCGTTTTGCATCCTGCGAACTCTCTCTAGCTGAGTGCAGGAACACGAGCAAGCTTCCAGGATTCAGTTGCAATGGCCCAGTCTTCCTCCGCACGAATCACCAGGACGCGTACCCGAGAATCTACAGCAGAGATATCTGCATCGAGTGATGGCCGAAGATTGAGTTCGCTATCGAGACCGACGCCCAGAAATCCCAATGTGCTGCATGCGGCGGCGCGCACTTCGCTGGAGTTTTCACCTATTCCAGCAGTAAACACAAGCGAATCAACCCCGCCCAGCACGGTAACCATT
>DASPVV010000087.1:0-2946 GCA_035622175.1 Terriglobales bacterium | reverse complement strand
GGATGCGTCTACGTGGAGATTCGAGGCGATCGATCCTATCTTGGCTTGTTGTCCGTTGACCCTGCACGGCAGAAAACCGGCCTGGGATCGAAGCTGATGAGCGCCGCCGAGGATTACTGTGCCAAGGCCGGCAGCCGTCTCATGGACCTGCGGATTGTCAACGTACGCAAAGAACTGCCGGAGTTTTATCATCGTCTCGGCTACGTCGAAAGCGGAACTGAGCCTTTCACGGCCGGACTCAGTGTTAAGGTTCCCTGCCACTTTGTGAAGATGTCGAAACCGTTGTCTTGACGGACGCAGCATGGCTCATGGGCTCGATTCTTTTTTCGACTCTGGCGTCGTGCACCGTGGTGTACGGCGGGCTCGATGGCAAGCAGGATTTCCGGACTGCGCAGCCTTGAGCAGGCACTTGACGGAGTTGAGTCCTGGTATAGTGCCGTCAACAGCAGAGCACGCAGGACTTGGTCGGGTGGAGACAGGAACATCGTTGGTGTCAACGACCAGCCGAACCACCACGCCTCGCCTCCGCCCTCCTGCAGGCGTTGTCCCACTTTTCGTGTCCTCAATCCAGCCATCCCTTTCCAACCCCGGGGTAAATCCTTCCTTCTCCACCTTCCAAAGCACGACCAAGACCACCCCACCTCCGTCTCCTCCAGTTTTTCTAACTGCTCGAAGCCTTCCGCACAGCCTCAAGCACACTGAATTTGCATAATTGCTTTCGCACGAGCGGCTTCCTTCAAACGGCTCTATCGGATGGGTCCGCCCGCGATGATAGATAACCTCTGAGCGTCCAAGCTGGGGCGCATCCGATACAGCACTTCGCGTCTCCGATGGCGCGCGCATGCACGGGGACCGTCCTTGCAGCCCGGCGTTGCTCTACCCTGATTTCGGTCTGCTGCTGATGGGAAAGATTGTCTTGGTTCAGCCTCAAATGGAGAAGCGACGTTCTCCGTTAGTGAGTATTCCGCCCTTCGGGCGGGGATTCTCAAGGTATGGGGTCTTTCGATCCGATGGAGGTTGGGCGGCGCAAGGAGGGGTCCTCACGCCCCCGTTCATCGCCTCGATGAGCATCCCTCGGCATGGTTGCGTCCCCGCATTGCCCGCTTCCGTTTCGCCGCGGCAGGATCATTGTAGCTCCGCAACAACCTGCCGTTTCTCAAACATCCGGTTGGTCCGTGACTCCGCCAGAACCACGGCTGGTCAGACCGAATCGGGAGTGTAACGCCTTGATTGCGACAGTTACTTTCGGGGCAGACCCTCACTCGCTCGCGATTTTTTGACTCCTGCGATACGATGATCCTCAAAACTACACGCCGGAGGACTCCAGTGGCTTCCCGCCGTATTGCGCTCGCGATAGTTCTCGTTAGCCTGTTTCCGATCGTGGCGCGAGGACAGTCCTCGAAAGAAGTGATCGGTTTGCCATTCGAATATTGCGTGGTCGGTGCGCCGCTCACTGCGACCCGAACGCTTGATTATGAGCCTGCACCGAACTCTCCCGATCCAGTAAGAATGCATCGAGACGGGACACTCTATCGGGACTCGGAGGGGCGGACGCGCACGGAATTGAAGTATCCCGACCAACCTCAGCCTCTGTCGGTCTTTATACAGGATTGCGTCGCTGGCGTCTGGTATCGCTGGAGCGTCGGAGACACGGTGGCAGTCCGCGGAAAGATGAAGCACGTGGGCCACACGTATGACACAGCGGCTGCTCCCAAGCTGGATGACGGTAAGGATACGGTAGTGATTGAGGGGGTGCCAACGCATCATTTCTACCGTACCCTCAAGGAAACAGAAGGGAAGATTGAGCAATTCGTCGAGCGCTGGTATGCACCCAGTCTCGACCTTAACTTGGTGCACGTTTTCTATACCGCCAACGTCGGCAAAACCACCGGTCGCATTTTCAATCTACACATGGTCGAGCCCGATCTGACGTTGTTCCAAGTCCCCACCGGTATGACCATCAAGGACGATCCCATTCCACCGGCGAAGTTTCAGTAAACGGACACGCCAGTCCAAACGACGAATCAGACTCTTGCCCTTCACGCGGCTTGGATTCTGCGGTCTTGATGGAAATACCCATCGCCATGATTCTGGCGTCTCGACTGCTTCCGTTTCGAGCGAACCGGCTGGCGAATATCATCGCGGGTGGTATTGTGACCCTTGTAAACGGTTTCCTGACATTCGTTCCGCCTCTGGCCGGATGGGGCAGGCCGCCTGCTTTTCCAGAGTACTCGTTCTTCGCAACGATTCGAAACGAGTAGCTCGTCATCCACGCCGTGGAGTTTCATCGCTAACACTACAATGCGTGGGAGGTCGGGCATCCCGTTTGTCAGGATAGATTTGGACAGTGTGCATTAACTCTGGTCGCGAATTTCCAGGCCCGCCTTGCGCAGGCCCTCGATAAAATGCTCCAGGTGATCGGGATGAAACCACTTTGCAGCGGCTTGACGGATACTCAAAGAGACATTGGGCAGCAGGCGCGTGAGTTCGCGCAAACTTTTGCTCGCTGCGTCGAGATCGCCAAGTTGACCGTACCCCGCGGTTAGAAGAGCCTGGGTTCCGAAGTAGCCGGGCAGGTTGGATTTTAGAGCTGCATCCACCGCCGCGCGATAGTCTCGCTTGCGATACGCGTTGTTGAAGTCAGCGTGCCAATACCATCCGGGATGATTGGGATTTAAACGCTTGGCGCGCCCGGCGAGTTCCATTCCGTGCTCGGCATTGCCAGAGAGCACGAAAAATTCGCCAATCGAAGCAACGGCATTTCCGTCCATCGGGTTCAGAGTCAAAGCGCGCTCGGCCGCAGCCTGGAAACCCGCGACTTCCTTTTGGAAAAAATATGCCTCCGCCAGCGCTAAATGAGCCAGATGATTCGACGGCGCGACTTCGACAGCACGCCGCGCCGCTGCCGCTCCGCTGACCAGCGCGTCCGGCCGCAAGTCAAAACTG
>DASPVV010000086.1:0-11788 GCA_035622175.1 Terriglobales bacterium | reverse complement strand
TTTCTTTGGAACAATCTACGCTGTGCCGGTTGCCCCACTAGGCCCGCCAACTTCCTGCGGAGCGGGAGCCGCAAAGCCACCATATCCGCATCCTTGTTGGCCGCCGCAAGTGCTCGCGAATGGGTCTCCGAATCCCGGCGCACGGTTTGTACAGACGGGCTGCGAGACTTCGTTCAATGCAGGAAACGTGCCCGGCCCATCCGGGCCTTGTTCAGGAGCTGCGGTTTCCTTTGCCCAAGGACGCAACCGTTTCCGCTATCCGAGTTATTTCAATACCGACTTCACGATCATGAAGAACACGAGCATCATCGGTCAGGACAAAGTGGTGCTGGGGATTGGTTTCCAATTTTTTAATTTTTTCAATCACCCGAATTTTGGCCCGCCCGATAATTGGAGTTCAGACTCGACGTTCGGAGAGATCCAGACCATGGAGATGCCACCGACCAGCATTGTGGGAGCTGGCCTGGGAGGCGATGCTTCCCCCCGCATGATCCAATTAAAAACGCAGATCCAGTTTTAGGCTGCGCCAACCGGTATCAGAAATCTTCCATCATCCACAGGTTTCCCCGTGTCGTCCAGGTTGAGATTGCCAGTTGGTGCCCATCGGGCGAAGGTCTCGCAAGCGTTTCCGTAAGCGTTTGACCGGTGGCTCCGATGCTCGACCATAGCGGGTGCGCGTTTCCCAGCAGGTCTACGTAAAGCACAACCTTCCCATCCAGGATTCCTGCCGTTACGTAAAGGCCCTTCCCGTCCGCAGCCCATGAGTACTCAGACAGATCGCTCCAGCCTTTCACTTCGATTTCCTGGACCGGCTGGCCGTGCAGCGACAGGATATCGATCGGACCCGCTCGGGTCGAAGTCACTGCTATGCGCGATCCATCAGCGGAGAGGTCGGCAAACCAGCTATCGTCGTTAGGCACGAGGGCAAACCGGGCGAGCTCAGGACCACGGCCCTTCAGGGGGTCGAGGACGGAAATGATTGCCTGCTTGCCATCGTCGTTCGGCTCAACGATCACGCACAATTGGGAAGGGGGCCGCGCACACGTAAGCAGGCTCCAGACCTTGGCGTCGAACAGTTTCTCCGACGGTCCGCCATTGATGGAAACCCGCATCAGAGGGGGTGATTTTCTCTCTATCGGTAGTCCACCAGCATCTCCGTGGCCTAGATAGACGATCCATTCACCGTCTGGCGTGGCGCGAGGGTCGCGCCCATACCCCTCCGTCAGAATGGGCCCAGCCTCATCTGAATCGACGGCCTGTTTGTAGAGTTCGTAGGGGCCATTGCGGTTCGAAACCAGAACGACATTCTTTCCGTCCGCCACCCAATCGGCCAGCCCATCCGAGCTCTCGGTCGCAGGGAAATGCCGCAGATTCAAGATGCGCGTCCCGCCTGAGGCTAAATCAGCCATATACGAGATCTGGGCGCTCGACGACTTCAGAAAGGCCAGGCGCTGTCCATCCGCGGTCACGCTCATCTGACTCAGGCAGGCATCGGGCCAGTTAGTCAGTCGCCGCGGCTTCTCGCGGCGCTCGCCGGTTCGAGGGTCAACCGGCACAGCCCAGAAGTTGCAGGCCTTGTTAATCGCCGAACCCTCCTCTTCCATGGAATACAGAAATCGACCGTCGGGTAACCAGAGAAAATCTCGCAGCTTCTTTGTTTCCTCGGGTCGGAATAGGGTAGCTATCGTAGCGCCTCTCAAGTCGCGGCTCAGATATGTGTCGCCCGATGCATCGGTCTTCACATAGATGATCCGCTTCCCATCGCCCGACCAAATCAAACAGCAGATCGTGCTGCTCTCGTCGGTGTCATAGAGCTTCCGCGCCTGCCCTCCGTCTGCGTCCATGAGCCAGATTTCCCGGTCGCCCAGCTTGCCCTTGCTCGTGCCGAATGAAATCAGTGACCCATCCGGGGACACAGAATAGGCATAAGCGCTATCACGGAGTTTGCGGGGCGCACGGCCAAGCACGGAAACCAGCCAAGTACTCGTGCCTTCGGCGGTGGCATTCGCATCCAGGTCCCTTGGGTGGGCGCTGGCAAGAAATCTGGCACTGTCCGGAAACCAGGCAGTAGCGGCAGCGACCTCCCACCTCACGTTCTTACCTTTAAGTTCGTCGGGCGCAGGGATCCGTAGAACCTCACCCGTCCCGATCAGCTTGATATACAACTGCTTCTCGTCGGTGTAGGCCAGGTATTTGCCATCCGGGGAAATGGCTCCGCTTCGCACTGCGTTCTCGAAAGAATTGAAGGTAAGCTGCCTTTGCTTGAATTGATGCACCACTATCGTTCGGGGCCGCGCGAACCAGAAACCCGCGGAGAGAAGGAGCAGCACTCCAATCGTTGCCGCGACATTCCATGATCCGGGGCGCCGCCAGTAAGGAATCTGCGCGTCCGCAGCTGGATGTTTCGCAACTTTTCTGAAAGCAACAGGCCGTTCGACTGCGGCCCCAACCGCTTCGACTCCGTGCCCGGACTCCGAGTCCCGTCTCAGCCGCTTCAGATCCCCGCGCATCTCCGACGCGACCTGGTAGCGCAGATCGCGATCCTTCTCCAGCGCCTTTTCGATGATATCGATCAGCTTTTCGGGTAGCGTGGGATTTGTCGTCCGCGGCGACTCCGGCGCGCGGTTCAGGATCGCATCGAAAATCACCGCCGACGTCGGCCCGGAAAACGGCGGTCGTCCCGTCGCCATCTCGTAAAGAACCGCGCCGAGAGAGAACAGATCGCTACGCGTGTCCAGTTCCTCGCCCCGGGCCTGCTCCGGCGACATGTAGGCCACAGTCCCGATCGCCACCCCCGTGCCTGTTAGTTTGTGTTCGCTCGGGCCGGCAGCGGCCAGATCGCGCCGGCGAACCGCATCCGCAAGCCTTGACGGCTTCATTCTCTTGGCCAGACCGAAATCCAGCAACTTCGCCTGACTGCGCGCCGTGACGAAGATGTTGGAGGGCTTGATGTCGCGGTGAATGATGCCTCTTGCATGGGCAGCATCGAGCGCATCCGAGATCTGGATGGAAAGTTCGAGCAGCTCTGCGACGGGTAGGGCTTGTGCTGCGATGCGAGACTCTAACGTTTTCCCCTCCAGCAACTCCATGGCGATGAACGGGCGTCCCTCGAACGCATCCACATCGTAAACAGTACAGATGTTGGGGTGGTTCAAAGCCGACGCTGCGTAGGCCTCACGTTGAAAACGCTCCAAGGCTTGTGGCTCACAAGAGAGCTCAGGCGGCAGAAATTTGAGTGCGACGGTGCGTCGTAGCTTGGTATCTTCCGCCTTATACACGACGCCCATGCCGCCGCCGCCAAGCTTTTCCAGAATACGAAAGCGTGGCAGGGTCGTGCCCGTCAGCGAACCAACTGTTTCCTCCCCGGATCGGTCTTCCGCCATCAGCTTGGCCGCCACGTCGAATGCGGGTGACTCGATGAACTCTGCCGCCCCACTCTCATACGAGAGCAGAGATTCGACTTCTTGGCGCAATTCCGCATCGTCCTGGCATTGTTCGGTCAAGAACACAGCACGCCTCTCGGCTGCGATCCGCAAAGCCGCGTGATACAACTGCTCGACCCGATGCCAACGGTCAGGCTCCATGGCGGGCGCCTCCGCTGAGCTCGCGCAGTAGCCAGACTTTGGCGAGTTTCCAGTCGCGCATCACTGTTTCTGGGGAGACCTTCATAACCTCCGCGGTCTCCTTGACCCCCAGGCCGCCAAAGAATCGCAGCTCCACGACTCTGCTTTTTCGCTCGTCTACTTGTGCCAGCCGGTCTAATGCGTCGTCCAGCGCCAGCAGGTCGAGGTCGGGCTTGGCAGTCACCAGCATTGCCTCGTCGAAGTTGACGTGAGGTATCGCCCCTCCGCGCTTCTTATAACCGCGCGAGCGCGCGAAATCGATCAGAATGCGGCGCATCAGCTGCGCACAGACGGCCAGAAAATGGGCCCGGTCTTGCCACTTGACCTGCCGAACATTGACCAGCCGAAGATAGGTCTCGTGAATCAGCGCCGTGGTCTGAAGAGTGTGTCCTGGGCGTTCCTGCGCCATGTAACGCCGGGCCGCCGCACGCAATTGCTCGTACACCAGCGGCATCAACCTATGCAGCGCGGCTTCATCACCTTCGCCCCAGGCCTGCAGAAGGCCGGTCACGTCGCGAGACGAAGATACTGCCATAAGCCCCTACGCCTCTATGGCTTAACCTCTTATCGGTGCAGGTTACCACAGCCCCGATCGATGTTCCAGTTCGCCAACCGCAAGAAATTCTTTGCACGTTGCCAGTTTTCTCCTGGAATTCGCGCCTTAGTAGAAGAACGTAAAAAGAATACAGGGTTGAGTGCCGAGGCGGGTGGACGATTCTGGCGGAGGGTACGCAGTTTTCCGACCGCGTCACAAACCACGAAGTATCAGGGAGGACATCGTGAAAGAAAATTTTTCTGCATATACGGTGGCAATCACTTTATTCGCTGCCCTGGCTGTACCAATGCACATGACAGCGCAAGCACGGTACAACGTTGTAGACATGGGTACTTTTGGCGGTCCCCAGGGGTTTCTGTTCGAGGGATCCCAAGTCCTGAATAGTGAAGGCGTGCTTACAGGTTGGCTAGACACGCCTACTCCTGACCCAAATTTTCCCAACTTCTCGAATTGTTTCAACCCGGATTGCTTTTTCTCACACGCTTTCGAGTGGACCGCTGGCCATGTCACCGACTTGGGAACGCTTCCGGGAGGTCTCGCGAGCGAGACAGTTTGGATCAGCGATAACGGCTTGATTGCTGGCTACTCAGAGAACGGAGTAACCGACCCACTCACCGGCATGACGGAGGATAGAGCCGTCCTGTGGAGAAACGGCACGATAATCGACCTCGGTACTCTGCCAGGCGGACACGAAAGCCAGGCATCTGTCGTCAACAGCGCGGGTCAGATTGTCGGATACGCTTCGAACGATAAATCTGATCCCTTTTCCTATCAAGGCTGGGGAACAGAAACCCGAGCGGTTTTGTGGGAGAACGGGACCATCAAGGACTTGGGCACTTTGGGCGGTTCCGATGCCGTAGCTTATTTTGTGAACGCGAGTGGGCAGATAGCGGGATGTTCCTATACGGACTCGACACCGAATTCTACTACTGGGGTCCCAACCCTGGAGCCATTCCTTTGGGAACATGGTGAGATGCGGAGCCTCGGCAGTCTCGGAGGCACCTACGGGTGTGTTTCTTTTCTCAATAACAAAGGCCAGGTCGCTGGCACTTCAACCCTAGTCGGGGATGTAGTGACGCATCCATTCCTTTGGTCCAACGGAACGCTGACCGACCTAGGGACATTTGGGGGCGAAGGATATAACTACCCGAACTACATGAACGATGCTGGAGAGGTTGTAGGTCAAGCCAATTATCCCGGGGACGTGATACATCGAGCCTTCCTCTGGAAGGATGGCGTACTGCATGATCTTGGGACGCTCGACAAGTGCAGTACCGCATACGGCATCAATTCCCAGGGTCAAGTCGTGGGCGCCTCCGGCGATTGCGGCATAGCAGTACACGCGTTCCTGTGGGAGAACGGCAAAATGAAGGATCTGACGAAGTTGATTCCTCCTCACGTTGAACTGACCGTCGGCATGGGGATTAACGATCGCGGAGAGATTGCTTGTCTCGGAAGGATCGCCGGTGATGATTTCACTGGTGTTCAACACGTTTTCCTCCTTATCCCGGCGGGCAGCGAAGACGCCGAGACAGGCACTGGCACTACCCCCGACAGCTCACCCTCCGCGGAAGCTGCACCTTTACCACGTGCAAAGGGAGCACGTCGCGGATATCAGATAGGCAGACCCGAAGCTGGGCCAACGAACTAATTCGATATTAATGACCGCTACGTGAGTCGGATGCAGCAACACCCGCGCTTACGCCACAGGGGGTGTAGGCCTTGTCGTAAAGTTTCACGGAATTGCCGTTGACGCTGTGCTTGACGCGTACTCCCTCAGCCCGGCGTTTGAAGTCACTCACACCTCATTTATCAAGCTGAGAGCAGGGCATGGAGGTCAATGGCGGTCTTAAGCTCACTGCACATCGGCCACCTTTCCGTCCTGGAAAGTCACTTTCATATCCTTGTAAAAATAAATCTGCTTGGCCCCCGAACTGAATGTTTTCTCGGGCTTGCCCAAGGCGTGTTCCACCTCGGATGTTGTCATTCCTAGCTTGATTTCCTGCGGTTCCGCCTGCTGGGCTGCGGCGGCGGGCGCAGCCTGTGCCGCAATCTGCTGATCCTGCCCACCCTGCTGGTCCTGCTGGCTTTGCTGGTCGTTGCTGATGGAGAGCAGCTGGCCAATTGTGTCTTCCACGTCGCCTGCGCTCGCTTTGGCGAGCCATCCGCTGTGAAACTGGAATACAACATTCGCCTTGTTGTACATCGGCGGGTCGGTCTGGTTGCACATATCGCATGCCACGATGCCCATCGTGACCGTGTCTTTCGTGATATCAACAGCGATCTTGGTGGGGTACACCTTATCACCAATCTTAAACAACTTGGTCGCTGTCTCGTCATTGACTGGATCTGGCGTGGTGGGACATTTATGAAGACCGCAGAATATCTTGCTTACCTTCTGGGCAGTGGAATTATTAGTTGGGTCGGGAGAATGAATGATTCCTTCCTGATAGGTCGAAGTGTGCGTGACCGTATTCTTGTAGGGACTGCCCTTGATTCCGCCCTTCTGAATCGTCAGCAGTGTGCCTTCTTCGACGACGGACCATCCGCTCGAGTCCGATCCCATCTTGGCCAGCTTGTATTGCGCGGCCAGTTGTTCCTGCAATGAAACCGCCTGCGCGTTCGCGTCAGCGACAGAAGACATAACTGCGGCGATCACCGCTGCGAACGGAATGAGTAATTTCCGGCTCACGGCAATATCCTCCTTTTAGCTACCGCTCATGGGATCTTTACTCGGCAACTCGTGCACAAACCCTAATCAGCCGGCTCGTAACGCTATCCACCCGCCGGCTTTGCATTGGCGTGTGGATGGCTGGCTCTAGTATTGCCCACCGGCCGACGTACCGGCGGCTTGTTGCTTCACCAGGGCCTCGGTCTGGTCGGCAGCTGCCTGCTGATCCTGCAAAGCCTTGGCAGCGCTGTTATCGGGCGTCGGAGGCGGAACATTGCTCGCCGCCGTACTCGTGTCCGGCGCCTTCGGCATTCCGCCCGTTCCCTGCTTCGATGCCATTGTTTTCATGCCCTCGTCGAGCTGCTCCCGGAAATGGTTTTGCATTTCCTGCAGGTCGTCCACGGAAACCGCCACAGTCTTGCCGGCAGCGCACTCATTTTTCTTGCTGCTGGTTACACTCGCGGTCACTTTCCGATCTCCATCCGGGGTGTCAGTAAGCCGGGTGATCACGTCCCCCTGGGTAAGCGAACATTCCTGCCCCTCGGACACGACGGCAAGATCCGTGCTTACCACGAAGGTGCGCCGTGCCGGATCGAGCGCTGGCGGCACTTCGCTACCGGCTGGAGCCGACGGCGTTGCACTCGCCGACACGCCCTGAGCACTTTGTCCAGCAGCAACCTGTTCGGCCTGGAGTTGCGCCTTCACTTCTTCGGCGATGGCTTGTTTAACCTCGTCCGTCAGCCCAACTCCACTAGCGTTTGCAACCGTAGACGGTTGCTCCGTCTGGGACGTACTCTGCCAGATGCCGTACACGTTAACTGCTTCGCCACCCGACTGTAGTGTGACAACATAATCGCCAGGCGTGAAGTTCCTCTCCCAGAGAACACGTTTTAGCGGAGTGGTAGTGCCGAATCCCGCCAAACCTTGGCTAAGGCTCGCTACTGTCACTCCGTTGACTGAAACCTCAGCCGGGGCATTGTTGACGAAACCACCGGTTGGAATTCCGTACGCAACAGTTTGCTGTTGCCCCGCGGCAACGCTGAAAGAGTAGCTAACGCTCGCGCCCCCGTGCATAAAGATACGATCATCGGCAAAGGAGACGTTACCCGCTGTAGAAAAGCCCTGTTCTAGATTCTTCGTGCCTGAAGAATAAATCGGGACAAATGCAAGGCCACTGTCCGCTGCAACTGGAGCTTCGCTTGCGTTGACATAAGCTGCCTGTAGATTCGCGGCGATCACGTAATCTGTAAGCCAGAACGCGGGCCCCCCATAGTACTGATACGGTGTGAAGCCGTAGTAGGTGTACCACGGCGCCCCGCCCCAACCCCAGCCCCAATACACCGGCGCAGGCCACGGGTTATAGGCCCAGAAATAGTACGCGGGCTGATAATAATAGGCGGGATAGTAGACATAGTAAGCCCCGCCGCCGAAGTAGTAGTAGCGATAGACGCTGGTTCTGTACACGCCGTTCTCATAGTAGGTGCGCGAATAGAAGGCGTGACCGCCGCGATCAACGTACTTCCGCTGCACGTAACCTCCATGTCTGCCGGTGGTCACGATGCGTGCGCCATTGTGTTCGCTAACGATCCTGCGCTCGCCGTGCAGATTGTGTTCAATGTGCATGCCATTGCGATCGACCGAACGAATTTGGCCATCGGAGCGGATCTGTGCCTTTCCACCGCCGGGCAGAGAGACCTCTTTCACGGAGCGGGGTTTTGCGTGGTCTTCCGGCGTCGGGATTGATTCCTTTTTGAACGCTCTCTCGATATGGGGTTGGTTGTCCGTCCCCGGCTTGGACGTCGACTTCTGGCCTGTCGTATGCTGGTTGGTCGTTGGGCCTGCCGGGGCCTTTGCATTCGGTGCGCTTGGTTTCGCTGCCGGTGCGGTTGATTTTGGTGCACTCGACTTTTTCTCTTCTTGACCCCCAGCAAATGCCGGAAGCAGCATCAAGAGCAGAAGCAGAACCGACTTACGCAGTGTATTCTCGCTGTGTTTCAAGAAATCCATTGGAGCCTCCCTGACAATGGGCTTACGTCGGAACATCTACTCGCTTCCAAGAACGTTCTGAATTTAGAAATTCCATAAAACCTTCCCAAAGCGCGGAACGAGTCATCGCGGTTTCGGGACTTCCACCGAATCTCCCGAACTTGCCGCGGGTTCCTTCTCATATATACTCACCGAGGAAAGCCACATCTCCATCACCTGCCCATGCTTGAATTCGATAGCCTTTCCCACGCCGGGGGCCGGTTGGCGTGGCGACACCGAAGTAGGTTGGACGGCATAGGTCGAGCCTTCAATCAGCAAGTTCGCCACAAACAGAGTTACATTGCCATCCCGCACGCTGCCCGTACCAGTCAAGCCCGTACCCTGGGCCAGTGGGGAACTGGCCTGAGCAACGGGTTGTAAGAGCGTGCCGCGAAAGGCGAAGCTGCCATCAGGCTGTCGGTCGACGGAGGCGACGTTAATCCAGATACGCGTGCCTGCATCCAGGCGTACTGACGAAATTAACGGAGCGGCGCGACTGGGCGCTGGTACAGCCTCCGACGAAAAGAGTCCGGCATTACGCGGGGAGGCGCGTGCTACACTGGCTGGCTTGGACCGCGCGGAAGAAGCCATGCCGTTTGGTTGCACAATCCGGTCATTCGGACTCAACTCCAGAGGCTTTAGCCCCTGCGCCACCTGGCTGGATTGATCGTCATTCAGAACGCTTGGAATGGAAGACGGCGCGGTCTCTAGTCGCGCTTGACTCGCCGGTTGAACCGGTTTCTGGCTTGCAACGGCAATCGCACTTTTCCTGCTGCCCGCAGGCGGCCTCGGAATGGGCTCGGGAGTCTTCTGGGCCGGCGGCGTTGCATCAGTAGACTCGACTGGCACGTCTGGGGTCGGCGTTGCGACCGTTGCTGCTGCTGGTCTGGTCGCGACCTGCGTCTGTCGCGTCGCCAGAAAAACTCCAGCCGCAACGATCAGCATAGCTGCGGCTGTTCCCAAGGCCCACGGGAATTTCCGCCAAATCCTTGGTCGGCGAGGCTCGTTTAACCGGAGCACCCGAGTTTTGTCGGCCGGTCGCTCCGAACCTTTCGCCACCTTGGAAAGCAAGAACCCCTCCATCCAATTTTCTAGGCGCTTCTCGGCATTCCTCCATTCGGCGTCCTGCGTCGGCACATTCGCGTCCGCAAAGTTCACCAGCCGGGCGCAGATCTCGGTGCATTCCGGGCATTGCGTGAAGTGGGTAGTAACGGCTTCCCGCAAAAAGGAGGTCACCCGTCTTTCGATGAACGCAGTCAGCAGCTCAGCATCTGGGCAGGATTTCATCCCTGTTCGATTTTCCTGCCGCAAGTCAGGCATGAGTCTCTCCAGAAAATTGTCTTCGGCCCAGGAATTCATGTTCACCGCACTGCTATGTCGATCAAAGTCATTTTGATCGAATCGGAGTACCCGCCATCCTCAGCCAAAGCCTGCGCCGCCCGTTCTGCAGATGGGACTTTACGGCCTCCACCGTCAGCCCCATACGAGTGGCTGTCTCTTCGTACGAGTACCCTTCAATCTTCATTTCCAAGCACTGCCGCTGCTCCGCGGGAAGTGACTTCATTTGCCGCAAGACGTGCTCGGCCGAGAGCCGCAATTCATAGCCCGAAGTTACGGCAACGCACTGCGTTTCACTGTCGTCCAATACCTCGGTTTGCATACGCCGTCTCCACGCGTCGATGCAGATATTTTTTGCAATTCTCATCAGCCATCCGCCAAAATCACCGCCACTGAACTGGTGGATTTTTTCGTAGGCCCGAAGAAATGTTTCCTGCGTTGCATCTTCCGCCGCAATGCCATCATTATGAAATGCCCTACAGGCGAAATAAATTTTCTTGCGATACCGCGCAAACAGCTCGGCGAACCACTGGGGATCGCGCGTATCCTGAAAACGGTGCACGACCTCCTCATCTGTGATCAAAAGCAGACTTTGCCGGCTACTTGTCATAACGAACAAAAGACACAAATTCCATAACAGAGCGGATTAATGGCGGACCTCCTTTATCTCGTGTCTTACTGGTGCGCGGAGACGGCGGCGGGCCCGCCTGAGCAAAGATGCTAGAGCGCCGATCTGGTAGCTGAAAGAGTTCCAGCTTCCATGAAGCGTGTGAGAACAATCTATCGGGCCGTTGGTCGCATACAAAGATGAGAAACAAGTCCCCGCCAAGGATGTGATTCGTGGCCCATGCCGGTGGGTTGAGGCCGGACGACAGGCGTTTCCAGCGGCGGTGACCTAGCCCAGAAAACTGGACCACCTACAATGTTGATTGGGGCCTTCGGCGTGCGAAACTCCATGAAAAATCGCTAAGAGCCAAGCCATAATCCAGAACGGCTGAGGACGGCGAGAACTGCATCGGTGCGCATCAGTCCCTGGCAGTCACATTTGGTTGGCCCTGATTGTCGATCTGAGTAAGAGGCAAGGCGACCCCCTGCAAGATCCTCAATAAACAGGGGGCGAAAGGGAGGAGCGAGGAAAGCACCGCGTAAGCGGCATATCGGTCGTAAGAATACGATAGCCTTCGCCGGTACTCATCAACACAGGACTTCCCTCGTACCAACTCATACCAGTTCCCTGGGTTTTAAGGTTATTCGCGGAGACTGTGTGGACAGCGGAACACAGCAAAAAGTGCTTGCAAGCGGCTGAGTGACAGGTCACTATCCTCTAAGTGGTTGGTTGCTCGATAATTGCTAGAAAGACGGAAATCGAATCCCTCCCTCTCCGCCGGAGCTTTACCAGAGCTTTAATTGTCCGTTCCGGAGACATAGGTGACATGACACTTGGGTAGGACACCGGGTCAGATTGGCTCACGTCTCCCTAGATTCTGTCTAAGGGATGATGTTCGGCCGCACCCTTCCGTGAAGCCGATAGACGCTGAAATCCTCGCGGTCAACTGTAAAGATTTTTCGGGTACC
>DASPVV010000085.1:0-27902 GCA_035622175.1 Terriglobales bacterium | reverse complement strand
AAGAAATTCTTGAAACTTTTGTCCAACTTAGCGAGTACGGATTGCAGCACCTGCGAATAAACATTGCGATAGACAGGGAAGGCTTGCTTTAACGCGGTGAGTTCCTTGTCCTGCTGAAACCTGGTGGTTCGATGCCACTTCCTTTGCTGGAGAGCATCATTATAGAGTTCCCGGCAAACATCGAGAGTACGGGCAAGAGCATAACGCTGGGCTTGATTGGGTATCAGTTTGTAGCGATACGCTTTCAGCATTGGCTGGGCTCTGGATTCTCCAATTATACTTGGTCTATGGACAACAAGAACTTTCTCACGGTAGACACTGTGTATTCGCAATGCACGTTCATTTGGTCTTTGTCACCAAATATCGCTACCGCGTGTTCGATGCTGCCGCCCTCCAGACGCTAAGAGATATCTTCAACAAGGTCTGTACCGACTTTGAATCAACCTTGCTGGAAATGCACGGGGAAGATCACCACGTCCATCTTCTCATTCAATATCCACCTAAGGTTCGTGTCTCCTCCTTAGTCAATTCCTTAAAAGGCGTTTCCAGCCGAATGCTGCGCCAACAACGAACCGATCTTAGGAAACGCTACTGGAAAGGTGTCCTATGGTCTCCATCCTACTTTGCCGCATCATGTGCTGGAGCACCCCTTGACATTCTCAAGCGATACATAGAACAACAAAGAACGCCAACCTGAGGTCGCTTTCATCCCCGCCCTAAAACGACCGGGGCTTTTCGCTCCCTTCGGTAAAATCTCGCTTCTCTCATTCTCGCATCACTTCCGGGATCGAGCCAGTTCAACCGGCAGATGGTTGGCGCACCATCGCACGAAGGGGCTGGACTGGCCCCTCGCCAGGCACGCTCTAGCTCTGTCCAACTCCACCGGGCTCGGATCAATAGATCTGCCGGGTGAGATCGAAGCCCACAAACATCGCCGACGGCTTATCTGCACCTGGACTCATCTGGAGCGTGGCGTTGGTACCGCTGCGTCCCGAAGTAGTCGTACCCGGGCTGTTGGTAAATCCAAAGGTGAAGGCGTGCCTCCAGATCTTCTTCTTGATGCCGAAGGCGAACGCCGACCTGTGAATTCCTAGCTCCGGTCCATTGGCCAAGGTTGGGTTGGCCTCGGCCACCAATGCCACCGTAGGACGTACGTCGACGGAAGCGCCCACTCCAAGCGCAAAGACGTTGGCGCAGGGACGGACATTAAAACCGGGCGTGGTCCCCACCGCGAGGGCGTAATAACAATGCTGGACTGGCACGTGGTCTTGCAGCTCCGGCTGGGTGTTCGGCAGCAAGGGCCGGTCTCTGATCGAGAATGTGGGAACAGCGTAGAGCTGGGCGCGGGGTCCCAAACTACGGGAGACCATCAGCTCAAGATTTTCCGTGAAATTGACGGCGAAATTGTTTTGCCCAGAGATCGAGACTCGCGCTGCCGCATTCAATGGATTGCCATCCTTTTCGTCGAGAAAGTTATAAGCGACCCCCAATTCAATAGGCCGACCGATAACGCTCGGTGAGCGGTAGGCGTTCACTGACAGTCTCGAGGTAACCCCGTAGCGCACGCCAAAGGACGAAATGGAGAAGTCGTCCAGGCCAAGCAATGTGTCGCCGCGGCCGGTTTCGGTAAAGGCCGCTTCGTAGGGAAACCTATGCGTAAAATCCAAGTAAAGCCCGTGACGGTCAATCCTGCGCCCCGTAGGAAGCGTATAGACGAAATCGTCGCCTGGCTTATAGATACGGGAGGCAACTTTGCTCTCGGAGGAGCCGGTCGCTTGGGATTGTGGCCCAGAATTGCCTGTAACCTGCTGATCAACACTGCTGGCCGATTCCTGGGTCTGCTGGGCCTGAGCTGTGGCGCCACCCTTGGAATCTAGATCGCGGGCGGTGGCCCCGGAATCCACTTCTCGGACGGTGTGGTTCGCCGTATCGACGAGATAATGCTTCCCGCCATGCTCGACGATGATTTCCGAACTCGAACCACCCACGAATGCAATCCCGAGGTCGCTGGCTGCGAGGGTACCATTCCCGCCCGGGGCGGAGTCTTCGCCGGCAGGAGAACGAAGAGAAGCTTGTGCTAACCCAAGTCGGCTAAGACCAAGGATGACAACGGAAAGTACGAAAAGCGCCTGCTTCTTTGTGCGATTGGAATCCATGGTTCACTCTTCTTTTTTATTTGGATTGAAGTACCTACATCTGTAGTTTTCTGAACCCCCTGCAGCGACCAACCATCGGCATATCGCAACCGAACCGCCGCACAGCCTTAACCCCACTCTCCAGACTTAATTGCGCACCATCCATCGAGTTGGCCTGATTCTCTCTCATTCCGATTAGGCCGAGGCTTATAGCGTCGTGGTTAGAGCTTCGCCCCCTCACTTACAGGAACAATGTCAGATAACCGCATTATCATCAATGAGTTACCTTGTAGATCGGATCAGCAGCCGCTGGAATAGGCCTTACTCTCGCCAGCTCACGCCCGCAACCTCGGAGGGCACGTCAATAGGGCGCTATCGCAATGCTGTGGTCACGTCTGCCACGACCCTCATCACGGGCTAGCGGATTAGCGCTTCGCCGCATCCACCTGCAATTCATAGTCGATCTCACCCAGGACCTCGCTCTCTGATGGCTCGTAAAATCATCGAGAAGATTAGACGCGTAGCGTTGGCGACCGGCACTCTGAGCCAGGTTCAGTCAAGATTTTAGAGCCCGTCAACCGTAATCGATTACTCGCAAGTACCATCATCAGCTTTGCTAGCTCTCGCTAGGGCCATTCATATATCTTGATTGTGCTATGCCGTCGGGCCTCGGAGGCAGTCCATCGACCGCCGGCCGTTGACATGTCTGGTTCAGGCGTCGCACTGGTTTTGTTCCCAAGGTCAGTTGCACGAAGCGCGAAAATCGATTGCCGCTCGAAGGCGAAGCATTGTCGGCGGGGGTGAGCATGGCGCGATTTCGCGCGGCAAGAAGAACGAGGCTCAGAGCCAGCTTCTCAACATGGTCTGGGGTGCTTCTGGCACTACGATGCGGAAGGTGAGGGTGGCGCAAGCGGAAGCAGAATCGCGAGCCGCGGTTTGCGCTCGAGCAGGCCTAGGAGACCACGGAGGACGGCCATGAACAAAAAGCTTGCTAAAAGCATGGATGAGTATGTGGCTCGCTGCCCAAAGGAAGTGCAGCAGCGATTGATCGAGATGCGCCGGACGATTCGCCGAGCTGCGCCCCATGCCACGGAGAAGATCAGCTATGGCATACCCACGTTTTTCTTGAACGGAAATCTGGTCCACTTCGCCGCGTTCAAGAAGCACATCGGGTTTTATCCCACCCCCTCGGGCATCGCCGCATTCGAGCAGCAGTTGTCGCCGTACAAATGGTCCAAAGGAGCCGTACAATTTCCCCTGGACAAACCACTTCCGCTCGATCTGGTAAGCCGCATGGTGAGGTGGCGCGTGCAGGAGCAGCGAAGTAAGAAGAAGTGAGCGTCGCGCCGAAGCCATCCCAGAGCTGATTTGTGAAATTCAACCATCTAACCTCAGATTTGCCGCAGCAGACCTTCGCTCGTGGCCCGCGTGTTGCGGACAAGCAGCAATACCAAAACCATGCCGAGAAAGGGAATCAGGCCGGCGGCGATCACAATGGGATCGAAGGCATGCGTGGTTTTGACTTGGCGTACATCCGAGAGATAACCGATCAATTTGAACGCGATAATGGTTCCGATGCCAGCTCCCGTCCCACTGAACCCGCTGACGGAGGCTACCGACTCACTGTAGTAAAGGTCAGAGGGCAAAACGTTAGCGATGGTGCTGAAGGCCGCGTACGCAAAGGTCGCCAGCGCGAATAGCGAAGTAATGACGTACAAATCGGTTGTGAGAATCGTCGGGATCAACAGCGTAACCCCGACTCCGCCGAATATCACCAAGGCTTTTCGCGCCTTTCCCAGCGCCCAGCCACGCTTGATGAGGTATCCCGACAGGCCGCCCCCGAAGAAGTTACCGAGATCGGCCGCCAGGAATGGAATCCACACAGCGATCAGACCACTGCGGAGCTCGATGCCTTTGGCGATTAAATAGATGGGAAACCAGTCCGTCACAAAAAACCAGACGGGATCGGTAAAAGCCTTAGCGATGATCACTCCCCAAGTTTGCGGGAGCTTCAGGAGGTCGCGCCAGCCGGGGCGTAAGTTGCCAGGCGTCGTCCTGCCGGAGTCGGTCTTATCGGCGGCGATCGTTGCCAGTTCGCGTCGGCCAACGTGGGGGTGGACTTCCGGCGGGTAATAGAGCGAGCGCCATCCGATCAGCCAGAGGAGCCCGAGAGCGCCCGGAATCATGAATGCCGGGCGCCAGCCCCAGCGAAAATAGATGGGCAGGACGATGAAGGGTGCAACCGCGCCTCCGATGGAGGAGCCGCTGTCAAACAGAGCGGTTGCCAGACCGCGTTCCGATTTGGGGAACCACTCGGCAACCACTTTTGTAGCCGCCGGCCAGTTAGCCGATTCGCCCGCTCCCAACAAGAAGCGAAATCCAGCAAAGCCAACCACCCCCCGGGCCAGCGCCGTGGAAATCGAGACCAGCGAATACCAGGCTACGCTAAGACTCAGTCCTCGCCGCGTACCGATCCGATCCATGAGCCTGCCGCAAACGGTTTGGCCGATCGAGTAGGCAACGCGAAAGGCAATGACAATGTTGGCATAATCGCTGTTGGTCCAGCGGTACTGCGATTTTAAGTAGGGGGCAAGAAGCGAGAGTGTCTGCCGATCAATGTAGTTGATGACGGTTGAGGCAAACAGCAAGCCGCAAATCCACCAGCGCAAGGCAGGAATCGCGTGCGTGGGAGTCAGTTTCCCGGTAGTCGCCATCGTGCGGTTGCAGCGGTTATCGGCTGATGATCACTGGCGCATCGTCCCGGAGATGCCTTGCCGAGCCTGACTTAACAGGGAAGCCGAATGGTTGTCCAGGTAGACCGTCGCATGGGGGTGTGTGCGCAGGATCGAAGCTGGCACCTTGGGGCTAATCTCGCTCTCCAAACAGGCTCGTACCGCAGGCGCCTTTCTGCTGTCAGGCACCACGACCAGGATTTCCTTCGCCTTCAGAATCTGGCGGACTGACATCGAGATCGCTTGCTCGGGTACCTCCGAGATATCTCGGAACCATGCCTCGCCGACCTGCTGGCGTCGACTGGCCTCATCGAGGGTCACGATAATATACGGTTCCTCGGTCGAAAAGTCTGCCGGAGGATCGTTGAATGCGATATGGCCATTCTCGCCAATCCCAAGGAAAGCAATATCAATAGGTGCAGACGAGATCTCCCGGCCAACCTGACCTACGACGTCCGATGGAGTGGCCACATCGCCGTCGAGTAGGTGATACTTCCGAATTCCGGTTTTCCGAATCAGTTGCTCGAGCAGCATCTTACGAAAGCTGCCGGGATGGGTGATCGGCAGACCGATGTACTCGTCCAGATGGAATACCTCAACGTTTGCCCAATCCATGTCCGGCATCTTGGTTAGGGCATCCAAGAATTCTAGCTGCGAGGCTGCCGTGGCTGCGATGATGCGTGCCCGACCACCCTCGCTGAGGGCCTTGCGAATAGCCGCAGCGCCATGTTCGGCGGCAGCCTTGCCCAGAGAAGCTTTATCTTTGAAGATCTTTACTAACATGACCCACCGTCGGCTGCGAGGCTGCTCCTTCTGCAGACGCATTATACAAACTCGCCGACACCGGCGAGGCCAACCAGATTTCAAGTTTCACATCGTGAAAACGGGCAGAACCTCGAGAGCAGCCTCGGCTCCGATTGGTTGTCGGAATCGTGCAGGGACCTCGGGATTGCCCCTAGGCCGATCACCGAAGATGGCCGGCCGCGATCGAGAACATTTTGGCCAGCGCCGCCCTTCGCCAATCAAATAGCCCGCTAAGGCCCCCAGGATTTCAGAGTGCAAGCTCCTTCCTAAGATCCTTGGCCAATGGGCCGGAATCCTCGGAATCCTGCCTCGTCCCTGGGAATGCAGCGAAAGGCGGCGTAAAATCAGCGGAGACTGGTTGGCCGGCGGACTTCTGTGAATAGGGTGGGGGGATCGTTCGAGCGGGAGAGATTCTTAGCCGAGTTGGGGAGAAGCTGCTATGCCAGGGGATGGACTCTTGGGACAAGCGGCAACTTCAGTGCAGTTGTAAGCCGCGAACCGTTCGTCCTGACCATCACGGCTACGGGCTTGGACAAGGGCAATCTCCTGCCGGAGCACTTCGTGCGGGTGGACGCGAAGGGCAAACTGCTCGAGGGATGGGGCCAACCTTCGGCTGAGACCGCGCTACACTTGGTGGTTGCCCAGGTGCGGCAAGCGGGCGCGATCTTGCATACGCATTCTGTCTGGAGCACGATAGTTTCTGAGCTTGGCGCTCAACAACACGGCCTCTGGATGGAAGGCTATGAGATGCTCAAGGGTCTCGAAGGAGTCGAGTCGCACACTCATCGCGAATGGCTGCCCGTCATCGAAAATGACCAGGACATGACCAGACTGGCCGGGGTCATCGCGGCAGAGCTGGCGGAATACCCAGAGGCCCATGGCTTTCTGTTGCGAGGGCACGGACTTTACACCTGGGGTGAGAGCCTGGAGCAGGCGAAACGACATCTTGAGATCTTGGAGTTTGTGGTTGAAGTGATGGGACGAACTCGCTCGATCGCAAGCTCTTTGGGATGAGAGCAGCTGGAGAAGGCTTTATGGCGGTGGTGAGGATTCCGGACGAAAATCGAACCTTGCGCGAGATGGCCGATATCACGGCACACCTCGCGAGCATTGGGATCGACTATGAACGTTGGGAACCGAATGTACCCCTAGAGCCAGGTGCGGAGCCCGAACGCATCCTGGCGAGCTATGAGGAGCAGATCGCAAAGGTCAAACGGCGCGGCGGATACGTAACCGCGGATGTGATCGATGTGAGTCCCGGGACACCTAATCTCGAAGCCATGCTGGCGAAATTCAGTCGGGAGCACTGGCACGATGAAGATGAGGTACGGTTCATCCTCGACGGCCGGGGTTTATTTCACATTCACCCGCGCTCCGGCCCGCTGACAACGATTGAAGTGGAAGCCGGCGACCTGATTCGCGTGCCCCGCGGAACCTGGCATTGGTTCGATCTCTGTGGGGAGCGGAGAATTCGAGCGATTCGCTTGTTTCAGGATGCGGCAGGTTGGACCCCGCGTTATACCGACAGCGGGCTCGATCGCAATTACCAGCCGGTCTGCATGGGGTCTGCTTACTTTCCACCTCATTCTTCCACGGCTCGGTCGTGACCTCGGCGCTGAGCGCGCCGGTGCGTACCATCCTTTTGGATATAGAAGGCACGACTACGCCCCTCAATTTCGTGTACGAGGTCCTGTTTCCTTATGCCCGGTCGCATGCGCCAGCGTTTGTCGAGCGGCACGGCGCGTCACCCGAGGTAGGGCGGGACTTGAACGCGCTCCGGAAAGAAAACCTTGAGGACGCACGGCGCGGGTTTGACCCGCCCCCTTTGCGGAAGGAGCAGGCCGCCGAATCGCTGGCGGCTTATGTTCAATGGCTGATCGACCGCGATCGTAAGTCGACACCTTTGAAATCGCTGCAAGGCAAAATCTGGGAGGAGGGGTACAAGAGCGGGGAGCTGCGCAGCCAGGTCTTCGAGGACGTGCCGCTCGCGCTGAAACGATGGCGAGAGCAGAAGCGAACGGTTAGCATTTTTTCTTCCGGCAGCGTGTTGGCGCAGAAGCTGCTGTTTGGGCATAGCACGGCCGGTGACCTGACCCCGTATCTGTCGTCCTATTTCGACACCACCGTGGGCAGCAAAACCGATCCTAGCAGCTATGAAAAGATTGCCGGCGCCTTAGCCAGCTCGACGCTCGAGATAGTTTTCATTTCTGACATGACCAGTGAGCTCGATGCTGCAAGGGCGGCTGGCTTTCAGACCTTGCTCTGCCTGCGTCCCGGAAATCGCCCACAACCGGCCAACACCTACAAGTGCATCCAATCCTTGGCCGAGGTCTGCCCGGGGGCATGAAGCGAGGTGAAAGTCGACCGAGATGAGTGGTTGGAGTGGGGCCTCGGCCAAGCGCGCGTTCCTTCGGGCAAAACCTGCGAGCCTAGGGTGCGGCTGCTCTCTGCCCGCTCTCAGCTTCCGCGAGCGCTTCGACGCAATTCCTACCATTCTGCTTGGCTCGATAAAGCGCAACATCGGCTTGCTGCAGGAGATCTTCCAAATTATCGAAGCCGGAGTGCGCCACTGTGATTCCCATGCTCATCGTAACCGGAATCTTGGCCAGCGGCGTCAGAATGACATCGCGCGATACCAGGAACCTTATTTCGTCGGCGCGGCGAATGGCAGTGATCAGATTGCAATTGGGTAAGATGACCAAAAACTCTTCTCCACCGTAGCGGCCTACGAGATCGTATGGCCTTAGCTCAGATTTCAGCCTGCGTGCGACTTCCTTAAGCACCTCATCTCCGGCGGCGTGTCCCAAACAATCATTGATTCGCTTAAAGTGGTCCACATCGGCCAGAATCACGGCGGCCGGTTTGCTGTCCCGTTTGCTGCGCGACAGTTCACGCTTCAAGGCTGCTAGAATTTCTGCGCGGTTCAGGATCTGCGTCAAAAAATCGTGAGTCGCGGCGAACCTTAAGGATTGCTGAAGGTCGATGATTCTCTTCCCGGCTAAGACTCGCGCTCGCAATTCTGAAGGATCGACGGGTTTGGCCAAATAATCATCGGCACCCGCAGCCATCGCGGTCAGCAGGTCCCGTTTTTGGTCTTTGGCGGTGAGCATTACCGCATAGATGTACGTGCCGTTGCTGCCAAGCGTCCTTATTCTTCGGCAGAGCTCGATGCCGTCGATTCCCGGAAGTACCCAGTCAAGCAAGACCAGCCGCGGACCATCCGGGCTTTGGAGCGCATCCCACGCGGCAGTGCCGCTAGCAACGCTGATAAAATCGAGTCCCCATTCGTTCAGATATGTGCCAATCATGCGCGCATCGATGGGCGAGTCTTCGACCAGCAATATGCTCACATTGCATCTCCAGGGACGGCTCTGGTGGTTGCCGCAACTCTGAGACGACTAACGACTCTGCGCTGTACGCCTAGAACTCTGCCACCGCCTGGTTCGAGAACTGCGAATAACCTCCCCCCTTCTAGCCTTCGACACATTCAGCGGATCGGTGCTGCGGCAAGAATTGGAAGGAAGCAGACGCTCTCGGAGTGGTCAGATTCATGAATCGAGGCAGCCTGCCAAGCGGCATCATTCCCGGTGTCGTTCCCGGAATACGCTCGGCGCCATAGCATCCAGATTGCACGATCGGCAATCCTTGCACAAGGCCGAGGGGGCGGCCGTGACCTAACGAAAGTAACCCGGCTGGTGTGACCTCGGATGGATCGCTCCTCGGCCAAGCCGGGGGTAACTGCTCTCGCGGCGCAAAAAAACATCGGCTTCACCGTCTAGGTTCGGGCCTCATCGGCGACGGCCAGTTCCCGCCATTCAGAATCGATTCGTTCATCGCTCCGAAGAGCAGGAGTGCATGGCGGAGAAAATGCCCGCATGGCTCGAACCATGGCCTGTTTGCGAGAACAGGTGAGTCGGGTGCCGGACGTACACTGGCTTTAGAAATGACGCCTTGCTCATCCCCGGCTGGGGTATCCTGACAGGTGACGCAGATGCTCAAACCGCACACAGTTTTCTGCGCAATGGGTTCGTAAGCCGCCAGAGCGAGATTATCTGAAGAGGAGGTTTCCCCTTGGACTTTAGCGATCTTTCATTTCCCGGTGCACCTCTGGTGAAAACGCCGCCTCCTGGTCCAAAGTCACAGCAATACCTGGCGTACCAGTCCGCGCACGAGGGCTCAACCGTCTCCTATGCGAAGGGCATGCCCATGGCGATTCAGCGCGCCAAGGGATCGACCGTGGAGGATGTCGACGGAAACTTGTACGTCGATTTCTTCGCCGGAGCGGGGGTCATGAATGTGGGACACTCCAACCCAGCGGTGGTACAGGCGGTGACCAAGCAGATCGGTGAACTGACGCACGCCCTGGATTTTCCCACCCCTAGTCGCAAGCTCCTGATCGAGACCCTGTCGGCGCTGCTCCCCAAGCCGCTTAGCCGTCTTTCGTTTGGCGGGCCCACCGGTTCCGACGCGGTTGAGTCTGCGGTCAAGCTAGCTAAGTACAACACCAAGCGACAGCCCATCATCGCTTTCGAGGGCTCGTATCATGGCATGACCACCGGGGCCCTATCCCTCACCAGCGGTCGTCACTTTCGAGAGCCTTTTCTTCCGCTCGCGCCCGAGGTCCACTTCGTTCCCTACGCGTATTGCTACCGGTGTCCGTTTAACCAGACTCCCGATAAGTGCAGCCTGGAGTGCGCCCAATACCTAGATCATGTGCTAGAAGATCCTCACTCCGGCGTTGGAAAGCCGGCGGCGATCATTGTCGAGCCGATTCAGGGAGAGGGCGGTTCGATTGTTCCACCCGCACAGTTCCTCCCCAAGGTTCGGCAAATCTGCGACAAACATGAAGTCGTGATGATTGCAGACGAAGTTCAAGCCGGGTTCTGCCGCACGGGAAAGATGTTCGCTTTCGAGCATACGGACACGATTCCCGACGTCGTCACGATGAGCAAAGCCCTGGGAGGCATCGGCCTGCCGCTCTCGGGGATTGCCTACCGGGAGAAGTTGAACACCTGGCCGGCCGCGCAACACATCGGGACTTTCCGTGGTAATGTGGTCGCTTACGCGGCAGGAGCCGCGGCTTTGGATTTCATGGTGCGTCGGAACCTGGCCGGCCATGCCTTGCGGCTCGGCGAGCGCATGTTGTCCTCCTTGAGAGAGTTGGAAAAGGCTTCCCGGATCGTGGGAGATGTGCGTGGCAAAGGCCTGATGTTAGGAATCGAGTTCGTAAAAGATAAGGCAACGAAAGAGCCGTGGCCGGAAGGCGCCTGTGGCGTGCGTTCCGCCTGTCACCGTCGCGGTCTGCTACTTGAGATCGGGGGTCACTACAACAATGTGGCCAGATTCCTGCCGCCTCTGGTGCTTACGGATGAGCTGGCGGAGAAGGGCTTGACGATTTTCATGGATTCCGTCCAGGAAGTTGAACGCCGATCATGACTTCGATGCCAGCGGATGTTCGGCCGAGCGGTGATCCCTCACCGGAGGCATGCTAGGTACACCACGCGCAGATGACGATCTTCGAAAAGCTGCTGCACGCGTACAAGCTCGCCGGAAAGAGTTTGCGAGCAATATCGCCGAGCAGAGGAATGATGACTGCCCCGAGGGTCCGAACTTTCCGCTGTTGATTTCATTCCGTGCGCGGTTCAACACCAGCATCGTCGCTCTTGCAGCCAGGCAATCAAGAAGCGACGTTTCACCCACAGCCAATCGAGATTCGCTACAACCGTTGAAAGACAAAGGACAGGCAAACATGAATCGGAGTCGTTTCTTCGCGACCATCCTTGTATCTTGGGTTGCGCCCATCCTTGTAGTCGCTGGCGCGGTGCCACGAGTGCAAGCGGAAAGCGCACCCCTCGAGCTTTACGTCGATGCCAGCCAGGTCGCACGCCGCATTCTGCACGTGAAAATGAACATCCCCGTCGCGCCAGGTCGCACCACGCTTGTGTACCCGAAATGGATTCCGGGCCAGCATTCACCGGTTGGTCCCATCAGTGACCTTGTGGGACTCAAGTTCACGGTGGGCGAAACTCCCGTGCCCTGGCAACGAGACGATGTCGATCTATACGCGTTTCACCTCGAAACGCCCGCCGCAGCCAGCGAGATACAAGCGGAGTTTTTTTTGGCCGGCATGAGCGACGAAAGCGGCTACCTTTTGGGGAACTCCTCTGCGCCGGACCAATTGATGCTGAATTGGGATCAGGTCGTGCTTTATCCCTTAGGTCCTCCGACCGATACGCAAATGATTCAGGCGCAATTGACGCTACCGCCGAAATGGAAATTTGCTACGGCCTTGCCCCTAGAATCGCAAGCCGGGCAGGTCATCCGGTTTAAGCCGCTGTCGCTCACCATGCTGGTGGACTCCCCCCTGCTCGCCGGCGTCGGCCTGCGCGAAATTGACATCACGCCCCCCGGTGAACCCCGTGCCCATAGGTTGGATCTTGCTGCCGAGAGTGAAGCCGCCCTGGATATCCCCCCCAGCGTGATTGCCTCGTATCAAAGGCTGGTCGCCGAAACCGGTGCACTCTTCCAAGCTCGCCACTATGACCATTACAACTTCCTGGTGTGGCTTCATGGCACCTATGAAGACGGATTAGAGCATCATCAGTCGAGCGATAACCGCCTACCCGAAATGGGGCTGGCTGATTCTGATTGGCGGCTGCTTGAGGGTGACCTGTTGAGCCACGAGATGACACATTCTTGGAACGGCAAATATCGTCGCCCCGTAGGACTGGCGACGGAAAACTATCAAGAGCCAATGAAAGGCGATCTGCTCTGGGTTTATGAAGGGTTAACCAATTATCTGGGGGAGGTCCTGGCAGCCCGCAGCGGTCTGTGGCAGGCGGAGGACTACCGCGATCGACTGGCGGCCACTGCCGCCGAACTGGACCATAGCCCGGGACGGACATGGCGATCCTTGCAGGATACCGCCATTTCGGCATCCCTGCTTTATGGAAGCTCGCCGGAATGGCAGGCATGGCGGCGCAGCACGGATTTTTACGGGGAAGGGAGCCTGATCTGGCTGGAGGTCGATGGCATCATCCGCACCCAGAGCCGTGGCAAGAAGTCACTCGATGATTTTTGTCGCGCTTTTGCGGGCGGAACCAGTGGTCCACCCACCATGATTCCGTATACCTTCGAGGACCTAGTTGCAGCTTTGAACCAGGTCTCGCCTTATGACTGGGCTGGATTCTTTCATACTCGTCTCAATTCGTTGTCGCCTCGCGCTCCTCTTCTCGGCATTGAGAATGCGGGGTGGCGGCTGACCTATACGGATGTCCGCTCCGAACTCGACAAAGCCACGGAGGCAAAACACGATCAGCTCGACATGCGTTATTCGCTGGGCGCACTGATCGGGGTCAATGGAAAAGTCCTCGATGTGCTTCCCGGCGATCCAGCCGACGCCGCAGGGCTTACGCCGGGAATGAACGTTGTCTCGGTCAACCAGCGTCAATTCTCACCGCAAGGGATGCACGAGGCCGTAAGGTCAGCCAAGACCACAACTGCTCCTCTGGAACTGCTGGTTACGAATCAGGAGCAATTTCTCAAGTTGCGCGTTGACTACCATGGCGGGGAGCGATATCCGCATCTCGAGCGCGACACTTCCAAACCGGACATGTTGAGCAAGATCCTTGCTCCGTTAGCGCCGCCGCAGTAACCAAAGATCGATTCGATCGGGACACCGCGAAAAGGTGCGTCCGCTCTCAGTGTCAGATCCGGGCGATGATATCCTTAGCCGGCCGGGAGGTCGTGTGTCCGAAGGTCCGCGCGATAAGGACCAGGGGCGGCCCAGACGATGGGTTCTGGTCTTCATCCTAACCCTAGTCCTGCTCGCTGTCATCGCATTGACCGTCAGCCGAATGATCGATCGCGCTGAGCCCATCTTGCGCGCACGTGTGATCGAAACCCTTGCCACGCGATTCAAGAGCAAAGTCGAACTCGACACATTCCATCTCTCTGCTCTTCCTGACCTCGAGGTTTCGGGTGCGGGCTTACGCATCTTCGGCGGAGCCGACCCAGTCAGTGACCCATCCTCCCTTCGACCGATCATCGCCGTCGCTCAATTCCGCTTCCGCACCGGGATTTGGAATCTCTTTCACTCGCCGGTGCATGTGAACACCGTGTATCTAAAGGGATTGCAGCTGAATTTGCCGCCCCCCAAGGAACGCCGGGCAGAGATGCAGAACGTGCCGTCGCAGGGGGGAAGGATCAGTATCGTGGTGGATAACCTAGTCTCGGATACGGCAGAGCTGGTCATCAACCCTGAGAAGGCGGGCAAGCCGCCGCGAGTGTTTGCCATCCGGAGTTTGAAGATGACTCGGGTTGGAGCGAACCAGCCGATGCATTTTGAGACCGACCTAATTAACCCCAAGCCCGTGGGGAACATCCATTCCAGTGGGAGTTTTGGCCCCTGGCAGCCGGACAGCCCGCGCGACACTCCGATCGAAGGCAGGTATTCGTTCCGCAATGCAGATTTAAGTACCATCAAGGGCATCGGCGGGATCTTGTCGTCCACGGGCAAATACGCCGGCACCCTCGATCACATCGTGGTGGATGGTACAACTGACACCCCAGATTTCCGCATTGCGGTCAGCGGCAGGCCCGTGCCCCTGCACACAGACTTTCATGCCATCGTTGACGGAACCAGCGGAGACACCTACCTCCAGCCCGTCAAGGCGAAACTGATTGACTCCTGGCTGGTGGCCACCGGTTCGGTAGTGCGGACGATCGAACCCCACGGTCATCAAGTAAAACTCGAGGTGGTGATCGAGCACGGAAGGATCGAAGACCTGCTGAAATTGGCGCTCCGCAGGGATCCTCCCGCCCTGATAGGGACAATGGGGCTAAGGACCAATTTTGACCTGCCACCCGGCGAGCCCGACCTTACCAAGCGTTTGCAGCTGGCAGGGACATTCCAGGTGGCCGCGGCACAATTTACGAACCCCGAGATCCAGGACAAAGTCGATGCTCTCAGCTTGCGAAGCCAGGGGAAACCAAAGCTGGCCAAGGACCTCCCTTCCGAGAACGTGGACTCCGCGGTCAGCGGAACCTTTCGTGTCCTCGAAGGCCTGGTGTCGTTTTCGCAGCTTCAATTTCAGGTGCCGGGCGCGCAGCTCGACCTCGCCGGTACCTACAACCTGGACGGAAGCCAGTTCGATTTCCGTGGCAAAGTGCGCCTGGATGCCAAAGTTTCGCAGCTGGTCAGTGGCTGGAAGTCGGTCCTGCTACGACCGGTGAACCCGTTCTTCCACAAACATGGCGCCGGGACCGAGATGCCAGTCAAGGTTACCGGTAGCAGGTCGGAATTTCACTTCGGCACCGATTTCCACGATAAGCGTAAAGACTAAGCGCCTGCAAGGAGACTCTTCCGCGTAGTGCCCGCGCAACGCATTTCGCGCCGGAGGTTCTGCAGCTGGCTCGATCGAGATGCTAGAGAAAGCGATTGGCGGCAGTCGATTGGCTCAAAGGGGCGAACAAGAGGGGCGAAACAGCCGGGAACAAGCTCGGAAGGGGTAGGTCGCTGGCCCGCAGGCGCGTTGACCTGCGGGCCAGAGCCCACGAATTAGGAGTTCGCCTGCCCGGGAGTACGTTGCCGCCGCCATCCCGTCAGAAAGATTCCGCCCAACATCACCAAAGCTGCGGGTACCAGGTAGGAGGCCGATGTTCCCCCTTCTGGAACCGAGACAACTCCGTTGGTCACGGAGTTTTCGCTGGGCGTGGGTGTGGGTGCAGGTGTTGGGAACGTGAGAAAAAGGTTCGTCGCGTCAGAGACGGGCGATACGGCATGTCCGTCATGAACAACAGGTTTTTCGGGTAGAACAGGTTTTTCGGGTAGAGAGACGTGGCCAAGAAAAACCAAGTCTCCACCTGTTCTCGACTCGGGGTTGAGAAATGCCGACTGTCCATAGAACCCTGGCAATGGGTCAACGTTTCTGTGGAATGTGACGTCTGCTTCAAGGGCGCCGCGAGACGCGGAGTCCCCTTTGATGGAACTACCATAGACACAGGGTGTCAGCGTCATCGCTCCCATCCCCACTAACAACAAAAACTGCTTTACAGAGCGCATTCGATGTCCTCGCTTCCTAGTTTATTTACATAGGGGAGGATGAATGTTCAGGGTCTTCGCAGGTAGGCTACGAGTGGGGACGTCCCAGTACATTAAAACTTACAGTTGTACTTTTAAAATAGCCGTGGTTTCCTGTCAAGATTGATACTTTTTGCAACCGTTGCAGATCCTTGCTATGTTTGTGTTAAGTGGCATCATTGTATCAAGATGCGTCCCCCACGGAAGTGGGGGTCCAAGGGAAAGCCGGAGCGGCATGCGGCAAGGCTTTTGCGCCTTCAGAAGATCTCGCCGGGAGGCATCCGCCCGCCAGCGTTCCCAGCAAAAGGATGAGTGCCAGAAGCGACCAATCACTCGGGTTGCCACATCTTATCCAGAAAGTATTTTGTCAGCCAGATGCGCAACCTGCGCTTTCAGCCTGCGGTTGGTTCCGGCAAGAGCCGCATAGCCAGTCGGAATGCCTTCGACTGCGGCGCCAAGACCCTCGGCTGCGCTCGAGAAATTGACCGAGGGCCGCTGAACTGATCAGCCTTATCAAAAGGCGTTGTCAGGTCATGCGAATGGCGGTGCCACAAGTGGATGGCCTCAAATTCTAGCCACAGATAGCCGCAGATGGTAGCGACAATGCTGGTCGGTTTCGCCGCTTACTTTCCCTTCTGCTGCGCAATCCACCGGTCCGTTCGGGCTTCGAGCAGATCGAGCGGCAGGGTTCCGCCATTGATCATCTCGTCGTGAAAAGCCTTCAGATCGAACTTTGGCCCTAATTCCTTCTGCGCCCGCTCACGCAGTTCGCGAAACTTCAATTGCCCAATCTTGTAACTCAGCGCCTGTGCCGGCCACGCGATGTATCGGTCCGTCTCCGACTGGATCATCGGCTCATCCCAAGCGCCCGACTGGCGCATGAACTCCACCACCTGATCGCGCGACCACGCCTGCGCGTGAATTCCCGTATCGACCACCAACCGCACTGCGCGGAACAACTCCGAAGACAGCCGCCCGTAGTCCGATACTGGATCCTGATAGAAACCAACTTCTTTGCCCAGTTGCTCCGCATAGAGCGCCCATCCCTCGACGTACGCATTAAATCCCAGACCATGGAGACGAAACTTTGGCAATCCCTGCAGTTGCTGCTGCACCGATAGCTGCATGTGATGCCCGGGCACGCCTTCATGATAGGCAACCGCCTCGTCGTCAATCAACGATCTCTCGGCAAAGTTTGACGTCGCCACCACCACGCGCCCCGGCCGCTTCCCGTCCGGCGTGCCGGTCACGTAGTGCGTGGCCGCAGCCGCCTGAAACGGAGGTATCGCCTCCACGGTCACTGGCGACTTGGGCAAAAGATTAAACAATTCCGGCAGCTTCGGCTCCATCTGCGCGATGTAGTGCCGAAAATCATCCAGAATCTGTTCCGCCGAGGTCGGAATGTACTTGGGATTTGTCTTCAGCGACGCGCGGAAAGAAGGCAGATCAGAGAAGCCCTCTTTCTTCGCGATCGAGAGCATCTCCGCCTGAATCCGCTCCATTTCTTTGAGTCCAAGCAGGTGGATCTCCTTCGGCGTCATGTGCGTCGTCGTCCGGCCATAGATGTCATTCGCGTAGCGCTTTTCGCCATCCGGCAGCGACATCACCGAAAGCGTCGTCCGTCCCTGCGGGGCGTATTCCGTACGCAGAAACGCCGCAAACGTCTTGTACGCCGGAATCACATCGTTCTTGACCGCGCTCTCAATTTCCTCGGTCAGGCGCCTCTGATCCGCCTCGGAGATCTCCGCCGGATATTTCTTCGTGGGCAGCAGAAAAGGATCGCTCGAAACAATTCCCTCGCACTGCACGGGAAGTTTCTCCAGCAGAAATCTCACCGGCATCAGCCTGTCTTTCATGCCCGCGCGCAGCACTTCCGTGGTCTGATCGAGCACGCGCGGAATTTGGTGCAGCCGCGCAATGTAGTCTTCATAGTGCTTGACCGAATCGAGCGGCACTGAAAGCGGCAAGTCCGCGAGGCCGGTATGCACGCCATTCTGCTGGTTGATCGGCATCTCATATTCTTTAAGATTGAAATCCGCGATGCGCTGCTCGAGCAGGCGCACCATCAGATCATGCGAGAGCAAATCCTGATCCGAAAAACCCGCCGTCGGA
This sequence comes from Terriglobales bacterium, assembly GCA_035622175.1. Lineage (GTDB taxonomy): Bacteria > Acidobacteriota > Terriglobia > Terriglobales > Acidobacteriaceae > JAFAGX01. Next base: position 10,038 of record DASPVV010000085.1, on the reverse strand, counting down.
ATCACCTTGATGCGCGCCAGAAACGCCTCGTCCGTCTTTTCCCGCTCCATGATCGCGGCCAGCGACCGGTCGCCCAGCTTGTCGTTATACCGATAGTCGCCAAACGCCGTCGCGCGCTCCGGAAAGTTGCGCAGGTCGGTTTCGTATTGCTCATCGAACAGCGCATTCTGTGCCGCGAGTCGCTGCGCCAGCGGTTCGTCTTGCGCTTTCACATTTGAGGGAAGTCCGGCCACCGCTCCTGCCAGCAAAATCACAGTCCATGGCATGCGCATAGTGTCCGCTAGCCTATCAACTTATTAGGATACCTTCCAGTGGGCCACCGACACCCGCTGGTCTGCCGCGAATTCCTTCAGGAAGGGCGGTATGTCTGTGCCTTGCGGTACTCCCCGCCATCGCAAATTGAATTCGAGCTGACGTCGCTCCGTTTGGTTGACATAGGCTACCGAGGACACACTAATCTTGTAACCCGCCTTGCGGACGGTGGCTCGGATCTCTTCTTCGGTCGGTTGGCCGTTTTCGGTTGTCAAAGTAAGGGTTCCGTGTTGCTCCTGTTTCATGCGGTAATCGACCCAACGCAGACCTGAAAGGATCAGCATGCCGAGCAGGAAGGCTGTGATCCCCAGCGAGATTTGCCCGCCCCCGAAACAAAGTCCGATCACGGTTACAAACCACAACGTCGCAGCGGTTGTAACCCCAAAGACTAGGTTATCGCGTCTGAGGATGGCGCCACCGCCGATGAATCCCATCCCTGTCAGAATGCCAAGCGGCAAACGCATCAGGTCAAGCGTCACGAACGAGGTTGCAGTCTTTCCGATCGTGACCAGCAATAGATTGGTTTGAATCATGGCCACCGTCGCAGCCAGACAAACCAGCAGGGTGGTACGGAAACCGGCGGGCCGGCCGTGCTCGCCGCGATCCAAGCCCACCAGCCCTCCAGCGACAACCGCCAGCCCTAATCGGAGTAGGATCTCGGGCCAAGTTAAGGTTAAGGGCATCGATACCTCCCATGACCAGCCGTGGAGCCAGTTCTGCTACAGAATACAGTCCATATCACGGGTTAGCGAAGAGATTCCCCAGCAGAGGCAACCCTTCGATCCGCAGAAGCGCTCATGGACTCTCAGGCAGGTGAAACACGGCGTGCGCGTGCATCCAGGCCCCTCGCCTTGGGTACAAGCAGACGGCCGTGGGGTAAGGATCGTACGGAGGATGCTTTTCCTTGTCCCTTGGCATGATCGTGTACGGGTTTGCGAGGGTAGCGAGGTAGGTTCGGAGCTAGCGCCATTGCTAGGGTGCTGTCGGGCCCTCTGGTCGTGGAAGGTAGAGCGAACACACGCACTTTCGACAGATTGGGTTGCTCCTAACATCCAGGCTCGCGCGAAAGTTCAAGGCTTCCGGACCGTTCAGGATGTCGTCGAAAGCTTGGCGGTGAATGTTTCCTAATACCGGATGGAAAAAGCAGGGGCGAACATCACCCGATGCTTCGATGACGGCGGAAACCCACGGCGCATTGCAGCGCGGCGCCACATCCTCGTCCTGACCCAGGTGGGCGCGGAAGTGCCGTACGATTCGCCGTAATTTGTCAGCGGTTTCAACCACAAATCCGGAATCGAGGTGGACGCGATGTTCATGGATGAGCCGTTCGACTTCCGCCGCGAGAGCGTCGACCTCCTCCAACACTAGAGCCACCCGCTCGCGGCGATCCGGCGGCCAACCCCCGGATCGGTTGAAGGCGCCCGAGGTCAGGTCGGCGGCCAGGAATGAAATCGAGCGTACTCCAATCTGTTTGGCGGACTCGACGATGGCGCACAGCGAACGATGATTTTCCTTCTGCACCGTACAGCGCGCTCGAACCGGCAGATCAGGACGGAAGTGATGTAGGGTTCTGATGCCCTCCGACATTTGCTCAAAGGCGTCGGGAACGCGCCGAATCTTGTTGTGCACCACAGCCGGACCGTCGAGAGACACGATTACGTCGTCAACGCTGTCGACGATCATCTGGGCTTGCGACTTGATCAACAGTCCGGCGGTGAGCAGGGTCACGCGAATTCCCGCCTGGCGAAGCATCCTCGCCAGGCAACTCCACTCTTGGTTCAGTTGTGGCTCGCCGCCGGAAAACACCACCCAGCGGACCCCCAGTTTTCGAAAGGAATGCAGTGGTTGCTCAAGGTCGGCCGGCGTGATCTCCCTCGCCTCACGGATCCGCCAGATGTCACACATTACACAGCGGCAGTTGCACTGATTGTGCGGGAAGATGACCACCACGGGAAGGGCATGAATCTGATGCGTCGCCTGGAGCGTCGAATCGCGAGGAGCGGCGATCGATACCATACCGTCCATGCTCAACCACTCTTCTCCACAGTTGAACTCGCACGCTCGAATCGCAGCAACACGTGGTCGGCGAGCGCCCGCACGCCCAGACCTCGTCCCATGTAGGCATCGGCTCGTTGGCAGAGTTGGAACAGAAGGGGATGACGCTCCGTCCAGTGTTCCAGGTAACTGGGCGGCACAGCCACTCCGATGCCCTTGAAGGATCGCAGGCGAAATTCGGGAGCGAATGTGCGCGCCAGAACCCTTACCGGCGGGTAATGCACCCGGACCAACACTCCATCGGCGATTCTGGCGGTGACGCCCTTCCGGCGCCAACGCCGGAACGCCTTTTCCCCGTTGCCTTGCGCCAGATACCAGAGCATCTCCCACAAGCAAGAGGAGCCCATCCAGCACAGCAGAGCGATCGCCCCAGGTTGAAGCAGTCGGGCGAGATCGCGAGCCAGCGGGCGGAGATCCTGCACGCAATTCAGGGCGCCAAAGTTGGAGAAGGCTCCGTCGAACAACTCCTCGTTCGGCAAAGTGGCCAACTCCTCGGCGCGAAGCAACCGTGGCTCGACCAGCCTCTGGTATCCGCTTTCCTGGATTCTGCGCTCCGCCACTTGAATCATTTGCCGTGAACTGTCGCAGGCGGCGACGCGGACACCGCGTTCCGCCAGGAAACACGCGTCTACGCCCGTCCCGCATCCGATTTCAAGGATGCGGCTTCCTGGAGCAAAGGTCTTCGCCAGTTCCCTCCACACCGAGGTCCTCTGCGCCTGACCGATCTTGGATGCGGTGAAGGTTTCGTCGTATCGGAGGGCGACGGCATCAAATGGGGCAGAAGAAACTGGGTGTTGCGTAACCGACATACCCTTCAAGCCTCAACTTCACCGAAGGTTGCCTGCAAGCCGGCCCGCGCCTCGGCGATCCCGGTTCGCAACCCATCCAGGGTGGCCGCATCCGGGTTCGGTTTGTGCCCTAAGCGCTTGAGCTCCACTTCGCTACGAAGCAGGGTGTCGGCAAACCGATAGAATTGCCGCGAATGGCGATTGCGAATGCGGAGTTCCCGGTCCGAACTCTCGCTCCACTGCTTCAGGCTCTCCACGCGTTCGGCTACGTCTGAAAAGTAGGGCGTGCCTTTTATGGGATAGGCAACGGTGGTGAAGAAAATGTCGGGGTCGGTCTTCTTGACGTGCTCGACCGTGGCTTCAATATCCGACAGGTCCTCGCCCTCGTATCCCCACATCAAGAACATCCCCGTTTGGATCCCAGCCGATCGGCAAAGCGCCACGGCGGTTTGCACCTGCTCCAGCGTCACCCCGCGTTCCATGGCGTCGAGAATTCGCTGCGAACCGCTCTCCGAACCAATCCAGACACGGAAACAGCCCATCTCGGCCAAGGTTGCCACAACCTGTGGGTTCAGGCGGTCGGCTCGCGAAATGCATTCAAAGGGCAATTGCAGCCGGCGACGCTTGAGTTCAGCCGCATACTGAAACAGCCAGCCGTGATGAATCGTGAACACGTCATCGGCCATCCATGCCATTTGCGGTTGATAGCGCTCGATCAACCATTGGAGTTCGTCGGCCACCGATTGAGGCTTTCTGCGGCGGTGGGTTTTGCCGAAGACTTCGTGGCTGCACCAACGGCAGCGATAGGGGCAGCCCCGCGCGGTGATGAGCGAGACCGAGCCCATGCCGTGGTGCTGGCGCCAGACCTCCACATAGCGCGCCATGTCGACGGATTCCCGAGCCGGCCAAGGCTGTGAGTCGATGTCCTTGATCTGTTCGCGGGGTTTGGTCCGTACCACGGAACCTTCCGGCGTCTGGAACGCGATCCCGTCGATCTGGTGCAAGTTGTCGAAGGCGTTCGATCGCAGCGCCGGCACCAGTTCTTGCAACGTGATCTCCCCCTCGCCGATGACCACCACGTCGGCGCCCGCTGCGATGTACTCGCGAACATAGGCGCCGGGTTCCGGCCCCCCGACAATGGTCCGCCAACCCGACTGCTTGGCGACGCCGAGGATCTCGACCACGTTCGAACGGGTCATCAAATTTGCATAGACGCCCAGAAGGGATGGCGGGCCCTGCCGTAAGAGGTCCCATAATGCCTGACGCGAGGAAAACGTGGAATCGAAGACCTCTGCATGCAGGCCTTGCTTGCGCAAATGAGAGCAAATGTACAGGATTCCCAACGGAGGGTAGGGCTTCATGATCTGAAGCTCCTTGGGATCCTCGTAAAGGAAATAACCGTGAGTAAGAAGTATGTCCATGACGGTGATTAACTGCCGAGGACATGGAGAAGATCGTCAAAGCTGGTTGCGGAAACGCGCCCTTCCAGCTGGGTCACTTTCTCCTCGGGAACGCTGGTCAAAACCGTGGGTTGGGGATTGCGGCACGTCTTTTCCAACCGCACCACGCGCCTCCACAGTTCCTCCGGTTCACCGTGCTGTTCCTTGCCGGCACCCTGGGCGGGACACGAGTTCCAGGAATCAACCTGCGCGTGCAAAGCGTCATGCAATGATCGATAAAACTCGTTGGTGTAGGCGCCTTGGAACATCATGGCCAAGTCTTCGCTATCGGACCAGTTCTTTTTCTCTCCCAGTTGGGCTTGAACGCGATCGAAAAACTTGGTTCCAGGGAGCGGGTACGAAACCGAGACACCAATGTCATCGGGCCGAGTGTCGCGAACCAGTTTGATGGTGCGCTGAATGTCTTGCCAGGTCTCGCCCGGATATCCGAATTGCAAGAAGTAGCAGGCTCGAATCCCTTCGCGCCGAAGGTTTTCCCGGGCCTTGGCAATCTGCTCCACCCGCGTGCCCTTGTCCATGGCATCCAAAATCCTTTGCGATCCCGACTCCGCCCCCATCCACACTTCCGCGCAACCGGCGCGACGCAACGAGCCCACGTTGTCGGCGGTCATCAAGTCCACGCGGGACTGCATCTTGAAGGGCACGGCAGCGTTCAACCTCTCCACTTCGGTGGCCAGCTCACGCAGCCACTTTGCTCGCAACCCGAAAATATCGTCGGCGAACCACAGGTGCTCGGCTCCGAACTCGTACTTGAGCTGGCGCATCTCCTCCGCGACCATTGCGGCGGAGCGGACGGAAAAGGAATCCCCATAAATGGGTTTTGCGCACCAGTTGCAGCGGTAGGGACAGCCGCGACTTGCCACCAGATTCAGGGAAAAGTAGCCGTGCTCCGCCCTCCATGCCCTTTGGTACTGATGCACGTCGATAAGGTCGCGAGAAGGGAAGGGCAGATCATCCAAATTGCGCATCAGGCCGCGCCGCGCCGTTCTCACCACCTCCGCCGTGTCCTTTGCGAGATAGGCAAGGCCGGGAACGTGGTTGAGCGCTCGCTCGTCTCCCTGCAGGAGATGGGAGGCGGCTTCGAATAACGTCCATTCTGCTTCCCCAAGCAGCACACAACGGAAGCCTTGCTGCAGATACTCCAGGGTGTGATCAGAAGCATCCGAGCCGTTCACCAAGACCGGGACCCCTGCCTGGTGGGAAACCTCGAGGATGTGATAGGCCACTTCGCGCATGCGGGTCAGGCACATTTTCGACAGGAAGTTGAAGTTGTCCTCAAAGACCACCACGAGGCGCGGCCGATGCTGGCGGAGAGCGGCCTGAAATCCCTCTTCGGGATCATTCAGCATGGTGTCAAAGACCGCGACCGACAGACCCGCACGGCGCAGCAGGGCAGCGGCATACAACGTACCAAGCGGGGGGTAGGGCTGCATTTTCCGCGTCTGTTTGCGGTCGTAGTACAGGTGATAGGAATGAGTCAGCAGGACATCGGCCACGTCAGTCGCCTTTCCCTGTCGCTAGTTGAACCATCAACATACTTCCTGCCTACGCCCCACCAGGACCCGTCAGAAGAGATCGTCGTGTCACCACTGTCTCCGTCGCCGTCCTTGAACCAAAGGCCGCATACGCCCTGCCACTCTCGACCTTCGGCGCTGCAACCAGGGAGAGGGGCGACACAGGGGGTGCCCCTAGCGGCGACCCGTCGTACCGTGGATAGAACGGCACGACCTTGCGAGTTCCTGCCAGATCTTTCCCATTTGATTGTGTTTTGGCTATAGTACTCTATTTGGGACAAACGTGGCGATTTGTCAGGGCGTTGTCAAATTTGTGTCACTTCTCCCGTGGCCCTGGATTTGCCGGGGGCGATCCAGGTCGCCATCGGAGATTTTGCAGAACTTTGACAAGCGAGAGACAAAGCACAGTACCGCGGTTGGTACCTTACCTGCCATACTCGCCTTCTAGTGCACGCGGGAACGGCGCAACCGGTTCCTGCTGGCGAAGAGTGTCGGTCGATGATCCTCTTCTATAACCCGAAAGCAACCAAGCCTCGCAATCGGCGTTTGCCGCTATCGATTCTCGCAATCGCGGCGGTTGTCGAAGGCAAGGAAGACTACGCCATCGTCGATGGCAACCTCGATCCCCATCCTACCGAAAGTCTCGTGGCGGTGATCCGGGAGCGTCCGGTCGAGCTTCTGGCGGTTACGGTTATGCCGGGTCCGCAGACCGTCGGTGCGGTCGCAAGCTGTCGAGAGATTCGCTCTCGTTTCCCCCAGGTACCGATCGCCTGGGGAGGCTATTTCGCCTCCAACTACACAGCCGCCGCGCTCAACGCGGGGTATGTGGATTATGCTGTCCGCGGCCAGGGAGAACAGACGTTTTTGGACTTGCTCGAGGCCGTCCGCGGCCATCGCGACCTCAAGGACATTCCTGGCCTCTCCTTTAAGCGTGGCGATGGCACGGCACAACATAACCCCGAGCGCCCCATGAGGGTCCTCGACGATTTCCCGGCGTATCCCTATCACCGCCTTCCGGTCGAGCGTTACCTTCTGCCGACATTTCTGGGTCGGCGCACCGCGGTGCACCAGGCAAGTATCGGATGCCCGTATCGCTGCAACTTCTGCGGCGTCGTCACTTTTTCGGGCAGCCGCCAGAAGATGGAATCCCCGGGCCGCACCGAGGCCACGCTGCGGCATCTGGTCGGGACCTACGGCGTCGATGCCGTACAGTTTTACGACAACAACTTCTTTCTGCGCGAGGATCACACCCGCGAGCTTGCCGACCGCCTTCGACCACTCAATCTGCGCTGGTGGTGCGAAGGCAGAGCCGACATCATGATGAGATATTCCGATGCCACCTTCGCGGCGCTGCGAAGGGCCGGCTGCACCATGATTTTCTTTGGAGCCGAATCAGGGTCCAACCAGGTCCTCAAGGAGATGAACAAAGATCTTCACGCCGAGGACACGCTGGCTCTAGCTTCGCGCATACGGCGGTTTGGCATTATCCCCGAGTTCTCCATCATCTTCGGGAACCCGAAAGATCCGGAGGGCGATACGCGCGATTGCATCGCATTTATACGAATGTTGAAGCGCTTGAATCCGCACGCCGAGATCATTGTCGAGCACTATACACCGGTGCCCCAGCGCGCTCGCATGTACGGTGAGGTCGAAGATAAGATCCAGTTTCCGACCACGCCCGATGAGTGGGCGACGGAGCGCTGGCAGCGATTCGCCACGCAAAAAGACCCTCAGACACCTTGGCTGCGTCCCCCCACCAAAAAGTTGATCGACAATTTTGAACTGGTCGTATCTTCCCGTTGGCCAACGGTGCAAGACATTCGGCTGCCCAAATGGGGACGACTCACATTGAAGGCAATGAGCAGTTGGCGCTACCGCCTGGGTATCTACGGGGCACCCTTGGAACTGAAGTGGATGCAGCAGGTCATCGAGCTGCGGAAGCCCAAGGCAGAGAGCCTGTGAACTGTAAGACAACCGTAGAGCCATGGTCCAACCGCGCAGGCGGACAAGGGCTGTGGGCCGCACCAGTGCTTCGTTGCAGGCAGCGAGGACTATGAGCGTTGGGTTCGGATCTTCGACTGTACTTTTGAATCCCCTCCTCGCCTGCGAAGAACGTCATCTCTGTCCCTGCTGGTGGACGTGCGCAAGCGAGGATTCAAACGCGACGGCAAACTGCATTTCACCCCCGAACGTCCTTTCCAAAGGCTCGAGCAGATGCCCGCCAAGGCCTACCCAGCTGGCGGACTGCGACGCTTGGGAGAAGATTTGTGGCCGGCGCTGGGCCATGTACGTTTGAGTTCCCGCCAGCGCGGAAGTTCCCACAAATATCTCAAGCTTGATCCTGAATGGAGGATGATCCGATCGAACACGAATCGCCATTGCAGCTGACGCGCCGCCCGCACACTCGCCGGCTTGAGGTCGACCGGGACTGCTACCCGCTCCGGGCTTTTCCAGGGAAACAGGCGCTGGCGGATCACTTCCTTTCGCATTTCCGGGTTCGGAACATACTCCTCGAGTAGAAACAGCACGAGTTTCGCACTGCGGAAAAAACTGGAGCGAATATAAGGATGCTCATCGAACACCCAGGTTCGCGCATAATTGTCCAACCACAGCCGGGAGGCGGAACGTAAGGCGCCTGTCCACTTCTCGGCCAGAGCCGGAGCGGGAGCAGCGAAGAAACTCTGTGCCAGCCCAATGACAATGGCGGCAAACTCCGCAAAGTACGGGATCTCCTGCATGCGATCATCCACTTTACGCCAGAAATTCGAGTCGGATGAACGGCGTGACAGAAAAGACCCCATCTCCAGCAGCCAACACAACTTGACCCAGCCTTCCAGTATGTGCTGGAACAGATGAAGCACTTGGAAAAGAAACGCATCCCTTTCGTTCAGTACAGGGAAGCGCAGTCCCTGCCATGAATGCGGTATCGTTTCGGCCAGCCGAAACTCTGGTTCCTTCAGTGGTACACCGTTGCCTCTCTTCCAGAACGCAAGGTGTAGTTCAACCAGTGGCTCTGTCCGGGCCGAATATGGACTATCGGAAATCATTGGCATTCTGGAGCCCGGCTTGCAGAACTTGAACTCGATATCAGAGCGCGCCTTCAGGCAGTATCCGGCGGCCTCCAATATGCGCCGGGCGAGCGGCAGAGACTGTTTGTCCACCAGGTAGTCCAAATCACTGGGTGCTCTCAGAAGCGCTTCACGACAGTAGTCCGGAACCAGCGAGAGACCTTTTATGACGGCGAACGGTACGCCCGCCCGTTGGAATCTTTCATTGATATCGGCGAACGCTTCAGCAAGGTACTCCCACCGCAGGTGGTTTTGCGCTAAGCTTTCTTCCAGCCGAGCCAGGACCTCGGGCGGAAGCACTTCCGTGGATCCTATGTTCTGCAAATGCCGCAAGAAATAGAGAGTCAGATCTGAATCGTCAAGCCATCTGAATGTTCGTTTCCAATCTCTTAGGCCGAATTGCCGGAGTTCCTGCACGTTACTTGCGTCTCCCGACAATCGCAGGTTGGCTACGATAGCCTCCGCCAACTCCCGCTTCATGCTGCTTTCCTCATTTGCTCAAGCATCGGCCTGCGGAACGGTGAAAGCTGGGGTGCGGAGAAAGGAGAAACTACACGCGCATGTGGGGTCATCCGCCCTGTTTGATCCGGCACTGCATCTTCAAGGAAGACGGACACTAGCAAAGCACTTGACCTACTACCATAAATCATAGATTGACCTTTGCCGGTGACCGGCTGCGGTAATCGCCTTGCCCAACTTCTAATTGAAGTATTAGTTTTGCATGATTCTCCGATAGACCCCCTCCAACTGTTCAACTGTCCAGTCCGCACTGTAGGTGCGAGCGAAGTCCTGTGCGGCCTGAGCGAGAGACTCGCGCCGGTGGGAATTCCCCAGCAGGTCG
>DASPVV010000084.1:0-15544 GCA_035622175.1 Terriglobales bacterium | reverse complement strand
GAAACGCTACTGGAAAGGTGTCCTATGGTCTCCATCCTACTTTGCGGCATCATGTGGTGGAGCACCCCTTGACATTCTCAAGCGATACATAGAACAACAAAGAACGCCAACCTGAGGTCGCTTTCATCCCCGCCCTAAAAGGACCGGGGCTTTTCGCTCCATTCGGTAAAGGTTTGTAAAGCAGGAGTGGAACCCGACCGAACCCACCGCTCGGGTGACCGTTCTCCTTGTCGGCCTCCGGCAAGACAACCCCTGGTCATCGCGTTAACGGACCCTCAGACACCAGAAGGCTGCGCGCGTGAAACCCTGCGTGATTCTTCTTCGAGCCGTACTTTCTCCCGGCGGCAGGAATATCCACGTCAGGGCGCGAATGATCGCGGGTGGAGCATAGCTCTGTTTATCCCCTGACTTCGCCGGGAAAAATCCTCGGAGCGCCTCCTTGGGCTTCTCGCGGAACTGATCGATCATCGAAACTTGGTGCACGCAGGATATCGTGCAGAAGGGCGCGCACGGCTTCAGGCTCTGGTATTCGCGCTCCAGGTGTTGTCGGGTGTAGTTTTCGAGCGGAATGCCCGGAGCGCCGCGCTGCTGCGAGCAGTAGTGCACCAGGCCGTCTTCGCAGATGTATAGGTACCGGCTACCGGCGCGGCAACTCCAGTCGTTAGCCTTCCCCTGGATTAGATTCTTCTGGAACTGGTTGTAGTAGGCGAAGGTCGAGAAGGCTTGGCCGGTCTCCTCGACGATCTCCTGGTAAACGCGGAGCTCGGGTTTGCCGAGCGGGCGCAGTTGGCCCTCGCCGTCATGCACAATGCCGACCGTCGTCGCGAACCCGAGTTCGCGGGCGCGGCGTGCCACGACCGCGGCGTCTTCGGGACGCTCCGAGGTGCCGAGCACGGAATTGATGTTGACCTGGAACGCGGCGTGATCGGCCAGCCACTCGAGTTTCCTGTCGAGCACTTTGAGGCTCTTCATCGAAACCGCGTCTGGCTGGACGTTGTCGATGCTGATTTGCAGGTGGTCGAGCCCGGCACGATTCAGGCGCTCTATGCGCTCGGGGGTGAGCAGATACCCGTTCGTGATCAGGGTTGCAACGCTGCCCTGGCGGCGAATCCGGCGGATGATGTCATCGAGTTCGGGGTGCAGTAGGGGCTCACCTCCGCTGATGGTGATCACGGTCGTGCCCAGCGCGGCGAGGTGGTCGATGCGCTTGAGCATGGCCTGCAGCGGGACGGGCTTGGACACGTCGTCGAACTCGTTGCAGTAGGTGCACGCCAGGTTGCAGCGCCGAATGGGGACGATATGGGCGACGATGGGATGATGCCGCGACTTCATGGCTTTGGCAACCACGCGTGCCTGCCGCAGCTGAAACGAAACCGCGTGCAGCTTCCGCCGGATGCCGACGGTCTTCATTGCGTTCCTCCGAAACACCGACCCCCGCGCCGATGGTTGTGCCTTTCCATTTTAGTCACTTGCTTGTGTCCTCACAGGGTTCAGGATTAGATGCAAAAAGTGAAGATCAGGACCGCAATCGCCGTGGCCAGGAGCACGTCGGCTGCATAGTGATATCCGCCGACGATGGTGGCGGCGGCGATGCTGAGGGCGATCCAGAGGAAGACCGCTCCCACCCAGGGTTCCAGGCGAACCAGCACGAGCGCGGTGGCGACCGATGAGGCCACGTGACCGCTGGGGCAGGTTATGGCCTGGATGCTGGCGCGATCCAGAATCCTGCGATTGAGGTCGCCGATCCGGGTGGGTGGAAGCTGGAAGGTTTCGTATCCGGGCAACATGCGCGGAGGCAAGGCACGTACGAAGAGAGTGAGTCCGAAACACACGTAGGTTGCCGACAAAACCACCAGCCAGTAGAAATCCACCTTGCTCCTCATCCCGGTTGCGTAAAGCACGGCCAGAGCCGCCGGCACCAGCGGATACACCATCATGTAGGCGAGCTGGAGGTAGGTGGAAAGTCCGCGGCTGATTCGGGTTCGGGCGGGCTGAATTCTGAGCCAGCGAAAGAACATGCGGTCGAAATTGGCGAGGCGCGCCTCCATGGCGGGATCGGATGCGGTGAAGAACTGGCCGACTTGCCAGTAAGGCACGAGCATCAGCCCGGCCGGCAGCCAGTCGCGCAGGACGGAGGAAGCGACGAGTGAGATTCCGTGCGCGCTGAACCGGGCCCCGGCAACGGCGGCGGTTGCCAGGAGCGCGAGCCCGGTTACCCGACAGCGGCGGGCGCGCTCAAGGGGCCGCAACCAAGCGGCCAAGGCCAGCAGACCGACGAAAACGACCTGAATCCACTCTCCTATGCGCAAAGCGAGATTTCCTGCGATCGGCTTCGGTTCAATCGGGGATTGGGCAAAGTCGCAAGCCTAATTAGCAACTGGGGACGGCGCCGTAAAGGTCTATTTGTGCTTCCAAAACCGCCCCATAGAACAGAATCGCCGGTTGGGCCTGCGAGGAATGCCCAACGGTCTACGAATTGCATTTCCAAACTCCTGGCCTGAGCGCGTCGTGCTTGGGGATAGATCGCAATTCCATCACTCAAGCCTGTGCCTTTCACCCCCACACCCAACCTCAGGGCGAGGTTGTAGATGGAAGAGTACATTTTGGAGATGGGACGGTATTCAGCCCGAACGAAGGATGGTCCCCGGTAGAACTCTCTCTCGCGGCGCGGCTTCTCTGGGCTGCGCCGCATCTTCTACGCAATGGTTGACGGGCCTGTCGCAGCGGGCTCTTTACTGCGCGCGTATGACATAGTGGCCTGGCCCCAGTTCGATCTCTTTGCGCCTCCCTTCTTCCGTCGCCTTCCCGCTCCGCGCCTGGTCATTGACTAAGAGCTGGCTATCCGCCTTGGTCACGGGAAAGAGCACGCGGGTCTCGGTGCCCTCGGGCAGATCAAGCGTCGCGACCATTCCGCCGGCAGCTTGCTTCAGGTCTACGCGGATCGGCCCTTGCGGCGCTACCACCGTACCGCTGGCCGATTCCAGATCGAGGAGGTCTGGGCGAAACACAGCCCGGCGAAACCCGGGTTGCTCCGGCAGAACTCCCAGCACGTTGTCCATCAGCCAGGCGGTCGGTCCGCTCGACCAACCGTGAGAGAGACTGACGAAATAGCCCTGTCCGTCGTCAGACTTGAGGCTGCCATGAAAGTCGTCTTTGGGCCAACGCGTGTCGTAGCCTTCCCAGAAACTAGTTGCTCCTTCGGCGATCATGCCTCCCCAGTATTTGCGAATCCAAGAAAGCGCGATCTGGCGATCGCCGGTCTTGCTCATGGCATACAGAAAGAAGTTGAAGTTATAGGGCGAGATGTCGTAATCGGGCAGCTTGTCGGCGTCGAGTGCGGCAAAAACCGCGGAATGAATTGCGGCTTGCTGTTTGGGATCAGCAATGCCGGAAAAGACGGCCAGAGCGTTCGTCTGCCAGCGCGGGCCAAAGGTCTCGGTTCCCGGGTCCAGCAGAGATTGTTCCGCCGCTTCCTTGAGCTGCTGGGCGCGCTTTTCGTAATGCTCGGCCTGGCTGTTCTCGCCCGCAGCTCGCAGCAGAAACGCTCCCTCCTCAAATGCCTTATAGAACTCAAAATGAGTGGCACGGCGCGCCTCCGGGGTATCGCTCTCCATGCTCTGCGACCAATCTACAAACGGCCATGCTTTTTGTTGGTTCACGAAAAGACTGTTTTCGTCCAGATCGCCTTCCATGTAAGCGAGCAGGCCGATGAGGTTTGGGGTCACCGATTTTACGTAGTCGATGGCTCCGAATTGGCGGTAATAGTCGGCCAGCCCGATCACCCAGTGAGCGGAATATCCAGGGATCCCGTTGACGTGACTCTTGACCGGAACGGGATTGAGCCGCGTCATCGTATCCTCCATCAGGAAGTGGTCGGCAAAAACGTGATTGATCACATTGCCCATCACGCTCAGGTCGCCCATCCAGCGCGCCCGATCACGCTTGGGCGCGTCCCAGATGTCATCCTGCATGCAGAGATGCGCCGTGTGCGCGCCAGCCTCCCAGATGCGATTCAGCAGCGGATCGCTCGAGTGGAAGGCGCCGCGGTATTCGACGGGATAATAGATGCCGTCCACTCCGACCGAGCGCAGCCGCAGGGTGCCGGTCCCGAAGAATTGCAACCGGACATAGCGGAAGGCTCCTTTCGGACCGTAGACTCTTTCTCCCGGAGGAAGGGGTAACTCGAGCACGCCCAGGAACGGTTTCTTCACCGCCTCTTCTAAAGATTCTCCAGGCTGAAGAGAAACCATCGCGGGTGCGGCAGAATCAGAGAGGATCTCGACCCGGCCAGTAATCTCGCGCCCGAAATCCAGGACCAGAGAGGGCGCGGAGTCGGCATCGGCGGCAAACGCAGGAAGAACAACGGTGAGCGGCCCTCGTTGCTCGGAAGTGAGCTTCTCGAGTTCTTCCAAGCGGCCGGCCCCGCTGTGGACCTCGAGAACTTGCGCAGCGGAAAACGGGAGATGCATCAAAAAGGGCGATATGCCGTCGTATCCCGGCCAGCGGTAGAGGCCGGCATCGGAATTGGCTTGGAAGTAATCGATATTGGCCTCGATTGCGCCGAAGCTGTGCGCGGCGGGCCAGCCAGCGTCGTCGAATCCGGGCGTTTCCCAGCCGGGGGACGAGGTGACCGAAGACTTCCAGTCCGCGTTGGTCATCACCAGCGCCGGGCGATCGACTCCACGCGCTGCCGGAACGATTTTGGCGACGCAGGCTCCCTTGGTATAGGCGAAATCAGGCATCCAGGCTTGCGGTTTCGCGGAAGCCACGGCGCGTATGGCGATGGTGTTAGCGCCGCTGCGCAGGAAGCGGGTGACATCCGCTTGAAAAACCGGCGGATCGAGCACGGGCTCGGATGGGTTCGATGCGAAGTCTCCTACCTGCTCGCCATTCAGAAAGACCTGAGCCTCTCGCGGGCCGGCAACATAGAGAGTCGCCTGGGGCGGCGGAGTAGACAGCTGGAAGGTCCGTCGTAGAAAACGCGGAATGTCGGTTGTGGCGCCGCCCGTGGCCCAGATGTATTGCTCGAGCAGCGGCTTGTGCAATTCCGACTGCAAGGGCCCCTTGCGGCCGATGGTGGGATCGACCGGCTCTGGTTTCCATGATTGCGCCGCGGCCAACGCCGCAAGAAGCAGGAATGGGACCAAGAGGTGAGATCTCAGGGTTCTGCCTTTCATAGACCTGCCTTCTACCGCTGTCTCAAAGTAAAATCCTGCCTTCCTTGGCCAGCAGCGGTGCGGCAAGAAAATCCAGAGGTGACCACCGCGTTTGCTCATCTCCAGCCCGCGTGCACCGCCTGGGTAGCACTGCCGCTTGAGAAGGGGTCCCTCGATTGAGTTCTTGTAAGCAGCGTCGATGGCCACCCTTTTGCAGGGTTGCGTCGACGGATTAAGGGCAGAGACCAACCGTGACTATCCCATCCAAGAGCTGGCGTATGGTGTCTCGTGAGGGCAATCGGCCGGTCAGATCCCTTTTCCTCCGGGCAGAAGGAGTAGTGCCGTCCACTCTCCGCATCGCCTGCAGGGTGTATTCCCGCCGGTTTACGAACCACCCGACCCCCGGATCCAAGGGTTGAAAATCCTGTATTCCACTGCTCAGGCTGTAATGCCGCAACCGGCCGGACTCTTTCCCACCCTCTTCCTCCACTCAGAACGAATACTTCAACGAGAACTGAATTAACCGCGGCGTGCCATTGGTTTGGGTGATCTCGCCAACGGTAGCGGGGTCGGCAATATTTGCGGTTCCAGTTCCCAGCGGGTTTTGGAATGACGGATGGTTGAACACATTGAAGAACTCGGTCCGGAAACGCAGGCTTTGCCGTTCACCAAGCTTGAATGTTTTACCGATTGTCAAGTCGACGTTCGATTGTCTCGGACCAAGAATGCAATTGCGCGGCGAGTCCCCATAGCCGGTGGAGTTGTCCGACGAAAACGGTACAACCGGCGCCGATTGATAGGCCGACGGGTTCACCCAATTTTTTAGTTTGACGGCCAGGGGACCAGAATTCAAAGCGTTGCCGCAACCGAAGCCGGGAGCGAAATTGGCGGTCGCCACCGGAGAACTAGCCAGGTTATAGTCCGAGGCTCCGTTGGAATCAAAGATGGTGATGGGCGAGCCCGACTGGGCTACGATGACGCTGTCAACCTCCCAGCCACCCAGCGCGTATCCCATGGCATCGTGACGGTCGGCCAGAAAAGGCAAGGAATAATTGAGGCTGGTGACAAAGCGCTGACGATGATCAAAGTCGGAAAGCCCCCGCGAGGCATCCCCGCTAAGCTGGTCGTTGACGCGCGTAATGAAGGCTACGCTGGCCGTGGAAACGTCGTCAATCGACTTCGAAAAAGTGTAGGCGCTTTGCAGGTATAATCCCCGCGAAAAGCGGTGGGAAACGGTGGCTTGCAAGCTATGGTAGTGGGAGTCGGAGTTGGGATAAAAAGCCTCAAGCAAGCCTGGATCAACTCCCAGATAGGGCGCACGCGCCGTGGAATTGGCGAATGAGTTTTGAGTAATTGTGTATTTGGTGCCGGTAGGCGCGGTTAAGCAGGGCGCGCTCGCATTGCCGCAGGTCAACACAATGGGGTGAGTCGGGCTGGCTAAGGTCGGCTGGTCAGGATCAAAGGTAGAGCGCAGCCGCGTACCTTTCGTGCCCACGTATCCGACTTCGAGCACCCAATTTCCAATCAGGTGGCGTTGTACCGTCAGATTCCATTGCTGCGTGGTGGGCACAACCCAGTGCAGGGGAACAGCAAGACCAAAGAAGTCGGAGGCGTTCAGGCCGTAGGCGTTGTTGGGCCCGAAGATTGGGTTCCCCGTGGTCACTCCTGCCGGGAATCCTTGAAAAAACGCGGGCGTCGGGACGTAAGCCGCTTCCACCTTGCCCAAGGGGGGGAGCGGGTAGAGACAAGTCGCACAAAACATGTAGCCTAGTCCACCCCCTCCGCTGCTGACCGGGGTGCTCGGGCCCCCGGACAACGGGTAAAACGGAGATGTAAACGACAAGTTATCCACGGCGCCAATATCCTCGCGGACGCTGTAGATACCATAGCCGGCGCGAATCACCGTGGTATGCTTGCCCGCGAAATCATAGGCGAAGCCAATGCGCGGCTCGGGCACGGTGGCGTATTCATTATTCAGGGCGGCACTATTCAGCGTACCGCTGAAGCCGGGGAAACCGTATTTCCTCACACAACTCGGAAACACGAATGCATTGCCGATGGTGTTGGCGTTGTCGAGGACCGCGTTGCCCAAGTGACAGAAATCGTCGTAAGCGGCGCCCACCCACTCCGTGCGAAATCCCAGATTCAGCGTCAAGCTTGATGAAACCCGGTAATCATCCTGCACGAAGGCGCCAAAGGCAGGAATGTGGTAGTCGTGGGTGGCAGCCCCACCGCCCGCTTCCCCAAGATAGGTGAAGCCCTGGAGGAAGTTCTGGAAATCCGTGATGTTGGAGTTCGCCGCGTAGCCATTGTCGAAATAGAAGAGGCCGTTATCCAACACAGGAAGACTGCGACGAACCGAAGTGCGGTCGATTTCACCGCCGAAACGCACCGTGTGCTGTCCCCGCGTCCAACTGAGGGTATCGAGATAGACGAGGGAGTCTGATAATGCCGATTGCAGCTGGTTGGGGAAAGGCCCGAGCTGCCAGGTGTTGAACTGGAACCGGTACATGTCGGGCGCACCGATTCCGTTGTTGATACCCAACTGCGCCGGCGCGGTGCCGGGCACCGGAACGTTCTGCAAGGCGTCGCTGATCACATTCACGCCGAAACGAAACTCGTTAAGCAGGGTGTTGCTGAATGAGTGGGTCTCGGCAATGCTGCCAAACCGCCCCCGTAAGGGGACGTTGAGCGGGAAATTCAGGTTGGTGGCGTAAGCCGGGTAGCCGGTCTGAACCTGTAAGTTGTCCGCGCCGAAGGGTTCATAGGTTTCAGAATCTGACCAGAAAAACCGCTCCGAGATGCGATCTTTACCCTGGTTGAAATCGCGATCCCAATTCGCCGTGAACTGGTCGTCGGTGTATCGGCCCGGGACGGTCAGCTTGAGCGGACCGTAATTGAGACTACCGTTGGTGAAACCAGGCGTGCCGGGAACGCTAGGCACAAGAAAGCCCCCGGGGCTCGATCCGAACTGGTCACCCTTGACATTCAGCAGAGCCAGCGCGACCGGGTCGATGGACGTGGTCGTCGCCCCCGCGCAATTCGCCCCGCAAAAGAACGTATTCAGTAAAGTGGCCTGATCGCGCACCGTCGGAAGCACTGGAATGCTGGTGTTGATGTAGGTTCCTAGCGAATCGCCGCTGCGCTGGCGCGTGCCCTGGTAGTTCACATAAAAATACCCCAGCTTCGCCTTCGGCCCAACCGGACCACCGAAATCGCCGCCGAAGATATTCTGCTTGAGCACAAAGGGTCCGAGGAAATAGTCGCCGGCGTCGAGCACGGAGTTACGGAAATATTCCCAAGCATCTCCGTGGAAGGCGGAAGTGCCGCCTTTCAGGATAGCGTTGATATTGCCGCCACCGTTACGGCCTTGACTAGCGTCGTAGAGGCTGGTGCTGACCTTAAATTCCTGAATGTCGTCGGGGTTTGGGACCGGGGTATAGGTGAGTTCCCCGAACGAATAGTCGGAGGCTGAAACTCCCTCAATCAGATAGTTGTTGTTATCTTCCCTGCCGCCATTCACGTCGATACGCACATCGCCACGGCCCAATGCGGCAGCGTTGTTCAAGTTGGCAGAGGCGCCCGCCGATAGGTCGAGCAGCTGCTGGAAATTGCGCGTGGCCAAAGGAAGACTGGCAATCGTTTGGGTTCCGAGCGATTCTCCCGTGGTGGCATTCGCTGTATTGACCTTCTCCAGCTCGGACTGGACTTCCACTACCTCTGTCACCACACTTACTTTCATCACCGCGGTCATGCGGGTGGTTTCGGTGATGCGCACGATCACTCCCGGAAATCGCGTGACGGGGAATCCAGAGGTTTTGACTTCGATCGTATAACTGCCGACTGGCAATAGCGTGGCGGTGAATAGTCCTGAGGAATCGGACGTCACCAGGCGCGCCACATCACCCGTGGCCTCGTTCTTAATACTCACCTGGGCATTGGGAATGACGGCGCCGGAGCTGTCCTGCACGACGCCGCTGATGGCACCGGTTGCACCACCCTGCGCGTTTCCCAGTGGACTCAAACACAGCGCCATCAGCATCAGCCCGGTGAACCTTTGCACGATTGACATGCGCCACCTCTTCAAGCTTTCGTTGAGTAAACGCTCGTTAGGCCAGCAAATTAGATACGCTCAGACTGCTGACTGTCAAGAAAAAGTCGGCCGCCATGTCGCAGCCATGAGAAGCTCCTCTTTTCGCAAGATAGAAAGTTCCGCTTTGATCGGTCATCACGAGAGGAGCGTGGATGTCGGCCAAAGCGGCGAGGCGTGGAACTGTAGCGAAAGAGCCAAACAGGCCAGGTTAGGGCACGACTTTAGCCCAGCAGCATGATGCTGGCCATGGGCAGTTTCCCGTGAGCTATAGGTGGAAGACTTCTTCCAACGGGCGCATGGCGCGATCCGGCAAAACCCCGTGGGGCTGAACGAAGAAGTCCTGCATCTCGCGTTGCCATCGTTCATTGACTTCCCTCTGCGCCATGCCAGATCGCGCCTGTTCAAAATCTTCCGTCTCCAGATATCCGACCAGGAGGCCGTCGTCGCGGAGGAAGAGCGAGTAGTTGCCCCATCCCGTTTCGCGTAAGGCGGCCTGCATTTCAGGCCAAACCTGACGGTGCCGTTGCTTGTACTCGTCCAGCCGCTCTGGTTTTACCTGCAACACAAAACAGATGCGCTGCATCGCTCCCTCCTTAACGCAGGTAGGCTTCGGATAAGCCGCCATCCACCGGGATCACATGCCCGGTGGTTTTGCCACTTTGTTCGCCGGCTAGCCAAACAATGGCGTTGGCACAGTCCTCGGGCACAATGGGCCGCTTGGTGAGCGTGCGCTGGGCGTAAAAGTCGGCCAGCTTGGTCCGAAGTTGCTCGGTCGTCTCTGTCGTCGAGAATTGGATCTTGTACCGTTCGAGTGATTGCATCACGCGATCACGCGGAAACATCGTGGATCCCGCAACGACGGTCGCGGGAGCAATTCCATTCACCCGTGCGCAAGGGCTTAGTTTGATGGCGAGCTCGCGAATGAGATGGTTGAGCGCAGTCTTGCTGGCGTCGTACGCTTCACTCCCCACCTTCGGAACTACGGCATTGGCAGAACTGGTCAGTACCATGGTGGCCGGGAGATTCTGATCTCGGAAAACCCATTCCGTCTGGCGCGCGAGGTGATAGTTACCGGTTACATTGACGAGGAAAGTCTTGGCCCATTGCTCGTCGGAGAGTTCCCCGCCCGCCCCCGCGACCGGATAGATGGCCGCGGTGTTCACCACGACATCGATGCCACCGAACCTGGAGATGGTGGAGTTGACCGCTTGTGCCAGAGAGTCAGAGCAGCTGAGATCGACGGTTGTCGCCGCTACGAATTCGGATGAGGATAAGGTTCCTATCTCCTCCGCCACTTGGCTTGCGCCCGGAAAATCGAGATCAGCGACCACGACATGGGCGCCTCGGCGTCCGAGCACCAGAGCTACTTCGCGGCCGATCCCGCTCGCTCCGCCGATGACGAGCGCAATCTTGCGGCTGAATTCCGCTTCGGCGGGCATGCGTTCGAGCTTGGCCTGCTCGAGCGCCCAATACTCGATGCGAAATGCCTCCGCTCGGGGGAGCGCCACGTAGTTATGAAACTGTGAGAACTGCTGGGATTGCTCGGGAGTCCGCGCCTGGGGCAAAGGATGATCAACCTCGCCGTCTTCCAAAGCGTTGGCTCCCGCCATTACGTGGATGGCGTTCAGGAAAAACTCGGTCGTAATCCGAGCTTCCTTTTTGTTCTTGCCGAAGCCGAAAAGCCCCAGTCCTGGCAGCACCACGACGGAGGGGTTGGAATCGCGAAGTGGGGGGGAATCAGCTGTCGCCCATTCTTTGTAGTACTGGTTGTAAGCCGCGCGATAGTGGAGGACCTCGTTTCGGATACGAGTCTTGAGGACCTGAACGTCTTCTTTGGCGTGATCCCAGCCGAGGAACCAGGGACAGACTCGGGTGCGCAGGAAGTGGTCGGGACAGCTGGTTCCGAGAGAGGCTAGCTCCTTCGCCCACCTCGACCCGGCGAAGGTCAAGGCATCGTCGCCATCCTCATAATGCGCTACGACCCGACGATGGGAAGAGACCGCACCCCGCAGCGTGGGAAGAATCTGGGTAGCGATCCTCTTGCGATCCAGCACCGGCGAACACTCGATCCCGCCGAACAGATACTGCTTCTTGGCTTGATGCCTCAGGATGAATTCGCCCATCTGGTCGATGGTCTGGATGCTGTTCAGGTAGCACTCACGCTGCGTCATGCCCCAAGTGAACAGGCCGTGCCCGCCCAGGATCAGACCCTCCGCCCCGGGATTCTCTTTCACTGCCCGTTCGATCACGAGAGCCAAGGCAAACCCGGGGCGCTGCCAAGGAACCCACACGATCTTGCGACCGAATTCCTGGTTGAACTGCACCAGTTTGCGCTTGCCGTTGGCGCTGGCAGCCAAGGCAATCGCCCAGTCGGGATGCAGATGATCGACATGGAAGACGGGCAGGAACGCGTGTAACGGCGTATCGATCGAAGCCGCCACTCGGTTCTCACCAAAGGCGCAGAGCCGATAGTAGCCGACCATCTCATCCTCGCACCTTTCTCCGCGATATCGTTCCTTGAGGTGCTCCAGGCGATCAAGAACAAGCAGGGCGAATCCCGATTCACTGATCGAGCCTAGGTCTCCTCCGCTGCCTTTCACCGCCAGCACCCGGACGGGCCGAGTTGTGAGGGGATCAGGGAGTTCAATCTTGGAGCTGGTGTTGCCCCCGCCGAAGTTGGTGATGCGCAGGTCCGCACCCAGCAAGTTCGAGCGATAGCGTAAAAGCGCCAAGGGATTGCCGACCAGCTCCTGGGCCTTCTCCTCATCCCACAGATCCGTCAAACGGGTTAGTTCCCTGATTTCAGGCATAGATCATCTCGCAATATTGTCGGAAGCGTTCGACGTGCGGCTCCCACTGGTCGGTCCGAAGAGGCTCGAACACCTCGGCGGAGAAAGATCGATCGATCATGGCCCGGACTTCGGCTAGCGACGAAGCTTCGCCGGTCGCCAGGATTTGCATGGCGACGTTGCCAAGCGCGGTCGCTTCGGTCGGCCCGGCGAGGATTCTTCTGCCCGTCGCGTCAGCCGTGAATTGATTCAGCAATCGATTCCGTGATCCTCCGCCAATCACCCGGATTTGTTCGATGCGCCTTCCACAAAGCTGCTCCAGGCTGCCCAGAACCTGGCGATACTTCATGGCCAGACTTTCCAGCACACAGCGCACATAGGCACCGGGGGTTCCCGGCGCAGGCTGATGGGTTTTCCGGCAAAACTCGCCGATGGCGGCCGGCATATCCACCGCTCGCAAGAAGGTCTCGTCATCGGGATCGACGAGATGGGCGAACGCCGGTTCGCGTCCGGCCAGCTCGACCAGCTCGCGATAGCCCGCGCTCTCGCCCCCCCGGCTCCACAAATTCCGGCAGCCCTGCAACATCCAAAGCCCCATCACGTTCTTGAGCAGACGGGTGGTTCCATTCACACCGCCCTCGTTCGTGAAGTTCAGCCGCAGGGCCTCGGGGGTGACCATGGGCGCGTCGAGCTCGGTCCCGACGAGCGACCAGGTTCCAGAGCTTAAGAATGCGGTGCCATCGCGCGCGGTGATGGAGGCGACGGCGGACCCGGTGTCATGCGCGGCGGGAGCAATGATCGGGGTCCTACGTAGCCAGGAAGGTTGCGCCACCCCGGGTAGCATGCTTCCCAGAACCGTGCCCGGTTCGACGATCGCCGCCGGCAAATCCGGACGAAGGTCCAACTTCAGCATCAGCTCTGTTGCCCAACTGCGGCAAACGGGATCGACCAGTTGGGTGGTGGAGGCGTTGGTGAATTCACAAACTGCTTTTCCGCTGAGCCAATAATGAAAAAGGTCCGGGATGGTAAGCAATTGCTTCGCCGCCGCAAGGATGGAAGGGGTGTCACGCTTGGCCGCATAGAGCTGGTAAAGGGTGTTGATCGGCATGAATTGAATGCCGGTGGTGCGGTAAATCTCGTCCTTGGAAACTTTGCCAAAGACCTCCTCCATCAACCCCTTCGTGCGGGGATCGCGATAGTGGTAGGGATTCTGCAGCAGTTCACCGCGTTCCCCGAGTAAAGCGTAGTCCACGCCCCACGCATCAACACCGACGCCGGCCAGTTCCATGGATTCGACCGAGCTCAGGGCCTTACGCACCTCAAGCCAGAGGCGGGCAACGTCCCAGTGGAGCGAACCGCCATATTCGACCGGCTCATTCGGGAACCGGTGAACTTCTTCCGTGGTGAGAATTCCCGCATGCAGATGGGCCAGCAAGGCACGTCCGCTTTCCGCCCCGAAATCGAAGGCCAGATAAGACTTGGCGTGAGCCAGGTTAGGCATAGGAAGAGACTTGGTGAGCGTTCCTCGCCGCCCGTTCTCGGGTGATGCGCTCTAAATAGCCGCTTTGCCGAAACGCGTCCATCGGGTCTTTCGGCAGGCCTTTGGAGTCTCGCCACTCCTGAATGGCAGGTCGGACGTCGGTCGCGAAAGCACCTTGCAACACCGACTCAGCCTCGATCAAGTTGCAGTTCCTCTGAGCATCGGCCAGCTTCTTCGCGTCCACTAATGCCGCCTTGGCAAAAAGCTGTTGCGCCATGGTCACGGTTTGAATCATGGCCTCGATCTTGCCTTTGAGATTATGGCTTTGGTCGACCATGTAGGCGATGTCGGCTGGTTGACCGCTCTCCCATTCGAAGAAGCGGATCTCGTGAAAGATGCGGAAGACCTGATAGGGATCGATCGAACCGAGCGTCAAATCGTCATCCGCGTAGCGGCGATCGTTGAAGTGAAAGCCGCCCAGCCGGTTCTCCGACAGCAGCCAGGCCACGATCTGTTCGATATTCTGCGCGGCGTAGTGATGCCCCGTATCCACCAGCACCTTGGCTTGGGGGCCGGCTGCGCGCGCGAGCAGCAGCGCCATTCCCCAGTCCGCGATGTCGGTGTGATAGAAAGCGGGTTCAAAAGGTTTGTATTCGATCAGCATGCGCTGCTCCTCAGACAACCCGCGATGAGATTCCTGCAAGGCTTCTTCGAACCACCGCTTGCGCTGACGAATGTTCGCCGTTCCCGGATAGTTCGATCCATCCGCAAACCAAAAGGAAACGTCCCTGCTGTTCAGACGCCGGGCGATTTCGATGCTCTCCTTGGCGCTCTGTCGGGCCCGTTGCCGTATCGCTGGATCGGGATTGGCAAACGATCCGTACTTGTATTCCTGATCTTGAAAGAGATTGGGATTGATCGAGCCGGGTGTAATGCCATAACGGCGGGCAAAACGTTCGATCTCCTCCGTACTTTCGACAGCCGCGGGACAATCCCATAGCACGTGCAGGGCTATGGTTGGACAAACGCCCGTAAGAAAGTGCACCTGGCCGGCGTCGCTGAACTTCTCCTCGGTGGTCGTAGCGGCAGCTGCCTGGATGAATTTCCCGAAACGTGTCCCCGTGTTCGCGAAACCCCAGGAAGGAAGTTCAATGCGAAAGGTTTCGAGCGCGGCGAAGACTTTTTCACTCGTCGGTGTGTTCATGCGAACCTCTCAGCGACCGAAGATTAATCGTTTCCTTCGACAGGTCACGGTTCTGTTCAAATCGTTCTCGGACGCCAAATGGATAAATGTTAATCGAAAGCTCGAAGTCGTCACAACGCAAGACATGGATTGTAATCGGGATCCATTGAGACAATTCTGCCATCGGGAAGTGACCTTGGGTAGGAGTAGGAGTTCGCTCGGCGCGCCCCCGAAGCTGGCCCGGTCTTCTTGGATTTCATTCACCGCCCTAGGGTTAGGGGCATGTCACCAGGGCGAGGACGGCCATCTCGTTTGGCGCACCGTCGCTTCGGGGACCAGGGTTTTGAGCGTACGTCAACGTCAGTGATCTCCCCGCAGGAGAATCCGATACAATCCGGGAGCGGTTGCCCGCGCTTGTAGGTCCACGCGCCAATATCGGAGGTCGCCATGCCAAGCCTGAAAAAGAGCAAGGTAGAGCCGCGAAGTGAACGACCGCGAATACCCGGCTACGGCATCAGCAAGGGGAAAACCGGGATGTTGCCTTGGGAATGGGCGGTGAAGACTCTCACCGAGTCTCGCGAGTACTGGATCATCACCGTGCGTCCCGATGGTCGACCCCATGCCATGATCATTTGGGGCCTGTGGTTCGACGGTGCGTTTTGGTTCGGCACAGGGAGCAAGACCCAAAAGGCACGCAACTTGGCCAAAAATCCAAACTGTATTGTGGGCACTCAGAATGCGGCTGAAGCGGTGATTCTCGAAGGTGTCGCCGAATTGATCACGGACCCAGCCATGGGGAAGAAGTTAGAACCAACCTCGCTCAGCAAATACGGAATGAGCGGC
>DASPVV010000083.1:0-5349 GCA_035622175.1 Terriglobales bacterium | reverse complement strand
GCTCGAGCGCGCCATCATCATATTGCGGTTTATCCCACTCGTAGTCCTCAACGTCGGGCATGCCCGATGTATGAGTGACCATCTGCCGTACGGTGATGATCTGGTAGCGATCATCGGCGAGGCGGAAGTAAGGCAGGTATTGCACGACTGGGCCGTCGAGATTGACCTTCCCCGACTCAGCTAACTGCATGATGGATGTGGCCACAAACGTCTTCGTGATGGATGCGGTATGAAACAGCGAACGAGGCGTGATGAGATCGTCGTGGTGGGCCAGGTTTTTCACACCGAAACCGTGGGCATAGACCAGCCGTCCGTCTTGGATGATGCCGATAGCAAATCCCGGTACCTGTTGCTGGCGTAGGTAATCTTCGATCAGTGGCTGCAACTCAATCTGGTAACGTTCGTTCGGCGCCTGGGCCGCACCACAAGTCGCGATCAGACAGGCAGCAACCAGGACGAAGCAGGATAGAAGCTGGTGAATCATGCGCGAGGAAGGCATCATGGGTTCTTTAGACTCGACTGTGAACGAATTGTGAGCACAACAAAGCTCCAAGATGTACAGTGGATTCGGCGCGAGGAACATGGCGAAACCCGCCACTCTTAACATTAAAATTGTCCCAGCATCGGATCGGGTCGTTTGTTAGCTGTCGCTATCAGGCCTGGTTTCGACAGTTGAGCAGAATGGTGACCGGAATATTGCTTAACTCGCTCGCGCTGCGGGACGATATTCGAGCAGGATGAGTCGGGAGTCGAGCACTTTCGTGCCGACGAATTCGAGGGGCACCCGTGGATAATCGGCGTAGATCGGCTCCTTCCCGGTCTCTCCCAGTATCAACGGAAAGACCATCAGGCGAAGGCGGTCAATGAGTCCTAGTTTTGCCAAGCTCCTGACCAGACGAATGCTGCCGATGGATCGAAGAGGGTCTCCTTCCTGCTGTTTCAGCGCGGTGATTGCATCCCCAACGTCACCTCTTATCAAACGCGTGTTGTTCCAAGCGAGCGGCTCGCAGAGCGTGTTTGAATACACTAGTTTAGCGAGCGTGCGCATTCGGGCGCTGACCTCATCGGTCGCAGACACCGCAAACCGGGCCAACGCCTCATACGTCACTCGTCCCATCAATATGACCTGACGCTCATCCAGCTGCTCGCGCACCCAATTCCCAAGGTCCCGGCCGAAATAGCCGAAGTAAGCCGTCTCATCCGTACCGGAGGCGAGTGAAATGAATAGGTCTGCAATGAGTTCTCTCACGCGTGTACTCCTCCAGTGGATTATATGTGCAGCGCAAGTGACGAGAAATCCCGGTTAAGCGCTCAAAATCCCCATTTCCGGGCGAACCGATAGGTGGAGGGCCTCTTGCGTAGAGCCCGCCAATCTAGTACTTTATTAATAGACCAGTCTACTAGACTGGTCTGAAGAAAGAATAGGCATGACCACCATCGGCTTCTATGAAGCTCGCACCCGTTTTTCGGAGCTGCTCGATGCCGTAGCTAACGGCAAACAAATTCTCATCACCCGCCGGGGTAAGCCGGCAGCGATAATCGCCCCGCCTCCTAAGCAAGATTCAGCGGACGTCAGCGAAGTTGTGCATGAGATGCTGCGGTTGCGGGACAGGGAAGGACCGACGCTCGGCGGTGAGATAACCATCCGCCAGCTGATTGAAGAAGGGCGACGATTTTAGAGACAACAGAGGATAGAAGAGGGAACGCTTGGCAAGAAAGAGAAAGCCGAAGAAACCCTCCGTGGCGGAGTTCGTTCTTGATTGCTCGCTCGCGCTCGCTTGGTACTTCAAGGACGAGGCTATACCTTATGCCGATGCAGTTGCGGCAAGCTTTCTGTCATCCCGGGCTCTGGTGCCGGTAATCTGGCCGCTAGAGATAGCCAACGCTGTACTGATGGGAGAGCGGCGACAACGAAGTACGGAGGCACAAGCCGCGAAATGGTTAAGCTATCTCAGTTCCCTACCCATTGTCATTGATGAAGGCACCAACGACCATGCTTGGAGCGAGGCGCTCGCTTTGGGGCGAGCACACCGACTCTCAGCTTACGACGCTTCTTACCTGGAGTTAGCTCTGCGGCGTGGCCTGCCACTGGCGAGCCTCGATGATAAGCTCACCGCGACAGCGTCTGCGCTGGGGGTCGCTAGATTCATCCCGTAGCTCGCCCGGCTCGTCGAGACCTCTCTACTCCTCGATTTCTCGATCTCAGACTGCAGTGAAAGTCGTCATGGATTCTATCGGGCAGAGCGACATGCGAACGAGAAAACGGTTTCTCACTCGCCTTGACCTGGGGGAGGTCAACCCCCTCAACGAGAGCCTGTGCGTCGTTGGCAAGATCATCGGGAAGGGACTTCAGAGCGAGGTGACGACCCAGCTTCAGGTCTTCCGCCTCGTACACCACGCCCATGCCCCCGCCGCCGATCCTGCGGAGGATGCGGTAATGGGAAACCGTCTGCCCCACGGGTGGTGGGGGTGTAGCCACTTGCGGGAATGTGTAGGACGGTAACGGCTTAGGGTCAATGAGCACTGGAAAAACTCCCGAGTACTGTCCCCCATGTATTGTTTTCCTTGGCTTGCAAGTTGGTGGTCAAAAAGGGTTTCGCCGCGAGAGCCGCAACCAAATGATTCCGTTAGCCCAAAATCTCCGTATTTGGTGGTTCACCGGGACCTTGTGACCAGTAGCGGCTATTCAGGTTTTATTGCGGCAGTCCCATCCGGCGTAACAGGTCGGCGTAGCGGGGATCGGAGCGCAGGGGGTCCCAGAATGCCTCAACCTTAATGTAGGCGAGACGATTGAATCGCTCCTCGCAGGCTTTTTCGAGCCACGTGAACGCTTGATCTCTGTCTTCCAGACCCGCATAGACGAGGGCGAAGGAAAAGGAAGATACAAAGCTCCGCTTCGACAGCTCCCTGAGTTCCTCGACCGTCCGTAACGCCTCGTTTCGCTCGCCCAGTTGGGCATGTGCGTACCCAAGAAGCTCAAGGGACGAGGCGCTACCCCGGCTCAGCGCCAAATACTTGTCCAGATCGTGTAGGGCTTCCCGGCACAACCCTTTGCCTAAATACGCCTGCCCTAGCAAGGCGTAGGCAATGGCATAGTTTGGATCCATCTCCAGCGTCTTATGGCACTCTTGAATAGCAGGATCGAATTGCCTCGACAGGTAGAGCTGTACCGCAAGGAAATGACTCCCCGCGGGGGAAACAGGATCGAGAACTAGGGCGCGTTTCGCCGCTGCCACGGCTTCCTCAAACCGTCCGAGTGAGCCTAGAAAAAGGGAGTAGAACGGTTGGCTGCTGACATAAGAGGGATTCACGGCGAGGGCTTGGTCAAAATGCCTTCCCGCTGCGGTCCAGTCCCAGTCATAGGTGAAGCTGGCATACGCCAGAGAAACGTGAGCCTCAGCTAGGCCATCGTCTATTTGCAACGCCTTAGTGGCTGCCGCCTTCGCTTTCGGCATCACTTCTCTGGGAGAAAAGACGTTCAAGAATGATGCTTCGTTGTAGGCGTCAGCCAACCCCGTATAGGCGAGCGCGTAGGCGGGGTCTTTTTCGATGGCCTCATGGAAGTATTCAATGGCTTTCCGCGATCCGTCCGGTGTTCGTTTGGTCCAGTGGAAGCGCCCCTTGAGGTAAAGCTGGTAAGCTTCCAGATTCTTCGTTCCTGTCCGCACGAGCGGTTTTTGTCTCTCGGTTCCGAGGGTAACCTTCAACCGCTCTGCGATCGTTCGCGCGATCTCGTCCTGAACCGCAAAAATATCTCGTAATTCGCGATCATAGCGCTCAGACCAGAGGTGGTAGCCGTCGGCGACATTAATAAGCTGAGCCATGATGCGGAGACGTTTGCCCGACTTGCGGACGCTGCCCTCAAGAACCGTGGTCACATTCAAGCGACGTCCAACGGTTCGCAGATCGACATGCTTCCCTTTGAATGAGAACGCGGAAGTCCGCGCCACGACACGAAGATCCTCGATCTGGGCAAGGGCGTTGATGATTTCTTCAGTGATGCCGTCCGCGAAGAACTCGTTTTCCGGATCAGAACTCATGTTGGTGAATGGCAGGACGACAATGGACTGATGCGCAGTCCCGCTGGGTATAGCCTTGAGGGATCGTGCCTGCCCATCACCGAATGATTTTTCTGAATCTCGCTTCAGCCGTTGCAAGTCGGTGCGAATATCAGCAGCGTGCTGGTAGCGCAGGTTGCGATCCTTGTCCAAACACTTGTTGATGATCTCTTCCAGCTTCGGCGGCAAATCGGGATTGAGTCGTACTGGAGGAACCGCAGTGCGGTTCAGAATGGAATCGAAGAGCACTCCAGTGCTCTCCCCTCGAAAGGGCGTTGTTCCCGTCCCCATTTCGTAGAGTACCGCACCAAACGAGAACAAGTCAGTGCGGGCGTCCAATTCCTTGGCTCGCACCTGTTCGGGTGACATGTACGCGATAGTTCCAACCGCCGTTCCCGGACTTGTCAGGTGCTCTTCCAACGTCACTGTCGATGCTGCGGTCGCGCCAGCGTCTCCCACGTTGCTGAGGACTGGCATAACCTTTGCCAATCCGAAGTCCAGAATTTTGGCGTGCCCCCGTTTGGTGACAAAGATATTCGCAGGCTTGATGTCGCGGTGGACAATGCCCTCTGCGTGCGCAGCGTCGAGCGCATCCGCAATCTCAATCCCAAGCGACAGCACCGTCTCGACCTCCAGCGGTCTGCCAGCGATCCGGTGTTTCAATGTCATGCCATCGAGGAACTCCATGGCAATGAAGGAGCGTTCGCCCTGCTCGCCGATGTCGTGGATTGTGCAGATGTTGGGATGATTTAGAGCAGATGCCGCCTGCGCCTCACGTTGAAAGCGGGCCAACGCCTGAGGATCACGGGCGACATCTTCTGGCAAAAACTTCAGCGCGACGAAGCGGTGCAGCCGCGTGTCCTCAGCCTTATAGACCACACCCATCCCGCCTCCGCCCAGCTTCTCGACGATGAGGTAGTGCGAAATGGTTTGCCCGATCATGGCACTTAGCCTGAAATGGTAGGGATGCCGAGAAGGCAAAGTCAACGTGGAGAAGCGATTGCCTGTGTTGAAGTGTTGTATCGTGATGAGGTTCGGCAGAAGCTTCAAACGGCTCTTCCGTGAAATTCCATTCGCGTGTCTGATAAGCTTTCGCAGCCCAGCCTATTGGAGCCTGTTGGCTGTTGACACACGTTGTCTAGGCGTGGCAAGT
Source organism: Terriglobales bacterium (assembly GCA_035622175.1). GTDB lineage: Bacteria > Acidobacteriota > Terriglobia > Terriglobales > Acidobacteriaceae > JAFAGX01. The sequence goes on along the minus strand of DASPVV010000083.1, from coordinate 138 downwards.
GCCGTGCTCAGGAGGCCGTATGAGACGTGCTTCTCTCATCACCATTCTTGTGTTTGTCGCGGGTCTCGGCATCGGATACTTCGCCCGTGGCGCTGTGCGCACGCTTCAACAGAGGTACACGCACGAGGCGGACCTAGC
>DASPVV010000082.1:0-7470 GCA_035622175.1 Terriglobales bacterium | reverse complement strand
CTTCGTCCGCATCCGTTCCTTCGGATTCTTAGCCAATCGCCGGAGAGGTAAACTTCTTCCCCTTTGTCTACGCCTGGCGCAGGATGATCCCCAACCCCACCTGTCTGCGCCGGTCAGTTCAACCGCCAAGCCTGCGATTTTCCGCTGCCCCCAATGTGCCACCCCCATGATCGTTGCCGAGAGGTTCTCAGCACTTACTATCTGGCAACTAACTCTACGGAGCCCGCCACTTGATTCTTCCTAAGCCATCCCCCATCCCGAGTCCCAAAGCTGCGGTTTCTGCTACTCACGCCCTCGTGTCTCTGCTCACCTCAGACAACCGCAATCGCCCTATTAAACTTCAAAACAACTTCTCCTCCATCGCTGCCCCAACCCCAGCCCCAACTACAACCCAGCTCCTTCACAGCCCCCATTCATCTACATCCCCAACGAACAAATTACGAAACACCGTTTCAAACCCCATAGCCCGCCGCGTCCGCCGCCGACGCTAGCGGCTTCGTCCAAATCTCCCTATCGCAAGCGCCCGGCGTAAAACATTCACATCGACGCACACCACTCGGCGCCGGAGCGCTTGTCGATAGGGCGCTAAGATTTTTGTCGATAGGGCGCTAAGATTTCTCAACAGTTATCGAAGTCGAGTGCGTGGTTTGACCCAGCCCGCACATAGTCCGCCAATGGCTAGTCGCGCCCGCACAGAACAGAGCGATGGCGGTGTTGTATGCCATTGCGCCTTGAAGTCTATTCTCAAAAGCGTACTGATCGCATCCACTTCAATGATGACCATTCTTGCGGACGCGAGAGATTGTTCTACTTTCAAGCCGTTTCATTTGTCCAAAAACAGGTTTCCGCCAATTTCCCATTCGCGTGTTTTCCAAGCAGCAATCTTTATTTATCGGGCGGCTGCCGAGTGGCTGTCCACAGATTCGATAGGCGCAGCAGCGAGTAGCAGAGAATCACAAGGCTCCATGCCATGGCTATCCACGGGCCAGCCTCACGATAAGGAGGCACGAGCACGCGAAAACGTAATGCAAACATCGTGATTGAGAGCGCGACTCCAAGAAGAATTTCCGTGATCGTGCAGGCACTTCCGCAATCACGAGAGGCTGCCCTTAGGTCAATTTTCCAGCCCACCCAGCACCAAAACAAAAAAACAGTGAACTCGTACTGCCAGAACAGAAAAAGCGCCCAGCGGCCGTGAGTCCAATATAAGTTTTCATGGGGAGAGATTACGGACAGGATCGCTTCAGGCACGAGGTTCCAGCAAGAAACAAAGAAAAACAGGTTGGGACTGTAGGCGAAGAGACCATGCAAAAAAGATGGAGACAGCCCCAGCGGTAGTAGAACGCTTACAACCGGAAGCACGATTCTCCATGTCCAAGTGCGCATCAAGCCACATCTTTCGTTGTGCTAGACAGATTATTGTCACCATCCTCGTAGGGAACAGATAACTGACGTAATCAGTTAGCGCTCAAAACCCCCGGGCTATGGGATCAGAAGGCATATCTGAGAGGCCAGCCCTTCCTCTGGACGTAGCGATCAACTGATGGAGTAAACCATTTCAGCGCCATACCCACAACGAAGAACACCAAGCCGAAAACAACTGTGAGAAGTTTTGCGATCCCGGATTGAGGCCGGCTCATCCAGACCGGAAACCAGACTGCAAAGACGGTGAACAAGAGAAGCATGGAGACCAGCACCCATCTGCGTGGGCGAGATTGCGGCTTGAGGTGCTCGTAAATTCTGCCCTTCAGAAGAATATTTAAGGCGACAGTCACCGATGCAACCGCCAGCATCAGAAGTGAGCCAAGAAGTAATGTGGCAGCGGAAATCACGAGAGAATTATCGTTGAGCAGTAGTCAACTGACGAGAACAGGCGATAGCGCTCAGAATCCAAGTCAGGCCACGTACTTCGCGAAAAGCTCAGCGAGTGAACGGATGGACTTCAGTTTGTCTTCACCCAGACCACGCAGCTCTTCCTCGCTGACTCGGCCTTCGTACAAGAGCCTCCCAAACACGTGCGTGAGTTGCGAATACCGATAGTCGTACTTGCGGTCGATCTCTTTACGGCGTTCGGTCAGGTAATGCTCCAAATCCCACAGGTCCGACGACTGCTGTAATCTCGTTCGCCATTTGCTTTGCTTTCTGAATCACTTCGTGCAGCTCCCGACCCAGAGCAGCGTCGAAAGCTGTGCGGGCGATGGCCTTTTCCGACTTCGACCACTTCGGTTCGTTCTGGTAAAGATACGTGTTTTGGGTTGCGGATGGGCTGCTCATTTTCCGATCCTCCGTGGCGGCATTCTATCCCTGGCTCGTGGGACTTTTCTACAGCTTCGCTGGCCGCCTCCGCTGGGACAGATTCCTCATGTTTCGCCTGCTGCTGCGCGCCCGTTCTGAGGTCGAGAAGATCATTTACTGGATGCCCGAGATTTTGTTTGCAGCCAAGATAGCGTTCAGTAGTCTGGACCGATGCATGCCCGAGCAAGAACTGAATCTGCTCAAGCTCACCACCGCGGTCGTGGCCTAGTTTCGCGCAGGTTCGCCTCAAATCATGGGGAGCAATATATGCTCCAAGTGGCTCTCTCGCAACAGGTTCTGACTACGTACCAGACGGCGTTCTGCGAGATGCCGCTACCCCACACCCTTCCCAGTCTGGCCACCGCTCGAAAGATTTTGCCCTCACTGACCCAGCAGCTCGTGTCCACTGGTCGAGAGCGCCTTTGACCCAGTTCGGAATGGGCACGGTCCGAATGTGGCCACCTTTGGCAATCAGATCAACGACGGCCCAGTGTCCTTGGCGCATCTGTATATCGTCCACCTCCAAGCTAACCAGTTCCGACCTTCGAAAACCACAACCAAACAGGATGGCCAACATCGTGTAATCGCGCTTCGCGCGCATACTGTCACCGCAAGCGCGCTTGAGTACTTCCGAACTCTGCTCTGCGCTTAACCAATTGCCGGAACGAAAGCCGAGTTGCTTGCCTCCTTTGACACGGCTAATCCCGGCAGCCAGCTCGGGACTCAGCAAACCTGAGTCGGCGGCTTCGTGCGCGAGGCGGCGCACCGCTGCGAGCTGTTGATCGATCGTGTTGGCGGCCAGATGCCGAGATTCCAGGCACATGCGATAGCGCACGACCACAATGCGATTAAAGGCCAGCCGGGGTTCGGAACAATACCAGGCGATGAATTGATCGATGGCGTACTCGTACACTCGACGCGAGGCGGGCGAGCCCAGACTATTGAGCACGGCCAATTTGCACTGATCCAGATCCAACAGCCGAAGCACTCGGCGACGGTAATTCGGCTTGATTCTCTTCTTGCCCATGGCGACGGCCTCCCATGCCGCAGCACTGGGACTACGGCAGATCGCTGCGCAATGCAACCTTCGGATCAATGAAAGCGCTCGTTGCAACGCGCACCATTCTCCCTCTACCCTTAAACTTCGGTGGCGGGACGAACATGTCTGGCTCGGAAAAAGACCGGCTGGCGGCATTGGTAATCGATCAGCACTGCGCTTTCCAAGAGGCGCTCGCAGGGAACCGAAAGCGGTATCCGATGAGGGAGTTCAGGTCCTTCGCTGCGGTGATGCGACGGTACGTGGATGCAACTCGCAAGGACGAGATGCTACACCGGGGTGTCGTCCAGGCCCTCAACGGGCTGGTCGAGTACTTGCAGAGCGAGCGCAAGAGGGTGCCGGACGAGGTTTTGCTCGAAGCCGAAAGATTGGAATGTTTGCTCTTCTTCGGCTACGATCCGCACTTCGACGGCGATGAGCCTCCTGGTCTGTGATGCACTGCCGACACTTCGGCGTTCCTCTCGTTGCTATCGCTAGCATGAAGCCGATTTTTCAGCAATAGTCCGTCGCGTGCCTGAGATAAGGAACACCGGCGGCATCGGGACCTCCGTGGACCCTAAACGCTGATTAACGGACTTTGAGCGTTAACGCCTTACCATCCAGACGCCTCTCCCATCCCCGTTATGGGATTACTTCCTGTTTGCTCGTTATCCGCTCATTACGGTGTAAATCAGTCGGGATTGGGTCCGCGTACGTAGGGACTCTTAGAAATCTGAATTCTTCGAAGCGCTGGTTACGCCAATTAGCTTCCGCCAACCATTCCGATTCAGGCGAACCCGGGCTCCCGTGGATAGGAGAACCCAGCCTTCCGCTTGTCCGTCCCGGTGAATCTCGCGCACATGGTCGAGGTTCACAATCGCCGACCTGTGCAGGCGAATGAACTTCTTCGGGTCTAATTTCGTCTCAAGCGCCCGAATACTCTCCCGCAACAGGTGCCGCTTGCCGCCGGCGTGCAGACAGACGTAATAATCGGCGGCTTCGATCCACTCGATGTCACTCACCGGCACCACCGAAGCGGTGTTTCCACTTCTAGTCAGGAATCGCTCGGGCCGCTCGGGGCGAGGGGCCGCCTGCCGTAACGCTTCTACGACGGAAGAGATTTGCTCACGCGCAGCAAACGCTTCTTCCAACTGAACTCGTTCCTTGACTCTGGCCAACGCCTGCTCAAGACGCTTTCTCTCAATCGGTTTTACTAAGTAGTCCAGCGCATGCACTTCAAAGGCGTTCACTGCATGCTCGTTGTGAGCGGTCACAAACACCGTGATCGGCATATTGGCTGGCCCGATTTCCTCGATTACCTCGAAGCCGTCTCTGCCAGGCATTTGAATGTCAAGAAAAAGCAAATCTGTTTTGCCTGCTTTCAGCGACTTCACGACTTCGCTGCCATTTCGGCACTCGGCAACAATATCGATGTCCGGATCCGGTGCGAGGAGCGTCTTGAGGCGTTCGCGGGCCAGCGGTTCATCATCGGCGATCATGGTTCTCAAGGTCATGAGGTCGCCTTCTCATACGGGATCGTAATCGAGACCTGAAATCCGCCTGACTCTGGTTGGAACGCACGCAACTCATAATCATTCTGATAGAAGTGAGCCAACCGTTCCTTCGTGTTGCTGAGGCCGAGCCCAAAGCCGCTGGCGGACGTTTCATTCATTCCCGGACCGTTGTCCCGCACTTCCAAGCGCATGCGAGTCCCAATTCGCTGGGTGGAAGTTTCGATCCAGCCACTGCCTTCGCAGTGCGCAATTCCGTGCCGAATCGCGTTTTCGACGATGGGTTGCAATAGAAAACAGGGCACCAGACCATCGAGCGTATTGGGATCGAGATTGATGTCAACGCGAAGGCGGTCGGCAAAGCGTACTTGCTCAATGGCCAAGTAACTCTCCAGAACCTCCAACTCTTGCGCCAGCGGGATCTTGCTAGGAGTATTCCGCTTCAGGACCCGCTTCAGGATTGTATTCAGGTGCTCCAGTGTTTCGAGAGCCTGTTCTCTGCGGCCAAGTTCGACCAAAGTGGTGACTGCGTTGAGAGTATTAAAGAGAAAGTGCGGCTCGAGCTGCATCTGCAGGGCTCGCAAGTGAGCGCTTGACAATTGCCGCTCTAATTCCAGAGAGCGCATCGAATCGCGCTGCGCTACCAATTGCGTATTCACCGCGGCACAGGCGAACCAGCAAAGACCGTACATTAGAAGTTCCATCCCGAAGCGCGGAAAGCAGAAGAAATCCAACCCTCGATACTCAGCCTTCACTGCTTCCGGGCCGAGTCTGATGATCAACTGAGTCGCCTGTTGCAGGAAGCCAAGATGGAGCGCCACGACTCCGACGGCAATCACTGGATGCACAACCAGAGCCCGAAACGAAACTCTCAAAGCAGATGGCCAGCGACCGGTTGATCGCCACAACAGATAGACAACGAGGGCCCACCAAAACCAAAGAGCGCACCCGTAAGCGAGCGAGAATCCCCACGACAGAAAGGACTGGATTCCTCTCGCTTGAGCATGGCATTCGATCGCGGTCGCCACAGCCAGGATCGCGGCCATGGTAAGGGGAATCATTCTTGCCCGAGGCAAGAGCTCACCCCATGGCGTTTTGCCATGGACCACGGCTCTGGACAGATTGTCGCAATCAGGAATCACGCACCCCCTACCGGAATGCAGCTACGTTAATCGTACATCCAGCACATTGACTGCCATAGTAACCTTTACTGGCTTTTTCGGCAGCTGCGCGGACTTGCGCGGCCTCGGCATGCGACCCAACCTGATCCAGAACTCGGGAATACGCGAGTTCTGCGGCGAAGTACTTCGGATTCTTCTGCCCGAGCGCATGATCCAGGGTTGTGAGCCCGGTTTGCATATCTGCCAACGCGCTCCTAAAATCGCCGGACTCCGCGTATGCTTTGCCGAGCAACATGTGTTCCCAACCGGCGAGCCAATGTTGCTCGCCGCGCGATCGCTCCACCAGTTTCAAGGCGCGTTGATAGGCCGCTACGGCTGCGGGAGGATGGTGCTCAGCAATGGCTAGATATCCCTGGGTTTCAAAGAAAAAAGCCTTATCATCGTCGATAAGATCGGATGCCAGTTTTGCCTCGTCAGATGCCTTTTGCAAGTAGCGGTGCGCTTCGCGGACTCGATTTCGAGCGAGAGCGAGTTCCGCCAAGCGTGTTAGGGATAGCGCGGTTCCCGTATGGTCCCCGATCCTTTGGCGCAGATGAAAAGCCTTCCGATACATCGGCGCAGCAAGGTCAAGTTGTTCCAACTCGCTATAGAATCCGGCGTAGTTTTCCAGGGCCGATGCATAGTCCTCAGGGTGCTCGCGATCGTGTTCGAGGACCTGCAGTGCATCCTCAAAAGCAATTTGCGCGTCGGTCAAATCTCCCGCTCCTCGCCAAGCAACTGCAAGAATGATGTACCCTCTGCCCAACTCGTTGCCACTCAGTTGGCGAGAATCGATGGCGGCTTTCGCAACTTTGGCAGCACTGTCGAAATTGCCGCGGTTCTCTAGGGCCAGGGCGTCATGGAGCGCCGTGGATGGATTGGCTTGTCCTAACATCGGCCTGTACAGCAGCCACAGAGTAAGCAGGGTCCAATGCAGATGTCTCATGCGAATACTCTGGCGATGAACTGGTGCTCAAGCCATTGAAAATCCGGTAATTCCGAGATTTCTGCAGGGAGGATCCAGCTCTGCGCAGTCAGCCTCGATACGAGCGGATTGTCGGCTGAAGCTATCCGAGCCTCAATGGCGTAACATCCCGATTGTGCTCAAAACCCCGGGGCGGTGGGGATTTTGAGTCAAATCTGGCTACATCAATCACCCAAGCATGGACCGCCTGCCGCGTTCGTCCCCACGAGCGAGATCAGCAATCCGCTGACCGAGCGGGAGCAGTTAGTTGCGGAGAAATAACATGGGCGTGAGCCATACACAGCCCAACGCCCCGGGAGCCTTTCTTATTAGCTTATTAGTTGGCAGCCTGCTCGATCAGTTTATCGACGATGTGGTGGGCTTCGTCGATGTGATGAAGAGCGCGATCCCGGAGACCCCGAACCGAGGAGTCATCTTCTTCTCGGGCGATGTCATTGTGAGCCTTATCCAGGAGTTCCTGGGCACGACGGAAGCGGCCCGTGC
>DASPVV010000081.1:0-81424 GCA_035622175.1 Terriglobales bacterium | reverse complement strand
GTGCAGGAGATCACCCCGGACGAGCGCTACAAGAACATCGTCGAAGATATGCAACTGGTCGCCCGCGCCAACCTGATCTTCGGTTTGCACGTGCATATCGGAGTCGAAGATCGCGAGACGGCGATCCAGATGATGAATCACGCCCGGTATTTCCTGCCGCATATCCTGGCGCTCTCCACCAATTCTCCCTTCTGGCTGGGGATGAATACCGGTCTTAAATCGTATCGCTGCAAGGTGTTTGATAAGTTTCCCCGCACCAACATCCCGGATTATTTTCCCAGCTGGGGCGAATACGAGAATTTCGTCAAGCTTCTGATCAAGACCAACTGCGTCGACAACGCCAAGAAAATATGGTGGGATATCCGTCCGCATCCCTTCTTCAACACGCTGGAGTTCCGGATCTGCGATCTTCCCATGCGGCTGGACGAGACCATAGCGCTGGCCGCGCTCATTCAGGCCACCGTCGCCAAACTGTACAAGTTGTATGCCGCCAACCAGGGCTTTCGGCTCTATCGCCGGGCGCTGCTCATGGAAAACAAGTGGCGAGCTGCGCGCTACGGCCTGGATGGCAAGCTGATTGATTTCGGAAAACAGAAGGAAGTCCCGGAACGCGATCTGATCCGCGAGTATCTGGATTTTGTCGACGACGTCGTGGACGAGCTGGATTCGCGCGAGGAACTCAATTACATCCACGAGATCCTCGAAGTCGGCAGCGGCGCCGATCGACAACTGCGCGTGTTCCAGGAGACCGGGGATCTCAAAAAGGTGGCGGACTACATCATGCAGCAGACCGAAGTCGGTCTCGAGGAAGCGGTCGCGGTGACGCGCGCTAGAAAAATTGGGTGATGGCAGATTCTGTCGACCAAGCCCTGAACCCCGCGGACTCGCCCCAGCGGCGAGAGCGACCGACCTTCGAAGATCTTGCCTTTGATCCAGAACTTACCCCAGGAGCCCGCAACGCGGTCGAAGTGTGCCTGGCCATCCGGCCCAGGGAAAAAGTCACGCTCATCACCGACCAGGCCACCCGGGAAATTGGGGCCAGCATCGTAGCCGAACTGCGGCGCGCGGGAGCGATCTATGGCGCGTGGCTGCTCGAGGATCTCGCGCCCCGGCCCCTGGTGGAGTTCCCCGCCGAGATCGCCGCGGACCTCGAGACCAGCCAGGTCAGCATTTTTGCCGTGCAGGCGCAGGCCAACGAACTACCCTCCCGCATGCAAATGACGGACATCGTGAACCGAAACAAGATTCGCCATGCCCACATGGTCAATATCAACCCTCAGATCATGCGGGAAGGAATGCGCGCAGATTTCCGCAAAGTCGATGGCATCAGCACCCGGGTGTTGCAGATGGTCGAGCCGGCGTCGGAAATCCGGGCCAAGACCGCCGCCGGCACGGATCTGGTGACTCGCCTGAATCCCAACTACCGCTGGCTCAAGACCAGCGGGTTGATCAGCCCGGAGAAGTGGGGAAATCTGCCGGGAGGCGAGGTGTTCACTACGCCGGAGGAGGTCAATGGAACCTTTGTCATTGATGGCGTGGTTGGGGATTGGCTGTGCGCCAAGTTCGGCGAACTGCGGCAAACGCCCCTCACGATTCGGGTCCAACAGAATCGCGTGACCGAGGCGCATTCCTCCAATCGAGAGTTGGAAGACGACTTTTGGAGGTATACCCATACCGACGAGAACAGCGACCGGGTGGGGGAATTCGCCATCGGCACCAACATCGAGTTGAAAGACGTGATCGGGCAGATTCTGCAGGATGAGAAATATCCCGGAGTCCACATCGCGTTCGGCAACCCTTACGGAATGCACACCGGGGCGGACTGGTACTCCTCCACCCATATTGATGTCGTGGGAAGGAAATTCGACATTTGGGTGGATGGCAAACAGATCATGCGCGCGGGCTGCTTTGTAATTTAAGCTATTCGGTTGGCCCGTTCGTCGTACCATCCTTTGGCATGCAACGGTTATTCAGGCTTTGCGCCCCATGATTCCTCTCTTGCGCCGGAGATTCAATGAGAACTTCACCGCGAAAAAGTACCATAGGCTTTTGCAAGTCATGGAACGGCAGTGCGGGACGCCAGTGCCATTCCGCATCTCCGAGACTCCTTGTTTCTTCGATAAGGGACTGCTTGATCTGATGGCAGGGTATGGCAAGGAACTCATCCATCAACTGGAAAGCCCAGAATACCGCCGGGCTTCCGAAGCCGCCATCCCGCCGGAATATAAGGTCCCAAGGGAAGCGCCCTTTCCCATGTTCATCCAGGTGGATTTCGGGCTGGTGCGCGGGCCATCCGGCAATTTGGAGCCCCGGCTGGTCGAGTTGCAGGGGTTTCCCTCGCTGTACGCCTATCAAGCCATTCTGTCGCAGAACTACCTGGAAGTCTTCGATCTCGATCGCAATCTGCGCTACCTTCTCGGCGGGTTAGAGTGGGACGGTTATCGGCAACTCCTGCGGCGGGCCGTCGTGGGCTCCGAGGACCCGGACAACGTGATCATCATGGAGATTGACCCCCGTCAGCAGAAGACGTTGCCGGATTTCCTGCTCACGGAAAAGCTGCTCGGCGTGGCTACGGTTTCGATCAGCGACATCAAGAAGCAGGGCCAGCAACTGTTCTATGAAAAGTCGGGCAAGTGGGTGCCGATTCACCGGATCTACAATCGCGCCATTGTGGACGAATTGGTGCGCAAGAAGCCCAAGCTGACATTCCGCTTTGACGAGGAGTTGAAGGTGGAGTGGGCCGGACACCCCAACTGGTATTTCCGCATGAGCAAGTTTGCCCTGCCCTACCTGCGGCACCCGTGTGTGCCGCGAACCCAATTTCTCAGCCAGCCGACAATGGTGGGTGGTTTGGAGAATTCCGTGGTCAAACCGCTGTTTTCCTTTGCCGGGTTGGGCGTCCTCATGCATCCCCGCAAAGAGGATTTGGCGGCAATCCCGGCGGAAAAACGCTGGCAATACATTTTGCAGGAACGGATGAACTTCGAGCCGGTGATTGAGACTCCGTTTGGCAAAACCAAGGCTGAGGTCCGGATCATGTATATCTGGGTCGAAGAACTGTTGCCGGTCATGACCATTGTGCGGATGGGGCGCGGGCTGATGATGGGAGTCGACCACAATAAGGATATGCAATGGGTGGGATCGTCGGCCGCACTGTACCCGAGTGCCTAGTAGGTTGCGGAACCATCCGGGTCGCGACGTTAAGTTAAGAGGAGGTAGTTAGTTTTGCGGGTAGAGGGCGATCAAATGTGGACCCACCTTTTGCTCGACCTTGCAGCCCTCGATCACCTTGTCGGGGATAAACCAAACTTCTGGGCGACGAGGGTCGTACCCTACCTGCAGTTTGCGCCCGATCATCCGGTCGATGAGTGATCGATCAGGATCGGGGGTATACCGCAAAAGAGCGAAGCGACCGGAGTAATACTTCCCGGCAACCTGATAAGAGAACGCGAATGTCGGCAACCGGGCCCGGCCTTGAGCGGTGCCCTCAGGCCCACTTGATTCAATCGTCGCTTCAGCCTGAGGCCATCCCTCGGTTTCTTCAACGCGTTTTCGCTACCACCACCAGCCGATGGCAACGGTGAGCTACCATGGCAACTACCCCCAAGAGCCCGAGGGTGATCTGTACGCCTGTCTCATGCACGCGAGGAATGATCGCGGCAGCAGCGTAAAATGGGGTCCGCATGCGGCATCTGGCGATTCAAGCCTGGTAGGGTCGGTTGGGTAAAGCTGGCGCAGACCAGCACTCCTTCCCGCGATCCCACGCGAGGAAGGCAGAAAGGGAAAAGGCTGTGACATTGGTTATGCTCTAGCTGCCACCTCCTGCGAGGGAGCCGACAGCGTGGAGACACGCACCGTCACAGCCCTTGATGCAATCACTGCTTTCGCAGTTCCAAACCCCACCTACTCCTCGCAGAGTAGCTGGTTTTTTCGGGTCTGGAGGTTCGACAGGTTGCCCTGCCGAATCAATCACCCGGCCTACTTTGGCTTGGCTAATTTTATTTGAACCAAGCCTTTCGACCGTCGACGCGAGTCACACTAAATAGTCCTCAAGAAAATGTCAACGCCATTTTTTAGTGCAAACGCCTCAAACGCGCAGCGTGAATGGCAAAAATACAAGTAGTTAAGGAATCAGTACTTGGTTACGACCGGAAACGGACGATCCACTTTTTCCACAGCGATGTTCACAACTCCTGTCTCATCTTTCAGGCCCCGAGAGGTGCGAGAATTCTCCTCCCGCACGAGCAGGTGTATATTGTGTGCCGCGATGAGTCCTACCACCTTGGTTGACTCCCGGCAGGAAATCCTGCGCGTGGCAGCACGTCTGTTCCAGCAGCGCGGCTATGATGCCACCTCGATGAACGACATCGCTGCCGCCCTGAAACTGAGCAAGGGTGGTCTTTATCACCATTTCCAGAGCAAGGACGAAATCCTGTTCGAACTCATGAGCCACGCTCTGGACATCACCGAGCAACGAGTGCTTGAGCCCCTGCGCACCATTCAGAATCCGGAAGAGCGCCTGCGGGCTCTCATCCGCCTACATGTCGACGTCGTGTTGAGCGTGCGCGATCGAGAGATCACGGTTTTGTTGCATGAGAATCATCCTCTGCCTCCTTCCCTGCGCAAGCAGATCAACACCCGCAAAAAAAGCTACATCCAGTTTCTGGAAAGACTCATCGCGGAGGTGCAGCTGGCTCGAGGTTCTTCCCCGGAGGTCAGCGCGCGAGCGGCCACGTTTGCCTTGCTCGGCATGATTAACTGGCTCCACCAGTGGTACAAGCAGGAAGGCACGCTCAGCGCGGAACAGATCGCCCACGAATACACGGAAATCTTCTTCGCTGGAGCCTTTCATTAACCCAACCCCGAGGGAAGAAGCAACCAGATCGCGGTACGTCCAGCCCGGCTTCCAGGCCGAGCTGGTGATACCCGAGAACGGAATCAACTCGTTTCTCGGGTCAGCCCGCCGGTCCGACCTCGGGCCAGGTTTGCTCCTTGCACGGGACCGAGCGCATGAATCTGCCGTTTGCGCAATAATGATCGCCAGCCAGTATCCGCCGGTTTGTTGGAGGTGATGCGGTGCGATCCATTTCTCGTCGGAATTTCCTGCTGGGAATGGGCAGTCTGCTAGCGCTGCCGGTTCTGCGCAGAGAAGATCCGGAGATGATTCTGTACAACGGAAACATCTGGACGGTAGATGAAGCCCAGCCGCGAGCGCAGGCGGCGGCGATCAGTGGCGGACGGTTCTTGGTGGTCGGCTCGAATGACGATGTATTGTCCTTGGGGACGGCGCGTACGCGTAAGGTTGACCTGGCGTTCAAGACCGTTCTTCCTGGTTTCAACGACGCGCACGCCCATCCCGTCGAATCAGGGGTCGAGCATCTCTACAAAGTGGCCTGCGATAAAGATTCTATCGAACAAATACTAGCTGTTCTGCACGACCGCGCGCGTGAGACGCCGCCCGGTGAATGGGTGCTCGGATTCTTGTACGACGACGGCAAGACCCCACGACCGCTCAATCGGCATGATCTCGACGCGGCGGTCGGCGATCATCCGGTGCTGGTGCAGCATCGTGGCGGCCACACGGCATTCGTGAACTCCACGGCGTTACAGCTGGCCAAGATCACCGACCAAACGCCGGATCCGCCCGGGGGTCGATTGGAGCACGATTCCGCCGGCCAGCTGACCGGTTTCGTGGGCGATGCGGCGGCCCAGGTTTTCCTGAAATTGATTCCCCGAAACAACACGCGGCAGGACTATCGCCAAGGCACGAGGCTGATCTCCAAACTCTTCACCGGCAACGGAATTACTTCCGCCTGCGATGCGGATGCCTCGCCCGAGGACGTGCAGGGCTACCAGGATGCGCGCGATGCCGGCGAACTTGGGATGCGCGTCTACTGTCACATCTCCGCCGCGTCTCTCGATCACTTCATGGCTGCCGGGATTCATACCGGTTTCGGCGACGAATGGGTGCGTATCGGTGCGGTGAAGCAATACGCCGACGGCTCCATCTCGGAGCGCACCGCATGGCTCTCCCAACCCTACATCGGGATTCCGAACAACTATGTCGGCTTGCAGCTTTCCAGCCGCGACCAGCTCTACCAGACCGGATCCAAAGCGCACCGGGCGGGTTGGCAGCTGGCCACCCATGCCAACGGCGACCTGGCGATCGACCGTATCCTCGGGGTGTATGAGCAGGTCGAGAACGAGATGCCTAAAAAAGACGCGCGTTTCCGCATTGAACATTGCACCCTGCCGAACGATGCGCTCATAGAGCGGATGCGTTCCCTGCAGGCGATTCCCGCGCCCTTTTCCGGTTACGTATATTTTCACGGCGACGTTCTGCACTTCTATGGTCGAGAGCGCACCGAGCACATGTTTCCCATGCGCAGCTTCCTCGACGCCGGCCTACGTCCCACGGATTCATCCGATTACACGGCTAGCCCGCCGAATCCCATGATGTGGTTGCAGTCGCAGCTCACGCGGACAGACATGAAGGGAAACGTCTGGGGGCCTAATCAACGGATTACTCTCGAGGAAGCCATCCGTTGTGGCACGGTGAATGGTGCATACGCGGCCTTCGAAGAAAACCTAAAGGGCTCCATTCGGCCGGGACAGTTCGCGGACCTGGTCGTGCTCGATCGGGATCCGTTTAAGACTGACCCCTCCGAACTGATCCAGATCCGAGTGGAGCGGACCATGGTCGGCGGGAGTTGGAAGTACGAGTCCTGAAAGGACCGCGCCGCCCGGCGTGGCTGCTCTGGTACGTGCCTATCGCAGTTCTGCTCGTAGGGCTTTCAGGTGGTGTAGATTCTAGCTTTTTTCGAGTTCATAGGGCTGGAGGGGCTGGCCAGAATCGAACTGGCGACCTAGCGGTTAGGAACCGCTTGCTCTATCCTGCTGAGCTACAGCCCCTCAATCACTTACGGGCACGTCACACCTGCGTCCCACTCCTGCATTGTACCCTCTTGGTCTGCCCCCCAAACTGAAACTCCCGGGCCGGTTGATCCATGGCCGCGATGGTTTCTGCCCGCACGGTCTGAATATCGTGTTGATTTGTGGTGTTCAGCGCTGCGTCTGCCCCCTCCCTGCGGAATCGGAGCTGCCTATTTGAACCAGTGATACCCAATACTGAGCTGTATGCCATTGAATTCCGGATTGCGCACGCCTAAGTTTGCGTTGGAGATGTGCGACCATCGGCAAGCTGCATCGAAGGATTGACCCTTCTTCGTGGATACTTGGAGGCCACCACCTGCCCTCGCCGTGAAGTTAAACGAGGAAGTATTGCCGGGAGGTAAATTCGAGTTGGTGAATAACCCGCCCCCCGCCAGCTCGATATAGGGTGTCAGGCGTCCGAGGTGGTGGCTCGAGTTCCAGCGCAGAACGACAGGCTCAAAGCCACCACCGAAGATATGCTGAGGTCTTGTTTGGACAGCAGCCGGGATCAGGCTGAAACCG
Organism: Terriglobales bacterium; assembly: GCA_035622175.1. GTDB lineage: Bacteria > Acidobacteriota > Terriglobia > Terriglobales > Acidobacteriaceae > JAFAGX01. The sequence continues at coordinate 73,969 of DASPVV010000081.1, read as the reverse complement.
TACTCTAGACCACCCTGCCGCCAGCCGCTGCCAGCTTTCGCGACAATCACCCAGCCCAGGAAGACTCCCGTAGACCAAACCTGCGCCTCAGCGAAGGAGTTGGTGTTCTCTTCCCCGGTTGCACCTGCGATCCATACACTGAAGTCCCGGGCCTGAGGGTTGTTCGCCTGAGGAGGCATCGTCTGAGCTCCCACTCGACCTGCCAGCAACAGGAGAAACAGGCAGAGGAATCGTAGCCTGGCGCGCCATGGGGCAACCGTGGTTATCGCCAAGGTTGTTTTCCCATCATGAGTACCGCCTGCGCACCGTCTTCGAGAAGGGGGCAGAAGTCGAACCCCCGAAAACGGCCCTGGGGGGGCTCAAGAGGAGCTAATGACTGGCGGCCTTCGAGGAAAGGCTGGAGCGAATCTCTGCCAAACCACGGGAACCGCCTGTAGAAGCAGGATGAAAACCAGGGGAAAATAGATCGAACGCGGGCCGGCATTGACAAGCGATGGCGATTATAACAGAAGGCTTACCTGCAGATTCCGCTGGGTTTGTTCTCTCTAGGACTGGTCGAGGTTTGCACAGCGCGGCGGAGAGGAACGTGGCTTGAGGTAACTAGGGTAGGTCAGCTTACCGCCGGGTTTACCAAAAAAGGCCGCGCAAGCGCAATGTGCTCACGGCGATCATTAAACCGATAATCCCCATCGAGACGTAGTCGGCCATACATTCCAAGGTGCCCCGAACCTCAACTTTGCGAAGATCATCCATAGCCTAGGCTTGCCTCGACGTTTCTCTGGATCTACAACCCACAACCAGAGTGCCTAGTTTGGGGGGAATCGACAATAGCCCCATGGTGGAGATCGATCGCCTATCGGTGGTACTACCGTTGTAATCGACCACAGATGACCAGGGTCACAAGGTTCGCGAGAGATGCCACAACCGAGCGATGCCAGGGAGGGAAACTCCATCGATGTGCACCGCTCCGGATAGCAGTGGAGCCCTACTTCCCACTGGAGGCATTTTCGAGCAAAAAATCGACTCGATCAGGCTCCTCCGCGGACCTGCTTCCGCGCCGCCCCAGTGCTCTCCGCCCAGGTTGCTTGCGGAATCCCGTGCATGCTCTTGCCCGTCCAGAGCAAGTAGGCCATATACAACACAATGGCCAGGTTCACCACGAGCACGGTGACGTGAAATGGGGTTTGGCGGTGGATGATCTTATAGATCTCATAGGGTAGATACACGGATCCTGAGATGAGGGCAATCCATTCTGCCCAAGCCCGCGCGTACCATAGCCCATAAGCCTCCACAAAACGAAGAACAGAATAGGCCAGCGCAGCCGCGGCGACTGCCCAGAGTTTGGCGCTGGTCAGGGTGTCCGCCCAGTCGAGAAAAGCCTGTGCAAAATGGCGGTCTGGGCTGATATGGAGCAGGTGGAGTAATCCGTCCGCCACGTCCCAAGGATCCTGATGCATCAGGAAGAGCACGCCGACGCCCGCGAGCAAGACGATGAGTCCCTTCGTCAGTTCAAAGGACGCAATCCCGCGCAGCAGCTGAAGGTTGGGACCCTGCTCGTGCGAGCCAAGTTCTGGGTTGCTGTCGAGCATTCGAGCGTTACGCCCTTATTCTATTATGCACTGGGCTGCAACCATAATAATGGGCTCCCGTGAATCATGGTTCTCCCGGGGGGCACCGCCTGATCGCCCCACCCGGGCCGCTTACACCAGGCTCCCATGGACGTTCGGGTTTCCGACGAAAGCCCAGGTATCCACCGCCTTCGCTCGACGCTCGTCCGCGAAAAGACTCAATCGAAGCGCGGGGATACGACGATGCGACACACCCCGGAAGATCATGATTGGGTGCGAACCGAGGCCCGCAATTCATCAACAATCTCCCTCGCCGCCTTGTAAGCTTGATCCTTTTGCGCGACGTCAAAGGAAATGGCGCCGACTCGCGCGTGTCCACCGCCGCCGTAGTGTTCGCAAATTTTCGCCAGATTCACCACGGGTTCCGATGGAGCCCAGGGGTTCGATCCGACCGAGACCTTCACCCGAAAGCTGCTCCTGCTCAAGCCCACGCTGTAAATCGCCTCGGGATGCAGATAATAGGGAATGAATTTATTGTATCCCTCAAGTTCAAGGTCGGAGACGTCGAAGAACAGCGTTCCATCGTTCAGCTCGGTCCGCTCCCGCAAGACGACCATCGAGCGCTGATGACGCTCGAGGAGAGGAGGTAAGAGCGGTTCGACAAATGGCTCACGCAAAACTTCTGACAGCGATTTGGTTGCGAGCAGGGGGATCAGGCGGGGAAGCAGATCCGGGCTCAGAGTAGACTCGATCACCATGGTGAGCTTCATGGCCGGTTCGCGCATTTCGACGGCAGTGCGGGCATCGGGGTAGAGTGCGCCGTCGATGATGTCAGTCCATTTGACCAACTCGGCGACGGAAGCTGGATTGAAGCCGAACCGCTGCTCGGCCACCAAGGCGATAAAACTGGTGCAGGACTTGAAATCGGGATCGTAAAACTTGCGGTTGCTCTGATCCCGCTCAAAATGAGCGGCATCGGCGGAGGTTAGAAATGCGCTTTCGTGATGATCGAACCACCAGGTGATTTTGGGCGAACTGGAATACTTGAAATCCACGATCGCGTTTTCATCGCCATCAAAATCGTCCTCGTTAAACAGTGCTCCCACCCGATGCAGCAGCCCGGTGAAGACAAAATCGACATCGTCGCGGATGCGCTCCCGGTAGAAGCGGGAAAATACCGCCGCCGAGGAAGCGCCGTCAAAACAGCGATCGTGATAAAAGACCCGAACTCGCAAGCTTAGCTCCTATTGTGGTGAAACCAGACTACCGGAATCCCCAAGGAAGCAAAAGGGAGAGCAACGAATGCCATTGGGTCGCGGGCCCTCGTCAACAACCTGCGAACCCAAGTGCGCGGAAAGACAGCACCCGGGACCACCCACCACCAGCTACACTCGTTCCGCAAGGCTGCCGATTCCTGGCAGCTTGAATCGCTCTCCTTGCAACGCCTTGATCATCACTACCAGCCAGACGGTGACCGCTGCCAACACGGCAACCAGAACCGCGAGCCAGGCGAAGAGGTACCCGAGGCGAGGAATCAGCGACAATAGAGCAAACAGGATGCGCAGCACGATGGCCGCGAGGACCGCCGTGATGGCAAGAAAAATCGATTGCAGCGCGTGGAACCTCACCAGCCGGTTGCGATTATACGACTGCAGTCGCAAGAAAATGACTGCCGGTACGAAACTGACATAGGATAGCGCCGCCGCGAGGTTGTTGCGGAAGGGACCGGGTGGATCTCCCCTGTCCGGCGCCGCCATCATGTGGCGGCCGCAGCCCGGGCAAAATGCGGCGCTCTCGGGCATCGAGGCCTGGCAATGGGGGCAGGCAATGAACATGGGATTAGGCAAGCGAGTGGGAGCCTTTCTTCCTGCGGCAATCTTCGCATAGGCCGTAAATCTGAAAAGTGTGCCGGGTAGTTTCGTAGTGGTAGGTTCTTCCAATCTCCTGTTCCAGCGTATCCACCTCGGGTGAAAAAAATTCCACCGAGCTGCCGCAGCGCGTACAAACCATGTGATGATGGCTGCGGCGATTGTATTGGTGCTCGAAGCGGGCAATCCCATCATGAAACGCGACCTCGCTCGCCAGGCCACATTCGGCCAAGAGCTTGAGGGTTCGGTAGACCGTCGTGAAGCCGATCTTGGCATCCTTCTTCTGTACCAACCGGTGCAGCTCGTTGGTGGAGAGGTGTTCCCGAGTTTCGAGAAAGGTCTCGAGAATGGTGTCCCGCTGCGCCGTATGTTTGAGGCCGACGCGCTTGAGATGGCGATAGAGAATCTGCCGCGCTTCCCGCATCATCTCACGCGAGATGGTAGGCTGATCATCGATGCGTCTCTGGAGCATGGTGGGCATGGGGCCGGTCTTTCTAAGTCCGCTTCTTCCTCGGGAAAATCATACTGGCCTTTCGGCAATGCGCCAAGTTCACGGCTCGCGAGCGAAAACCGCCGACGAGCTTTCACTCCCTGGTTCCGCACCAGCCGAGCCCCAAGGGAAGCAGGCGCTCGGGGGAGAGGCGATTTCCGAGGGTGACGGCGCCGGGCTGGCCCTCTTCAAGCGGGTTTGTCCTCTTCCGCCGAGAGCTCTAGAATCGAGAATTCAAACATGGCAACCAGCACCACCGCCCATTCTCGTTTTCCCACCCGGTTCCGCAGAATCTTGGCGGTTTTCCTTTGCGGGTTGGGGCTGGCGGGCGTCGCCATTGGCTTCTCTCTGTCGGCGGTCGTTCGCTCGGCTCTTCCGCAACTCGACGGAACACTGGCAGCCCCGGGGCTCACCGCCCCAGCAATCGTCACCCGCGACAACCACGGATTTCCCACCATCGCGGCCAGTACCTTGGTTGATTTGCTCTTTGCCCAGGGATACGTGACCGCGCAAGACCGATGGTTCCAGATGGACGGAATGAGGCGCTCGGCAGCGGGAGAGCTGGCGGAGATTGTGGGGGAGAGCGAACTCGAGCACGACCGCCAGCAGCGAATCCTTGGCCTCAGGGCGGCGGCGAGAAAGACGCTCGAAATTGCTTCCGCCGAAGACCGTTCTTATTTTGAAGCCTATGCCCGGGGAGTCAACGCGTACCGCGATTCGCACCGCAACCGCCCGCCGATCGAATTCCGCATCTTAGGCTATTCGCCGCAGCCGTGGACGGCGGAGGACTCCGTGCTGATTGGCGCGTACATGGTGGAGGAACTCAGTACGAGTCCGCGTCCGCAATTGACCCGGGAGAAGATTTTGGCCAAGTTGGGACCTGAACTCACCGCGGATCTTTATGTCAATGCCTCCCGCTGGGACCGTCTCCCCGCCGTGCCCCCGCCAGGGCTTAGCCAGAAGTTCGAGCCAGGGGAGGACGACGCTGTCGTCGAGAGTTCCGTAGCGGCTTTCGGCGAACCTCGAACCCAGGAGAACCAGCCATTCACCCTGCCGAACCTGGCGGGGGAACTGTCCTTCGTTCCCCATCAACTTGCCGCCAGCGTCCTCCGACAGACCGTGGCCTTCTATGATTCCCCACCCCATGCCGGTTCCAACAATTGGGTGCTTTCAGGGTTGCACACGCTTTCGGGCAAGCCCTTGCTCTCGAATGACATGCATCTCGGGCATCAGATGCCCAATCTGTGGTTTGCGGCTCACTTGCGTTGCGGCGACTTCGATGTTGCCGGGGTCACCCTTCCCGGATACCCCTACGTGATCGTCGGCCACAATGCGCAGATCGCTTGGGGATTCACCAATCTGGGCCCGACGGTCGAGGACGTTTATATCGAGACCTTTAACTCTGCGGGACAGTATCTTACCCCGGAGGGTTGGAAATCACCCGAGCACCGCAAGGAAATCATTCACGTCCAAGGCAAGGCCGACGTCGTGCTCGACGTAATGCTTACCCGCCACGGACCCATCGTCAGCGAACTGGTTCCGGGAGAAACCCGCAACCTGGCCTTGCGTTGGACCCTCTACGACGGTATCCGCGATCCCTTTTTCGCCGTCGATTCGGCGCGGAATTGGGAGGAATTCAAGCGCGCGTTTTCGCAATTGGATGCCCCTGCACAAAACGTCGTTTACGCGGATGTCGAGGGCAACATCGGATATCACGCCACGGGAAAGATTCCGATTCGGGCTTCCGGGGACGGAAGCCTGCCGGAAAACGGGAGCGATGACGCTCATGAGTGGATTGGCTACGTGCCGTTTGATCAGCTGCCCAGTGTGTTGAACCCGCCCTCGGGCATCATTGCTACGGCCAACAACCGAGTCACGCCCGCGGACTATCCCCATTCGCTGAGTGTGGAATGGGAGGCGCCCTGGCGCTGTTTGCGGATCTATCGTGTGCTCGAAGCCGGGAAAAAGTTTTCCGCCGCCGACATGCTCGAGCTCGAGGCGGACGTCTATTCGGAGGCGGACCGGTTTTTCGCAGAGCGCTTCGTCTCTGCCGTGGACCACGCCAGGAATCCGTCCCCGCAAGCCAAAGCCGCGGTGAAGATCTTGCGGGACTGGGACGGTCGCATGAGCGCAGATTCGGCCGCACCCACCATCGCTGTCCGCTCGCGGGAACAACTGGAACGCCTGCTGCTCGAACCCAAGCTGGGGCCCGCACCCGAGGATCCCCTGCAGGCAAAATCCGTGCTGAACTGGAAAAGCTACCGTTGGATGATGGAAACCGTCTGGCTGGACAACATCCTCGAGCATCAGCCCAGGTGTTGGCTGCCCGAGGCCTACACCAACTATGACGAGCTGCTCACGGCCGCGGTGGAGAGCGCGGTCGATGATCCGTCCGTGCCCCAGGATTTGAACACCTGGGAGTGGGGACGCTTTAACGCCGCCGACATTAACAATCCGGTGCTCGGCCGGATTCCGATTCTGCGGCATTGGGCGGGCCCAGGGTTCAAAGAACAGTCGGGAGGCCCCTACACGGTGAAAGCGGTGACCAAGACCCACGGGCCTTCGGAACGGATGACCGTCGATTTCGCCAATCTCGATCAATCCACTTTGAACCTGGTGACCGGCGAGGCCGGGAACTTCGGCAGCGCTTATTACATGGATCAATGGGAAGCCTGGTATCAGAACTTCACTTTTCCCTGGCCCTTCTCGTCGCCGGCTGCGGCGAAAGCGCGCGTCCATGAATTGCGCTTGGAACCGGGGAGCTCCAGACCAGGGGATTAGTTCGGCGGCGGATCGACCAGTTTGACGTCGTAAGACTGACCCACGATGTCAGTAATCTTGCCGTTCGGCTGGACGAGCGGCAGATCCGTGGTTGTGTCATAAATCTGGAACACACCCCCTACGCAAACGTACACCACGTTCGGAGTCTGTCCGGGAACCGGCTGAATGCCCGTGGCGTCTCCCGCCTGCTGGGGGATCACAACCTGCGAGGTGTTGGTATTGAGGATGGAGAGGCAACCGCGCACTTCCACGCCGGGATTGTTCACCGAGTAGCAGCCCTGCGCGCCGATGAAGAGCTGTCCGTTCGCTCCCATCTGCATGCGATCGTGATACCCATCGGTGATCAGGATGGGTGGGGAATTGAGCAGCGCCAAGGAATTGGCGTTCAGCAGATTCAAAGTTCCACAGGTCGGGGCGGCGGTTCCCCCGCCGCAGGCGGTGTGCGGGGGCGAGCCGGCGACGTATAACGTGCCGCCATTGACCAAGCCGTAGGTGGCGGCGCTGACTGGCGTGTTTGGGCCCGGAGCCGCATTGCCGAGGGTATAGGTAGTGACCCCCGCCGCCACCCCTCCGCACTCCGGACCGCAGTCGAAAATGTAGGCCGTGGAGTTGTCGGTAAAGATGGCCCATACCGGACGGTCAAAATGACTTTGCGAGGTGCCGGTCACAACCGTGCGCGGATCAGTGTAGGACCCGATCAGCGCCGTCGCAATGACGGTTAGGTTATCCGACTGGTTGCTAAACACGAGGATGTGGGTGCCATCCGGGCTGCCTACGATGTATTGCGCTCCGGCTACGGGAATGGTGGCGGTCACCGACCCTATGGTCAAATCCATTACGACCACAGCGCCCGGCGCCTGCCCGAGGACGGTCGCCGTCGGCACGGCAGCGTAGGCGGTGACATCATCGTTGCCAATGAACATGCTCGCGGTCTGACCCGGAAGATTGATGACCGGTACATTGGTCTTGCCCCCGGGCGCGCTGGCGATCGATTCGGTAGCGTTATCGATCACGACCACGGTATTGCCGGAGAGACTGTAGACGATCGTGTGCGAGAGGTCGGGAGAAACCGCCATCAGACTGGGCTGCGTCGACTCGCCGATCAAACTGATGTTCGACGTCGAGAGTTGGTTGTTGATGGCGTTGACGATATTCACGACCGGCGTATTGAAACCCACCGTCGGAAACACCGGGTTTGAAACGAAGGCGCGGAATTTGAAACCGCTAAGTTTATGCTGCTGGGCCGTGCTCGTCGACTTTTTGCCTCCACAGGCCACCACACCGAGAGCGGCGAGCACCAGCAAGCTCGTGAAAGTTCTTTTCAGACTACAGACTCCGAAAGGTATAACGAACAAAAGATTTAGATGCAAAAAGGGCGATTATAGCAGATACACCCAGGCCTCACTCGCGAGCGAAGGCCCCAAGCCTGAGAGTTCGCCGATTCCTGCCGCCGCGCGAACGGAGGGGAAGCGAACATGCAATCTGGGGATAAATCTTGTATGCTCAACCCAATGGCTTCCGACCTACTGACCAAAATGGAACAGGCTCCGGTGCTCTGCGACGGCGCGACGGGCACGCTTCTCTATGCCAAAGGAGTCTTCATCAATCGCTGCTATGACGAGTTGAACGTTTCTCAACCCGACCTGATCCGCAACGTTCATCAGGACTACCTCCAGGCGGGAGCGCAGATCATCGAGACCAACACCTTCGGGGCAAACGCGTTTCGCCTGGCTCGACACAGTTTTGCCGACCGGGTGCGGGAGGTCAACCTGGCGGGGGTAAAACTCGCCAGAGAGGCAGCCAAGAGTTTCGATGCCTGGATTGCGGGCTCGGTCGGCCCGCTTGGAATCCGCATTGAACCCTTGGGCAGGACCTCGTTAGACGAGGCGCGCACGGCTTTTCGCGATCAGATCAATGCCTTGATCGAGGGCGGGGTGAATCTGTTGATTCTTGAGACCTTTGGTTATTTGGAGGAAATCCATCAGGCGATGCTGGCAGCGCGCGATGTCGACCCAACCATTCCCCTGGTGGCCCAGGTCACCATCGATGAGGACGGAAATTGTCTCGATGGCTCGACTCCGGAGGTCTTTACCCCCAAGCTTGAGCAGTGGGGCGCGGACGTCATCGGCTGCAATTGTAGCGTGGGTCCGGTGGCCATGCTGGATGGGATTGAACGGATGCGGCCTCTGACCTCGTTGCCCCTGGCCGCCCAACCCAACGCAGGTATTCCGCGCTCGGTTGAGGGGCGCAATATCTACCTTTGCTCGCCCGAGTACATGGCGAGCTATGCCCGGAAATTTGTCGCCGCTGGCGTTCGCCTCGTCGGGGGGTGTTGCGGAACTACCCCGGACCACATCCGTGCCATGAAATCTGCGTTGCGGGTGGGAGAGGCGCGGTTCAAAGCGGCGGCCACGCCAGCTTCCCAAGCTTCTTGGACCGCGGTTCCGGCCGTGCCCCTCGACGAGCGCTCGCAGCTGGGTCGAAAACTGGTCCGCAGTGAATTCGTCACCATGGTCGAAATCGTTCCCCCCAAGGGCAAGGACGCTCAGAGGGAAATGGAAGGGGCGCGCTTTCTCAAGTCCGTCGGCGTCGATGGCATCAACATCCCCGACAGCCCGCGTGCCTCCGCCCGCATGAGTAACCAGGCCTTGTCGTTACTGGTGCAGCAGCAGGTGGGGATTGAAACCATCATGCATTACACCTGCCGTGATCGCAACGTGTTGGGCATCCAATCCGACCTTCTGGGGGCGGCCGCCATGGGTCTTCGGAACCTGATTTGCATCACCGGGGATCCACCCAAAATGGGCAACTATCCCGACGCCACGGCTGTGTTTGACGTGGACGCGATCGGGCTGGTGAACATTGTCCGCAATTTGAATCGCGGTCTCGATATCGGCGGCAACCCCATCGGTCAGGGAACCGCCTTTGTCATCGGCGTGGGAGCCAATCCCGGTTTGAATGACATGGACGAGGAAATCCGCCGCTTCGAATATAAAGTGCAGGCCGGGGCGGAATACGTGGTCACGCAGCCAGTATTTGATCTGCGCTTGCTCGAAAACTTCTTGCGCCGGATCGCGCATTGCCGGATTCCGGTGATTGCGGGAATCTGGCCCCTCACGAGCGTGCGCAACGCAGAGTTTATGAAAAACGAGTTGCGGGTGTCAGTCCCGGACGGAATCTTGGAGCGCATGGCGCGAGCCCAGAGCCCGGAAGCGGCCCGAGAGGAAGGCGTTACCATCGCTCGCGAGATGTTGATCGCGGCCCGGGACCGGGTGCAAGGAGCTCAGATCAGCGCTCCCTTGGGCAAGTACGCGGCAGCCGTCGACGTGCTGGAGGCGCTCGGCAGTTTTCCTTCAGCCCCGGCTTAGATCCCGTTCCCACAACTTCACATGGCGCGCGACGTTGCCAGGTGACGTGGATTACAATACGGGGTAAGGAGCGACCGCATTGGCGAAGTTTGAACAGTGCCTTGAGCGCCTGGAAAAAATCGTTCAGGAACTCGAGAAGGGAGAAGTACCGCTCGAGAAGTCACTCACCCTCTTTGAAGAGGGGATCGAGCTTTCTTCCACTTGCCGCAAGGAATTGGACCAGGCGGAAGGCAAAGTGGAGATTCTTTTAAAGCAAAATGGCAAGCTCCAGGCGGAGCCCCTGGAACCGTTGAGCGAGGTTCCACCTACCCGCAAGTGACCGCTGGGAAGCAGGGATGTCCATGGCGATGGGCGCAGGTGGCGTCGTCCGGCCATGGCCAGGTCACCGTGAAACACACACGGTAGAAGCCCGAGGGAAATATGAAGCCGCACAGTGTGGTTGTTCTGCTTCAGCGCGACGCAGCGATCGAGCGATCTCTCGTCTCTGCATTGAGCCATTCGTTTCGGTTCCTTCACCAGGTTCATTCACTCACCGAACTGCGAAACCGCATCAGCAAGTATCCTAGCGGTGTAGCCATCGTGGACATGGAGAGAACTTCGTTTTCGGATGTGGAGTGCTTAGCCCGCGATTTTCCAGCCACCAGCATTGTCTGCACCCATCGCTGTGCGGACGATGCAATGTGGGCCGCGGCCTTGAACGCTGGAGCCCTGGATGTCTTTTCCTCGTCGGATATCCAAGGCATCGTCCGGGCGGTGCTGGCTGGCTCGGCGCACGCCCGCGCGGCCGCCGCGTAACGGGGCGGATCACGCAAGAGCGACGCCGCCCCAGTCCTCGAGCAGCCCGGTCGAAGCCCTTTGAGAGTGGTGATTCCCCCCCACCAGGCGCCGCGTCGAGGATGAGTCATCTTCGAGCTGACCGACGCATGCTCCCGGTTCGCACTCCCTCCCCTCCTGAGGCTCTGAGATGGAGGCTTGCTATACTCAGCCTCATGCTCACCGCTACCCTCGAGCACGGCCGGGAGCTCACGGACGCGGCCCTCCACCGTTTGCTGCCCACAGCCAATCAGCATCCGGTTTCCATCCATCAGGCCATGCGCCATAGTGTGTTTGCCGGCGGAAAACGTTTGCGGCCCATCTTGTGCATGGAGTCCGGTCGCTTGGTCGTCGGTTCTCTTCCCGACGGCATTGAGGAGTTGGGGGCGGCCTTGGAGATGCTGCACACCTACTCCCTCATTCACGACGACCTTCCGGCGCTCGACAACGACGATCTGCGGCGGGGACGTCCCACCTGCCACAAAGCCTTTGGAGAGGCCCTTGCCATTCTAGCCGGAGATGCCCTACAAACCCGCGCCTATGAAGTGCTGGCACGACTGAGGTGTCGGGCGGAGGCCCGCGTAGGCATCATCGAGGAGATTGCCCATGGTACCGGGACGCTGGGCGGCATGATCGGTGGCCAGGTCGTCGATTTGGAAGCGGAACATCGAAAACCCGATCTGGCCACGCTCGAATACATTCATCAGTCCAAAACCGCAGCTCTCATCACGGCCAGCGCCGTCAGCGGTGGACTATACGGGGAAGCAAGCGAAGATGCGGTGAAGCGGCTGCGATGCTATGGACAGGCCATCGGGCTGGCCTTCCAAATCGTCGACGACGTGCTCGACGTCACGCAAAGCTCCGAGCAGTTGGGGAAGACGGCGGGAAAGGATACCGCGGCGGAAAAGGCCACTTATCCGGCATTGTTTGGGATCGATGAGTCGCTGAAGAAGGCCGATATCTTGGTGCAGAAGGCCTTAAGTTCACTCGAGGCCTTCGGAACCCAAGCGGAAATATTAAAATCTCTGACCCGCTTTCTGGTGGAACGAAAGAAATAACTGGTGTCATTGCGAAAGGGCTGAGTCCGAGGAAAGCGCGCCCGAGGCGCTGCCATCGAACCGCCGTCCCCTGCCCGTGTAGAATGAACTCCATCGAGGTCGACTCGCGTGTCCTCCGGCTGGGCATATTCATCGCTACCAACGCTGGTCTGCGCCGCGCGCTTCTCTCCTTCACGCCCGCGCCGGGCGATTGCCTGGCTTCAAAGTATGTCTGTATCCTTCTTCGGCTGACATGCTTATGGCAACTCTCGACGTCCTTGCCATTGCCGCTCACCGCGATGACGCCGAGCAGACCTGCGGAGGAACGCTGCTGAAGATGGCGCGGCGCGGGCATCGCACCGGCATTCTCGATCTCACCCAAGGGGAGATGGGAACGCGCGGCACGGCGGCGGACCGGAAACGCGAGGCGGAGGAGGCGGCGAGTCTCCTTGAGGTCTCGTGGCGGCAGGCGCTCGATATACCCGATGGCCGGGTGGAAAACACCTGGGAGAATCGTCTGAAGGTGGCGCGGGTCATTCGCGACCAGCGCCCCGGGGTCGTCATCCTGCCCTACTGGAAAGGCCGTCATCCCGATCACTACACGGCGTCGGGACTGGGATACGAAGCATGCTTCGTGGCTGGATTGGCGAAGGTGGCGCTGACCCGGCCGGGGTTGTCGGGGGAAACTCTGCCGCCACACCGCCCCTTCAAGATCATCTACGCCACGCTTTATCACGATATCCGACCGACATTCGTGGTCGATATCAGCGAGCAGTTCGAGACCCGTTTCCGGGCCATTATGGCGTACCGGTCGCAGTTCAGCGATCAGGACGCGGGCAAGGATCTTTTCCCCGCTCAGTCCGAGATCCGATCGCGAGTGGAAACAATGGCGCGCTTTTACGGCATGCTGGGCGGCGTAACCTATGCCGAACCGTTTCTGCAGAAGGAAGTCGGACTGGTGGAAGATCTGACGGTGATTCCGGTAAAGTCCATTTGAGCTTGCCCCGCCGAGCCGGCCCGGAGCGGGTTTTCTTGGCAAATCAGGACTCGAATCCAGGGTCGAGCGGATGCGCCCGCAGGCAGAAGCGGGGCCGGAGCCTGCGCAAGCAGGCTCCGAACCCACGGCCCGCAAGAAGCGACGCCTCATGCTCCTGGAGCGTGCAAGACGCGGAAGGCGCTGCCGCCGTTTGCCCAAATCAGAACCAGCGCATCCTCTCCTTTGGGCACATCGGAAAGCGCCTGCTTTATATCCGAGGCACTTCCGACATTCCTGCGATTCACCTGCGTGATGACGTCTCCCTGGCGCAAGCCAGCATCATCTGCCGGACTGCCCGGTTCGACGCCCTCGACCACCGCACCGTGCAGATCGCTTGGCGCTTGCAGTTCGTCCCGCACCTCCGGAGTCAGATCCGCCAGGCCGAGCCCCCAATGCATCTTGCCACCGTTCTCACTGACTTCGTTCGTCGCCTTGGGGTGGCTGCCCATGGCTTCGAGCGTGACCGGCATCGTCATCGCCTTGCCGTCCCGCACCAGGCCGAGTTTGATCGTCGTGCCAGGACGCTTCTCGCCCACAACAACCTGCAGGTCGGTCGCATCCATGATCTTCTGGCCTTCGAATTCAGTGATCACATCGCCGACTTTCAGGCCCGCATTCGCTGCCGGGGAACCCGGGTTCACTTCGGTAATGACGGCACCGGTGGCCTCGCCCGCCTTGAAGAACTTGGCGTTTTCCGGTGTCACGTCGTTGATCCCAATCCCTAGGTAAGCGTGCGTCACCTTCCCGTCACGAATCAGCGTGTCGACCGTAGGCTGTACGATCTGGCTGGGTATGGCGAAGCCCATGCCGGAAAAAGCGCCCGAGGGAGAGATCAGGAAGGTGTTGATGCCGACGATTTCACCGCGCACGTCGACCAGCGGACCACCGGAGTTGCCCTGGTTGATCGCAGCATCGGTCTGAATAAATCCGCCGGGTTTGCGGGGATCATCGGAGTAAGGGTTGGGACGGTTCAGCGCGCTGACGATTCCGCGCGTCACCGTAAAGCGGAAGCCAAACGGGTTGCCAAAGGCCAGAACAGTCTGCCCGGGATGGAGGTCCGCCGAGTTGCCCCAAGGTACGCTAGGCAGATCTTTCCCCTCCACCTTGAGGACCGCCAAGTCGGTCAGCGGGTCACTGCCAACCAGTTTCGCCGACAAGATCTTGCGATTGCTCAGCGTGACGCGGATGTCGACCGCACCATCGACCACATGCTGATTGGTCACAATGTAGCCACTGGGGGAAACAATGACTCCGCTGCCGCCCACATGCTCGATCTGAGAGTGCTCGGAATGGGGAAACATCCTGGGATCGGAGAACGGGCCGAACCCACGCGGCATCTCTTCTGGCATTTCGCCCTCCGCCTGCGCCGGCTTGGTTTTCGACGTGACCGCAATGTTGACGATGGCCGGCGTCACGCGAGCCGCCAGAGTCTCCATGGCGCGATCGAGCGAAAGCAGCGGACTGATGCTGCTGTCATCCAGTGGTGCTGCCGCTGCCGGTGGCATCGCCGCCTTGGCCGTCATCGGGCGGATGGTTTCATAACCGGTCCAGGCCCCGAGAGCGGCAAGAGCGATCATCGACACCGCTAAGTGTCGCTTGACCGCATTTTGAGCTTTCATGATCCAAGTCTTCATAGTTTTTCTTCTCCTTATTTATTAGCAACTAATTGTTTAGTTGTTCACCATAAAAAATTTTAAATTCGTACTCTCCAATCGAATGGCCGGGCGCTTTGGGGTCCACCCGAGTCTGAGGTGACAAGGCTGATGCGCCACACACACACCGTCCATCGAGGTCCTGCTTGGGACTCGGTGCGCGTCACGACCACCACCGTTTCCATCGGCATTTGGCTGGCCGCCAAGGTGGCGGCCGGCCTGAGTTGGGCTTTGAACCGTCGCGGAACCGCCCTAACCTCAAACCCGTCGGGCTGAGGAAGGTTACGCGGCGGCACCGCGGATGCGTGGGTGCGACCCTCCCAGCTGCCGCCTCCCTCGAATTTGGCCAGCACCGCATTTTCGGGAGCCCTGGCCGTTGTCGAGGATAGCGGCCGAGCAACCGCCGCGACCGCCATCGGGTCACGAACCACCACCAGTTCCGGAGCTCGCGCCAGCCACATCACGCCGAGAGCAGAGAACGCGGCAACGAAACCTACCACTGGCTTCCAGACCCGTACTGTCCGGGGATGATTCGCGGCTAGAATTTCCGCCACTCGCCGGGAGGTCTGCCGCATGCCTCTCACGGCGGCTTGTGCGAGCCCCAGTCCGCGACGGAACAGGCTCTTTTCGGCCACCGTCACCAGGCACTCGGCATAGCTCCGAGGGTTCTCGATTCGGGACAATACGTGATCGTCGCACGCCATCTCCCGCTGCAACGAGAGTTGTCGGTCGATCCACCAAATGGCGGGGTGGAAAAACAAGAGTGCGCGTATGATTCTTTGCCCCAGGTTTGTCCAGTCGTCCCAGCGGCGCAAGTGAGCGAGTTCGTGGATCAGAATCGAGTTCAGCTCCTCGGGTGACAACTCGCTCAGAGTCCATGCCGGCAACAGGATCATGGGTTGAAAAAAGCCGATCGCTGCCGGAACCGACAGGCGCCGGGAAACACCGACGCTCACCCTGCGCCAAGGCTCGAACTCTCGCAAGGTGCGCTCCAGTTCAGGAGGGAGCGACCGCGGATCGATGGCGGTATGATCGGCGCGCAGGGTTCTTAAATTCCACAGTCCGACGGCGACTCGGCTCAAGCCCACGGCGGCAATCGCCATCCAGACCAAAACTAGGTGCTTCGCCCAGGAAATCGGGACTGCAATCACCGACGATAGGCTGCGGTGGCTCGCGGAATAACTCGCGGTCCAACCGCCGGCGAGCGGCAGTACAACAATGGTCAGGAATGCCAAGCCCCAAACCGCAAAACGCGTGCTCGAATTCTTGCCGCCGACGATCCGCAAAGAAAACCAGGTAAGCAGGGCCACGACGATGCCTTCGGGCACACCGTTGCACAACCGCTCCGCCATCCATGCGATCGCCTGCTGAAAGTGGGTCAGGCTCATTTTGGCTTCCCGGATTCGAAGAACTGACGCAGGCGGTCTAGTTCCTGCTCGTCGATGCTGCTCTCCTCGAGCATGTTCAGCAGGAGAAGGTCGCGGGAATTCTTGAAGAAACGATGCACCAAATGACTGATTTCCGACCGCGTAGCCTCTTGCCGCTCGATGACGGACGTATACACGTGCGCCCGGCCATCCTTCAGGTGCCTGACGTATCCTTTTTTCTCGAGAATGCGCATGGTAGTCAGCACGGAGTTGTAGGCTAAGGCCGGCCTTTTCGGGAGGGCCTCGAGAACTTGCTGCACGGTCGAGGAACCCCTCTCCCAGAGCACCTCCATGAGCCGCAGCTCGGCTTCGGTCAGAGTCGCGGATTTCGTCGGCGGCACAGCTCCTCCTGGTCGCTACTGTTTAGACGACCCACATCCAAGAACGTCAACTAAACATTTAGTTGCACCCTCGTTGAGGATGGTTGCCTGGTACAGAATCGATCGGCGGAGGAGGCGGGCTCATTCTCCGGCGCGAAGTCCGATAGTTGTCGCCCACCTGCTGGGCACGCGCCCCGGCGAGGTGGGTTCCCCGGGAGCAGAGACGAAGGGATCCAACCTCGGCCAGGGCCATTCCGCTATGATGTTGTAGCGAAGCTGAGTCTACGCGCAGCAGAGGTTGCGGCATGCTCAAACCCGCGGGGTCGGTGTGTATTTTCTTACTCTCGGGAGCCATCGGAGTACGGGCTCAAGTCGCCAGTGTCCCTCTCTCCATCCCGGCCACCCTCTCGGCCATCAACGCGCCGACGCCGCTGTCCGAGCGAGTAGTGCACTACGACATCGAGGCCCGCTACGATGCCGAGCGGCACACTCTGGACGCGTCGGAAACCCTCACCTACCACAACCTCACCGGGCAAGCGCTGGACACCTTCCCCTTTCATCTCTATCTCAACGGGTTTCAGCCAACCTCAACCTGGGTCGGCGAGGGCAAGCGCGAGGGCACGCGGGGGCAAAGGTTCGACCGGTGGGATCCGAAGAGCTACGGTCGAGATGAGATCGAGAAGTTTGAGGTTGTCGATCAAGGCGATCTCACCTCTCAGTTGCAGTTTATTCATCCCGATGATGACAACCAACAAGACAAGACAGTTGTCGAAGTGCGCCTGCCCAAGCCGGTTCCGCCAGAGGGATACGTCGAGTTCAAGATCAAGTTTCACGATCAGTTTCCGGAAACTTTGGAACGTACTGGCTGGAACCGGGATTTCCTGCTGGCTGGGCAATGGTTTCCCAAGGTCGGGGTCTGGTGGCAGGGGGCGTGGAATTGCCACCAGTTCCACGCCTACACCGAGTTCTTCGCCGATTTTGGCGTCTATGACGTGAAGCTTACCGTGCCTCAGAACGAAGTTGTGGGGGCGAGCGGAGTTGAACTCGGCACGGTCAACAACCGGGATGGCACGAAAACCGTCACTTATCACGGCGACGATATCCACGACTTCGCCTGGACGGTGAGCCCGCACTACAAAGATTATTACGACATCTTTCAGGGCAGCATGGGGCCGGTGAAGATCCGGATCATGATGCAACCTTCCCACTGGAGCCAAGCCGAACGGCATGACCGGATTGTCAAAGAAACGATGGACCGCTTTGAGCGCTGGTACGGGCCCTATCCGTACAAGACCTTGACCGTGGTCGATCCCGAACCTGGCTCTGCGGCGTATGGCATGGAGTATCCCACCTTCATCACCGGCGGAACCAGTTGGTTCGTACCCCGAGGCTTGCTGCTTCCCGAAGTGGTCTTGGTGCATGAATTCGGGCATCAGTACTGGTATGGGATGGTGGCGACGAACGAATTTGAAGATGCGTGGATGGATGAGGGCATCAATAGCTACAGCGAAGTCAAGGTGTTGGACTCTGTGTTCGGCCCGGCGACTTCGGTCATCAATTTGGCGGGTGTCACTCTGGGGGACCGGGAGGCACTCAGGCTAGAGTATCTCGAAGCAGCCGACCTCGATCCCATGGCTCGTAACGGATGGCAGTATGCCGATTCTACTTCCTATGGAGGGATCAGCTATGGCAAAACCGCCTGCGTGTTGCTCACCCTCGAAGGTATCCTGGGCGAAGACAACCTGCGCCAGGCGATGCACACCTATTTCCTGCGTTATCGTTTTACCCACCCGACCAAAGAAGACTTTCTGAAGACCATCGAGGAGGTTTCCGGCAAGGACCTGCGCTGGTACTTTAACCAAGCGGTGTACGGCACGGAAGTGCTTGATTATGAGGTCCTCAAAGTCAGCTCCTATCCCCTCGACTGGTATCGGGAACAGGCGCACGAAAAACCCGGGCAGACCGAATACGTCTCGAACCTGTGGATTCATCGTCGCAACGATTTTGTTTTCCCCGTCGAATTCGAAGTGAAGTTCGAGAACGGTGAGCGAATCCGTGAGCACTGGGATGGCCGGGACCGCTGGGTGAAATACGCGTACCTAAAAAGAGCACGCATACAGTCGGTTGCGATTGATCCGGAACACCGGATCGAGCTCGATCGCAACAATTTCAATAACAGCTACGTGGTCAAAGCCGTGACCGCCCCAGCGCGAAAGCTGGTGAATGATTGGACCTTCTGCAGCCAGCTTTTTGCCCAGTTTCTGGCCTGGTGGCTGGTCTAGGGAGATCGGGGCCCCAAGCGATTTGGTCAAAACTTGTAGCGGGAGGACGAACGTTGCAGAAAGCCGGCTTCATTTTGGCGAGCACCGACATGCTGCGTCGTGGCAAGCGATATATCGTCTGGTTCTACTTGCTGAATGTGGTATTTGCCAGGTTGAGTGCGGGTCCCTTCAGCGGGAGTGTCCACGGCATCCTGGACCATAGCCTGTACGCCGACCGCTTGCTGCATGGCTTGGACCTCGGCGTCCTCATCGAGCTGATCGCTCGTCCTGAATTTGGCCCGGTAAGGAGCGCCTCCGGGGCGGGCGTGACGTTTGCGCTTCTGTTCTTTCTGGCCAGTCTTCTGTTCATGCCCGGAGTCTTGCTCGGCTTTGCCTCCGATCATCGCATTCCGCGCGAGGAGTTCTTTCGCGCCTGCGGCCGCAATGTTTGGCGATTGCTGCGCCTGTTTGTGATTTTCGTCCTCCTAGCGGGCATGATCATGGGCCTACTGTTCGCCGTCGAAGGCGCTCTGGCGAACTCGGTGGACGCGTCCTCGAATGACGACCGCCTGCCCTTGCTCGTCGCCGGGGGGAACCTGGGGTTGGGCTTTGTGCTGTTGACCGCCCTGCGCATTTGGTTCGACCTGGCGCAAACGGATGCGGTGTTGCGGGACCAACCCGCCATTCGCAAGTCCATCCGCTGGGGGTTTCGGGTTACCTGCCGGAACTTTTTTCGTCTGCTCGGAAGCTACCTGCTCGCCGCCATGGTAGCGACTTTCATCTTGCTGGCGGGGATCTCCCTTTGGCGCGCTTTGGTGCCGCCAGACAGCGTGCTCGGAGCATTCCTGGTGAGCCAGGCCACCCTGGTGCTGCTGCTCGGCTCGCGTTTCTGGCAGCGAGCTCTCGCCGTGGCCTTCTATCTGCGGCATTCGACGGAGCGCGAGATCGAGGTATCCTCCGACAGCCTGGCCGCCGTCCCCGCGCCCTAACTCGAGAGCACCTCGCGCCCGCCCCTGCTCAGAGGGGAGGTGGCTCGGGCTCAGCCGAGCCGTCGGCGCGAGGATCCGAAGCTCCGTAGTTCATCTTGGTCTTTCGATCGTGCATCACCGCCTGGCCACGGCCCATGGCGGTCGAATACTCCCCTTCGACTTCGAACCGGTGTCCCATCGAAGAAAGCTTTTCGATCACATCCGCTTTCACTCGGGATTCGATCACGATCGTGCAGCCCCGCTTCCCGCTGACGGTAAAGCGTGGATTCTCCAGGGCAGCCTGAAGGTTCATGCCGTAATCGACCAGGTTCGAGACAAATTGTGCGTGGGCCACCGGCTGGTTGGCTCCACCCATAATGCCAAAGCCAATGCGCGCGTCGCCATGTTCCATGAACGCCGGAATGATGGTGTGAAACGGACGCTTCCGCGAAG
The DNA here is from genome assembly GCA_035622175.1 of Terriglobales bacterium. GTDB lineage: Bacteria > Acidobacteriota > Terriglobia > Terriglobales > Acidobacteriaceae > JAFAGX01. The sequence goes on along the minus strand of DASPVV010000081.1, from coordinate 53,927 downwards.
CAACCACATTGGGGGAGGAGGGATCGAGCGAGAACAGCGCGCCTCGGTTTTGCAGGACGAATCCCATGCCGCGCACGGTAATCCAGGAGCCGAATGCCTCGTAATTGCTCTGAATCAGGGAAACGATGTTGCCCTGGCGGTCCACCACCGAGAGATAGGTCGTGTCGCTCCCCTGTGGCCTGCCCGGGGCGACGTCGCAATTGGCCGCCAAGGGGTTGATCGATTTGGCGCGTTCGGCGGCATAGGCTTTCGACAACAATCCTTCGAGCGGGACGGGGTGAAAGCGAGGATCGGCGTTGTAGCGATAAAGATCGGCGTAAGCCAGCTTCATGGCTTCGATTTTCTTGTGCAGTTCGGGGGCGCTTAACGGCCCCTCGGGCGAAGCTCGGGAAGTCTCCATGAGATTGAGCATTTCAAGCGCAGCCATGCCCTGCCCGTTCGGAGGAAGTTCATAGATCGTCCAGCCGCGATAGGTGGTGGAGACCGGAGTGACCCATTCCGGGGAGAATTCGGCCAAGTCATCGGCAGCCATGGTGCCGCCGAACGCTTGCGAAGTGGCCAGGATGGCGCGCGCAATTTCGCCTCGGTAGACGGCCTGGGGCCCCTCGTCAGCCACCCTGCGCAGGGCTTTGGCCAGATCGGGATTGCGGAAGACTGCGCCCACGGCCGGAGCTTGGCCATCGGGTAAAAACACACGCCGACTCTCTCGATCAGGGGAGATCCAGTCCACCGAGCTCTGCCAATAGCCGTGAATGATCTCGGGAACGGGATAGCCTTCCTCGGCATAGAAAATTGCCGGAAGAAACAGATCTTTCCAAGCCAACCGGCCGAAACGCTCGTGCAAGGCGCCCCACCCGGCCACGGCGCCAGGTACGGTCACCGTATCCACCCCGGACAGAGGCATGGAGTTCGCCCCTTTGTCTTTGAGGTGCTCGAGGGTGAGTCCGCGCGGAGCCCAACCGCTCGCATTGATGGCATACAACTTTCCGCTCTCCGCCTCCCAATCGATGGCGAACAGATCCCCGCCCAAGCCGCACATCATGGGCTCGGTAACAGCCAGCACGGCATTGGCGGCAATCGCCGCATCGACGGCCGATCCGCCACGACGCAAAATGTCGGCGCCGGCAAGGGAAGCCAGCGTATGGCTGGTGGCCACGATGCCGTAGCGCGAGATCACCATGGACCTGGCCTGCGAGCGGCTGTCGGGAAAGGCTGAGCAGTAGAACAGCAAGACGACGAGCCAGAGAAGGCAAGCACGCACCGGCAACCTCGCGGCACTCGAATTCTCGTTGGCCGCGAGCTGAGTGTCAAGGCGGCAAGGCCTTGCTGCTTCGGCCATCGCGGAACTTGCTGCAACCTTCTCCTGCCTGGCAGCATCTCTGAGGGGTTCCCGGCACGGGAAACGAATCCCCATGGCTGCTGCGGAGGCACCCACGCGACCGCCGATCAACCCTTGGTTCATTGCGGTCTCGGTCATGCTGGCCACGTTCATGGAGGTGCTCGATACCTCGATTGCGGCGGTTGCCTTGCCCTACATTGCCGGGAGTCTTTCCGCCTCCAACGACGAAGCAACCTGGGTGCTTACCAGTTACCTGGTGGCCAACGCCGTAGTCCTTCCCGCCAGTAGTTGGTTCTCCCTCCGCTTCGGCCGCAAGCGGTTTCTGATCACCTGCATTGCCATCTTCACGGCTTCATCCTTCCTCTGTGGCGCAGCCCCGAGCCTGGCCATGATTCTCATCGCCCGCGCCGCCCAGGGCGCTGGCGGCGGCGCCCTGCAGCCCTTATCCCAGTCGATCCTGCTCGAAAGCTTTCCCGCCGACAAGCGTGGTCTGGCGATGGCCGTCTTTGCCCTGGGCGTGGTGGTTGCCCCCGTACTCGGCCCCACGCTCGGAGGTTGGCTCACCGATACCTACTCTTGGCGCTGGGCGTTCTACATTAACATCCCCGTCGGCATCTTCGCCGTGTTCATGATTCTCCGCTATGTGGAGGATCCGCCTTACATCAGAGAGGCGAAGCCGGGAAGATTTGACGGAATCGGGCTGGGGCTGCTGGCCATTTGGCTGGGATGCCTGCAAGTGATCCTCGATAAAGGTCAGGAAGATGATTGGTTCGGTGCCACCTGGATTCGCTGGGCGAGCGTGATTCTTGTGCTGTGTCTGGTGGCCTTCTTGATTCGCCAATTTCGCCTCGATCGACCACTCGTCAATCTGCGGGTTTTTCGGCACCGTAATTTCACTTTGGGATGCTTGCTCATTGGCTTGTTTGGCGCGGCGCTTTACGGCCTGGTCACCCTGTTGCCGCTCTTCTACCAGGAATTGCTGGGTTACACGGCCTTCTCTGCCGGCTGGGCGGTGAGCCCGCGCGGAATCGGAGCCATTCTGGCCATGCCGATCATCGGCATCCTGACCGCGAAGGTCGACAACCGATGGCTGATCGTGAGTGGGTTCTTGTTGTTCGCCGTGAGCAGCCTGCGGTTTGGGCAGGCGACTCTCGAGATTTCTCAGTGGAGCTTCATCGGGGCCATTATCCTGAGCGGGTTCGGTTCGGGCTGCGTGTTCGTGCCCCTCTCCACCACCACCATGGCCGGCCTCAAGAACGAGGAAATCGGCAATGCCAGCGGCCTGTACAACCTGTTGCGGAATATTGGGGGTAGCATCGGGATCGCTGTCGTCAACACTCTGATCGCCCGCCGCCAGCAGTTGCACCGCACCGAGTTGGTGCATTCGATCACTCCCGCCAGCGTGACCCTGGTGGGCGAGCTGCACGCCCTCGAGCAGCTTTTCCAGGCGCAAGGAGCCTCGGCGTCGCTCGCTGTCAGCCGGGCTTATGGCTTGATCGAGGGGACGCTCAATCAACAAGCGAGGCTTTGGTCGTATGTGGATGATTTTCGCTACCTGGCGTTGGTATGCCTGGCATGCATCCCGGTCGCGCTTCTCCTGAAGAGAAGCGTGGGCAGAGGCGCCGTCGGCGCGGGTCACTAGTTGGGCAAGGACCGGTCAGGAGCGAAATTTGCTTGGACGGTTGACCGCGGGCGCCGGCCGCGAGCCGGAGCCGATGCGGAGCGGCAGTGCCCGCAGAGCCCGATTGCTAGAATACTCGCGCTCGATTTCTCGGACGGTTGGTATGAAAGCAGCCTCCCTCGTCTCCCCCGGCGAAATCTCCACGCATCCGCTGCGCATCGAGGAAGTCCCGCCGCCGGATCTGACTCCGGGACATGTCGTGTTGCGGGTGCGCGCCTGCGGAGTCTGCCGAACCGACTTGCACATCGTCGAGGGGGAGTTGCCGCGGCGGCGAGAAAACCTCATTCCCGGCCACCAGATCGTGGCAGAAATCATAGGGGGTGGGCGGCCGGATCTGCCGCTCGGTATGCGTGTGGGTGTTTGCTGGATGGGCGGCGTCGATGGCACCTGCTGGTACTGTCAACAGGGTTTCGAGAATCTGTGCGATTCTCCGACTTTTACCGGCTATACCGTCCAGGGGGGATACGCGGAGCGCGCCTTGGCGCGCGCCGATTTTGTCTTTCCTTTACCCGAGTCGCTCGACGATCTGCATGCCGCTCCCCTCCTCTGTGCTGGCATCATCGGATTCCGCAGCCTGCGAGTAGCCGAGGTCGGCCGGGGCGAGCGCGTGGGATTGTTTGGTTTCGGTGCATCGGCGCACCTGGCGATTGAAGTTTTGAAATCCTGGAAATGCGCCGTCTATGTTTCCAGCCGGGGAGAGTCCCATCGCCGGCTGGCTGCCTCCCTGGGAGCGGACTGGGTGGGCAACGAGCACGAGCAACCGCCGGTTGAGCTCGATCGCGCCATTACCTTTGCGCCCAGCGGAGACGTGGTGGTCGCGGCGCTCGCCAGCCTGCGAAAAGGCGGGGTGGTTGCCATTAACGCCATCCATCTCGACCGCATCCCGCAATTCGATTATGACCGTCTGCTGTGGGGGGAACGTCAGCTGCGCAGCGTAGCCAACATGACCAGAGCCGATGCCCGGGATTTCCTCGAGGTGGCGGCGAAAATCGGGTTGAAGCCGAAAGTTACCGTGTTCTCGCTGCCGCAGGCGAACGAGGCGCTCACGGCCGTGAAGAACGACGCGATCGATGGTGCGGCGGTGATTGTTCCCTGACCGCCCGGGCTCGATCCTTTCGACGGCTTCGGCGGGCGGAAAAATTAAAAGGCGCCCAGGACTCGATTAAGTCGCCGGGCGCCTGAACAGCCCTCCCCCAGAACTGCTCAATCACGAAACTAAACTGCCCGGCAGAGGACGTAAAGAGCACGAGTGTGCCATCCCCTAGCCGAACAGTGCCAGCCACGCTGAACCCAATCACCCCCATTCGTTTTTTGCGCGGATTTGATTTATTCTTTGCAGCCGGAGGACTCCCTCTTGACGCGCGCTTATCGTCTCGCTGTGCTGGTGGCCTGTTTGGGTGTGGGGGTGGCAGACGTCGGCTTCAGTTTCGCCGCGCAAGTTCCTGAGAGCACATACCAGCAGCTGCATTGGCGGATGATCGGACCCTTTCGCGGCGGTCGAACCCGGGCCGCAGCCGGCGTGCCCAGTAAGCCCAACGTCTTCTACCTCGGTGCTGTCAACGGCGGGGTTTGGAAAAGCGATGACTATGGGCGCACCTGGAATGCGATCTTTGACTCGCAACCGACACAATCGATCGGGGCGATCGCCGTAGCTCCCTCGGATCCCGACATCATTTATGTGGCCAGCGGTGAAGGCTTGCATCGTCCCGATTTGTCGGTGGGAAACGGGATCTACAAGTCGACCGACGGAGGCAACACCTGGAAGCATCTCGGCTTGGCGGACAGCCAACAGATTCCCGCCCTGGTGGTTGACCCGCGAGATCCCAACCGCCTGTTCGCCGCCGTGCTCGGCCGTCCCTATGGTGCGAGCCCGGAGCGGGGTATTTTTCGCTCGCTCGACGGAGGGGCAAGCTGGCAAAAGGTCCTGTACAAGGACGAGCACACCGGAGGATCCGACGTAACCATGGATCCTTCCCGTCCCCAGGTGCTCTATGCCGCGCTCTGGGAGGAGACGGAAGGCCCCTGGGAGGACAACAATGCTTTTGCCGGAACCGGCGGAGGCTTGTTCAAATCGACGGATGGCGGAGACACCTGGAAGCAGCTGACCAACGGGTTGCCCGCCAATCTGGTGCAGATCAATCTTGCCCTCGCACCCAGCCAGCCGAGCCGAATTTATGCCAGCGTCGGAACCACCGAGAAGGGGGATTATGGATCCGGCGCCGGACTCGGCCTGTACCGGTCGGACGATGCAGGAGAGAGTTGGTACCGGGCCACCGACGATCCCCGACCGGCGATGCGGATTGGTGGGGGCGATCTGGCGGTGTTGAGGGTCGATCCCAAAAACCCGGATGTTGTTTACAGCGCCAGTATCGTCACCTTTCGTTCGACCGACGGGGGCAAGAGCTGGACTGGTATTCGCGGCGCGCCCGGCGGAGATGATTATCAGAATCTCTGGATCAATCCGAACGATCCGAACATTATCCTGCTCGTCAGCGACCAAGGCGCGATTGTGACCGTCAACGGGGGCACGACCTGGAGCTCTTGGTACACCCAGCCCACCGCGCAACTCTATCACGTTGCCGTCACTCCGACCTTTCCCTACAAAGTTTGCAGCGGACAGCAGGAGAGCGGTTCGGTGTGTATTTCGAGTCGCGGCCAAGACGGTTTCATCAGCAACCGCGACTGGCGCCCGGTGGGGGTGATCGAATACGGTTACGCGGCTCCGGACCCGCTCGATCCCGATCTTGTCTATGGCGGCGGAAGGAGTGAGGTTTCGAAGTATCGCTGGTCGACGGGTCAGGTCCAAAACGTTACTCCGATTCCCGTCCGCAGCGGCAAGTATCGTGCGGATCGCACCCAGCCGGTCCGCTTCTCCCCGATCGATCCCCACATCCTGTACTACTCCACCAACGTGCTTTTCAAAACCACCGACGGGGGGAATTCATGGCAGGCGATCAGCCCGGATCTCACCCGGCCGGACCCGGGAGCTCCCCCGAGCGTCACTTCCCTGCTCGCGAAGAATCCGGACGCGGCCAAGCAACGAGGGGTGATTTATTCGCTTGCGCCATCCTTCCAGAACGTGAACACGCTTTGGGCGGGAACCGACGACGGCTTGATTTGGATTACTCGCGACGGCGGGCAGAATTGGACGAACATCACCCCTCCGGACTTGACTCCCTGGAGCAAGGTAACCCAGATCGAAGCCTCGCATTTTGATGATCAGACCGCCTACGCTTCGGTGAGCCGGTTCCGCCTCGATGACCTTCACCCTTATATCTATCGCACCCACGATGGAGGCAAGAGCTGGCAACGGATCGTTCATGGGCTGGCGGAGGGTCCCGCCGATACGGTTCGCGAAGATCCGGTTCGCCAGGGGTTGCTGTTTACCGGAACCGAGAATGCCGTGTGGTTGTCGTTTGACGACGGCGACACTTGGCAGTCGCTCCAGCTGAATTTACCGCACACTTCGATGCGCGATTTGTGGATTCAGGACGACGACCTGATCGTTGCCACCCACGGGCGCTCGTTCTGGATTCTGGACGATATCACTCCCCTGCGACAGATCACCCCGGCCAGCGCCAACGCCGAGGCCGTGCTCTTCAAACCTGGCGTTGCCTACCGCGTCCGGCGCAGCACGAATCCTGACACCCCGATTCCGCCGGATGAGCCCATGGCCGAGAACCCTCCGGAGGGGGCGGTGATCGATTACTTTCTTTCGCAGGCAGCCTCTTCGCCGCTTACGATCGAGATTCTCGATTCCGAAGCGAAGCTGGTGCGCCGCTACTCGAGCGCTGACCAACCCGCCGAAACCCAGGCGGAACTCGAGAAGCAATTGATTCCCCTTTACTGGATTCTAATGCCGAAAACCCTATCGACCACTGCCGGCGCGCATCGCTGGACATGGGACCTCCACTACCCGCCGCCCAGTTCCAGGCATCACGAGTATCCGATCTCCGCCGTGCCGCGCAGGACCCCGCGACTCCCCCTCGGCCCAACCGCTTTGCCCGGCGACTACTCCGTGCGGCTGACGGTCGATGGACGCGCTTATACGGCTCCGCTCGCAGTCAAGATGGATCCGCGGGTAACAACCCCGTCGGCCGGAATCCGGCAGATGTTTGACCTGGAGATGCGGCTGGCTTCGCTGCTGACGAATAGTTCGGAGGCGGTGAGCGAGGCGCATTCGATCGAAGACCAACTGAAGCCGCTGTCGGGAAGGGCAACCGGGGCAACGGCAGACTCGATCGCGGCCTTTGGCAAGAAGCTCGAGGCGCTTAGCGAAGGTGAGCCGACAACCGCGGCCACATCGACCCCGACCCTCAACCGGGTGAATGCCGCGGTCAGCACGCTCTACGGCGCGGTGGGAATGGCGGATGCGACTCCCACGGCCGCGCAAGTGGAAGCCGCGAACTCTGCTGAACAAGGTACGGCCACGGTAATGAAACAGTGGAATGAACTGAAGACTGGCGAGCTTCCCAGGTTGAACCGTGAGCTCCGCGCAGCCGGCCTGCCCGAGATCCGCCCGGAGTCCCATCCCTCCCCGGGAGCCGACCTGGGGGACGAGGAGTAGAAGGGGAGAGCCCTCGAACCTACACCTCCTCGCAACCCGCGCCGGACAACTCTCCCGGTGATTGCGGTTAATGTCCCTGGGTCGCCTTCTCCAGAGCATCGGCGGATTTGGCGATGGCCGCGGCTACGTTTTCGAGAACCTGACCCACCATGGGGACCTGGGCGCCGGCTTCGTCCCATTTTCCCTGATCCATGTATTCGCGAACCGCGGCAATGGGCTTGGCGCCGTAGCCGGTGTAGGCGCCAGGAGCATAGACCTGATTCTTGAACCACGGGCGCTCGGGCAATCCCCGTTCCGTGAGAAACGTCCGCTGAATCTCGAGCAGGTCGGTGTTCAAGGTCGCCGCCGCCTGGGGCGGCAGATCGCCTGCCTGGGCTTGCCATTTTGCGAATGCCGCCTGATAGCGTTCCGCGCTCCGTTTTAGCGATTCGACACCGTTCTTCAGAGGGGCAAAGTTCATAAAGGGAGGAACCGGCTGGGTGGGCGGAGGCACGTAGGTCTTGCGCGGATCCGCAATCGCCGTGAACACCCCTTCTTCGAATTCCAAATTGCGCTCCGTGATCTCGTCCTGCTTGTCTTTGAGCAGGGTCTCCAAGTCTTGGACGTACTTCCCAATCGCCTCCGCCTCCGCTTTGTACTCGAAGGGAATCACCTCGGCATTGGCCAAGCGCAGGATCGCCGTTCCCCCGGTCTGCGCCAGCGCACGCCCGTAGGAGAAATCGGTGTCAACGAAGTGCGTGTACCAATAGAAGTCATCGTAGATCGAGTGGTAAGCGTCAGCGTCGTTCTCTCCGCCATAGCCGATGTTGAGGGAGGAAATTCCGGCGTGATCCATGAAAGCGGTGTAGTCGGAGCCGTCGCCCAGGGCATTGATCCTGAGGTCGCGGTTCTTGCGGATTTCACGCCGCTCCTCGGCATTCGCCGCTCTGGCGATGCGCCGCAGGCGAGCGCGCTGCTCGACGGAGATGTGCTTTTCCGGATCCTGAATCTCCCGCGCAATATCGTTGATGAAGTGTTCGAGGTCGTGAGTGCCACCGGCACCGAAATAGCCGCGGCCGTTACTATCCGAGTTGATATAGGCGACGGCGCGTTTTTGCAGCTCGGCGCGGTGCGTCTCCACCCACTCGGTCGACCCCAGCAGTCCGGGCTCCTCCCCATCCCAGGCGCAATACACGATGGTGCGCTTCGGATTCCACCCCTGCTTGTGCAGTTCGCCAAGCATGCGAGCCTCTTCGAGAACGGTGACCATACCGGAGATGGGATCGTCGGCGCCGTTCACCCAAGCATCGTAGTGATTGCCGCGAATCACCCACTGCTCGGGCATCTCGGAGCCGCGCCACACGGCAATGACATCCCGCACCGGCTTCAGGTCCCAGTTCGAACTCACCTTCAAGTGCACTTTGGCCGGGCCGGGGCCTACATGGTAGGTGATCGACAATCCTCCCCGCCAGGCCTCCGGAGCCACCGCACCTTGCAAGGCAGAAAGCAAGGGCAGCGCGTCTCCCCAGGAAATGGGAAGCACCGGAATCTTGGTGATGGTCTTGGCGTCTTTGATGGCAAGTCGCTTGGCATCGGCCGTCGCGCCCACCCCGGGGGTAAGCGGGTCGCCGGGATAATCCGTGTCCATGACGCTACCGCGTTGTACGCCTTCGCGGGGCCGCCAACCACCCTTGGGATACTCGTCGCCTTGGACATAGCCGTCGTCCTTGGGGTCGGAATAAATAATGCAGCCGACAGCTCCATGCTCGGCAGCCACCTTCGGCTTGATCCCCCGCCAACCCTCGCCGTAGCGCGCCATGACGATGGCGCCTTGCACCGAAATACCCAGGCGGTCCAGTTGCTCGTAGTCTTCGCGATTGCCGTAGTTGACGTAAACCAACGGGGCGGTCACATCGCCGTCGATCGAGTAAGCGTTATAGGTCGGCAACTGCTCGGCGGTTTGACTGGTGGTCGGATCGACCGCAATCGGAGGTTCCTGCAACTTGGCGCGGAACTTGGTGGGTTCAAGCAACTCGACGACGCGCTCCTTCGGCGTGGGAAAGAGCACTTGGAAGGTCTCGAGGTGCGCGTCGAATCCCCACTGCTGGAACTGGGAGAGGATCCAAGCGGCGTTTTCCTCATCGTAGGGGGAGCCTACATGGTGCGGGCGCGCGCTCAGCCGCTGCATGCTAAGGCGCAGATGATCGGCCACGATTCCGTCCTGAAATTTCTTCTCCCAGGCGAGCTCGACGGCCGAAGATTGCCGGGTGTAGCCGGAGAGAGGCAGGGGCCCCGCGCTTTCGGCCGACTGCGCAAAGGCGAAGGAAACCGTTCCGAACAGCAGGAGAGAGGCGACGAAAAAACGTGCACAATTCAAATCAACCTCCTAGCATCCCGATCGCACTGGCGGCGGCTTCTCATTCCCGTTCGCGATAGATGACTCCGCCCTTCATCACAAACTTGACATTCTCTACCACGCTGATATCTTTCAGCGGATCGCCGGGAACCGCGATCACGTCGGCGAAATAGCCGGGCTTCAAGGCGCCGATCTTGTCCTGCCATCCGAGTAATTGCGCGCCATTGAGCAGATCAGCTTGCAAGGCGGCGAGCGGGGTCATGCCGGCTTCGACCATCAGGGCCAATTCCCGGGCCTGGGTTCCGTGGGGAAACGGTCCGACGTCGGAACCCACTGCCATGGGGACTCCCGCCGCCAACTGCCGGTGAAGTTCGCGCCTATGCAGATCGAACAGGTCATGCTCGCGCGCAGCGGCTGCCGGCGAGGCCGCATGCTGGGCAAAATACTCGAAAATTGTGAGCGTAGGAACGGCAAAGATCTGCTTCTCGCGCATCAGCCCCATGGTCTCCTCGCTCAGCTGGACCGCATGATCGATCGAGGCCACCCCCGCTCGCGCCGCATATAAAGCTCCCGGCTCGCCCGTCGCATGCACCGCAACCTTCTTGCCAACGCGCGCCGTCTCCCCCACGGCGGCAGCAAGTTCGGCCTCGGTGTACTGGTAAGGAGTGAAGAGCCTCTCACCGCGAAGCGAATCGGGTCCGGTTTCATAAATCTTGATGAAATCCGCGCCTTCTTTCAGCTGCTGGCGGATCACTTCGATCAGTTCAGGAATGCTGTTGGCATAGGCAGCGTTCGAAAACACATGCTGGGCAGGATTGTAGTGAATGGCATCTTCGTGACCGCCGAGAATGTCCACCGCATTCCCGCTAATGCGCAGCCGCGGCCCGGGAATAGCTCCCTGATCGATGGCATCCCGAACCGCAGTATCTGCGGACCCGGCGCCTTCGGTTCCCATGTCGCGCTCGGCGGTAAAGCCCGCCATCAGGTCGTCGCGGGCTTGAAGAACAGCGGTGATCGTGCGCGCCGGGACAGATTCTTCGACGGTCTGCAGGTCTTCTGCTCCGGGATGCAGAAACAGGTGAACGTGCGCGTCGATCAGACCCGGCATCAGCGTAGCGTCACCGAGGTCGATCACTTGTGCGCCGGGAGGATGGGTTACGGAGGAACCAACTTCCCGGATGCGATCGCTGTCGACCAGCACCTCGCCCGGCGCCATCATTTTCCCCCGCTCAATGTCAAGCAAGCGTGAGGCGTGCAGCACGACGGAGGTTGTGGGTCGCTCCGGAGGTGGCGCCGCCTCCATCGAAGCGGCCATAGCAAAGAACGTGACGGCTACCAGAAAAGGGTAGAGCGCGGTCTCCATGTCCGAGCGATGGTACCACTTTCCGACAAATCGACGGAACCTCGGCTCGGGTCATCCGTTTGACATTCTCTTGAGTTCGGAGACCCCTCGGGTTTAGGGGTATGCCTGCGCGGGGCGGTTGGGCGAAAGCTGGGCTACTTCAGATGTTCTACCAGGAATAAATCGGAAAGATTGCGCCTGTAGCCGAAGACGTAATGCTCCTCGTCGGCGGCGAGTAGGGGACAGGCAGCTCCAACAATGCCTGCTACATCAGACGGGCTGAAGTTCTTCCATGCAGTCTTGTCACCGGTACGGAGTTCGAGCCGTGAAACGGGGCATTCAGTTTCGCCTCGTCGGCCAAGAAACAAGGCTTGTCCATCCTTGGACCACCGTAGGGGTATATCCCCGGGCTCGGAGCCACGCACTAATTGAGGTTGGCCCCCTTCGAGCGAGACCAGGTAGGTTCCATAGCTCGAAACGGCGGTGATGGATTTGCCGTCAGCTGAGAGGAGCGATCTCGACCGTCCCAACGTGAACCCCTCGGGAGTTACGGCGCGTCCCGGCCCGCCTTCAACATTCATAACGTACACGCGGGAGGCATGACCAGTCTCATGGCCGTCAAACACGATAGATTTGGAATCCGGTAGGAACCTACCAAAGTTTGGAACAATTTTCCCAGTGGAAATCACCTGCTGCTGTCCAACGCCGGTCGGCAAGAGTACGAAATCAGGAGGCGACATGTTCTGCCGCAGCACCAGGGCGTACTTGCCATCGGGCGAAAGCGCCCGCGAAGACCCCTGGCCCAAACGCACCGCCGATGAACCGTCTGTCTCGCGCGTGAACACTGCGTATTCGCCGCCGCCGGCTTCCCCTGCTTCGGTGAACAGCATTATCCTGCCGTCCTCGGAGATGTCGAATGGCACAGTCCAGTCCTGCCAGCTCAGATCGCGTTGTTTGTTTTCTCCGGGTGCCAGGCCGATTGCGCCAGCACGCATTGCATCCCGGGTAATCAAGGCTCGGCCGCCGGGAGCCGTGTCATGCAGAGTGAGTGTGCCCGGCGCGCTCAACAATTCGCGGAGTTTGCCTGACAAGCTGACGCCTCGCAGGGAACGGCTGAATCCCGTTGCCGTGGCTGTAAACCAGATCTCGTCGCCGGAAGACACCCAAGCTAAGCCAAACACGCTGGCCCAACGTTCTGTCAAGTCAGACTTCTTGCCGCTCAGCGTGATGAAGCTGATCGTGCCTCCGTCATCCCCCAACAGCGGGTGATCTACGAACGCAATACCGTCCCCTTTGGGAGAGAAACGGGGGTTGCCGATCCAGCCTGCGGTCTCGTATAGCACCTTGCCAACGGGATACTCCAGGCGGTCCTTGCCCCCGACCGCATGTACGACCGCCAGGGTGCTGCCATCGGGACTCCAATCCGCGTCTTCAACATTGTCCAGCAAATCCCGAGGAGCGTCGGCGCCGATCGATAGCTGAGCCAGCGTTCCTAGGGATGTGAACAGATTGTCCGCCACTCGGAAACGACGTAACACCGCCATCTGCCCGGCAGAGGAGACCGCCAAAACTTTCGTATTTGGCAGTCCGAGATCACGAGATTCAGTGGAACTCGGAGAGCTGATGAAGACCGCCTGAGCTTGGCCTTCCCACGAAGCGCTGTATATGGCTGAGCGCGGATCGGGGGCAAATCGAGCGGCTGTGAGTGCGCCTCGACGAAACGTCAGTTCCCGAAAGCTGGGGACAGGGCGGGCAGCAGTTCGCTGCCCCCAAAAGAAAGCGGCAAGCGCAACCGAAAAACATCCAACGAAGGTCACAATCACCACCGTCAGCAGCTTGAATCGTTTGCCGCCCGTTGCGACTTGCGGCTGGGGGATCTCTAGCCGTCGAGACGGTGCAGTTGTGACGTCGGTCTCCACGGCCGCCAGGTGACGTGACGACGACTGAAGGTCTCGGCGCAGGCGCTTCAAATCGGCCCGCATCTCGGCTGCGCTTTGGTGTCGCAGGTCGCGGTCTTTCTCTAGTGCCTTGTTGATGATCCGCTCCAGCTCGCTCGGCAGCTCCGGGTTCAGGCGAACGGCTGCGATTGGAGGCTTATTCAGAATCGCATTAAAGACTGCCGCTGATGTGCTCCCTTCAAACGGCAAGCGTCCAGTACTCATCTCATAGAGCACGACGCCGAACGAGAACACATCCGTGCGCGCATCCAATTCTTCGCCGATTGCCTGCTCGGGGCTCATGTATGCCACCGTTCCCAGGGCCGAACCTGGCGAGGTCAATCGATCGAGGTCGACTCCGGCGGTCGGCCCTGCCGTCGCGCCCTGCGCTTCCATTTTGTTGCCGCGCTCGCAAACGACTTTCGCCAGTCCGAAGTCCAGAATCTTGGCGTGGTCTCTCGCGGTGACGAAGATATTGGCCGGCTTAATATCGCGATGAACAATTCCCTTTGAGTGCGCCGCGTCGAGGGCCTCGGCAATTTCAATGGCTAGCGTAAGCAGCAGGTTTAGCTCCAGTGGACGATGGGTGATGCGGTACTTCAGCGTTGTCCCGTCCAAAAACTCCATGGCGATGAAGGACTGGGTATCCTGCTGGCCGATCTCGTAAATGGTGCAGATGTTCGGGTGATTCAAGGCAGAGGCTGCGCGGGCTTCGCGTCGAAAACGCTCCAGTGCCTGCGCGTCCCGGGCAAGCTCATCGGGCAGGAATTTCAGGGCTACGAAACGGCCTAGCTGGGTGTCTTCCGCCTTGTAAACCACACCCATACCACCACCGCCGAGTTTCTCCAGGACGCGGTAGTGGGAGATGGTCTGTCCGACCAGTTCAGAAGACATGGACATGGGCGGAAATGATAGGACTAAAGGGCATCGGGGTCAACGCCTCCCGGTGCCCCAGGTGCCCCTGGTGCCCCTTGTCCGAACGACGTTGGTCGCCCATAATTCTGCAAAATCGAATCGCCACCGTCACCTATGTCCCGTCCATTCCCCGCCTGGTGTCTAAGCGAAGCCTTCCTCGGACAGGCCCGCCGGGAGCAGACATCTGCGTTGCTCAGCCTGATCCTGCCAGCGGCGGCGACTTCGTGTTCGCCAAGTTGCTCCGCAGAATCAAGTTCACTTTCTCGAAGCTCCCCTTCCGGTGCCTGATGGCAGCCGGCCTCTGGGCTACAATCACCCGCTCTACAGAGGGCCTGGGAGCTTCGACCCATCAACTGATAGCCGTCCGAAATAGCGGCCTGCAGGACATCGGTGAATTCGACTCCGTCCTCCGCGCAAAGCTATTGCCGCCCGCCCGCCAGGCGAGGCGAAGTTTTCGGAGATTGGCATCTCCGACAGGCAAGAGAGCAGATCGACGTGCAGCAGTTCCCTCAGCCTGCGTCCGATTGATATACTTCGCACCTTGGCCATCGCAACGAAAAACTCTATCGAGGAAGACGCGTGCGTCGATCGAACCTATATTTTTTGCTGCCCTTGCTCCTGGTTACCTCTGCCGCCGCTCCACCGTCGGCGCAGGAGACTTCCCCGCCACCCGGATCAGCGAAGGCGCTTTTTCGTCTGCGGGAAGTCATGGTTCCGGTGCGCGACGGGGTTCGTCTGCAAACCGTCATTCTCACGCCCGTAGACCAGCAGGGTCCACTCCCGATCTTGTTTCAGCGCACGCCCTATGGAGTTCCGGACCACCCCTGGGCGACCATGCCCCCTTCCCGAAAGGAACTGGCGCAGGACGGCTATATTTTCGTCCAGCAAAACCTGCGCGGGCGTTTCCAATCCGAAGGCGTCTTTCATCTCTCTTCCTGGGTCGACTTGAGCGACCCTAAGGCAACTAATGAGACCACCGATGCCTACGACTCCATCGACTGGCTAGTTAAGAACGTCCCCAACAACAACGGAAAAGTCGGCATGTTCGGCGTCTCTTATGAGGGACTGACCACCGCCATGACGCTTCTTCATCCGCACCCGGCGCTCAAGGCCATCAGCGAACAGGCCGCGCCGGTTGATCAGTGGATGAATGACGACATGCACCGCTACGGAGCCTTGCGCGAGAGTTATGCCTTCGAATACGCCGTGATGGAGCAAGCCGACAAAGATAAGAATACCCATTTTCCCTTCGAGATCTACGACACCTATGAGTGGTATCTCGCGCTCGGGCCGCTCTCTGCGATCAACGCGAACTATCTTCACGGCTCAATTCCTTACTGGAATTCGACCGTCGAGCATCCCGACTACGACGAGTTTTGGAGAAAAGAAGCGTGGGTGAACCAACTCCACGCCTCGACCGTACCCAATCTGAATGTCGCCGGCTTTGCGGATCAGGAAGATCCCTGGGGACCCTGGCAGATTTTTCGCCATGCTGAAGAGAGCGACCCGGATCATACCAATTTCATCGTGGCTGGTCCGTGGTATCACGGCGAGTGGCAAAGTGCCAAGGGCAATGCCATCGGCCTTCTGCCCTTCGCCGGCCACGAAACCGCCCGCGAGTTCCGCGAAACCATCGAAGCGCCGTACTTCCGCTATTACCTCCACGGTCAGGGCAAGAAGCCAGCGTGGCAGGCGAACACCTTCGAGAGCGGATCGAATACCTGGCGCACTTACGCCCTCTGGCCACCGCCGGAAGCAAAGCCCACCAACCTGTACTTGCACGCCGATGGCACGCTTTCCTTCATCGCGCCGGACGCGCCTACCACGGAAGGCTCATACCGCGAATACCTTTCCGACCCCGCCAATCCAGTGCCGTATCGCCAGCGACCCATCTCTCCCACCTACCCCGGAGGCGATTGGCGCACATGGGAAGTTGCCGACCAGCGCTTCGTCGATCACCGGCCGGACGTGCTCTCGTTCGTCAGCACGCCCCTCGATCACCCGCTCACCGTCACTGGTCCGCTCGCGGCCGATCTTTTCGCCTCGACTTCCGGAAGCGACAGCGATTTTGTTGTGAAGCTGATCGACGTCTATCCCGAGAACGCACAGAAAAACGACTGGGACAGCGAGAGCGGTCCCAGTCCCGGCCAATATGCCCAATCGGTCAACGGGTACGAACTGCCCATTGCTATGGAAGTGCGCCGTGGCCGCTATCTCGCGGGTTACGAGAAGCCGCATCCCCTCACCCCCAATCAGCCCACCGAGTGGAACATCCCTCTGCGCGATCGCGATCACGTCTTCCTCAAAGGACATCGCATCATGGTACAGATTCAATCGACCTGGTTCCCGGTGATCGACCGTAATCCGCAGAAGTTCGTGCCCAGCATCTACCAGGCCGCGGCCTCCGATTTCGTGACCGCTACCCAAAGGGTATACTGCTCGCGAGATTTGCCCTCGCATCTGGTGCTGCCCATCGTGCCCTAACCCGCCTTGCGGCATGATCTTAACGCCGCCAGCCAGTTTGGAGACACTCTTGAATTGTGCAGCACGAGTACACGCCCGGTTTGCTCTTCGACCAATACTCAAACTTTGAGCTTAGCGGGGTACACGGTCCGCACCAACCGTTTGACAATCGCCAATACCGGCTTAACCTACAGTAGCCAGGGGCCGACAAGATGAAGGCATGGTTTTTTGCAGGGCTTTGCTTGTATTCATTTTGCGCCGCGCAATCCACGCATGTTGGGGTTGGCCGCCCGACCCTTGAGGAGCTCGTACTCAGCAAGCGGCTACCCCAATTTACTTTGCTGCAGGGGACGCTGTATGACGGCCTGAAAAACCTCGGCTCCGGCCGCGTGCCATTTGCTTTTGGGTTTGAGGAAGTGCTAAAGGAAAGATTTTCTGATCCCGAAATCCAGGATCCACGGTTCGACCTGCGACTGGAGAACAAAACAGTACGTGATGTCCTGGACGCGCTATGCCTGGCAGATTCACGGTACAGCTGGTCTTCTGATGCGTTCACCGTCAATATTTATCCGCGATCGACGGTCGGCGATGCCGCCTACCTATTGAATCGAAGGCTCCCAAAGTTCTACCTTGCTGGCATAACTAATATCGACGAGGGACTGCTAGCTATTGTCCATCAGCTTCCTCCACCTGAAGAGCTGGTTGCACACGTCCAGATGGGGGGAGACTCCTCCTATCCGCTAGAGCCATGGCACAGCTCGTTTCAGGACTTGAGCGTACGCCAAGCCATGAATCGCTTGGTCGCACATATGGGACAGCATGCGTGCTGGATATTTCACGGCTCGCGAGACTTCAGGGCATTTACCTTTTTTAGGACTGGCTTCTCGAAGGGAACGAGTTCGAGTTGAGGTGGGGTGGGGGCCGAAGCTCCTGTTTTACCTGCGATCCGGAGCGGTTCCAGAGGGAGCCTCGAGGCGAGGGGCAGGCATGTGCGATGGCGGGAATTCGCGGTGGTTCCCGGATAGAAATCCAGCCGCCGCGCTAGCCGCCGATCAGTTGGGAGCCGATCCCGGCGCCGGACCGGAAGCGTCGCTTGCGGAAAATCGGGTGGGCTGAGGACGATAACCATCCCGGGTGCGAATGTGATACTTCTTAAACTCGCCGGTAAGTTTCACGCTGATGGCGCGCCAGCCGAGATTGGGATTGGCTTGGGGATAGTAGCTCAGTGCATACAGATGCGCCAAGTCGTCACGAATAGAAGCAAAAGCCCGCCGCTCGTCCCGCCAGCTTCTGGCAAAATAAGCCTTGCCTCCGGTCGCTGCCGTCATGCGATCAAACACCGCTGTCGAGACGGGTTCGAGCTTGGCTTGCTGGGTGGCAATCATATACACCGGGATTCCCGTCGATTGCGCCAACTCGGCGACGTCTTCGGGGGGCACCATGCTGGCATTGTCCGGACCGTTGGAAAAAACTACCACCACCTTGCGGCCGGTAAACTTAGAGGCGTCTTTGAGGGTTAGCAAGAGACAGTTGTAAAGCGCGGCGTCGTCCCCGGCTACGGTCGTCCGCACCCCGCGTAACAACATAGAACGGTCGGCGGTGAGAGGAGTCGCCCGCAAGAGATTGCGGCTATAGGAATAAAAGGCGACCTTGTCGGCGGTCTCGAGGGAGCGCACAAAATCTGCGATCGCATCCTGGGCAAACACAAAGCCGCGATACATGTAGTTGCTGGTGTCGAAAAGAATGAATACGTCCGCGCCGGCCACCAGGGAACCGAGGGTTCGCGGTTCGATGGCAGGGGGTTCGGCTTTGCCGTCCGTGGAACTAAGATCCACCACTTTGCGAGTCGGCTCATTCCCTTCCGCAAAGGTGGCCATCTTCTGGGCAATGCCATCTTCGGTAATCAAGAAATCTTGGGGCCGAAGACCCGTGACGTAATCCCCTTTGCCGTCGGTCACGGCCACATTCAGCTGCACCATGTCGACGATCACGTGAATGTGCGGCTCCGCCTCCTGAGCCTCGATTCTCGAAGTCCAGCCGACAACCAGAAGACACCACAGAACTAGACAACAGGTCCTCGCCATAAACCCTTCTCCCGAGCTTGATTCGCTTCGGCCCTTCCCATCCCAAGCCTTCCCGTTACAGGCCGCCCTTCGGTAACAAAGCGATCTTTCCTTGGCGAAACTCTTCACCGGTTTCCCGCAAGGCGCGAAGAATCGCCGGCCAATCCTCAAAGTCGGTCGCGAAAATCTTTTCCACCATGCGGCGGGTTAGTTCCGGCGCGAAACGGTTCAACATCACCGGGGAATAGCCCGACTCATCGA
Source organism: Terriglobales bacterium (assembly GCA_035622175.1). Classification (GTDB taxonomy): domain Bacteria; phylum Acidobacteriota; class Terriglobia; order Terriglobales; family Acidobacteriaceae; genus JAFAGX01. The sequence goes on along the minus strand of DASPVV010000081.1, from coordinate 35,024 downwards.
GCAAGCGCGCCCAATAGAGATTATTGGAATCCCAAGTCTCGGCCAACAGACGGCTGGAATAGCCCTCAAAGGCGGGAAATGGTCTGACGTTCAACAACTCTCGCGCGTAAGTCTGGGCCAGGATGGGATGAGGAACGCCAAAATCTTCCGACAACCGCTGCCAGCTCACTTCCTGAGGGTGGGACTGGCAAAGCGCCTCCAGTTCCTGACCGGCAGGGCCCACCGATGCGATTTTTCCCGGATATCTGCGGCGAAATTCCGCTGCCAGGTAAAACGTATCGGCCGGGCTGATTTCGACTGAAACCTCCGCCAACCGACCCGCACGCAGAGCCTCCTCCAGCCGTTCCAAGAACTGCGGCGTCATGCGGTCGGAAAGCATATCCCGGATCTGGCTGCGCATTTCCGGCTGTTGCTCGGAAGCCCGCAACAGATCCTCTCCGGCTCGCTGATAGAGAGCGATGGCATGCAGTTCGTCGCGGCTCACATCCCACCAGCGCGGCAAAATGGAATTCACCAACAGCCCCGGAACTAATTCCCTCCAGATCAGGGCTTGCACGTTTTCCGGAGTGATGAAGTCCTGTTCCGCGTTGGCCAGCACGTAGGGCAAGTCGGCGAGCGACCCGACCAAATGGGCCCCGCCGCCCGCCGGAGAGCCTTCTCCGAACAGTAAGGGAGCCTGCCAGACGCGCTCGACCCCGGCCACGGTGTCCCCCGAGAAGTCATGGGAGCGCACGAACAGAGGATTGTGATGAAGAACCTGGGCCCCTGGAGGTTCGTAATAAGCGTAATTCAACCCCACCAGAGTGTCTCGGAAGAAGGGAGCGAGCTGGCCGCGCGCCTGTTCTAACTGTTCCGGGGAAGCCTGGGACTTGATCAGCTTGGTCAAGTCGGTTCGCATTTCCAATTCCGTGTGTCGGTTGTTGTAAATGCCCGCCGCCCATTCCGTCCTCTCGGCGTTGGTGAAGATCGGTCGCGGCATCTCAAACTCTTCCAGCTCTCGCGCCTGGGGCAGATAGGTCTTGCCCTCGGCTTTTCCTTGCGCCATCTCCTTCAAACCGTCGCCGAGGGTCTGGATTGTGTCGAGAGAAACCAGGCGTTGTTCCTCGAGGGCAGTGCGCATCCGCGTCGCCAGCTCTTCGTGCATCTGCTGCCCTTCGGGAGTCGACTGCCGCGGGCCCGCCAACAACTCGATGATGTCGTCCTGCGAAGGCTTCGCGCTCCCGGCGGCGGCCACGAGCACTTCCCGCAGCGAATCCCATCCTCCATCAAAGAGCTGCGGCGCCGAGTGAATATCCGCCAAAGGTTGGATGGCTCGTTGCCAGGAGTCATTGAGCTTGGCCCGGGGGATCTGCCCCTGGCGGGCTAAAATCTGCCAAAGTCCGATATTGGCCTGGAAGATCCCCATGGCGTTGCCGCGTAGGGTGTGGTTGGAAATCTTGTCCAGTTGGTCGGCAGCATTCACGAAGCGCGCAATCGACTGATCGTTGAGCTCGGGGAATTCGGAGAAGATCAGGTATTGGTTGCTGTATTGCGCAAACTTACTCGCCATCAGGCGCGCGGTTGGGGGACTCAAGCGCTGCCCTGGCGCTCGCCGGCCATCCAGTTCGCTCAGCATGAGATAGATCTGTAACGGCCCGGTGTCGGTCTCCACCCGCGAGAGTGCGACCATCCCCTCGAGCAGTTGCTCGGGATCGTTCCAGCGATTGGCGCGTTTAGCCCATTCGCGAATGACTTTCGAGTCCGTCTTCTGATTGAGAATCTGCTTCCAAACGTCCAGATTGCCGGGAACATGAGGCTTGCCGTCGGCATCCCATTGCAGGCGGGTGAACAACATCAGCAGACTCGGCGCCGGCCGAAATACCGGCCTCGCGGCATCGACGGAAGGATCCGGCTCCCGCAGCGCTTGATACAGGCGTCGCAGGCGGCGAGGCTCGGTCAAATGTGCCTGTTGTGTCTGATTGACCCGGGACAGAGCGTCAAAATATGCGGCCAGCCAAGCTCGGTCCTTGGCCACCAAATGCAACACAAACTCCCCCGGCGTCGCCGGGCTCGCCCCGACCAGGTCCTTCCAGCTCGATTGCGCTTCGCTGCCGCCGGGAACCAGCACGTGGTCGCCCCGGACTCGGATTTCATCTCCATAGAAATCGAGGACCGCGGCGTAGGGCAGCAGTTTCTCGAGCCCGGGAGATTGCCGCAGAACCGCGCCGGTTTGGCGATCCATGCGCGTTATCGCCCAATAGAGATGGGCCAACACAGGATCCCTCAGAAGCGCATCGAGCAAGTCTTTGTCGTCTTTCGCGGCCTCTCGGCTGGCCCTTACCCATTCCTCGTCGCTGAACAGCACCTGTACCCGGGAAGAGTGAAAGGGGTAGGAAAAAGGTCCACCGCCGGCGAGCGTTTCTTCCAGTTCGGGCAGAGGGAAGCCAGAGTCTACGGTGAGGAAGGCGCGGTCGGGGTCGGAGGTCACAAGCGAAGTGCTGGTTCGTCCGCATTCCTGGCGAACACGGTAGCCAAGGATGTGCAGCAGGGGGCGAGCGTCCTCACAACCGGAGATCCGAATCACACCTTCCGGCCCGGCCAGGGTTGCTAATTCCCTCGCCTGCTCGACGTATCGCATCAGCAGAATCAGGAACTCGGTTTGTCGGCCTTTGGTCTGTGAGCCTTCGTAGCCCTGCGCGAACACGTTGCGAGAGAGCAAGGGCAGGACTTCCTCCGGGGAGATTTTCTGGCTGATGCCAGCCATCCGGAAGAACGAGCGCAGGGGACCGGGGATGACGACATCGGAGGACGCGGGAGGCGAGGCTTCCCCTGAACCCGAGAGCCCGGCACTCGAATTTGTCGGGGCGGAAACCGTACCGTTCTGGGCAGCAAGGGGGCAGCACAAACCAGCGGACAAGCAAAGAACCGAAAGCACACGGAACAGGAGAAGTAGAGATTTCATCGCGGAATACTCTTTCTCAACCTTCGTGACACTCCAACCGACGGACCGAAAGCCAGCGTTTTCGCTGCGCGGACAATTCCATCTGATCTCTGCGCCGCCTTGCTAAGGAGGCCCGAAACCTCTGCGGGGGTTGTCCGCTTGTCGTTATTCTCGCGTTGGCCAAGATACCGCATCCCTTGCTCCATGCCAAGGGGTCTTTCTACTTCCGTCTACCTCCTTAGTGCTTCATATACATGCGGATCTCAGTAGCGGTCCTATGGCAAGGATTTCATGGAGCAAGCGGCGATTCGGTCAAGTTCGGCACCCGCCAGAAGGCCGCTCCCAAACCCCCAACGCGTGACCCGAAACTGGCCGTGGAAAAAACCGGACAAGCCTACCGGCTGAGGAGGCAGGGTCTTCTCATCAAGTAGGCGTTCCAAATCCAGCACGACAGCAGAACACCAAGGGTTCGGAAAACAGCTAGGCTATATGGACCGAGCGGGTTGCCGTAGGTCATGGCTTGGGCGACGAAGCGCGCCCATCAGAATGCTTGCTACGATGCCAATGCTGAGGCGCTTTTGAGAAACCTTCCCCGTACGCGATGTTTCCGCGTCGGAGCCGCGCACGTTGTGGAGGATGCTTGATTGCTGATTGCGGGTTCTGCTGATCGTCAAGGCCAGGACCACGGAAACGAGAAGGATTCTTCCCGCGTAGCCCCAATAAAACAGCTCGAAGCGGATGCTTCCTGACTGCCTTGTGGGTATTCGCCCCGCAGCCCCAGCAAATCGCGCTCCTGACCATCATGAATAACCGAACCGCCAGACTACGCGGCGTAAACATCCGATGCTAAGAACCTGGAACCGGTGCCACGAGCGGGAACGCGCCCAAAGTGTCCGGAGAGTGCGCGCGGCTCAACTTGAGAAAGGCACCAGATCAATACGCCACGAGTGACACGCGACTGGCGTTGCCTCTTGCTCTTCGCCATGGTTGTCGAAGATGGGCAACGGTCTCCTCGAAGCTAAGCCGTGACAGCGTGAACGGCCACAATAGTTCTTGACAGTCACGAGGTTCATCCATTCATATTAGCGGGATCAGAAGCGGGACTTTGAACTTGGTGGCGAACGAGCTCGGGAGACACCCATGCGAACGAAAAGTTTGTTGGCGGCTGTGTTCTGTTCCCTTGCCTTCTGCGTCTGCCCACTCCTGTACGGGCAAGCAACGGGAAGCTTTTCGGGTACGGTTTCGGACAAGACTGGATCGGTGATTCCGGGGGCGGACGTGACGGTCACCTCGCAGACTACTGGACTGTCCCGCGTTTTCAAGACCGATGAATCGGGCCATTATTTGATCCCCTTCCTGCCGGTTTCCGACTACACGATACGGGTCACTGCGTCCGGGTTCCAGTCCTCGGAAGCGCACGACCTCCGCCTGCAAGTCGACGAGCATCGCGAGCTGGACTTCACCCTGGCGCCAGCCTCGGTCAGCGAGAACGTAGAAGTGAGTGCCACCCAAGTTGCGGTGGAATCGGTGAATCCCACCTTGGGACAGGTGATTACTTCCGAGCAAGTTGCCGATCTCCCGTTGAACGGACGCAACTTCGTGCAATTGGCGACGCTGGCGCCGGGCACCACTGCCTCGACCAGCCCGGTCAGCTTCTTCACCAGTTCACCTAGTAGCGAGGCGGCCACGCGCGGCGCTTTTTCCCTCTCGGTCGGGGGATCGCGTGAACAGGAGACCGATTGGCTGCTCGACGGCAACGATAACAACCAGCTGGATGAGGGCGGAATTGCCATTTTCCCCGATATCGACGCCATCCAGGAATTCAAGGTGTTGACCTACAACTATTCCGCGGAGTACGGAGAACGCGCAGGTCCGACGGTGCTGGTCACGACCAAATCCGGATCCAACCAGTGGCACGGCTCCCTGTTTGAATTTTTCCGCAATACGGTCCTTGATTCCAAATATTTCTTCACGCACACGCAGGAAAAATTCAATCTGAATCAGTTTGGAGGTTCGCTCGGCGGCCCGATTCAAAAGGATAAGACCTTCTTCTTTCTTGACTATCAAGCCAAGATGCAGCGCGAGGGCGTACCTTTCACCGGTATCGTTCCGACGACGGCGATGATGACGCCCGATGCCGCAGGGAACTATAACTTTAACCTGGATCCTTTCGGCACCCCCCGCGGCCCGACGAACCCGTACGGGTACAACACGCTCGTCAACCCCTACGAACCCCTAACCCCCAGCGGTTTGGGCACTCCGTTTCAGTGCGTTCCCGGAAGCGCAACGCCCGAGCCGGTGAGCGGAACAGGAACGCAACCGCTGGGTGCACCCTGCAGCGTAATTCCGGCAGCCATGATCAACCCGCTCGCCGCCAAAGTGATTGCGCTTTACCCCACGCCCAACGCGAATAACCCCGCGGAGGGCTACAACTACGTTGATGAACCCACGCGCAAACTCAACGAGGGAACGTGGGACATCCGCCTGGATCACAATTTTTCCAACAAGGATTCCGCGTTCGCGCGCTTTAGCTACGATCAGGCAACCAACTTCGTTCCCGGGGGCTCGCCCACTTGGTCGGAAGCCAGCGCCTTCGGCAGCAATCAGCACATCAATAACCACGGGCGTAATGCGGTGGTGACGGAAACCCACGTCTTTTCCGGCAACACCATCAATCAGGCCATGGTCGGCTTCAGCCGCATTTTCAACCACATTCTCTCTTACGGCACGGGCACCTGCGAAGCCGCTGTCATCGGCATTCCCGGGGCCGACCTGGCAAGCCAGTGCGATAGCTTGACTGGCTATCCCGCGAGTCTCAACCAGGCGCCGCAGGAGTGCGTGAGCTGTGGCATGACATCGTTCGACATGACCGCCTACTATGCCGTGGGAGACCGCGGATACGCGCCTTATCAGGGTGGCACCAACGTCTATTCGTTTTCCGACGTGCTCGACTTGATTCGCGGCAAACACAACATTCGCTTCGGAGGGGTGTTCCGCGCCAATGAAATGAATGTAAGAAACAACGCCTTCCAGGACGGCTTTGTCTCCGAGGATGGCGCCGCGACCGGCGATGACATGGGCGATCTTCTGTTGGGCAGCCTAGGGGATTTTGCCGCGCATGATCAAACTTTCTTGGGAGCTACGACTGGCCGGCGCTGGAAATTGTTCCGTCCTTTCGTCCAGGATGATTGGCGCGTTACGCCGAGTCTGACTGTCAATCTCGGTTTTGCATGGTCGATTGTGACTCCGGAAACCGAGGTCGAAAATCGGCAGGCGAACTACAATGTGGCGAATCTCAGATGGTACGTGCCCAAAGGCAGCCCGACTTTGGCGAGTTGCACGGTTTGCATCGCGTCGAATGGCGATGCAGGCATTCAATTTGACAAGGACGCATTGGAACCGCGCTTTGGATTTGCATGGAAGCCCCGCGGGAGCGACAAAACTGCGGTTCGCGGCGGTTATGCGATCTTTCACGATTCGGCCTGGAACCAGGGCGGTCAGGGACTGTGGCAGAATCCGCCGTTCTACGCGGAAGTGGATGAATTTGGTCTTTGTTCCACTTTCGGTGCGACGGGCTGCGGCCTTTCGAACGGGTTCCTCGTCCCGGTCGGTACACCATCCTCCACTCCTGTAACCGGCGGCGCCGTCCTTAGCTCGCCCGTCGATCCTCACCTTTATACCGGCACGATTCAATCTCAAAACCTCAATTTCAAGCAGGGAATGATCCAGCAGTTCAACTTGAACATTCAGCGCCAGATACCAGGAAATGTGGTGTTAACCGTTGGCTACGCCGGTTCTCGCAGCTCGCGAATCCTAACCAGCCAGGTAAATGAGAATATTAGCTCGCCTCTCGCGTGTCCTGGCAATGGTGCCAGTACAGTTTCCGGTTATACCTTAGGCTGCGGCTTTCCCACCTTCCCTTACGCTGTTAACCAGCCCTTTGGCGGGGCCTATCAGACGGTAGCAAGCAATAACAGCATAGGCGCAGCGCGTTATGACTCTCTGCAAGTAAAGGCCGAGACCAAGAGCACGAGGCACGGTCTCTATGCCTTGCTCGGCTACACATACAGCCGCAACTTCGATTCCGGTATGCCCGATGGACTCGGTACCAACCCTGGCGCGTTATATTGGCCGCTGCCCGGGGCAAACAAGTTGGATTGGGGCTTGTCTCAACTTAACCTGAACAACAGCTTTACTGCCAGTATTCTCTACGAACTTCCTTTCGGGAAGGGCAAGCATTTCGGCAGCGATTGGAATGGAGTTACCAATGCTGTGCTGGGAAATTGGCAAGTGAATGTGATTGAAAGAGCTACTTCCGGGTTCCCACTGTTTGTGGTCGACAGCGCCGATGAGTCGGGAGTCTTCTTCTACTACAACGGCTTTACATTCCAGCGTCCGAACGAGGTAGGAAATCCCAACCAAGCCGGGCCCGTCGCGGCGAATCCGGGGTGTACGGCGCCATCTGCGGTGCATACCCTCGCAAATTGGTTCAATCCTTGTGCCTTTGAGAAGGCTCCGGCGGGTGAGCTTGGAGACGAAGCAAGAGCACCCGTCTACGGCCCTCGCTTTGTAAATACAGATTTGTCGGTGATGAAGAACTTCCCGCTGTCCTTCCGCGAGGGTATGATGCTGCAATTTCGGGCTGAGTTCTTTAACTTGCTCAACCACCCGCAGTTCTTCCTCGCGGGCGTCGGCGATACCGGAGAGCAAGACATCAACACGCCTTCCAGCTTCGGCGTGATCAACAACACGGTCAACAATCCGCGACTGGTCCAGTTTGCCCTCCGGCTTAATTTCTAAGCCCGACACCGGGCAACCCGGCTCGGAGGCAATGCGCTTATTCGGTCGAAGATCAACTCCACGGATCCCGCCGCGCGCCCTGGCTGGGCGCGCGCCTTAGCCCGAGTTGCCGACGGGAAAATCGCTCGCCGAATTTTTCGGGTCCCTGCACGCTTCCTCAGCTAGGCGGCAACGCAACCGACCGCTGGGCGCCAGCCGGAGGCGGGAGAAATGCTTGCGCAAGCCGAAATTTGGCCTTTCTCAAAGTCCGGAAAAGCTGACAGGTGGTTGCGAACCGCAATCAGCCCATGGCCAGGTAGAGGTAACGCAGGGCGAAGACAATGGTCAGGATCCGTAACACCGGGCTTACTTCGCGATACTTCCCGGCTGCGATCTTTATCATCGAATACGCGATTACGCCTAAACTCAGACCGGTTGCGATGCTGAAGGTCAAGGGCATGGCTAGCATGGTGAGAAACGCCGGGAATGCTTCGGTGAAATCCGACCAGCCGATGCGCGCGACCGATTGCATCATCAGCGCACCGACCAGGATCAGCGCCGGCGCGGTGGCGAAGCCGGGAATCGCCACCGCCACCGGGGCAAAGAAAGCGGCCAGCAGAAACAGCGCGGCGACCACAACGTTGCTCAGCCCGGTGCGTGCTCCCGCTGCGATCCCGGCTGCACTCTCGATGTAACTGGTGACGGTCGACGTACCCGTTAACGAGCCTAGAATCGTGCCCACGCCGTCGGCGAGGAGGACTCTTCCCACCCGCGGGATGCGCCCATCCTTGACAAATCCGGCCTGTTCGCAGACACCGACTAGAGTTCCCACATTGTCGAACAGGTCGACGAAGAGAAACGTGAAGACGATCTCCAGGAGACCCAAGTGAACCGCGCCCCGCAAATCGAGTTGGAGAAGCGTGCTGCGCGGGTGTGGCATCGAAACCAGGGCCGAGGGCCAATGCGCGATTCCCCGCACGAAGCCGACAACCGAGGTGGCGAGAATTCCCAGAAGAATCGCTCCACTTACTCTGCGGACGACCAACACGAGCGTCAGAACGACCCCCAGGCATGCCGTCTGTACCTCGGGGAGGGACAGATTGCCCAAGCTCACAAAGGTCGCAGGATTGGCGACCACCAGCTTGGCATTGCGCAGGCCGACAAAGGCGATGAAGAGCCCTATGCCGGCAGCGATCGAATGCTTGAGGCAGTCCGGAATGCCGTCCACGATCTGTTCGCGGATGCGAGTGACGGTCAGAAGCACGAACAAAACGCCCGACAGGAAAACCACCCCCAGAGCCGTTCGCCAGGGAATGTTCATGCCCAGGCAGACCGAATACGTGAAATACGCATTCAGCGACATGCCGGGGGCCATGGCAATGGGGTAGTTGGCGTAGAGTCCCATCACCAGCGTCGCCGCTGCCGCAGAAATACAGGTGGCGAAGACCACCCCCTCAGCCGGAATTCCCGCTTGCGATAGAATTTGCGGGTTCACTACGACAATGTAGGCCATGGTCATGAACGTGGTTAGGCCGCCCAGCAATTCCGGGCGAAATAGCGGTGTGGTTTTCTGCGAGTTTGAAGTAGCGCTCGAGCACTCGGTTGGCTATTGCGGTTGGAGAGCTGAATTCGGATCCCGCAAAGTGTACACAAACTGAAGGATTTCGGCCCGCTCGCGCTCGACTTCTTGGGCGTTGTCCTTCTTGATCTCAGCGAAGGCTCGGAGCTCTTCCCTAGCTTTCTCGGTTTCCCCCCTCAACCGGTAAAGCTGCGCCAAACGGTAATGAGCCTCCTCTAACCGGGGAGTAGCCGCGATCGCTTTTTGATAGGCGGAAGTGGCGCGGTCGACGTCTCTTCGTTCGGCATAAAGAATGCCCAATTGGAGATAGGCTGGGCCAAGCGTTGGATCGAGTTCGACGGCTTTCTCGAAGAACAACTCGGCCTGCGCGGCCTCTTTGACGTCCCCCGGTCCGGTTCGCCCCTTCCAAAGACCGAGGGCATAATAGTAGTTGGCAAGTGCATTGTTAGGCTGGAGGCGGACGAATCGCTTCAGCTTCTCCTCGAGCCTTGCCGACGGGTTGATCTCAACCGCTTGGATTTTGCCGAGGAAGAGGTAAGGAATAGGATCCTCGGGATTCACATCGGATGCTTGGCAAAGGCGCTGGTTAGCCTCCTCAAGAAGACCACGCGAGTAGAAGGCCACGCCGAGCCCGATCAGCATGCGCAGCGAGCCTGGATAGGATCGATGGCCCCTGCTGAAGACCTCGATGGCCGGTTCAGCCGCGCGGTGAAGTAACAGTTCCGCTCCCCAGGCGAAAACATTGATCTCGCTGGGATTAAGTTCCGCAGCGCGTTGGTATGAGCGGACTGCCTGCAGCGGCTCGCCCAGCCTCTCTTCAACGTCGGCGAGCACTTCGTAGAGCTTTGCGTCTTGCGGGCGGTGGGTAAGCAAAGCTTCGGTGTGAGTCCGCGCCCGGTCGTAATGCCCTGCTTGGGCATAGGCAAGCGCCAGCTCATAGCCGGTTTCGTCATCTTCGGGATTCCGCTCGAACGCGTACTCGAGATAATGGACTGCATCTTGTGGTTCTTTGTGATCGAGCAGCCACTTCCCCAGCCTGGCATTGGCCTCGAAATCTTCAGGATGATGTTCCGCCGCGCTGCGCAAAGACTTCTCGGTGGCCGCCTCGATCGAAAGCGTAGTCCGTCCCGGCGAAGAACTGCTTGTACCCTCCTTGGGCTCCCCCAACGCCAGGGTCGCCTTGACTAAACCTTCGGTTGTCCGGAGGATGTTGTCGGAACCGTGCCCGCCCGAGTTTGAGGCCTCTCGCACCCCGGCAACGGTAAATTGAGGCTGGTCGAAAAACTCAGGTGCGCTTGGCTGAGCTTTTGCTGCCGGAGCGCCTGCCTCCTCCAAAATGAAGTCGATCCGCTTGCTCTCGTTCTCCTCGAGCGCAAAGGGACCGAAGACCTTTGGCTCGAATCCCGCCATGCTCACACGGACTGTATAACTGCCGGCGCCAAGATCGGAGAAACGGTAAGCCCCTCGGGAATCGCAACCCGCTGCCAGCGTTTGGGCACCTCTGACTTCGAGATCGACAGCCGCCCCGGAAATAGGGTGACGAGATCGATCGAGGACAGTTCCCTCGACCGCGGACGTTTGAGATTGAGCTTGAACAAATGACGCTAAGAGCAGGATTATGGGTGCGATAGCGATAGACAACCAAAAGCAGTCGAAGCCGTCTGTTCGGGGGTAACGATGGCTCATAGAGTGCGAATCGGCATCAGCCTACCCGCTGAATCGATATTCTATTCATTGGACTTCGATTGCGTACAGATAGAAAACGACCAACTGGAGGTTTGTTATGATCCGTGTCGCAGTTCGCGCTTTTTAAGGGGAACCAATGAAACGCAAGTGGGGGTGGCTTCTTACCGCCGGCTTGACCCTTTTGATCTGCCTGCCGGGTTGGTCGGAGGCCGGGCGCAAGATCATCATCGATCAGGACGGGGCGGGTCCTGGCGGGACCGATCAGCAATCGATCCTCCTGCTGATCCAATCCCCCGAGACCGTAGTCTTGGGCATCACCCTGGTGACCGGGGATCAATGGCTGAAGGCGGAAACGGCACACACCCTGCGCACGCTCGAACTCATCGGTCGCATTGATATTCCAGTCGTACCGGGGGCGGAATATCCCCTGGTGCGGCGCCAGGCGGAAACGGAACTCGAAGAGCAGCACTATGGCGAGTTTGCCTGGCTGGGCGCTTGGACGCAGCGATTCTATCATCCACCGGAACAGTTGGGAGATATGCCGGAGGGCCTTCCGAGCGCCAAGCCCTACGACGACGATGCGGCACATTTCCTGATCCGCACCGTCCACAGATTTCCGCACGACGTGACGATCTATGAAGGCGGCCCGATGACCAATCTGGCTCTTGCCATCTCCCTCGATCCGCAGTTTGTGACCCTGGCCAAAGAGCTGGTGTTCATGGGCGGCAGTCTCAATCCCCAAACCACCGATCCCGAGTTCACGAACACGCCCCGGCGCGAATTCAATCTGTGGTTTGACCCCGAAGCCGCCCACATCGTGCTGCGCGCGCCATGGAAGAGAATCGTCTGTACTCCGGTGGATATTTCCGTCAAGACCAGACTCACGCCGGATTTGATCGATCAGATCCGAGCCGGCAATTCGGCGGCGGCACGGTACGTCGGACGATATGCTCGGCTCGAGGGGAAATACAACTATTTGTGGGATGAACTAGCGGCAGCGGCGTGGCTTGATCCGGGCTTGATCACGAAAAAAGAGACTCGGTACATGGATGTCGACTTAGACCGTGGGGCTGAGTACGGCAACACCTTGACCTGGACCGAACTGGACAAGCCGAGGTTTACCTTCCCGCCGATCGAGATTCAACTCGACCTCGACGCGGGGAAATTCTATAAGATCTTCGTCGACCTGCTGACTGCTCCCACGCCCCCAAAAGCAGCCCGGCAAACGGCATACTCGAACCCAGCCGGGAGCTAAGGACTACCCGGGGATTCTTCCCTTTCCCCGGGCTGAGTGAGCAGGCCGCGCTAATCTTTCTACTGTCCCAATTCGGCGAGCATTTTTCCGGCTTCCCGGTTCTTGGGATCGCGCTCGAGGAGTTCGCGCAGGACGGTGCGGGCTTTGTCCTGTCGACCCTCGATGGAGTAGACGCGCGCAAGGTTCAAATAAGACTGATCGAAGGTAGGCGCAAGGCGGATGCACTCCTCGAACTTCGCGACGGCTTCATCGCGACGCTCGGTGCGCAGGTATAACACACCGAGATTATTCAGGGCTTCAGGGTAGGCGGGACGCAGCTGCAACGCCTGCTGCAAGTATTGGTAGGCAAGATCGGTTTCGTCGAGTTGTGCGTAGACCATGCCCAGACTGTAGTTCGCCTCGGGATCCTGCGGTCCCACGCGTACCGCTTGTTCTAAAGTCTTGCGCGCATCTTGCCATTGTTTCTGCTGGCGGTAGGCATTGCCAAGGTTTTCGAGAGCGACCAGATGATTGGGGCTCAACTGCAACGCCTGCTGAAAATAGGAGATAGCCTCGGCCATGCGCTCCTCGCGGGTAGCGATGATACCGAGGTTGTTCCAGGCGTTCGGCAGAGTATCGGGATAGCTGGGCTCAAGTTTCGTCACCCTTGCAAAACTTTCCCGTGCCTGGGCGCTCTTGCCTTGCTCGAGGTACACGCTCCCCAGTCCGTAAAGAGCCTCCGCGCTCGAGGGATCGTCCTCGAGAGCCCGTTGAAACGCACCGCCTGCCTGGTCGTAGTAACCGCGCGCGAAGAAGATGGATCCGTAAGAGAGATAGTTGCGTCGGAATTCGGAGGTGTCGGTCATGCCGGGAAATGGCACCGCCTTGGCCAAGCGCTCGCCAGTGCCGTGCGGCAGGTTCGTGAAATCCTCGCTCAGCCGGTCGAAATCGATTGTCCCCTGATAGAGCTTGACAATGTCGCCCCTGGCATCGATCAAAAACGAGGAGGGCAGGCTGAGATCCCGATGTCGATCGAACAGGTAACGATAAAGGATGTTATAAATGCCGGCTAGATCGTCGGATGCGCGAAGGATCGGAAACGGGAGGCCGTGCTCGTGGCGAAACCTGCGCAAACGGTCCGTTTCAGAAGAATCGTCGAGGTTGATGGTGAGCAGGACAACGCCCTGCGAGGCCCACCTTACGTAGAGTCGACGGAACGCTTTCACCATCTCCTGACACGCAGCCGATGGCATCACCCAAAAACTCAGCAACACCGGCTTGCCCCGATACTTGCTCAAGGTTTGCACCTGTCCGCCAACATCAGGAAGAGAAAAGTCGGGAGCGGAGAGCGGCGCGAGCAACCAAGTTTCAACCGCCATCGGAAGGAACTCGGGTTGCTCAGGCGTAGTGCGCTGAACCAGCTGTGCTCCTGGGAGCGACTTCGGAGCCGGTAAGGCTTGGGGTTGCTGACCCGCCTTGAACGGCTCCAGTCGCAGGTGCTCCGACCCTTCCTCGACCCACACGCGGTGGTTGGAGGGAAGCTGATCGAGTTTTTGCGCCCGCCCACTCGGCCAGAGGATCGAAGCCCGCAACGGGCCCTCTACTTTTCCCAGACCGAACCATACGTCTTTCCCGTGCTGGGAAAGAAAACCGGATCCGGCCTGGAGGGAGCGAGTCTGGCGGCCCGACTGCGTTTCCAGGGTGACAACCGCGCCGATCGCGTCGCGGTTGCTGGGGGCGCCGCGAAGGCGGAAAGCAATCGCAGGCGGCAAGCGCTCGATGACGTTCTTCAAAACCCGCAATTGCGGGGCATTACGATTCTTGAGGCACACCTCCAGGCGGCCATCATGATCGAAATCGGCGAGGGCGAATGACCGGCCATCCTCGATGAAATCGAGTCCCACCGCACCGGAAATATCGGAGAAGGTTCCATCCCGGTTGTTGCCATAAAAGACATTCCGCTCATAGCCGCTCCAGGTTTGATCGGCGCGGACCAGCTCGTTGATGGCATTCCATCCTTCCTCATAGTCGTGGGTGGAGACCTCGTCGTCTGGCGACCTGGCGACCACTTGTCGCCAAAAGAAGCTGTTCAAGTCTTCCCGCCGCGGCCCGGAGACCATGCCGTTGGCGATGTAAAGATCGAGGAAGCCGTCGTGGTCAAAGTCCCAAGCGTCGCTCGACCACGACCAACGACCGATGCTGGCTCCCGCGGCGCGTGTACGGTCCTGAAAGGCGTTGCCTTCATTATGAAACAGCGAGTTTCCCATGGCGTGCTTTTGATAGAGCGCCCGGACTTCCTGGGGCGTATCCGGCTTGAAGGTTGCCTGGGTGGAAATGCGCTCCCCGGCGGCGGACCACATGTCCGCCACGTAGAGATCTTCAACGCCGTCGTTGTCGTAATCCAGCCAGCAGACGCTCATGCCGGCGCCAACATCTTCGACGCCGGCCTTGGCAGCGACATCGGTAAAGGTTCCGTCGCCGTTATTGCGATAAAGGTTCTTCCGGCCAAAGTCGTTCACCACGTACAGGTCGGGCCAGCCGTCCCGGTTGTAATCATTCCACCCGCAGCAAAAACTATAGCGGCGGTTGTTCTCGGTGAGGTGAGTCACCGCGGTCACGTCGCTGAAGGTTCGATCGCCATTGTTGCGCATCAGGAAATTGGGGGGACCGTTCTCGGCTGCCTGGTAAGGCAGGGGATATTGATATTGATCGGTGCCTTGATAATAGGCGTAAAGACAGAAGTAAATGTCTACCCAGCCGTCGCGATCATAATCCGCAGCCGCGGCTCCGGTGAACGTACCTTGGGGAGGATTGGCGAACTTGAAGGCATCCCTTTTGGGCTGGAATTGGCCGCCGCCTTGGTTCAGAAATAGTACTGGGCCGTCGCTGCGCACCACGACCAAGTCCTGCCGGCCGTCGTTGTCGATATCGAGAAACAGGGCGCAGGCGGTGTTTTCAAGAATTCCTACTCCGGAGGATTCGGTGATGTCTTCAAACGTTCCATCCCCGCGGTTTCGATAAAGCCGGTTGGGCAGCCCGGCCGGCTGGCACACATACAGATCGTCATAGCCGTCGTTGTCCACATCTCCCACCGAGACCCCGTTGTGCCCGTAGATATCAATGCCACATGCACCATCGAGAACCGTTCGCCAATAATCGGAACCGTGCAGCAGCTGCGAGGAATAGGATGGATTCCGGCCGAGGGCCTGGACGGTAATATCCTCAAAAATGGGAGCGACAGCGCGGCTGCGTGTCTCTGCGAGGGCGCTCCAGCGAGCCAGGCGGAACTCGCCGGAGGGAGCCGATTCCCACCGCAGCTGCCAATACCCCACTCGTTGTTCGCGGTGGAAGAGTTTGCCCGAGCCGACCAACTCGTAGCGCACTTGCGTATCGAGGCGGGTGGGAGCCTTGGAGCTATCGATCCTGGTTACCTCGAACTCCGCCGTCAGGACCTCGGAGAACTCACTCAGGGCAGCGTGCAGTTGCTCGAGAAAGGTATCTCGTCCCAGAGAATCCTGCGCAAACTTGTTTTGCCACACCTCAACCGGAGCCGTGCGCAGCGGCGGCGATTCCACCGGCAGCAGCGAGGACCCGGCGAAGTCCGAGGTTAGAGTCGAGGCGATTGAGCGCAGTTCATGGGGGTTTCCGAGCAGATTGGCGCGCCATTCGGCGAGAATCAGCGCGATTTGGTCGGCGTATTTTTCGCTGAGGAACTCATCGAGACCAGCCTGAGTTTTCCTGATCGTGGCCTCGAGCGGCCGCGTGGAGCGATAGTGCGGATGAAGCTGGAAAACGGCGTCCGATTCATCGGCGCCGGCACCACCCTGAAGCCAGGGAGAAAGATTGAGACCGCGCCCGCCTGCCAGGAACGCGGCAGAGATTCCCTGACAGCAGCGGGCCACAAAATCGCGCCGACCAAGATCGATACAGGATTTCGCCTTCTCTGGCCGACTCAGAGCACCCACTCCCAGACGCCGAAGCGTAGACCGAACGTAGCATCCGTGCTGGCCTTCGTCAACGATCCTGGCTCAAGATGGCAGAAGACTTCACTTCGAGGGCACTCCCGACTCCGAGAGCGTTTTTTGACCGAGCGATGACATGACGGCCATCGCCCGACGGCTTCTCAAAACCGTTCCCAGCAAGGAATTGTGGATTGGCTTTCGACTGAGGCTTTAAGTTCGTGAGGTTTTTAGAGCTCGCCGTCGCTCGATGTCGACCGCACCTGATTCTTCGCCACCGTGTCGGACACCTTGATCTTGAAGTTAACCGTAACCCGTGCCTGGGTCTCAACCGGCCGACCGTTTACCAGAAAAGGCTTGAACCGCCACTGACGCAGAGCTTCCCGGGCGGCTGAAACCAGGATGGTCGGGCCGCTGAGCACTCGCATGTCTTCGACCACGCCGTCGGAGCTGATCATGGCCTCGAGCAGCACCGACCCCTGGATTGCCATCTGTCCTGCCAGCAACGGATAGGGCGAATCAATCGATAAATCCCGTTCTTGACTCTGATCGGCGGAGATTCGCTGGGTCTCACTGGCATTCTGAAGCGAGCCGTGGCTGGCCTTGGCCTGAACCTTTCCATGGGCCGTCCGCACCGTCAGGTGCCTGGCTGGTTGGGTGACAGTAGCCGGGTTGGCCGGCTCTGAGGTCGTAGGAACATCCTCGGTATCGTCTGCCACGGAGCCCCCATCACCGCCGAACCAGTACGTACGGTCCCTTAACGCGACCACGAGAATGGTTACCAGCAGGATCATGACTGCCAGGAGCAAACGGCGTTGCTGGCGACGGCCCGCAGTACCAACTCGGGTTGGCTCTGCTGGCTGTCTTGGGGCTGACTGCAGCATATTTGGCGCTTCCTTAACGGTCCCTGGGAAGGGAGAACTAACTTTGGTCACCCCTAAGATGATGCCTTCTGGAGCAAAGGGCAATGGCACTGGAGACCTACGGCTATGGCACGACGGGGCCATAGGCCGCTTCAACTCCTCAGGAGCGGCCCTCTAAGCCCCTATTTTGTGGAAGATGGGTCGGGCACCCGCGAATGGCTCCCCCGGCCTTCCGACTCCAGGCGGATCCCGAGTACCCCAGAGGCGAGGGAACACCGTGCAAGTTTTTCTGCGCGCCTCCGACTCGGTTTCGCTTCGCGGCCCCATCCGCCAACCAATCATCGACGAGTTTTGCCCGATCCTTTCCGACTCTAGGCGTTTGCCCCTGCTTGGATACTCATCGCGAGAGGCCGCGAGCGATTCCTGCGCTGGTCGCCCGGGCTCTGCCGTTCCAATTCGGGCCGTTCCAATTCGGGTTGACACCCGTCCTGGGGCATGACTACACTCTGGCTTCCTTCGACATTGGGACCGGTGCGTTGGCAAGCCTTTGAAATTCTATGACCAAGACTCCGCGAATCGCGGTCGTGGGCAGCGCCAACATGGATCTGACGACCTTCACCCGCCAATTCCCCAAGTCCGGGGAAACCATCTTGGGACAAAAGTTCGATCTCGGCTTCGGCGGAAAAGGGGCCAACCAGGCGGTCGCGGCTCGGCTCTGTGGCGCGGAGGTGGTGATGGTGGCGCGCGTCGGCAATGATTTGTTTGGGCCGGCCACGATTGCGAACTTTCGTCGATTCGGTGTCGACGCGAGTCAGGTGCGGCAAGTGCAGGACGTATCGACCGGGGTGGCGCCGATCTTTGTTGATCCCGCCGGACACAACCGCATCATCGTGGTCAAGGGCGCGAACGATTTACTCACTCCGGCCGCGGTCGAAGCCGCGGAACCCTTGCTGAAGACCGTGGATTGGATCGTGCTCCAATTCGAAATTCCCCTGGAGACGGTCGATTACACTATCCAATTCGCTCGCAAGCATGGAATCCGCTCGATCTTGAATCCCGCCCCTGCCCAACCCGTCGAGATCAACAAACTCGTGGATCTTGATTATTTCGTCCCCAACGAGAGCGAAGCCGAAGCCATCGGCGGGATTCCCGTGCGCACTCTCGAAGATGCGAAGAAGTGCGCCCGCAAGCTCCGCTCGCAGGGGATCCGTTCGGTGATCCTCACGCTCGGTGCCAATGGCGCGCTTCTGGCCGGAGACGTGGGAATGGAGCATGTGCCGGCCTTTCCTGTGAAGACCGTGGACACAACCGGAGCCGGCGATGCCTTCATTGGAAGCTTCGCCGTTTTTCTCGGCGAGGGGTTCTCCGAGCGGGACGCCATCCGGCGGGCCAATCTTTACGCGGGGCTGTCGACCACCGCCGTCGGCACGCAGAAGTCCTTCTGCGAGCGCGATCGCTTCGAGGCGGAGTGGAAAGCAAGAGAGCCGGCCCCAACCAGCGGGATCAGAAATTGATCTCGCGCCTGCTCCGGCGCCGGACGCTCGCCGCTCCCGAAGGTCTCTACTGCCTCGGCAATGGCTTCCGTTTGCCCGAGGCCGGCGGCTTCTTCTAGCTACCGTCCCAGGCCGGGAACAATTGTTGCAGCAGCCGTTCCAGGGATTATTGACGTCCGGCCAACGGCGGTGCCGCTTGAAGCCAGCGGTCGAAAAAGCGGGCCGCAGCCGCATAAGCCGCAACCCAATTGCGGTACAAAAGGAAATCATGAACCTCGTCGGGGAAAATGAGTTCCTCGAAATTGACACCCTGCTTGCGCAGCGCCTCCGCCAAGGCAACGCTTTGGGCAAAGGGCACATTGCGGTCGTCATCACCATGAATCAGGAGAACCGGGGAGCGCCACGTCTTGACCGAGGCAAGCGGCGAAGAGTCCCAGGCAACCCGAGCGGCGTCGGCATGCGCCTGCGGATCGTAGGAAGTGACAAAATTTTCGAGCTCGGTGTTCCAGTCGTGCACTCCGTGCAGATCGACGCCAGCGGCGAACAGCTCGGACGAACGCGCCAGACCTAAAGCAGTGAGATAACCTCCATAGCTCCCACCCCACAGGCCGATTCGCTGCCGATCCACCTCCGCTCGGCTGCGTAGATAAATTCCCGCCCCCTGCACGTCGTTGTACTCGCTCGCGCCGGCGGCCCCGTAGTTCAATGCTTCCCGGAAGTCCAGCCCGTAGCCGATGCCGCTGCGATAGTTGACCGAAAGCACCACGTAACCGCGACTGGCGAGAAACTGGTTCATCGCATAGGCATTGCTGTAGTAGAAGTTGTAATGCCAACCGAGAAGCATCTGGCGCCGGGAACCGCCGTGAAAGAACACAATGGCTGGATGTCGGGGGCTCCCAGGGTTCGCCGGCAGAAACAATTGTCCGTGGATCGTCATCCCATCCGCGGCGGAGAAAATCACCACTTCCGGGGTCACCATTTGTGCCGCCGGAAAGCCGGAAGGAATCTCGTGGGGGGCAAGGTCCCTGATTCCCTTCCCCCCCTCAAGGATCGCCGGCCGCAGGGGAAGGCGCGGGTCGGAGCGAAGGACGGCGATGGTTTGGTTGTCGCTGACCACAACCGGTGCAGTCTCAATCCCGGTCCCCTGCGTCAGCGCTTCCCTCTGCTTTCCATCGACGGTGATCCTCCAAATATGGCGGCGGTCGATGTCATCCTGATTCGAAGAGTAAACCACGGTCTTGCGGTCTTGGCTTAAGCCCACGTACTCGACTTCAAAGTCGCCCGGGGTAAGCAGGGTTGGCTCACCGCCGCCCGCCGAAAGCGAATACAGATGGGTCCAGCCATCCCTTTCCCAAGGAAAGATGAGCCGATCGCCAGCGCCCCATAGGAGTTGGCTCCGGGATACGACTTCTCGGAAGACACTCCCACGTCCCTCAGAAGCTCTAAAGACCACCTGGGTTTGTCGGCTGTCCACCTGATAAACCAGGATGGACCAGGGCGGGCCGCTGCGTCTGGGGCCAAAAGGCAGATGGTCCTGGGTGGAAGAAATGCGCAGGAAGGCCAGCTTCCCTCCGTCCGCAGACCACACTGGGTCTCTGTCCTGATCGGTGCTCGGGTCGACATAGGTGAGGCTCTTGCTGTCCATCGAAAACAACCCGATGAAGCTGTGGTTCCCGTGGTCACTGACGAAGGCAAGCAGCCGGCCGTCGGGGGACCAACGGAGAGAATGGGCGGTTCCACGGGAGTGAAAAAGCTGGGCTTTGTCGCTGTTTGTGAGATTCCCCAACCAAACTTGTCCCTTCAGGATATAGGCGACCGAATCACCCGTCGGAGAAACTGCCGGCGAATGGCCTTCGCCGAGCAGGCGGGGTTCGCCACCCTTCAGCGAGACCACCCACACGTCCTGTTCCACACCGGCCACGATGTTAGCGGGATTAGGATAGGGCTTGTCACTGAATTCCTCATCGCCACCACGCACGTAAGCGATGGAGTCGGCCTCGGCCGACCAGGCCAGATCGCCCAGGGCTTGCCCATCGTCCTCGGAATAGTTCGTAAGCTGGCGAGCGGTATACGTTCCCTCACTGCCAGGTTCGGCGATCCAGAGGTTGCGCCTCCCCTCTCGATTGAAGACCCAAGCCAGCCGCCCTTTTGCCGGAGCGGCCCTCAGATCGCTGGGAAATGGGGCACTTAGCACCTGCTCGATGGTGAACCCTGGTGAGGTGTCAGCGGGCGCGATGCCACTGCTGAAGGCAGGGGCCGACACGATGATCGAAGCGCAGGCCACCGAGCGAAGGATCGAGTTCATAGGCTGAATTCCTGGCTCCCGGGGTGGATGGCTGCCACCTCAGGGCGGTCTAGCTGCTACGCGCCAGGCTTCGAGCCGGAGTGGTTGAGGGCTCCCGCGTCTCCGCAGGCCGCAGCAGGGGAGATTATAGCGTTTCGCTAGGGGAGAACCCATCTTTGTCGAGCGCCATCGGCTCCGCCGATGGTCTCTGGCTGGAGTAATATGATTGCGGCAATGCACGCCTGGTGAGGCTCCCTGCCTTCCCTAGAGAGGACCATGAGCAAACGATACCGTGTTTTTGCTACCTGCGATATTGGGGATTCCCTCGATCTGTTGCGCCAGCGAGGGTACGACGTGGAGGTCTATCCCAAACCGGCACCTCCGCCGAAGAGTTTGATCGTGGAGAAGGTAAAGTCGGGAGTGGACGGCCTCATCACCACGCTGCGCGACCCGATTGACGCTGAGATTTTTGAAGCAGGCAAGGGCAACCTGAAAGTGGTGGCGCAAATGGCCGTCGGCTACGACAACATCCGTCGCGGTGACGCCAACCAATACCGGATCCCGTTCACTCACACTCCGGATGTGCTCACCGAAGCGACCGCCGAGTTTGCTTTCTTTATGCTCGGCGTTCTGGCCAGAAAGATGTGGCCGGCCGAACACCTTACGCGCGAGAACGGGTGGGGGTATTGGCACCCCTACTTGCCATTTCTGGGGGATGAAGTCACGAGCAAAACGGTTGCCGTGATCGGCACCGGACGGATTGGGCTGGCGTTCATCAAGAAATGCAGCGGGTTCGACATGAACATTCTCTGCTACGACGCGGCGTACCAGAACCACGATTACCTCCAATCGATCCAGGAGATCAAGGACCTGCGCCATGCCCGCGGCATTGCGCGGGAAAAGTCCTGGATCAAGTATGTCGCTTTTGAGGAAGCGCTCGGCGAAGCGGATTTCGTCAGCGTGCACGTACCATTGCTGCGCGAGGGGGAGAGTGCGATGCCTACGTATCATCTCTTCAACGAGCGCACCTTGCGGATGATGAAGCCGTCTGGGTTTCTGGTGAACAGTTCCCGCGGGCCGGTCGTCGACGAAGCGGCCCTGGTCAAGGCACTACGAGAAAATTGGATTGCGGGGGCGGCCCTCGACGTGTACGAGCAGGAACCCCTGCCCGCAAACTCTCCCCTGCGTGATCCTGCGATTGCCGACCGCCTGCGTCTGTATCCACATTTTGCCAGCGCGGCGAGGATCACCCGCTTGTCACGCGATCCCGACCGCGGAATGGCAGGCCGCTGCGTGCAGGGGCTGATCGATGTGCTCGAGCAGAACTACGGCGGCGACCCGAGCAAGATGCCCTACGTCGTCAATAAAGAGGCTTTTCGCCACTAGGAGGTGTGTGGCGCTATTCCGAAACGCTGTGTCTCTCGCTCCCTTGGGCGCGAAAGACGCGGTCCACGGAATAGGGAGCGCGGCGCGTCGGCTGGTGAAAATGCCGCACCTCGAGTTCGCCGAGCAGGCCGACGGCGAGCATGTTCAACCCGGCCAAGAGCAAAACGGCGGCGAAAATCATCAACGGGCCGTGCTCGGTCATGACCGCGGCGTGGTTGAGAAACTTTTCGAGGAGCAGCCAAGCGGCAACCCCGCTTCCCGCAAAAATGCTCAGCATGCCCACCGTGCCAAAGAAATGCAGAGGACGGGAGAGATAACGCAACAGAAAGCGGATGGTAATCAGGTCGAAAAACACGCGAAAGCTTCGGGAAATACCGTAATGGGAATTCCCCCGCCCCCGGTTTTGATTGCGAATCGGCACCTCGCAGATGGAAGCGCCATACCAGGAAGCCAGCGCAGGAAGGAAGCGATGCAATTCTCCGTAGAGCGGAATTTGCTCGAGAATGTCGCGCCGGTACGCCTTGAAGGTGGTTCCAAAATCGTGGATGTCCACTCCACTGAGCTTGGCCATCACCCAGTTGGCGCAGCGGGAAGGAATGCGGCGCAACCACAAGTTGTCCACGCGGCGCCTGCGCCAGCCGCTGACGATATCGAAGCCCTCCCTAATCTTCTCGAGGAACAGGGGGATGTCGGCGGGGTCATGCTGCAGGTCTCCATCCATGGCGATAATGTATTCCCCGCACGCATGATCAAAGCCCGCCGCCAGGGCCGAAGTCTGGCCGAAGTTGCGACGCAGACGGACCACGGTGACGCGGCTGTCTACGGCGGCAATTTCCTGCAACAAAGCGAAGGTGCGATCCACCGAGCCATCGTCGACCAACACAATTTCAAAGCCTGCCCCATCCGCCTCCATGACCGCCTTGAGGCGGTCGTAGAGGTCGGTGACATTGTCTTGCTCGTTGTGCAAGGGCACGACGATCGAGTATTTAGGCATGGTAAGAATATTATATCGGCTGAACGGGACACTGCACGTCGCCGCGGTCTTCTCTCGGCCTTCCGAAACTATCTTGATAACCGCGAACTGTGGTTTCTATTGTATCTTGCCAACAAGCGTCACGAATGCGGTAGTGGAGGTCGGCGATAAAGGACAAAGGAGGTTGGGTCGATGGACAACGTGGCGATGATTCTGTTTGGCTGCGTGATCGCAACGATTACCGGCCTGAATTTCATGGAGCTGCATAAGATTCGAAAGAATTTGGAACGTAGGGAACGTAGGGCACAAGACCACAACTCTTCTGTTCCCGAACCGGTCAAGCGACCGCTCTAAGGCGATGCCCTCCGTCCGGTCTCGCAGGCGTTCCTCGGCGAACCGGCAGGAGCGCGATCGAGCCATCCCCTATAATTCCGTTTCTTGCTCTCGGCCCTCGGAACAGGAGAGACGGCATTGAATTCGCGCGCTCGTAGTTCTGTGGAACGTCGTAGATTCTTAAGCAGCTGCCTTGCCGCCGCAGTCGCCACGGCCCATGTGCCGGGATGGGCAGGGGCTCGCGAGATCCGAGGTTCTTGCCCGCCCGCAACCCACCCCAAACCCTTCGAACTGGATGAGGCCACCATCGCCGATCTCGCAGAAGGCATGGCCGCGGGCAGATACACGGCGCATGGCCTGGCGGAAAAATACCTGACCAGGATCGAGGAAATCGATCGGCAGGGGCCGCAGTTGAAAAGCGTACTCGAAGTGAATCCGGATGCCCTGGCCATTGCCAGCGGGTTGGATGAAGAACGCAAACAGGGCCGGGTTCGCGGACCGCTCCACGGGATTCCCGTGCTGATCAAGGACAACCTGGACACGGCGGATCCCATGCAAACCTCGGCTGGATCTCTCGCTCTTCTCGGATCCCGTCCCCTGGGTGACGCTTTTGTGGTTGCGAGACTGCGCGAAGCGGGGGCGGTGATTCTCGGCAAGACCAATCTCAGCGAGTGGGCCAACATCCGCTCGGCTCATTCGACGAGCGGCTGGAGCGCCCGCGGCGGCCAAACCAAGAACCCTTATGCGCTCGATCGCAACCCGTGCGGATCGAGTTCAGGATCAGGAGCGGCGGTTGCGGCTTCTCTCTGCGCCGCAGCCGTGGGAACGGAAACCGACGGTTCCATCGTTTGTCCCTCTTCGGCGAATGGAATCGTGGGGATTAAACCGACCTTGGGTTTGTTAAGCCGCAAGGGAGTGATCCCCATCGCCCATAGTCAAGACACGCCCGGCCCGATGGCCCGCACGGTGCGGGATGCCGCCCTCCTGCTCACCGCCTTGGCCGGGGTTGATCCGGGCGATCGCGCGACCGCCCTGCGCCAGGGGAAAGCCGCCGACTACACCCACTTCCTAGATCCGAATGGATTGCGCGGGGCACGCATTGGAATTGCGCGAAAGTATTTTGGCTTTAGTGACTTCGTGGATCAGCTGATGGAGCGAGCCATCGCGGGCATCAAGAACGCGGGCGCTCAGATCGTCGATCCCGCCGATCTGCCATCGCACGGGAAATTTGATGACGCGGAGCTTACGGTTCTGCTGTACGAGTTGAAGGCCGATCTGAATGCTTATCTGGCGGCTCGGGGGGGGAGCCCGAAATCGTTGCAGGACATCATCGATTTCAACGAGCAGAATCACGCGCAGGAAATGCCCTATTTCGGCCAGGATCTTTTCCTCAAAGCGGAAGCCAAAGGTCCCTTGAGCAGCAAGGAGTACACCGATGCCCTGGCAGCCAACCAACGGCTCTCGCGTAAGGAAGGCATCGACGCGGTCATGGATCAGTATCACTTGGATGCAATCCTGGCGCCGACGGGGCCTCCCGCCTGGCTGACCGACTTGGTCAATGGAGATCACGCTCCCGGGGGAAGTTCTAACGCCGCCGCCGTGGCGGGTTATCCCGTGGTCACGGTGCCGGCTGGATTCGTGTGCGGTCTGCCGGTCGGCATCTCTTTCTTTGGGCGTGCATGGAGCGAGCCCACCCTGTTGAAGATCGCCTTTGCATTTGAACAGACGACGCGAATGCGGAAGGCACCCCAATTCTTGCCGACGGTTGACTTCTAGCCGTTTCCGGGGCATGGCCCCAGGCAGAACTGGACCTTCGACTCACTCATATCGTAGCGCTTCGACCGGATCGAGATTGGCGGCACGAACCGCGGGGAACAGGCCGCTGGCCATGCCGACCAATCCCAAGATCATGGTCGAAACCAGCAAAACCCGGGGAGCAAGAATAAGATGAATGTCGCCCGCTTCGGCGTGGCTGGCCATGGCACTGTAGAGGGTCAGAGTTCCGACCGTCAGCGAGATGGCGTAGGAAAGCAAGATTCCGAGCACCCCACCCACGGCGGTAATCGTCATCGCCTCGGCGAGAAATTGAAAGAGGATATCGCTTCGCCGCGCGCCCAGGGCTTTCTCCACACCAATCTCCCGCGTGCGCTGCGTCACCGAGACCAACATGATGTTCATCAGGCCGACGCCGCCGATGCCCAGGGTGATCGTGCCGATGAACCCCATCAGAATCTGTAATCCCATGCTGATGATGCTGAATTGCGAAAGCTGCTTCTGGGCATCGAAGATAAAGACAGCCCGTCGATCCTGCGGGTTGAAGCCGTGGGCGAGCGCCAACGACTCGCGAATCGTTTGCTCGAGTTTGTCATGGGTGAGGCCCTGCGAATCGAGCCAGATGCCATCGATGTAGTAGGTATCGCGGAGAACATCCAGGGAGTTTTGCGGAACATAGATCGTACGGTTGTTGTCGTTGTCCCCTTCCTGCATGCGAGGCCGTAACACGCCGATAACCTTAAAGCTGACGCCATCGACCCGGATCGATTCGCCGACAGCAGGCATTCCGGAGAATAATTTGTCTTTCGCCTCCGATCCGATCACGGCATAGAGCCCGTGGCTCAGATTATCCTGATCGTCGAAGAAACGACCGTCGGCGAGCTGCAGATTCCAGATCTCGTAGATCGGCGGGTCGAGTCCGAGCACCGGGAAGCTGTAGGAACGCTCCCCATGTTGCACCACGGACTGCTTCTCTGAATGTCGCGAAGCATGGCGAACCAGGGGCAGAACATTTTCCAGCAGTTCAACGTCCTGATTGGTAAAGCGCACCTCCACACCCGCCTTGTTGCCGCCGGCTTGTTCGGAGGTGCGATTGGGAAAGATCCCTACGGCGGTTGCGCCAAAACTTTCAAAAATATTTTGAATGGCGCGGCTAAAGCCATCGCCATAGGCCAGCAGGACCGCCACCGTGGCGATGCCCCATGCCATGCCGAGCATGGTCAGCACCGTCTTGCGGAGATCATGCCGCATGGCCCGATAGCTTTGTCGTAGAAGATCGCGCTTCATGGCTCTATTCCCGGCGAAGCGCCTCGACCGGCGGTAACATAGCAGCTTTGTGAGCCGGATATAACCCGGCGGCAATGCCGGCAATGGCAAGCGAGACCGTGGCCAGAACGGCGGTGGCAGGCACCAGTTTCGGAGTGTCCCATCCCGGCGGGGAAGGCAAGGTCGACAAGGCGGCCATCAGCGCCGCCGCTGCCGCCATACCGATTCCTCCACTGAGCAGGGTTAAGAATGCCCCTTCGGAAAAGAACTGGAACAAGATGTTGCGGTTGGTGGCTCCCACGGCCTTCCGCAAACCGATCTCCCGGGTACGATCGGCGACCGACACCAGCATGATATTGATGATACCGATGGCTCCCAAAGCCAGCGTTACCAGTCCAACGCTACCCAGGAAAAAATCCATCACATCGAAGATCTTGCCAATCTGATCGACGGTCTTGACCGTGTCCCATTCGTCGAAGGCGTCGAGGTCGCGATCGTCAAATCCGTGGTTGCGAGCGATGACCTTGTGCACCTCCGACCTGGCTGCCTCATGCCGTGCCCGTGACGTGGGCTGATAGTTGATAGCGGAGATGGCGTCACGAACTTCACCCACGTTCAGGGGGGGAAAGTTCTCGTGCATGGTGGTGTACGGCATAAAGTTCTTTAAGTTCTGGTTTGTATTCTCGCCGTGTCCGATGCGTTCGAGCGTGCCAATAACTTGAAAGCGGACTCCGTTCAGCAGCAGGGTGCTGCCGATGGCGGGACGCCCAGGAAATAAAAGACGTCGCGTCTCGTCCCCGAGCACGATCACTCGTCGTCTCTGGACAATGTCGAGGTCGTTCAACCAACGACCTTCCGCCATCGGCGTGTACCGGATCCGGTTGAAATTCGGCAAAACCCCGAGCATCTGGCCACTGCTTTGATAAAAGTCGCTGACCGCACGCACGTCGCTGCGCTGAATTACGGGAACGGCAAGTTGGACGTCGGGACATTGAGCGACAATGTCCTCATAGTCTTGGAAGGACAGATAGTACTGCCGCATGCTGGTGAAGCTTCCGTTCACCGCGGGGGCGCGTCCCCCCCAGATGAACATGACGTTTTCGCCCAGTTCATTGAATTGCTTACGCTGACCGCTTCTAAAGCCCTCTCCCAAACCCACGAGCAGCAGCAAAGATCCAAGACCCCAGGCGATGCCGAACATGGTAAGGAAGGAACGCAACTTGTGTTCCCAAAGCGTGCGCAAGGTCTGCGCAAAGATATCCAGGAGAAGACGCATGCTGTTCGACTCAGGATTTAGGAAGCTGCTGCCTCGCTTGCGGGATCAAACCCGGCTCCCAGTCCTTCGAAAACAGGAAACACAGTTCTGACTTCCGACCCTTAGGACTACGCTGCGAGCCGAGGATTTCCGGGCGCTTGCAGGCCTCTATTCTATTAGACGCCGGCGCGCGCACCGCCGATAGCGCCCCGGTTGCCGAAATTTCGCCGGACGCGCTCCCCCCTTCCAAGCCCATGGAGGGGTCCCCTACGCCCGACTCATGCCCGGCAGGTGTCGTCGTCGTACTCGAGTTGCTCCCAGCTCTTCATTTTCGCATCGCCCTCGCGGCTTACAACTATGGTGCCAAAGCCCTACCCGCGGGAGCCATTGTCTGTTTCGCCGAAACCAGAATAATGGACAACGCTTTCTGAGTGCAGCGGCGACATCCAAAAAAGGAAGCGCCCGGATCAAAGCGCCACCGAGAGAAGATACGAAATTGCCTGCGGCGTAGTTCCCCAATCTGGCCGATGCGGCCGCAGCGGACACAAGGATGTACACCAGTACATGACTCCGATGACGAACCCTGAACCGCGGCATTTTCCCCTCAAGGATCCGGCCTCCACCATTAGAATCCTCGTTGCCGACGATCACGAAGTCATGAGATTGGGAATTCGCAACCTACTCGAAGTCCGATCCGACTGGCGGGTGTGCGCGGAGGCCAGCAATGGTAAAGAAGCAGTGGATCGAGCCATCGAATGCCGCCCAGATGTCATCATCCTCGACGTTGCCATGCCCACGATGAATGGCATCGAGGCTGCCACTCGCATTGCGGCTTTCCGCCCCGACATCCCCATTATCCTCTTCTCCTTGCATCTTTCCGATGACCTTCTCGACAGCATCCCCAATCGTGCGATTCGCGGCGCGGTATGCAAAAGCGAAGCCGGCCGCGATCTTATCCACGCGGTGGAAGCAGTGCTCGAAGGTGGAACGTTCTTTCGCGGAAAGAAATCTTTTCCTGTCAGCCAACCCTGAGGGCCTCGGCGACCGACCTCCCAGTGGGTTGGCATTCCATTCGGCTCGGGCCCAGCGAGACGGCACTCCTACAAACAAGAATACAGCATTCACTGTATTCGACCGGCACAGGATTTGTGAGATATAGAAGGAATCGGCGCCGATCCGCTCAATGGTTGATTACCCCAATGATGACCCAATGCGCAAATCCGGCATGCGCGGCTCCTCTGCACTACCTTTTCGACGGACGACTGTTTCAATTTGAGGTGCGCTGTCACGCTGTCGACGACAAATCCAAGGCCTCGTCGCGAAAGCTGGTCCGCCGAATCGCCCATTTCTGGTTGTGCGGGCATTGTTCCTCCACTCTTTCCTTGACCTTCGATTTGAGCCAAGGCGTAACCTTAGTCCCACTGGTTCCCGTTGCCCTCACCCGGGAAGTGGCTGGGCAGCAACTGCCAACCGATTCTTAGTTCGCTCGGGCGGATACCGCTTCTCGGACTTGAGCTCTCAATACTTGCGTATTGTCTAGCGGGCAGATGCCAAAAGAGGATAGGAGAGAGCACCGCTCCGCCGGGAGGATCTGCTAGCGGGAAGGCGGCAGGCGCCAGGAACAAAAGGGGAGGTCACCAACGCCTGCCATCCGTCTCCTTCGCGTTGGGGTTAGGTTATTCATACTCGATCGGGAGGGGGGCCAGCTATCGGGCTGATACTGTATTTTCAGGGCAGAAGCCCTGGAAACCCGCGGGCCAGGGTAGGTATTTTGACTCAGCCCTGGGGTCGTTTCTCTAACCTTAGTCGTTTCTCTAACCTTATTAGGTCGGAAGGCAGTCGGTTTCATGCGCTCCGATCGGCCAACCATAGTCGACTCCAGTTGCCCGTATTCCGGCAGAGACGGCAGCGTAAGCCTTGCCATGCACCACCCCGAACTCCCGCCATTCAGGCGGACAGACGCCGTAGGAGGGCGTTCGCTTTGCTGAACCAAGGACGTTCGCGACGCCGCAAGTATCCGGGCATGGTCCCTCCCTTGGCCAGAATGCGCCTTGCCCATTCCTGCGCCTCCGCCTTTCGCTGCTGCGAGGCCAAGAAACAGGCATAGTTGTAGTAGGTTTCCGAGGATGTTGAAACCTTTGTGACCTCCTGAAACAAGGCCTCCGCTTTCGCCGCGAGTCCCATGTTCGCGTAGGCATGAGCCAGCAGGGCGGCAGCACGCTGGAAGTCATACTTGGGGTCTTTGGCTACGACCGGCTCGAGATCCGCAATCGCGGCAGCAAAGTCTCCGAGCTCAATCTCGGCAATGCCGCGGCGGTAGAAAGGATCGGGCGAATCGGTGCGAGAAGAGATAGCTCGGTCGTATGCCTGACGGGCGCGCGCGAAACTGCCTTCTTCGAGATACAGGTCGGCAAGTTCTTCATAATTGCCGGCGGAGGGGTTGTCTAGAATGGCCAACTCTAGTTCACGAATTCGCTTACGACGAGGGAATACTTTGAAGGATTGCCGCATCAATCCAGCGTCAGGGATCACCTCGACCGCGATGTATACGAGCGCGCCCAACCAGTGAATCAGGATAATCCAGAGCCAAAAGAAATCCGGACGACGCCGGATGAAGTGAACGATGGCCACCACTCGCAGCAAGATGGCCCACCACGAGAAGGCAAAGAAGAGTAAGGATCCCATCGGCTGATGCGAACTATAGCAGGTCTCTCGTCCCCCGTGTCAGAGATCGGCTAGCGAATGGCTAAGCGCGTAAGCCTGATTCTGCAGGCCCTTGCTAGAATGACGAATGGTGAGACCTGCCATCCGCCTCCTGGCTGCCGACATTGACGGTACCTTGCTGAATCCTCAATACGAGATCTCCGAGGCTGACCTAGCAGCCATGCGCCGTGCCCACCGAGAAGGGATCGAAATCATGCTGGTCACCGGCCGGCGCCATGCTTTTGCTCTCCCCATCGCCCAGCAACTCGGTTTTGACCTGTGGCTGATCAGCTCCAACGGCGCCATCACGCGTTCGCTGTCCGGAGAGACCTTCCATCGGGATTTTTTGCCGCGCGACACCTGCCGCCAACTCTGTGCTGCCATGCGCGAATTTCGCGGAAACACGGTTCTGACCTTCGATGTGGATGGCAAGGGAGCCATCGTGCTCGAGCACATGCGCGAGCTGAACAACAGCATTCGGCGCTGGCTGGAGAAGAACATGGAATACATCGATTTTGTTGTTCCCCTTGAGAATTCGCTCACGAGCGACCCGGTTCAGGCCATGTTCTGCGGCAGCATCGCCCACATGCACCGCGCCCTCCAAGATCTTGCCGCGTGCAGGCTGCAACCAGAGATTACCGTCCTGCGCACGGAGTATCCGTTGCGCGATCTTTCGATCGTGGACGTTCTGAACAAAGAATGTTCCAAAGGGCATGCGCTTGAGCGCTGGGCCAAGTACCGTGGTCTGCCTCGCGAACGGGTCATGGCCATTGGTGACAACTATAATGACGTCGAAATGCTTGCCTTTGCGGGACTCCCGTTTATTATGGGAAATGCAGCGGAAGACCTGCGGATGAAGGGCTGGAGCGTGACCCGGGCCAATGATCAAAACGGGGTTGCTGCTGCGATCAACCAGGTGCTAGGCGACTGAGGAGTGTGCTGATAGGATCGGTTCGTTCTACCCTCCGGTTGTCTTGACGCCGGTTCCAGGGCTGGCCGAGAGAGGAATCGTCATTCCGAGCAGGGCGAGAGAGAACTCCCCGGTTGAGACGAGCCGATGACCATCGTAGGAAAAGTCGCTTTCGGCCTGGCCCTCGTGGTTGTGTCCATTCCCGGGCTCGGGTCTGACGTCGCTGTGTTGCGCAACGGTTTCTCCATTCGGCATGAAAGGCGCGAAGAGCTGGGCTCGGTGATGCGTCTTTATCTTGGCGCCGGTGAGAGCGAATACGTCGATGTGCCAAGCAGTGAGATCGATCACTTTGAGCCCGATGCCGAACCAGCCGAACCAATCGCTGGGGAAGATGGACAGAAAGTGCCCGACCTGGTTACGCAGGCCAGTCGGCGCTATCACCTCGATCCTGATTTAGTAAACAGCGTCATCCACGCCGAGAGCGGCTTCAACCCGATGGCGGTGTCACCGAAGGGCGCTCAAGGCCTGATGCAACTGATGCCTGAGACTTCATCGAAACTGGGGGTGAGGAACGCCTTCGATCCGAGCGCCAATGTCGAGGGCGGTACCCGCTACCTGCGGGAACTGCTGGAGCGCTACAACTTCGATTTGCTCAAGGCGTTAGCGGCTTACAATGCGGGCTCGCGTCCGGTCGAACGGTATGCTGGCGTCCCTCCCTATCCAGAGACCCGGGCTTACGTGGCAAAGATCGTCCGGGATTTCAATCGCAAGAAGCTGGCCCAACGCAAGACGGCAGCCGCCAAAAACACCGTGCCCTCCGGCGGAACCGGGCATCCCGCCTCAAAACCCAAACGCACGGTGCTTGCCGACTCCGAACAACACACCACTCGTGCGCGAGTCCCCTAATCTCAGCTCGACAACCCGGGTTGAGATTTCCGGGGCCATGATTGTCGACCGC
Source organism: Terriglobales bacterium (assembly GCA_035622175.1). Taxonomy (GTDB): domain Bacteria; phylum Acidobacteriota; class Terriglobia; order Terriglobales; family Acidobacteriaceae; genus JAFAGX01. Next base: position 2,670 of record DASPVV010000081.1, on the reverse strand, counting down.
AACGGCCGCAACCGGCGGGTTTGACCCCCGCGCCTAGGTCGTTTACCTTGGGACAGGCAAACCCTGTGTTCGGTACCGGCCAGAATTCCGCACTCGATGAATAAGCAGCGCAGCACGATTTACGGACTGCTCTTGGCGGTCCTCCTGCTACTGGTGTATCTGCAGTTCCGGGAATGGCGGACGTTTGATTGGAGCAAGTTCCTGGAGCACACCCGGGAGGTGAGCTGGCGCAATGTCGGGCAAGGGATCCTGCTGATTTATTTGGCTTACCTTCTTCGCGCCCTGCGCTGGAAGATCTTCCTCCGGCCGGCACGCAAGCACGCTTCCACGGCGGCACTGATCGCTCCCACCGTGGTAGGGTTTACCGGACTTGTAGTGCTGGGCCGTCCGGGAGAATTGATCCGTCCGTACCTGATCGCCCGGCGCGTCAACCTCAGCTTTGCGTCGCAGCTGGCAGTGTGGACCGTGGAACGCATCTTCGACTTGGGCGCGTTCACGGTCTTGATCGTGGGCGGGATCTTCCTGCCTACGAAATTGCGGGCGTTCGCTGCGGCGCGCCCCATCTATTACCATTGGCTGCACGTGACGGGATATCTTCTGTCCGGCCTGGTCCTTCTCTTGTTCACCATCGCCATGCTGGTGAGTTACCAGGGACCCAGGATTGCGGACTGGACGGAAAAGCGCCTTTCCCACCTGGCGCGGAATCTTGGTCATCGCATCGCACAGCGGGTGCGGGAATTTGCTCGCGGGCTGCATACGATCCATGGTCCGTTGTCGTTTCTGCAACTGGCGCTGATTTCGCTTGGAATGTGGTGGCTGATCGCGGTCTCCTATCAGCAAGTAACCCACGCCTATGGCGCACCGATGCAGGCGATGAGTGTCACCCAGGTGCTCTTGCTGATGGGCTCGAGCATGGTCGGCTCCATGCTACAGTTGCCTGGCGTCGGTGGCGGCTCGCAGCTTGCGACCATTGAGGCCCTGGACAAGGTCTTCCAAGTGCCACGGGAATTAGCCGTGAGTTGCGGCATTCTGCTGTGGCTGGTCAGTTTCGTGGCAGTAACCCCGGTGGGTCTGTTGCTGGCTCATCGCGAACGACTGTCACTGCGAAAGGTGGCCGAGGAGAGCGAAAAAGCCGAAGCCACCATCGTGATTCCCACGTCGGAAGCCGGTTGACCAAGAACCGGCGAACTTCCCATGCGGAAGAGCTCGGTCCGCGCCGCAGCAGACGCCTCAGCTTTCGGCATCGCTGTCGCCCGAACGACGGCGGCCCTTGCGTTGCCGCTCTCGCTCGAGGACCACGGCGTCAAAGGCATGAAGCAGCGCCTCCCTGCCCGAGTAGGGTCCTGGCCGATACGCACGCGATTGAATTCCCAATTGCGAGAGCTCAGAGATACCCCAGTCCTCTCGGTTCGTGAGGTCCCAGAAATCGATGGCATCGTTGGCCTCGAAATTGCCCTTCGCCATTTCTGCAGGATGGAAGTGCCACTCGCAGACGATCTCGGTAGCGTCCACCGCGCGTGGCCAGAGCGTGTGCGTCATCATGTAGTCCGGATGCAGGCTGAGCAAAAGGTTGGGATAAACCGCGTAGTAGCAAACCTTCTGGCATTCTTCCCCACTAAGGCCGGGAAGGAAATCGCGCCTGCGCTGGCCGTCCACACTCATCGTCCCGGCGCCGTTGCGGAAACCCATCGCGCCCCCAATGTAGGTGGGATGGGGAACCTCGTTGTCGGCGCGCAAATAGTTGGTAAAGCGATTGAGCGTAGGGTGCAGCACAGGACAATGCAGGCACTCGTTATAGTTCAAGATAATCAGCTTCCAATTCGCCTTGACCCCGTACACCATGCGTTTATACAGACGCAACTCGGCCATGCCCCAAGGACGAAACTTCTGCGGTAAGTCATCGAGTTGTTTCTCGAGGGGCTCGGGCTGAGGATCCAAATTGATAAAAATGTGTCCGTCCCACTCGGCTGCCTGCACCTTGTTCAGAGGATAATCCTCGCGGCAGAAGCCGGAACTTTCCTCCATATGGGGCGCCCCAATCAGCCGCCCGTCGAGACCATAAGTCCAACCGTGGTATCCACACTGTATGCGCCCGGCGAAGCTTCCCTCCGGCACCGTGGCAATGCGAGTGCCGCGATGGCGGCAGACATTGAAGAAGGCCCGTACCGCGCCACCCTGGTCACGAGTGATGATGATGCTCTCACCCGCAATTTCGCGCAGAAAATAGTCCCCGACCTTCGGGATCTGAGCCGCACGTCCGGCACAAACCCAGGATTGGCAGAAGAATCGCTCCATCTCCTCGCGGAAGACTTCGGGATCGGTGTAATAGCGTGCTGGCAATGTCTTGGCGACAGGTTCCACCTGTGTGCTCATACTTCAGCTCCGGTCACTCGACTTCCGACATTATGCCACGGGTGCGAGGGTCGTGACCGCGAGTCGCCCGAGAGCGCTGCCCCTACCTGAGGGCCTGTTCAGTCCAGGATAGGGCCCCTTGAAGCACGCTCCGCGGGAGGTCGCAATCCTGCCGCCTTAGTCGTCATCGGGGTCGGTCGGGGGGGTCGTGTCCTTCAGGAAGTCGTCTGCACCAAGAGGTGCGGCAATAGACTGGAACGTCAGCGGGGTCTGGCTGAAATTGAAGCAGTCGGAAAGATCGTCGGCGAACGCATCGGC
>DASPVV010000080.1:0-7555 GCA_035622175.1 Terriglobales bacterium | reverse complement strand
GTGTTCGCTCCATAAAAGAAGAACCATCCGTTGGTCGCGTAGGCGTAGACCGAGTTCTCCTGCAGGATGGCAAACCGCCCTCCGGTCTTGATCGTGTGCCGCCCCCGGGTCCAGGTGAGCGTGTCCGAGATGCCGTAGGTGTCATCCGCCTTCGTGCGGGGCAAGTTGGGATCGAAGCCAATCACCAGGTTGCTGCTCAACAGTTGAATGATGGGAGGCGCGAACCCAAGGTCGGAATTGATGTGTACGCCCAGTTCGGCCGGATCAGGAGGCTGACTTCCTGCCGAGGAAGTATTGTAGTAACGATTGGCCGTGGCATGCGCTTCGTTGAGCAGGGAAGGAGAAAACGTTTTTGTGTAGGCCAGGTTCAGAAATTGATTGGTGGTGGAAGTATCCGAGGGAAACCCTAATACCGTAGCGAACACTTGTAGCGGAAGAACGGTCGGTTCCTGGTTGGAACCGACAGTAAGGGATAATCGGTCGGTCGGAGTGGCGTAGAAATCCAGCTTGCCGGTGTATTGATTGACGTTATCAACGGCTCTGCCTTCGGGAAATAACTGCCCGTTCGGAGTGGTTGGGATCAAGCCGGCGCTAATGTAGGCCTTGGCTACGGGATCGATCTTAGTGGGATCGATGATGCCTTGATTGGCCAGCGCCGGGTTGGATTGAAAATACGGATGTGCCTGCAGGTAAGCCACGACGTTCGGATCGGGGGCGCCGCTCACCGCCTGTGAGAAATTGCCCTGCAGTTCGGCTGGCGTGTAGGTGGTCACAGCCGTCCCGTGCGTGATCGAGGTTTGGCGCTGCCCCTGGTACCCAAAAAAGTAAAACAGGCGATCTTTGATGATGGGACCACCGAATGTTCCTCCGAACTGATTTCGCTTCAACACCGGCCGCGGTAGCCCAAGCTCCTTGTCGAAGTAGTCGTTGGCATTGAAGTCGTCGTTCCGCAGGTAGTCAAACAGACTGCCGTGCAAATCGTTGGTTCCCGATTTGGTCACTACGGTGACGGTGCCGCCTGCGTTGCGACCGTATTCCGCGGTGTAGTTGTTGGTCAGAATGCGGAACTCGTCCACCGTATCGGGATTCGGGTCAAATACCACATTGTTGCTGGTGACCGAGTTGTTGAGGCCGCCATCCAGCAGGTAAGTCACGGCATCCGGCCGCCCTCCCGCCACTGTAAAGCCCTCAGCAAACTCGCCCGATTTCTCCGAGCCGTAGGCAAAACCGTTCGTGGGCGCTGGAAGCACGCCAGGCTGAGTAAAGGCCAAGTCCAACACCTCGCGGCCGTTGAGCGGAAGGTCCTGAATGGGCCTGCCGGTGACCGTCCCGCCGACGGTCGGGTTTACGGTTTCTACCTGGGAGGTTTGCGATTGCACTTGCACCACCTCCGTGGTTGCCCCGACCTTCAGCGCGATATCGACACGCAGCGACTGGTTAATATTCAGTTCCTGCGGCTGGGTCACCGCTTTGGTAAAGCCCTTTATCTCGGCGGTCACCACATACCTGCCAATCGGAAGATCGAGAACCTGATAGGAGCCCGTGCCGTCGGTGAGAGTAGTCCGCTGTATGTTGGTCCCGGCATTGGCGACGGTCACCTTAGCCCCGGCGATCGCCGCCCCCTGCGGATCGGTGACGATCCCAATGATTCGGCCGTTAGTGTTTTGGCAAATGGCGGGAAGACAAGCCGCTAGGCATACGACCGCCAGTTGCATGAGCTGTCGATAGGCGCTCGAGCGCAATGCTGAACTTGCGTGGGGCTTCATGGACCAGACCTCCCGGGGAGAAACGCTGTCGCCAGCCTGGAAGGAGATGAAGGGTAGCGGAAAACGCTCCGGCGGGAGCGGACCGGCAGCAGGATTGCGGCCTCATGAGCATGCCCGAGGGCGATCGTAGATCGCGTACACCATGCAACCTGGGGCTCCATCGGTCTACCCCAAAGCTCGCGAAGGACGGTAGGCGTCATCCCAATAGATTTGAAACCTTGCTATAGTCGTGGAAGGTTAGTGAAAATCAGCGAGCTCTGTCAAGCCCGAATTGTCGGTTGGGTCAAGATTGGGAAACACCTTCGAGAGGCAAAGGTTAACCCTGGAGGCATTGGACCGGGCTGAGGCGGCGCTTCCTACTCCCTACTGCGATAGGCCTCAACCATCATGAATTCGCTCCACACTTTCCCGTCGTCAGACTTTTCACCTCGCCAGGCAAAGTGCGTGTTGGAAATGTTCGTGTAAGTGGCGCGTGTATAAGCATGGGCTGCCACTGGCTCTTTAAAGGCGTAGGTAATCGATTGGCCATCGAACCTGACTCCACCGAGCTCCTCCCGTCCGAGGTCCACCCAGGTTCCGGCCAGCGCGTTCAGCCATTTAATGTTCCAGATCTGCTGGGCGGCGTCATAGGCGCGGAAATTCATGCCCAGCACGATTAACTCTCCTGAGGTACCCTTCATCCTGTATTCATCTGCGATGGCATAACCGTCGAGAATGAAGCGACCGAGCCACGTTGCTTCGAACCTCCGCCATTGGCCATTGACCCTCACCCGTGCTTCGCAGCGCCATCTGCCAATCAGGAACGCGAATCGAGAAAGCGCTGCCGGTGCATTGGGGTTGAGCTTGCCAAATTCCTGATCTACCTGTTCCATGGGGCGTCCTCCGTTGCGGCCGCTGCTGGTTTCGTCGGGCTCACCAGCAGGAATCGTGCGGTGAGCAGCACACCGACCAGTATCATCACTCATTCCCCGCTCCATGTCTGCAAGATTCGGAACAGTGCGAAACCTCACTCGGCGATCGACTCGCGCGTTGTCATGATCGTCGCTCGAGTTTGTCAGCAAGGGCTGCCTTCACCAGGCCAGCCGGGTACCCCTTGCGGCATCCGATGAATTCCACTGTCCCCTGTTTGCCGCTGAGCTCGGCCCGAGCATCACAGAGCATGGGCTGTCTTAGTCAATGACTATCCTTGGGTCCCTTCACCCCGTGGAGAAGGTGCTGATGAAAGGAATTCTGGGCTGGCGGCAAGTGTCTTCTCCGCCAAGGCGGGTTGTGCCGCAGAGATTGCCGTTGCGCGACGATTGTGTAGCGGATAGGCGCCGTCTTCCTTGTGCGCATTCGCATCCGGCGCGCTTGAAGGTAGGCAGGACGGTAAACTCGCCGGACCTGGTCATCTTGAAGATTGTTCCCTTGCCGTTTTGACCTCCGGAGGTGGGCTATCTCTAGAACACATCCTGCAAGCTCCGCGTCAGTGCAACTCCCAGATACGCTTGGTCGTTGTTGTCTTGATTGGAATCCGTCTTGGTTACGACAAGCGAGGCCCGTGTGGCGACCTTGGTCCTCTGTGCACTCTCGGTTGCGCGCGTTTCCCAGTCACGAGACCTCGGTCTATAGTTAGCACTCTTAGCCTCCCCGAGAAGTTTCGCTCGAGACGGGATGTGCGATGATTGCATGGAGCGCGAGGAACATGATGTCCGATTCAGGTCATCGCCCTCGGATGGGTATGGGCAGGGATAACAACTACGTTTGAGATCGGACGAGAATAGGCGATATGAAGGCTGCCTCGATCATAGCTGAAGACCCACTCACGCTCTCGACGCGCTCGCGTTTTCGTGCCGCCATGATTCTGGCCATGACGGCCGATGCGCTTCAGATTTTTGTGTTTCCCTTATTCGCTGAAGGCGCTCTGTCGCCTGCCGATGACGTGCTCGATCTGGCAGTCGCAGCCGTGATGGTTCGTCTGCTGGGCTGGCATTGGGAATTTCTGCCGACCTTCTTCGCCGAGCTTGTGCCCGGAGTCGACTTGATTCCGTTTTGGACGCTTGCAGTACTAAACCTCTACCGCAAATGGAAACACGCGGCGGTCAACCAAGAGAAAACGCCTGATGGGGCTCCGGTCATAGAAGGCGAGTACAAGCCTTCTTAGATTGAAGGGCACGCAAGTGTGACGCCGGTGGTCGTTCTCTGCCTAGAATCTGAACCCACATGACTATCGCCCCGGCGAATCTTGCTAGCCCGGAGTTCAAGGCTAACCCGTTTCCTTTCTATGCCCACCTTCGCGCCGAGGCACCTGTTTACCGGACGAGCCTGCCAGACAAACGCACCGTCTGGCTGATTACTCGCTACGACGATGTTGTCGAGGTTCTGAAGGATGGCCGCTTTTCGAAGGACAAAGCAATCGCCCGCCAAAAGTTCTGGTTGCCCAGCACGCTCAAACCGCTCCTGCGCAACATGCTCGACTTGGATGCTCCCGATCACACTCGCCTGCGTGGACTGGTGCATGCGGTTTTCACGCCACGGCTGATTGAGAACCTACGCGAGCGCATGCAAAGCTTAGCGGATGGGTTGTTGGATCGTTTACTAGCCCGAGGCAAGGCGGATTTGGTTCGCGACTATGCGGTGGAGATACCAACCACAATCATCGCCGAAGTGCTCGGCGTCCCGCTTAGAGATCGCCTTAAGTTTCGCAAGTGGTCGAACGCAGCTGCGGCAGCCATTGCATCGCGCTTCGGAATTTTGAGGGCAATTCCCGAGCTTGTCTTTTTCGTCCGCTACATTCGATCGCTCCTGAAGGGGCGGCGAGCGAAACTGGGAGACGATTTGATTTCTGCGCTGGTTCGGGTGGAAGAAGCTGGGGACCGCCTGAGCGAAGACGAACTGCTCGCGATGATTGTGCTCTTGTTGGTGGCAGGGCACGAGACCACCGTGAACCTAATTGGAAACGGGGTGTTGGCCCTGCTCGAAAATCCCGACCAACTCGATAGGCTGAAAGACAATCCCGCCCTGATCAAATCCGCCGTCGAGGAATTGCTACGGCATAGTGGGCCGCTTGAAACCGCAACGGAAAGGTTTTCTCGTGAGAACATCGAGGTTGCCGGGGTGACGATTCCCCGTGGCGATTTGGTGCTCGCGGTACTCGCGTCGGCGAACCGGGATGAGAAGCGATTCGACGGTGCCGACAGACTCGAGATAGCGCGGGAACCGAACCCACACCTGGCGTTCGGCTTGGGTACGCATTACTGCCTCGGGGCGGCACTTGCTCGGCTGGAGGCGCAGGTCGCAATTGCTACTCTGTTTCGACGATGTCCGAACGTGGGGCCTGCCGTGCCTCCAAATGCTCTGAGGTGGAAACGTGGACTGGTACTACGGGGGCTGGAGAGCTTACCCGTAATTTACTGATGCGCAGACAAGATCTTCCGGACCGCATCTCTTCACTGCCGGATAGCTGCGTACCGCATTCCGGCTCTCACTTCGATCGTCAAAGTTTTTCAGCCGATGAATGCGATCTATCACGCTCGGATTCATGGCCAGAATGGCATTGCTCGCTTAGCTTTTCGGCGCACCCCAATCGCCGCGGCAGTGGCTCTGCCACGATGAGCGGGCCGGCGCCCACATTTCCCCGGGCGCACCAGCACGGGATAATAGTCGATGTAGCTTTCACGACCGGCCGCTTAACGGCCCCTGCACCGCCACGCCGCCGACCGGGTTCGGCCGGGCCAGGATGACGATCTCTGAGAAGGAACTTATTGGTGGCTCTGTCAATACCCTCCGTTGACTCACGGATGAGTTGGCTATTGCACAACCAACGTAAGGTTTGTCGTGTGGCTCAGCGTGGTTGATTGAGAAGTAAAGCTGCCAGTCACCGTCAAGTTATAAGTGCCGGCTGGCGTTCCGGTCCCGGTCCCACTGCTACCTCCTCCGCCCCCGCAGGCGGGCCAAGTCATCACAAGTATGAGCAGACAAACGCCAGCTAGTGCGCACAAGATTCGACTTCGCCGTTTACGAGGGCTGCCACCCAACAGCACAAGCCCCGGCAACCCAGAAACTGCCAGCCATAGTGCGCGCTCATTGGCAGGTGCGAAACTGCCGGGGTATGTCACGGTTGCAGAGTTTCCTGCGGTTGTTACTGTGACCGTAACTGCTGGAGAACTCGAAACGCTGAGGTTTACGGAGCTAGGAGAAAGGGAGCAGGTGGATTGTGCGGGCGCTCCGCTGCAGGTAAGTGTCACAGTTTGGTTGAATCCAGCTTGGGCTGCGACAGTAATCGTATAGTTGGCCGTCTGTCCCGGCATGATGGTGGCAGTGGATGAAGAGATGGCGCTCATTAAGAAGTCTTCCCCCATTCCGCTGACCGCGACGGTTGGTGGACTGCCGGGAGAGTTATCGGTGACGCTCAAAAATGCATCTTCCGTTGCATCAATTGAAGGCGTGAAAGTCACGCTGATCTTGCAACTGCCGCTTGGCGATAACGATGAAGTGCAATTGTTAGTCTGGTGGAAGTCGCTGCTGTTGGTTCCGGTAAATTGGATGGACGCAATGTTCAGCGGAAGGTTGCCGCCATTGGTGAGAGTAGCTGTTAGAGCGATGCTAGTGGTGCCAACAGCCTGCTGACCGAAGCTAAGACTTGTGGGAGCGAATACTGCAACCGACTCCTTGCTCACTTCAAAGACCACGCCGCAACCAGCAAAGCGGGTAGTAGTACTTGGACATGCGTTCGTTGATCCACCGGCCTCGGTTTCTCCGTACAGGTTTCCTGCTACGTCGAGGATCAGTTCTGAGTTTGGCGTCGCGCCATCACTGCTACCCTGAAACCTGTAAAGCACATCTTCCGTCCAGCCGCCGCTTCCGTTGGGACTCAGTTCGAAGACCGTGCCACAGCCAGATTGGCCCAGGCACCCTTCGCCGTCGAAGACAAAGGCGACGCCGCCCTGCCAGGTTGTGCCGTATAGGTTTCCCGCCTGATCCAATACCAATCCGGCTTCCGGATTTTCACCAGCCGGTTCGCTTGGGAATGCATCGATGGTGGTCTCCGTCCAGCTGCCACTAGTGTCGGGACTCAGTTCAAAAACTGCACCATTGCCTCCACCTCCATCACTCGTTGTGCCGTAAAGATTTCCAGCCCGGTCGAAAATCACACCGCCGAGCGGCCAATAACCATCGGTAGTTCCCTGGAAGGAATATAAGATGCTTTCTGTAAATCCACTGCTTCCGTTAGGGCTCAGCTCAAAGACTAACCCGCACCCAAAGCCGTTCGTGGAGTAATTAAGACTGCAGGTTGAGTTTGTTCCACCGGCGTACGTTGTCCCATACAGATTGCCTGCCGCATCAAAGGTCAGTGGACCAGCGGGCTCGGCGCCATTGCTGTTGTTAAACTTGAAGAGAACGGTCTCCGTCCATCCTCCGCTTCCGTTTGGACTCAGTTCAAAGACCGTGCCGCAGTACTGAGTAGGAGCTGGCCCATTGGCTCCCTGCAGAATAAAACATTCGTAATTCCCTCCACCCTGGGTTGTCCCGAACAGGTTGCCGGCTTTATCGAACGTAAGCGTAGTGGGCTGTGCGCCGTCACCGGTCCCGCCTTGAAAACTGTAGAGAACCGACTCTGCCCATTGCCCACTCCCGCTGGGGCTGAGCTCAAAAACTGTGCCTTGGTCGTCGAGTCCGCCACCGGAAGTTGTTCCATACAAGTTTCCAGACGGGTCGAAAATCACTCCGCCTTGGGGCTCTAAGCCATCACTTCCGCCCTGGAACTTGTAAAGGATGGTTTCAGTCCATCCCCCACTTGCGTTCTTACC
>DASPVV010000079.1:0-21082 GCA_035622175.1 Terriglobales bacterium | reverse complement strand
CTCATGGCCGGTGTTCATGGCATTGAGCATGTCGAAGGCTTCTTCCCCGCGCACCTCGCCCACCACGATGCGATCGGGGCGCATACGCAAGCTGTTGATGACCAGCTGCCGCTGCCGCACCGCGCCCTTGCCTTCAATGTTCGGGGGCCGCGTCTCCAGCCGCACCACGTGCTCCTGCTTCAGCTGCAATTCGGCGGCATCTTCGATGGTCACGATGCGCTCGGAGTTGGGGATGTACTGCGAAAGTACGTTCAGCAGCGTGGTCTTGCCGGCGCCCGTCCCTCCCGAGACCACGATGTTCAACCGCCCTTTCACCATGGCGGCAAGCAATTCGAGCATCTCGGGCGTCAGCGTCTTGTTTTCGATCATGTTGCGAGCGGTCAGCGGGTCGCGCCCGAAACGGCGTATGGAAAGGCAGGGACCATCGATCGCGAGCGGCGGAATGATGGCGTTTACGCGCGAGCCGTCGGGCAGCCGCGCGTCCACCATGGGGGAGGACTCATCCACCCGTCGTCCCACCCGCGAGACAATGCGGTCGATGATCTGCATCAGGTGGGCGTCATCTTTGAAGCCCAGGCCGGTCGATTCAATCTTGCCGGCGCGTTCCACGAAGACGTGTTTGTGGCCATTGACCAGGATGTCAGAGATCGAGGGGTCTTTGAGCAGCGGTTCGAGCGGTCCCAAGCCGAAGATTTCATCGAGAATCTCCCGCGCCAGCCGTTCGCGCTCGGTAAAGCTGAGGGGCACGGCTTCGCTGTTCACGGCATTGCGGATCAGCTGCAGCACTTCGTCCCGAGCGGTGTCACTCGAAGTGCGCCCCAATTTCTCCAGATCCAGCCGATCGAGAATCTTGCGGTGGAGATCCGCTTTGACCTGCTGGTATTCCGTCGTTTCGAAACTCTGCAGATTCGGCATACCTGTTCCTGAATGGCCCTACCTTATACGCTCTTGAACAGCGACCAAGCCTTGCGTTTGACATCCAGTTCGTTCTCGGTCAAGCGCGCGGCCAGGCCGGTGAAAGCCCGGGCGATCTCGGTGTGAGTCTGTTGTACGAGGGGGATTCCGCGGTCAATGGCTGTGGACACGGCGAAGTACTGATTGGGAATCTTCGCCGCCAACTTAGCCCCAGCCACGGCTTCCACGTCCGCCTCGCTAAAGCCGGGGATCTTGCGAAAGCGATTCAAAACCAGCTGAATCTTGTCCGGGTTGCTATTCTCGCTGAGGTACTGCTGCACCCGAGCCGCACTCCACAAGGAGGCCACATCCGCGTGCGCTACCATCAATACGGTCTGGGACAAGGTGGTGGCCAGGCGGGTGATCGCATCCACGCGGGTGGAGGCATCGACGACCACATAGCGGAAGTGCCCGATCAGCTGGTCGAGCAGCTTGGCGTATTCCGTATTGGCGGGCTCACTGACCAGCGGCATGCCGGGCCCGGCGAGCAATTGCAGTCCCCCGCCATGGCGGGTCATGAAGCTTTCGAGCAGCGAGCTGTCCAAGCGATGCAGGTTGCGCATGGCATCGGCCACGGTGAAGTGCGGCTTCACATTCAGGTGCAGGCCGCAGTGGCCTAACGGAGCCAGATCGACCAGGGCGGAGTTGCTATGAGCCGCTTGCAGGGCCAGCGCCAGGTTCACCGCCACCGTGGTCGAGCCGCTTCCCCCCTTGGCGTTGACTACGGTAAAGATCTTGCCGCGAACCTCCTCCTGCCGCTTACGCTGCGCGGTCGACAAGCGCACAAACGCCTCTAAAAGGTTGGTCGTCGTGGTCGGTCGCTCGATGAATTCCCGGGCTCCGCCGCGCATCGCGCTCACAATCACCTGCGCCTGGCTCAGGCTGCCGATGGCAAACAAGGCCGGCTCGGGGATCACCTGGTGCAGCAGTTCGATGGCGCGCAAGGCCGGCAGCGGGGAGTCGGCGGGAATGTCCACCAGCACCACGTCGGCGTTGGCGCTCTGGATCCGGCGCATGACCGGATCGCTGGCCGCCAGCGGAAAATTTGCGCAGCTATGCACCGTACGCGCCACGTTGGTTCCGTCCACCAGAACTTGCAACATTGTGCGTTGCTCGCTGTCTGGCGCGACCACGACAACAGAAAGTTCGGCCATGGTTCGACTAATTCTCCTGACCAATCTCCCGCTGCACCCGCGGATCCGAGGCTCGCTCGAGGGCCCTCACTGCTTGCCCCCCGACGGCTTCCGCCCGTCAAACTTGTTTTGGTCCAGGAAGGGTTGAGGGTTGGTCGGCCCTGGCGGGGCCGTCTGGGTCGGGGAGACGCGGTGCACCGTACAGAGCACCATCAGCTCGGACTTGCTCCTTTGCTGGTTCTTGCTGCGGAACAAATATCCCAAAATCGGAATGTCGCCCAACCCCGGCATTTTATCAGCCACGTCGGTGACCCGGTTATCGATGAGGCCCGCAATCACGAAACTCTGACCATCCTGCAGCTCAAATTCGGTTTCCGCCTTCCGGGTGCTCAAGGCGGGCACGGTAAAGCCCGAGATCTGAAGGGCATTGGTGAAATCCAAGGTGCTCACTTCGGGGGTCACCTTCAGGTGAATGTTGCCGTTCGGCATGATCACCGGGAGAAAATTGAGCTTCACCCCGAATTCCTTGAAGGAAATCGTGACCGCGGTAAATCCCTGGCCCGGCTGAACGATCGGGAAGGGAAACTGGCCTCCGGCCAAAAAGCTGGCCTCCTTGCCGTTCACCGCAATCAGATTCGGCTCCGCCAGGATTTGCAGCAAGCTCTTGCTCTGCAGCGCCTCAATGATCAGGCCAACGTTGAGGTCGCTGCGAAATAGAAACAGGTTCAGCGGGTTGGTGACGTTGATGGTCGGCGCAATCGGAGCTGTCGATGTGGTAGTGGTCACGCCGGTCGTATTCGTGCTCGAGGTTGTGGAACTGGTCGAGACGGTGGCACCACCAAACTGGCCGGTGCTTGACGTCGCGGTCGTGTGCCCGGCGCTTGGGACAAAGGCATTTAGCCCGAGCTGCAGGGCGGCCGTGCGGTCGACCTCGGCAAACTTTACCTGCAGCAGAACTTCCTCGGCCCCCACGGGACCGAAAGTGAGTACGTTGACTACGCTCCCCTTGGCGTAGGCTTCGGCGATCTGCCCCGCCCGCTTGGATACATCCTCGGTGGAGACATGGCCGGAAAGCACCACCGCGGAACGGGAGGGAGTTACCGTGATCTGCTCATCGGGGAACACACGATGCTCTTCCTCGACCAGGGAGCTTACGTCGACGTCAACCCGCAAATCAAAGCTGCGCGACCGCTCGAGCTCGTCCCAGATCAGCAGGGAAACTTCACCCGGAGAACGCCCGTGCACCAGGATCTGGGTTGGCGTGATCGGGGTAGGATCGGCAATGTTCTGATCGGTGACCGAAATCCGCTTGATGCGCTCGGTGGTATTGATGAGGAGCGACTTGCCCACCATAACCCGCAAGGGCGCGGCACCCGTGCCCTCCGGTGCGGCCTGCGTGCTGGCCGATGGACCGGTAGTCTGCGGTTGCGTCTGCTGGGCTTCGCCCATTGTCACCGGTATCGAGAGCAACAACACAAGTAGGCATAGTGGAGCGCTCCACCGGACATGGGTTTCCATTTCTTCGCTTTCCCCTCCGCGGGAGCGGACCGACCTAGCTCTTAATCGCAACGCGCCTCTCGTCAGAAGTTGTCTTTTTCCAGCTTGGTCCCTTTGTAAACCTCAACCGTGAACGGTTGCGGCGGCTGGGGTGGAGCAGGAGCCGCAACCGGCTTTGCCTTGGTCCGGGGAGCCGCCGGGTGCACCGGTTCAGGGGCACTACCCTTGTAGAGTGAATCGGCTCGTGCCGACCCTAGGTCCTGTTGCCTGGTATCTAGGGGGTTACGCAGCGCCAATTGAATCCGCCCCTGATTGCTCGCCAGGGTCAGTTTTTGTGCGTCATCGGGGGAAACCAGCAGGGTTATGACCGAGGTGGAGACGGGTTCACCGCCTCCGGCGGCGCGCTCGAGCCTTGTGCCGTTAGCCAGCACCGCCACGTTTTCTAGCACCGTAGTGGTTTGCGTCTGGCTCGAGCCTTGGGGCTCGCCGGTCAGCAGCACATCGACACGTGTACCCGGCAAAACAAAGCCGGACACGGAACTAGTGTCGTTAACCCGCACCGAAACCGCGCGCATGCCGGGCGGAATCAGCGACGGTAATCCGTATCCAGCGTTTTCACCGGCCAGTTTGCTGCTCAGAATCCATTCACCCCGGAAAATCGGCTGAATCACGCCGCGACCGAGCAGTTTGTCGCGCCGATGAAACACGCCCGCGGGTAGAACGCTTGAGGCGAAATGGACATACCGAATGTCCTTGTCTTCGATTTTCGTTCCCACCTGCAGATCCTCGGTGGCGACGAAGACGTCTTCCCCAGGTGCGGCTTTTTCTCGGCCGCCCTGGAGATTGCGATACACCAGAAGACTAACCCCTGCTCCCATGACCAACGCAATGATCCCGATCATCAGCAGCCGGTTCCGATTCATTCCTGTTCCTCAGGCAACTCGCCACCTAGGGCTGCGAGTCACACAAACTATCCGCCTGTCCCGATGATCGTCGCTCACCCGCGCCTCTACTGCAGCGAGCTCGCCACGGACGAGAAGACGTTGTTGGCGTTACCTCCGATGAGCCGAATCGTGCCCACTACAATCACCAGAATGACGGCTAGCATCACGGCATATTCCGCAATGTCCTGAGCCTCCACATCACACCACAGACGGCGGAAAACTTGCGTATACATGTTGTTCTCCACTTCCCAGCCACCGGTGGCCACCTCTGGCCAGGCGATGGGACATTTGCGGGCACCGGAGCCCTCGGGATGAATGTTGCTTGCACTTTGTGAATCAACAGCTTGCGAAGGAAAAGGATCAGCCACCAATCCTGTTTCCTTGCCCCATCATACTCCGAGGTCAGTGGCTCGTAGCGACTATTTCTTGCCGCCACAGGGCCCGCAGCCCACGTCTCAGGTAACCTTAGTTTCTCAGATACGGTTGGGGTCAGGTCAAGGAACTAAAGTTTAACTCTCCCAGGCCGGCTGCCAGGATCCGGGTTTTACCCTGAGCCATGCCAGCGGGCCTTAGACTCGGCTCGAGGATCGAGCCGTGCGGAATGAGGACCAGAGCTTGTTCCCGCCAGCGAACGAAAAGGAGGCTAGGGAGTGCGAGTGAGTACGGTCGCTTGTCGATCCGAGAACACCACTTTCCACTGCGGCAGACTCGACAGAGCAGTCACCAGAGGCGCATCCGCGGGCAAGACCACGGTTTTGACTCCCCATCGCTCGAGCCCAGCCCGCCAAGAACTGCCGCGCAGGTAGTAGGTCGAAGCGAATTCTTCCAAGAACAAATCTCCATAGACGTCGGCCCGCCCGTCGATGTAAACCTGATAGCGCGGATAGAGCCGCCAAATGAAATACCCTCCCCAGTTGTAGTGGTTCAAGAGCGGGGCGGGGGCTTGGGCAACCTCGAGGAAGTGAACTGCAGCGGCAGGGAACTCCTTAGCCTCCGTTACCCCTTGCCGCGACACGACCGACGAGACTCGCGCTACCACAAACCCCAGCAACCCGCCCACGACGAGCAGGTTCACGATCAACTTCCTCCCGGTTAGGGGCAAGGGATGGTCGAACGGCGAGCCCTTCGTCTGGTCGAACCGCGCCTGGATGATGGCGCTTAGTAAGGGCACTGCCGCGAGCGCAAAGATTGGGATATGACGCACCGATCGCAGCGCCGCAGCTAGGGTGAAGGCCAGCAACAGCAGCTCCCGGGGCCGCCATCTTCGAGGCGACAGGGCCGGAACCGCCAGGCAGGCGAGCATCAAACCGAGTGCCGCCAGGTATTTGCCTTGGTGGAAATCCGGCGACTGCCACTCCCCAATGTAGGCAAGCATGGCGCGGGAGTGCAGAGTTTCTAGCGGATAGCGATACATGGCGGTTCCGTAGGGGCCAACAGGAACGAGGGCAATCGAGGCGGCGGTGACCGCCGCAAGCGTCTTCAACCGCGCGGTCGCCTTAGGGTCCTGCTGATGATCGCATGCGAGTTCGACCGCATCCCCCAGCAAAAAGATGAGCAGCAATGCGATGCCTAGGGCGTATCCGGCATGCAGGTTGACCCAGAGCACCATGAGAGCCGGCGTCCACCACAGCCGCCGCACCTGCCGATCGGAGCGCTCCAGGACCAATAGAAGCAGGCTGGCGAGAACAAAGGTCAACATCTGGGGGCGCACTCCGAAACTGGGCACCGCTGCGATGGCTCCCCAAACCGTCATGGCTCCCGCGACGTAAGGCTGTCCCTTCGATCGCAGGAACACGAGGAAGAAGGCGAAACTGATGAGGGCGGCAAAGGCCGAGATCAGCCCGCCCCAGCCCGCCGCCTTGTACACGCCAAAGATGAGGATCTGCGACAGCCATTCGTGGTTGACCCAAGGCTGGCCAAACTTGGTGAACGAATATGGGTCCGCGTGAAAGAGTTTGTGCTGCTCTAACATCAGCTGGCCCGTGCGCAGATGCCACCAGAGGTCGGGGTCGGTCGCATTGCGAAATCCCAACGCGAAAATGCCCAGAGTAAACACCGCCACAAACACCCGCCTGGTCTCAACCATCGCTCTCACGATGGCACGATCATACCGCGAAGGTGGAGGTTTTTAGGGGCAGTCCGAAACTCGGGAACCACGGACGCTCCCGCTGACAAAGGATCACCTCGAGGTCCGCCGGCGGGTGTTCTATCGAGGGGGCGACAGGGCGGATGAGATGCGTCCGTTTTTCACCCCTGTCCATATCTGGAGCCTGGGCGTAGAATCACCGCCAATGCCTGCCGGCCCCTTGCTCCTTGGGCATCGCGGTGCCCGCGCCTCGCGTTCGGTTGCTGAGAACACCCTCCCTTCCTTTGCGCTGGCTCTCGAACATGGCTGCGACGGTTTTGAATTCGATGTGCGTTTGTCAGGATCCGGCCGCGCCATCATCAGCCACGACGACAAAGTCCAGGGGCTGACCCTATCGCGGACAACCCTCGACGAACAGTTGCCCCTGCCGGTTCTGCGCCAGGTCTTCGAGCTTTACGCCAAGCGAGCCTTCCTTGATATCGAGCTCAAGGTGGCGGGACTGGAGTCCGAACTGCTTCTCTCCCTGCGCCAGCACCCGCCCGAGCGTGGTTATGTGGTCTCTTCCTTCCTGCCCGACATCCTAGTTGCGCTTCACGCCCTCGAGGGTTCGCTCCCCCTGGGCATCATCTGTGACCGCCGGCAACAACTCAAGCGCTGGCCCGATCTGCCGGTGGGCTACGTGATTCCACAGCATTCGCTGATTACCAAGAAACTGGTGGACGAGGTGCACCGGGCGGGCAAGATCCTATTCGCCTGGACGGTCAATGACAAAAAGACCATGCTCCGTCTGGCGGGCTGGGGAGTGAACGGGATTATCTCCGACGACACCCAACTGCTGGTAAGAACATTGCGCTGATCGAATGCCGGAATGCGGCCACCCGACCGGCAAGCTCGGCCAAACGCTCGGACGACACCTGGGTCAGCGGCCTGAAATCCCAGAGATCCGGCTCTAGGCCGCGCCCTGCGGCACTCCGATCCCGGTTTTGTTAAGGAATGCCTGGTATTCCGCGTCGAAGCGTTCTAGCTCCGCCTGCATTCTCGCATCATCCCAGGCCTGAATCCTGGCGATCCGCGCCGCCGCCACGCGGGTGCACTCTCGCGACCAACAGGCGCCCAAAGCCAGTGGCACCCGGCGCAAGAGAACATCAGCCAAGCTGACGGCGCACTGGTTCTCGAATGCATCCCGAGCTTCGGCCACGATGTGATGAGTGTGGGGGCACAAGGGCTCCCTCAATTGCGGGCTGGTGCGCGCCCGGCGCGCTATGCCCGAGGAGCGTCGCCCATACCACTCGACCATCGCATGGGCGGCTTCGAGGCTGATCCCCGCAATCTCGGAGACCTGGGCGACCGCTTTCGCAACCACGCCATCCAGTTCGCTCTCGCAGGCGAGAGCGACCGAAGGCTGGGTTGCGGAGCGAAGCCCTATTTTCTCGGCGCACTCCCGCGCCACGCAGCCGGCAGTGGTAAGTTTTCCGCCAATCACCGAGATCAAGCCCGCGGCCCCGTCCGGCGTGTGATCGTGGAAATAATGCCGGCGAGGAATCGCCGAGGGTTTCAGCTGGGGAGAGTAGGGAAGCGGACGCACGCCGGCGAATGCATAACGGATATGGCTCCGCGAAATTCCGAGACGGGGAAACAAGTCGCCGAGCGAGGACAGCAAATAGCCGATCTCCTCTTCGGAAGGCCGCACTTGGCCCGGATCACCACTTTCGGGAACTTCGGTGGTGCCGACCAGGATCTGATGATTCCAGGGAATGATGAAAATGGGACGCCCGTCGACCGCCTCGGCGTACACCGCTTGATCCGGGGCCCCGGGGAACCGCTTGAGCACGATGTGGGATCCGCGGACGCCCCCCACCATGGCGTGCGCGGTGTGTACTCCGGAGTTTCGGCAGATCTCGTCTGCCCAAGGGCCGGCGGCATTGATGATCCAGGCGGCCTCGACGTGCTCCTCCCGCCCGCTCGCTTCATCGCGCAGCAGGGCGCCGGTTGCCCGCCCATGGTGGGTGGTGACTGCGAGCAGCCGAGTATGATTTCTCGCCAGGCAGCCGGCCGCCATAGCTTCCACCAGCCATTCGGCGACCAGGCGCTCGGGAAACTCACACTGTGCATCTTCGAAGCGGAACAGGGAAAAGCGTCGTCCTTGATCGAGCCACCGCTCGAAGTCAGCCGGCTCGCCCTGCCGGCCATGGATGCCTCGACCTGCCATGCGGCGGTAGAGCCACAAGCCGGCGCGCACGGCGAGCGCGCTGCGGCGGCTTTTCCCATCCAAAGCGAGCACGAACTCCAGGGGACGGACCAGATGAGGATAGTCGCGTAAGAGCGTCCGGCGTTCGCCGAGAGACTCCCTCACCTGGCGAATGTCTCCGTGTTCGAGGTAACGCAGACCGCCGTGAATGATGCGTGTCGATCGGCTGGTCGTTCCCGCCGCGAAATCATGCTGCTCGACGAGCAGGGTGCGACGCCCGCTTCGCGCACACTCGCGGGCAATCGCGACGCCGTTGATTCCTCCGCCTATGACCAGGACGTCGAACTGTGCATTCTCGAGCGGGAGTCGAGAATTCATTCCCAGCTTTAGATGCGCGCTCGGTTCACTCGGCATTGCGTTGCCACCGACATCGAGGATCGACTGCCGAAATCATCCTGACCAGAGAGGGTACGGCTTGAGGTCGCCCGGCCCAGGCTCAGTGTGGCGCATGGCAGGGAACGCGAAAAGATGACGGAAGTTTTTCGCCATCGCTGCGGTGGCCTGGACTCGGCGGTTGCCCGAGCCGCCTCGCCTCATTTAGAGTGTGGTCCGATGTTGACCACAGGAAAGCGGTTTGAAGACGCGGTTCGGATTATGGCCCGCCTGCGCGCGCCCGGCGGCTGTCCCTGGGATCGAGAACAGACCTTCGATTCGATCAAGCCGTACACCCTCGAAGAAGCTTACGAAGTTTTGGAGGCGATCGATAATCGCGACTGGAACGAACTGGTCGGCGAGCTGGGGGATCTGCTGCTGCAGGTTCTCTTTTATGCCCAGATGGCGCAAGAACAAGGGTCGTTTTCGATCGATGAGGTCCTTGAGAGACTGTCAAGCAAACTGGTCGAGCGCCACCCCCACGTCTTCGGCGATGTCAAGGCGGAAACTGCCTCGGACGTGTTGCGCAACTGGGAAGTCCGCAAAGCGGAAGAAAAGAAGCGGCGGCTCGAGGCCGGAGGAGGCAAAGCGGGGAACAAGGAAGACTCGGGTGAATCCGTGCTGGCTGGGGTTTCCTCCACCATGCCAGCGTTGCTCGAAGCCCATAAGCTGAGCTCCCGTGCCGCCCAGGTGGGCTTTGACTGGTCTAAACTCGCGGATTTATTTGCCAAACTTGAGGAAGAAGTGCAAGAGTTCAAGGAGCACTTGAAGGAATTGCCGGAGCCTCGCCGGGAGGAGGAGGCGCGCCGTGGGGCGGGTCGAGAACGAGCCGAGCTGAGCGCTGGTTTGCGCGGTCGTCTTGAGGGTGAACTGGGCGATATGTTTTTTGTGCTGGTCAACATTGCGCGCTTTCTGGCGCTCGATCCGGAATCGGCTCTCAAGAAGACCAACCGCAAATTCCGCCGGCGCTTTCAGTGGATGGAGCAGCAGTTGCACGATCGAGGCCGTCGGCCGCACCAGGCCTCGAGCGAAGAGCTAGAGTCCCTATGGCAACAAGCCAAACGGCAAGAGCAGCCCGGCCGGTGAGCGAGGATTCCCTTCTCATCCGCAAGTGTCAAGGCCTCGAGGAAATGCGCGCTTGTGTGGCGCTGCAAAAAGAGGTGTGGAAGTTTACCGACATCGAACTGGTGCCCGTGCGCGTGTTCGTAGTAGGCGAAAAAGTGGGCGGGCAGGTGATCGGCGCTTTCGACCAGGGCACGTTGGTGGGATTCGCATTTGCCCTGCCCGGCATTCGCGGCGGGCACTCGTTCTTGTATTCCCAGATGCTCGCCGTGCGTCAACGGTACCGGAATTCCGGGCTGGGACGGCGCCTCAAGTTATTTCAGAGGGAGGATGCCCTGGCCCGCGGCTTCGAGCTGATGGAGTGGACCTTTGATCCCCTGGAAATCAAGAATGCCTACCTCAACCTCGAGAAACTGGGGGCGATTGCGCGCCGTTATAACTCCAACCAGTACGGCATGACGTCATCGGCCCTCCAGGGTGGTTTGCCCACCGATCGGCTGGTGGCTGAGTGGTGGCTGAAATCCAAACGGGTCGAGACCCTGCTCGCGACCGGCGCCAAGCCGAGTTTCGAGGTTCTCGCGAGCATTTCCGTTCCCGCCCAGATTTATGATTGGAAGGCCAAGTCCGAGACTCGGGCGCGAGCGCACGCCCTGCAAGACCGCAATCGGGAGGCGTTCTTGGAGGCTTTCGCAGGGGGGCTCGCCGCCTTGGGCTATGAACGCGATCCCGAGGGGAATGGCCGCTTCTTGCTGGGGCGCTGGGAGGAAAAGTGGGCGTACCCTGGCTCTTGAATTCTCGGAGTGGTTCGCGCTTCGCTCTGCTGGCCAAGGGTGACGCATGAAAATTGAAGCCATCACACTGCGCGAAATCCATATGCCTCTGGTGCATTTTTTCGAGACCAGCTTCGGCCGCACCTACCATCGCAAGATTCTCTTGGTCAGCGTTCACTCTGATGGCGTCACGGGGTGGGGCGAATGTGTGGCGGGGGAAGATCCCTATTACAGCTCGGAGTGGCTCGAATCTGCCTGGCTGACGATGAAGCACTACCTGGCTCCTGCGGTCGTCGGCCGCAGTTTGTCGAGCGCGGGAGAGAGCGTGCCGCTGATGGCACAGGTCCGCGGCCATCGCATGGCCAAAGCGGCCATCGAGAACGCGATCTGGGATGCCGAGGCGCGCCAGAAGCAACTGCCTCTTTGGCGACTGCTCGGCGGCCAGCAGCGGGAAATTGCCTGCGGCGTTTCCATCGGCATTCAGGATTCGCTCCCTCAACTGCTCGAAAAAATCGAAGGCGAATTGGCCGCCGGGTACCGCCGCATCAAAGTGAAGGTCAAGCCGGGTTGGGACCTGAACGTGCTCGAGCCGATTCGCTCTCGCTGGCCGGCGATCGTGCTGAGCTGTGACGCCAACTGCGCCTACACTCCCGAGCAACTCGAACATCTGCGGAAATTCGATCCGTTCAACCTGCTGATGATCGAGCAGCCACTCTGGGATGACGACCTCTATCACCACTCCCAGCTGCAGCGAGAGATACGCACGGCCATCTGTCTCGATGAATCCATTCACCATGCTCGCGATGCGGCGCAAGCGCTCAGGATCGAAGCCTGCCGCATTATCAACATCAAAGTCGGCAGGGTTGGCGGGTTTACCGAGGCCAAGCGGGTGCACGACGTCTGTGCCGGGAAGAAGATTCCCGTCTGGTGCGGTGGGATGCTCGAATCCGGGGTGGGAAGGGCCCACAATATTGCCCTGTCCACGCTCCCCAACTTCTCTCTGCCGGGTGACGTATCCGCTTCCAAGCGTTACTGGAAGGAAGACATCATTGATCCCGAAGTCGAGGTAACCCCGCAAGGCACGATTGGGGTCAGCGATGAGCCCGGGACCGGGTATCACGTGCGGGAAGATTTCATCGCAAAGCTTACCCTGCGAAAGGAAGGAATCGGACGCTGAGCGCGGCGGCGGTCGGAAACGGCGCAGCTCTCTAGTTTGCGTCGTGGTGACGCGAGCCGTTCTCAGGCGGCTCGACTAGCGCCGCTGGCTGTTTTTCCAAAAATTCCACTCCCTGGGCGAAGGTCAGATGGGGTGGGGCGGGCCGGAAATCAGCAAAGAATTCGTTCGACTTGATGAGAAGCTTCTTGAACAGCAGCTCTTTGCCGGTAAAGGAAATCTCCATGTGGGTGATCTCCCAGGTTCCCTCGGCGACCCCTCCTTGCTCGACCGTAAACCGACCGCCTTTATCCAAACGGCCGAGAATTCCCCAGCCGAAGCTCACATCCTTGAAAAGCGTGCCATCGATTTTTGCCATCCGCATCTTGCTCGCGTCAATCAAGATGGAACCCTGCATCCCGGTCAACACCTGTTCGGTGCGCGAAGGCGGAACGTAATTCGGATTCGCCCGGAACCTGAGGCGCACCAGTTCATCCCCGGGGCAGCCGATCCCCTCGCGGCCACGTTCGGTTCCAGCGAGCTCATAGAGAAAAGCCTCCGGCAACGCCTTCATGATTCGATCGGTGCGCTCGTTCTCCTCCCGCTCCGCCTTCTGCTTCCTCCTAAGCTCTGCGGGGTTGTGCAGCAAGGCATTCAGTCGGGCCTCTTCCGCGGCGCGTTGTTCCGAGGTGAGCGCCTTCCCATTCAATTCGATGAGCAGGCCGGCGGTGCCTTCGCTGGTCTCGACGAGCAGGTTGACCTGCGAGCCGTGAGGTGTTTCCTTGTGGTCTTTGAAGGTCAATTTGATTCCGCCAGCACCGCCGCGGATCTCGTTCTCGGTAGCTTGCCGCACCAGTTCTTGCGGCGAACTCGAAGCCGGCTTCTGCTCGCTGCCGGCGCACAAGGAGGCTGCCACCGCCAGGACAGCCATGAACCCCACCCCCTGCCGTCGTTCGCCAACCTGGGGAACGCTTCGAACCTCTGCTGGTGCCACCTGCGTCTCCTTCTCCTCCTGCAAATTCTAAGCCTACTCTTCTCGCCAAGTGCTGCCTTGGTGGCCATTGGCCTCCGAGGCACTGCCGAGGATCGGCCAAGTCGGTTAGAATCTAGTCTCCGCTTCGAGTCTGGCGGCAAAATCGTTCAAGGAGACGGGCATGCCTGCAGAGTTCGCCCATATCGGCAAGTCTCTCAATATCAAAGGAGAGCTTTCGGGCAGTGAGGATCTGTACGTCGATGGCGTGGTCGAAGGCTCCATCGAGCTAACCAAGAACAACCTGGTCATTGGACGAAACGGTCAGGTTCGGGCCAACGTCCATGCCAAAGGAGTGGTTATCGAAGGCAAAGTCGAAGGCAACATCCGGGCCACCGAGTGTACGGAGCTTCGGAAAACGGCGGTTGCGACCGCCGATATTTTGACCCAGCGCATTGTGGTCGAGGACGGGGCGCTTCTGATTGGCAAGGTTAATGTTCAGCCAGAAGGCGCGAAATCCACGGCAAAGGCCGTCGAGGCGCAAGCCGAAGCCAAGCCCAGCCCGGCTCCGCCTCGAAGTGCGGGCAGTTCGGCCGGCAAAAGCTAAAGTCGTGATGGCTGCCTCTTTCTCCTAGCGTGCGATGGATCTTGATGTATCGTAAGGACGCAGGTGCACCTGCGCTGGGCCGGACCGAACCATCCGTCCCGAACCCGTTGCATGAATATATTTCGTAATTCCGACACCTCCACGGGCGTTAAAGCGGCTCGGGCAGTCGATCGACTGACGCGGCGGTCGAGCGGGCTGCACGAACTGGCGCGTCTGCTGCAGTCGGAGGAACCGCTCTGTGTTCTCGATATCGGTTCGACTTCGGCCGCCAACATTCGCTATCTGACCGAACGGGGACATAAGATCTATAGCGAGGACCTGCTCGAGGCCTCGACCGACCCCGGTCTCGTCACCCAAGACGAGGATGGGCGACGAATCTTGGATTCCAAGGTCTTTTTTAAGGAGAATTTGGCCTACGCGGCCGGCCAGTTCGACCTCGTGCTGTGCTGGAATCTGGCTGACTACATGGACGAGAGCCTGGTCAAGCCGGTGGTGGCGCGCCTGTGGTCGATGATGAAACCGGGAGCCGTCGTATTGGCCTTTTTCCATACTCGCGAAGCCGGTCCCGACGCGCCTTGTTATCGATACCATATCGTCGGCCCGGACACCCTCGAGATGCAGCATGTGCGCAAGGGCCCGGCTGGCACCACTCGCACTGCGATCGAAGGCGGCTTTCGCCTGCAACGCGTATTCAATAACCGCCACATCGAAAATCTTTTCCGGGATTTCACCTCCATAAAGTTCTTTTTGACCCGCGACAATGTCCGGGAAGTGCTGGTGGTGCGGTAGCGGGCCGCCGCTCGCGATCTCCTGGGTGGAGGGGCGGTTGCGTCAGCTGGCGGCCGGGATCATCCCGGCTTCGCTCTACCGGGTGCTGCGGACCAGGTAGCGCGCGAGCGCAGGAGAGTTTTCGAGCAGCACAAAAAGCGGTCGGCGCGCGAAGCGCGGGATCCCGAGCATGCGGCGGAGTTGAGCGGACGAGCGGAAGATCGGCGCCAGCTGCCGCCGGTATTGTCCGCGGTAATGATCGATGGCCTCGTTTAAGCGAATCTTTTCTTGCAAGAAGGGGGCCAGGCACGCTGCCGCAAGAGTGCCGCTGCGCAAGGCCAGCGAGATTCCGTCACCCACAAAAGGATCCACGAATCCCGCGGCATCGCCGACCGAGAGAACCTCGGCGCGTGCGGCCTCCGGGCGTCGAAAGACCAGGGGCGCCACGCTGATCGGCCGCATGCGGGGCTGCCATTGACGGGCGCGGCGGCCGAGTGCGGGATGGAGTGCAAAGACGTCGTCGAGACGGGTGGCGACATCAGCCCGCACCATCGCGCACACGTTGATTCGCTGCCGATCTCCCTCCGTTCGCAGAGCCACTGGCTGCACCCCACAGTAGCCACCGGCGAAGAAATAGAGATCGACCGACTGGCTCGGGGAAGGCTCCGAGAAGTGCGCCTTGACCCCGATCCACTTGCCTCGATGATGGACGGGATTCGCCGCCGCAGGTTGCAGACTCGACCAACGGCCAGAGGCGTTCACGACCGCCCGGGCTGCGAAATCCCCGAGAGACGTGCGCACCACAAATGGGCCTCTGCCGAGGATCGAGGATGCGCTGGCTTGCTGCTGCGTTTCGACCCCGGCCTGTTCTGCGGACTGCCAAAGGGCGGCATCGAGATCGAGGCGCGCGATGCTGCGGGCGCTCGATTCGATCGCAGTCTCGAGCACGCGATCGTCCAGGAAGATACGGGCTTTGGGGATGCGCAGCGCCTCCTCGAGAAGCCCGCGCTCGTGCCCGCCGAGCAACTCGAAAAGCAGGCCCAGCGCCTCCGGGGAAACGAACTCACCGCACACTTTGTGCCGCGGAAAGCGTCCGCGCTCAAGCAGCAAGGTTCGTGCGCCGTGGCGCGCCGCGGTGATGGCGGCGGCGGTTCCTCCCGGTCCGCCGCCGATAACAATCAGATCGTACATGGGTCGAGATTTCGCCCTCCCTTCAAGGAGCACCGGCGGGCAAGCTTTGCTTCCACACCACCACTCCCATGCGGAACCAAGGGTGGCGGCGGACCACGACGGCCGCGGCCGGCGTTGGTTTGAGGATTTCCCGCATCTCGCCGAGGGTGTACGCCTGTCGGACGGAAGCAGGCGCATCATGTTGGGTCAGCCGGCTGCGGTACAGCGGCCAGCCGGCATACACCAACGCCAAATGGAGCGGATGCCAGACCAGGTCGTTGATCAGCACCGCGGTTCGGGCCACGCGCAGGCCTTCCATCACCAATCGGAGCAAATCTTCAGGCGGGAAATGATGGGCGAGAAGACAACTCGAGACCAGGTCGAAACTCTCCATGCCAAAAGGAAGGGCGCGGGCGTCGCCCGCCACCCTGGGAGCGGAATCCCCATCCCGATTTCTGAGGTGCGAGGGAGCGCGGTCGAGCAAGCAGACGTCGAGGTC
The DNA here is from genome assembly GCA_035622175.1 of Terriglobales bacterium. GTDB lineage: Bacteria > Acidobacteriota > Terriglobia > Terriglobales > Acidobacteriaceae > JAFAGX01. The sequence goes on along the minus strand of DASPVV010000079.1, from coordinate 4,849 downwards.
GATGCCAAGCCGGCGGAGGCGTTGCTTGGCGGCCTGCGGCACATCTCCCGCCCCGGCGCCGACCTCGAGGAGGGAAAGCGATCGGGCCCCGGTCTTTTTGGCCACGTACTCGATCATGCCACAGGTCGTAGCCACTCCCCCAAACCAACGATTGATCCTCTTGAGGTCGGAAAACGAAGCCGCGATCTCATCCGGGGTACCGGAATCGCTGTCGAGGAGTTCAGAAATTCGGCGACGCAGCATCGCGGGTGCTCACCTCATGCGGCCTCAGCCTATGCTTCCCGGGCAAGGGAAATGGAATGCGGAGTCGCGGCGCAGGCAGCCATCGGGTTTTCTAGACCTCAGCCAGTTCTTCTTCGAGCAGCTGCTTATTGTAGAGATCGGTGTAGTAGCCGTTCCGCGCCAAGAGTTCCTCATGCGCACCCAGCTCGACGATGGCTCCCCCGTGCAACACCGCGATGCGATCGGCATTTCGCACCGTCGAGACCCGATGGGAGATGAAAATCGTGGTGCGCCCTCGCATGATTTCCCGCAGATGGTTCAGGATCTTTTCTTCCGTTTGGGTATCGACGCTGGCCAGCGCATCATCGAGAATCAGAATGCGAGGGTTGCGCATCAGGGCTCTGGCAATGGCCGTACGTTGTTTCTGGCCGCCGGAAAGGGTGATTCCGCGCTCCCCGACCAAGGTGTGATATTGCTCCGGAAAGCCTTCGATGTCCTCCGCGATGCTGGCCGCCTGGGCTGCGGCAGAGACTTCGGCATCGCTGGCCGCGGCGACTCCGAAGGCGATATTCTCGCGGATGCTTTCGCTGAACAGAAAGGTCTCCTGCGGCACGAATCCAATGGACTTGCGCAGGAATTCGAGGGAGTACTCACGAACCGGCCTTCCGTCGATGAGCACGGTCCCGGGTGCCGCGTCATAGATTCGCGGAATCAAGCTGACCAGCGTGGTCTTGCCGGAACCGGTCGGGCCCACGATGGCCAGACTGCTCCCCCCGGGGATGCGCAGGTTGATGTTCTTTAAGACCGGCGCGCCGTTGTAGGAAAAGCTGAGATGGCGGAACTCGATCTCGCCTTCGAGCGGGGTAGCAGAGCCGGGGTAATGGACCTGCGCGGTATCGGCAATCTCCGGCGATTCGAGGAAGATCTCGTTAATCCGGCCCATCGAGGCCGTGCCGCGCTGGAAAATATTCAGCACCCAACCCAGGGCGATGACCGGCCAGGTCAGTTGCACCATGTAGGTATTAAAGGCCACGAACGCACCGAGGCTCATCGAGCCTTCCAGGCGCAGCGTGGTGGGGGTTCCGAGCGACGAAAGCAGCTTTACGGTGAGCTGTCCGTTGAGCACCTCGCGCCCGCCCAGCCAGAGCACCAGCACGATGGCGAAGCCCAACATGATTTCCAAAGTCGGCCAGAGCATGCCCATTAAGCGGACCAGCTTCAGGCTGCGCCGGATGTATTCCCGGTTGGACGCTTCGAAACCCGCGATTTCCGCCTCTTCCTGCACGTAGGCGCGAATGACCCGCGCCCCGGAAAAATTTTCCTGGGCCCGTGCCGAAATGTCGGAGAACATCTGTTGAATCTTTTCGAAACGCTCATGGATTTGCCGCCCGAAGTACTGGATGACGATGCTGACCAGCGGCAGGGGCAGAAAGGCATAGAGCGTAAGCCGGGGGCTGATAGAGAGCATAAAGGCCAGGGCGCCGGCAGTGAACACAATCGTGTTCGCCGAGTACATGATGGCCGGTCCGAGCAGCATGCGCACCGCATTGAGATCATTGGTTGCCCGGGCCATGATGTCGCCGGTCCGCGTCCGCTGGAAGTAGGAATACGATAGCCGTTCCAAGTGACGGAAGAGGTCGTTCCGCAGGTCGAATTCGATCTCGCGAGAAATACCGATCACGATCCAGCGCGTGAGAAACTGAAAAATGCCCTTGGTGCAGGCTATGGCAAGCAGCAAGAGGGCGTAGGTAACCAGCTTCTGGCGAGTGACGCCGAGATGAAGATCATCCACCGCCCAACGAATCACCTGGGGGAACAGAATCCAGACTCCGTTGTTCAAAAAGACGCACAAGGTGCCCGCTAGGTAACCGCTTCGGTACTTCCTGAAGTAGGGGAGCAGAGGGCGCAAGCTCTTAGGCAGCATAGTCTCTTCTGAGACACGATTGTATCAGCGGGCCCAAGCTGGGAATCCGGGACACCCACTTTTTGACGTCCTTCCTCAGCTCACGCGTGTAGGCCGTCGATCCCGCTTCACCCAAGCGCTTGCGCGAAAACACAGGGTCATTGCCGACTGGATGGAATAGGCTGGGCATAGATGACAGTGCCATTTCGAATCGTGTAGCGCACTTTGGAAAACGCCGTAACGTCCTCTGCGGGATCGGCGCCGAGGACGACGAGGTCGGCGTTCATGCCTTTGGCGATGCGGCCGGTGCGGTCGGAATCTCGGAACTTTCGCGCTGGATTGGTGGTGAGGGAGGCGAGGATTTGCTGATAGTTCATGCCTGCCTGCGACATGAGAGTGAATTCCAAGGTGGTGTCGTAGTGGTCGATATAGCCGATATCAGTGCCAAATAAAACCTCGCCGCCCTCCTGGGAGTAGGCACGCAGTTCGTCAACCATGTTGGCGATCCAAACCGCGCGTTCCGCGTCGGGCGCGTGGCCCTTGCGTGCCTCAAAATCAAACAAGGTCAGGGTTGGGATCAGCGCCGGGTTCGCGCGTTTCAAGCCGGCAACGAACTCCGCAGTCCACGGAGGCGATTGTGGAACCGTGTGGGCCAACACATCCACGCCGCTCTCGATCGCGACGTTCACTCCCGCAACATTCTGCGGATGGGCGAACACCGGCATCTGATGGCGATGCGCCTCCTCGACTGCAGCTTTGGCCACGGCCACCGGCATGACTGCAACCTCTCCTTGTCCTTGGTAGGAGCCTGTAAACAACTTAATGCCGTTGGCTCCTTTGGCAGCGTGATCGCGCACCACAGCAACCGCTTGCTCCACGGTTTTGGTGTACGTCACCTTGATCTGGTTTTGCGCGAGAAAATCCCGAACATACACCGGCTCGATCGTCCAAATGGGCTCGCCCACGGTGAGAATGCGGGGGCCGTGCAGTTCACCGCTCTCCATGCGGCGCCGCAGCGCGAGGGTATTGTCGAGCACGGAGGCGAGATCGAAGACGGTGGTGAAACCCCAACGGTTGAACATGGTCTCCAGTTCTTGATCGAGCTGCTTGCCATCGGAGTCGCGGACGTGAAGCAGGGCGGGAGTGAAGATGTGGACGTGGTTGTTCCAGAATCCCGCGGTAACGACGAGGCCCTTGCAGTCAATGACTCGTGCCGTGCCCGGGGCCTTGATGGTCGAGCTCGGTCCAAGGGAAAGGATACGACCGTCATGGATGAGGATCGATCCGTTTGCGATCGGTGGATCTGTCGGGGAAAGATAAACCTTTGCACCGGTCAGCGCTAAGTCAGAGGGGCGGGCTATGCTGCGGGCAACGAAGATCAAACTTAGAAGAAGAGCCAGCCGAATTCGCATATGCGCAATATACCCGACCTAGACAGCGGATGGTTTCAAATCGTTGCTTAAAACGTCCGCGCGACATGCGTGGGGAATGGGCATGACATTCCTGCCATTTGAAAACCTGGTGGGCTAAGCGACGGGAAGTCCCGGCTCGTTGGTCGGGAATCTGGGAGCAATCCGATCCCCGTTCGCAAGCGATGAGTTGCGCGAAGCCGGCATGAGCTCTCCCGGAATCCCGGCAAATCGCTGCCCCGATATGGCCAACATCCACTCGAGAACCAGAAGCGGAACACCGGTGGGCAGTGCGACTTGAACGTGGTGCGGCCCCGAGTGAGAATACTTCCGCCCCATCGTCACCGTCTGTCCGTAGGGCGGAGGGTGAGCACAGTCCACAAAACACGGCGAGTGTGTGATGCTTCCCACATTCCCGGTGGCGAGTGATTCTTGGTGCACCGTTCTGAAGTATGGCATGCCGAAAATAGCAAGACCAAAAGCGGGGATTAGCCTACGACGGGCCAACATTCCACCGGATCAAGTCCTCTTTGTCCTCCACCAGCACGACATCGTAGGTCTCGATCATCGGCATCAATACATTCTCCAACTCTTCTTTCCAGAGAGGACCGTCGTAGAACCTTGCCTTCATGGGCTCGCGTGACTGGAGGTCAGGAAATCCACGCATGAAGAAGAAGGTGTCCTCGTCTTCCAGGGAGAGAAACGGCCCGAGGATTCGCATTCCGATTTCGGCGTGAGCCGGCATCGACTTCGCGCGGAAGATCTCGAGAAACCTCGCGCGGCAGCCGGGCTTTAGCTTGTAGGTTCGCATCTCGATGATCACGGCTTGCCCTCGTCGCGAGCCGTCGACCGACGAACGAGGCTTCGCGGAAAGACCTTGTTGCAGATCTCTCTTAGAGTCTGGATGGCGGCAGCATCGAACACGCGGTAGCGATATTGGGTGATAAAGACCAAATGAACGTGCATTGCGAAGACACAGTGCCTACCGTGAGAAAGTTCTTGTTGTCCATAGACCAAGTATAATTGGAGAATCCAGAGCCCAGCCAATGCTGAAAGCGTATCGCTACAAACTGATGCCCAATAAAGCCCAGCGTTATGCTCTTGCCCGTACTCTCGATGTTTGCCGGGAACTCTATAATGATGCTCTGCAGCAAAGGAAGTGGCAGCGAACCACCAGGTTTCAGCAGGACAAGGAACTCACCGCGTTAAAGCAAGCCTTCCCTGTCTATCGCAATGTTTATTCGCAGGTGCTGCAATCCGTACTCGCTAAGTTGGACAAAAGTTTCAAGAATTTCTTTCGCTCTGGTTTCGGCTT
>DASPVV010000078.1:0-105056 GCA_035622175.1 Terriglobales bacterium | reverse complement strand
CAGCGCAAAAGCCGGGAATAGTCAATCAACAACTCTTCAGGTTCGGCGTCGGCACGGTTATCGACCGTGTTTGCGAAATCCAGACAGGGATTTCCGGCAATGAACTCAAACGAGGATCCAGATCCGCTATGCTGGGACATTCTGTCGGCGACAGTTTTAATTATAACCTCTAAACATTACTTGATAAGTTAGGCCTCATCTTTCCAGCCCGGCTGCCGTCTCAGGGCAAGTTCTCCAAATATCAAGAAGTCAGGATGGGTGGGCCATAACGTCCTGAGGTGGCGTCGGCAAAAGCTGGAAAGGGCACCGCATATCGCGATCAGCAGCGGGAGAACGAGAAGACGGGGTACGTACATGAAACCCCTCCCCATTGACCGGCATTCTAGCTCCGAGGTTGCGCAAGCAGAGGAAAAGATCTCTGGGCGTTGCCAAGCTCTTCGGCTAATATGGCGGTCCGAGCCGTATGGAGATACCCCTGAGCCCGTTGGATTTCGCACGACGCGCGCGACGGCTTTACGCCAACTGCGAGGCGGTTGTCGATCTGGGCCTGCGTCTCACGTATCAGGCATTCTTCGATCGCTGCGACCGCTGGTCGGCCGCGCTCGAATCGTTCGGCATTCGACAAGGCGACCGCATCGCCTGCATTTCACCCAATACTCATGCGCAACTGGAATCGTTCTACGCTGTGCCGCAATTGGGCGCGGTACTGGTTCCGATCAACTATCGGCTGACCCCACAGGACTTTGCCTACTTGCTCGAGCACAGTGGCTCGCGCGTGGTCTGTGCTCACTCCGATTACCTCGATGCCCTCGATTCCATTCGGGCGCAGATCCCCGGGGTCGAGCACTTCGTTGCGTTCGAAGGAACCCGCGCCGGCTGGCTCGAGTACGAACAGGTCATCGCCGCGACACCGCCCACGTTCCAAAGGCCAGAAATTGGCGAAAACGACCTCTTGACGATCAATTACACCAGCGGTACGACGTCCCGGCCCAAGGGTGTCATGATCACCCATCGCAACGCCTACATGAATATCGTCGGCACGTTGCTGCATTTCCCCATGACATCTGCCGACCGGTATCTCTGGACCCTGCCCATGTTTCACGCTAATGGATGGACGTTTGTGTGGGTGGTCACAGCCGTGGGCGCGGCGCACATCTGCCTGCGCAAAGTCGCTCCCCAGACAGCCTTCGAATTGATCAACCGTGAGTCCGTCTCCGCCCTCTGCGCCGCCCCAACCGTGCTGATCTCTCTAGCGAACGCAGCCGAGGAGTTGCGCCGCAAGGCTCGTCGTGGCGTTCGCGTGCTGACCGCGGGGGCTCCACCCGCTGCCTCTACCATCCAGCGCATCGAAGGAGACTTCGGCTGGCCGGTCACCCACATCTACGGCATGACGGAGACTTCTCCGTTCATCTCGATTTGTGAGCCACGCCCCGAGCACAGCACGCTGCTGCCTCAGCAGCGCGCCGCCCTGAAAGCGCGACAGGGAGTCGAATTAATCACGTCCGGGGAATTGCGCGTCATCGACAGTCAGGGCCGTGATGTTCCGCGCGACGGCGCAACCATAGGTGAGATCGTGGCCCGCGGCAACGTTGTCATGAGCGGTTACTTTCGCGATCCCGAAGCCACCGCCCATGCTCTACGCGGTGGCTGGATGCACACCGGAGACGCGGCGGTGGTTCATCCGGACGGCTACGTCGAAATCCGTGACCGGTTGAAAGACGTCATCATCAGCGGTGGCGAGAACATCTCTTCGGTCGAAGTCGAAAGCATTCTGGTCACCCATCCCGCCGTGCAGGAGGCGGCCGTAGTGGGCATGCCTCACGAAATATGGGGTGAAGCGCCGCATGCCTTTGTGGTGCTCAAGCCCGGGGAACACGTCACCGCAGAGGAACTGAGAGAGTTCGCCCGAACCAGCATGGCCCATTTCAAGGTCCCGAAGGCTTTTACCATACTAGAAGAGCTGCCCAAGACGGCCACCGGCAAGATTCAGAAATATGTCTTGCGCTCCGGTTCGGCCGCAATCGCACGTCAGTGACGGCCAGGCAGACAATCAATCTGGCTCGTAGTTGAGAATCCAACAGAATGTCGCTTGCCCTGCGCCACCGAGGGCACCGAGAGGAGCGGGTATAGGACAAAAGCCTGTGCCCGCACGATGCAGACTTATTGCAGAGCTAAAACAGCAACTTCAAGCCCAATTGAAGCTCTCGAGGTTGGAAGGCGGTAACCGACTGTCCGAACTGAGGACTGCCCATATTGCCGTTGGGGTTATATAGATTGACGCGATTGAAGGTATTAAATGCCTCCGCCCGAAATTGCAGATTGAAGCGTTCGCTCACCTTGGTATTTTTGAACAGGCCGAGATCGACATCTTTATAAGCCGGGCCGCGGAAGCTGTTGCGTCCCATATCGCCATCGGAACCCACCGGGATACATTGCGCATCGGGTCCAGAGAAGACCGGCCCAAAGTCCAGGATCGAATTCAATCCATTGGGACAAAAGACTTGAATGGCCGCCGACGTCCTGCTCTCTAACGTGGGGCCGTACACGCTGATCGTGGGATTTCCGAAAAGACCATCGACAAATTGTCGATTGCTGAAGCCGGTGAGCTTGACGCCCGCGGGCAGATTCGGGCGAGCATAGTAATCGCCATCCATATTGAAGTCGCAACCATCGTACCAGCCGAGGGTGCAGTCCACATCGAAGGGACGTCCGGATTGGAGGGTGACGATCGCGTTCCATTGCCATCCTCCCAAGAGCGCGTGCACGATCCCTTTGGATTGGGGAGATGGCAGATTCCAGATGGCGCTGCCGGTAAATCGATTTCGCACGTCAAATTCTGACGGTCCACGGTCCAGTTGCGGGTGCTCGATATCCATGACGCCGCTGTAATTGAGGCCATAGGAGTTTACGTTGAAGTAATCCCCAAGTCCTCCCTCGGTCACATTGTCGAGAACCTTGCCCAAGGTGTAGTTGGCAACAAATGTCAGCCGATCGCTGTAGGATTTCTTGAACTGAGCGTTGAATCCGTTGTAGGTTGACTGACTTTCATTGGTGATATAGGTGATGGCTCCCCATCCCGGAGCGTAGCGAGTCGCATAGTAATCGCATACCGTCGGGTTGCAAACATCGCCGTCGAATCGGTTGTAGTCCTCCCGGGTGTAGCCGCCCACTCCGCGCGTTCCGACGTAGTTGATGCTGAATCCATAGTCGCGTAGAAACTGCTGCTGAACTCCGAGAAACCATTGCAGCGAATAGGCCGTACGCAGATTGGGATAGACACCGCTCGGGGTAATATCAGGCGCAACCGCCGAAGTCGAGATCGGCCCGACTCCACCATTGGCGGTTACCGGGCCGGCGAAGTCAGGGCTGGGTTTAAAAGGAAATTGATAATTGACGCTGGTTCCGATACCAATGTACGGCTCGACATACATGGTTGCGGCGTCCGGCGGATCGAACCGGGATGCGTTGGTATAAAGGTTGGAATAAGGTTCGTTATAGGCAATGCTGAAACCGCTTCGAATCACGGTGGTGCCTTTGCCCCTGGGGTCCCAAGAGAGACCCAGTCGGGGGGCAAAGTTGTGGTAGTCGGTATTCCACATTTTGCTGACCCGGCCTACGTCGGCCGTAGCGATCTGCTGAAACAGGTTGCTGCCCGGCCCCAGGATGATGTTCGACAGAATTCCGTTGGTTTCTGACGGCGGGCTAAAGATTTCGTAGCGAAGTCCGGCATTCACCGCCAGGTTGGGAAGGACCTTCCAATCATCTTGCACAAATAAGGCCCACTGCGTCCAGCGGAAATGGCGGGGCGTGTCCGTGAACCCGCCGAAGTTCGGGCTCGAGAGATTGCGATCGATCGTGGCCGCCACGAGATAGGGTGCGTCGGCGCCGAAGCCAAGCGGGCCAATGCTCGCAAACTCGTAGTAGGGGTAGGTTTCGAGGGGGTAGTTGCTGTTTTCCTGGATGCGGCGGACATCCCCGCCGATGCGGAGCGAGTGGTGACCGATCACGTGCGTCAACGTGTCGGTGACCGCGAAGGTGTTGAAAACGAAGTCTCGCGGAATGAACAGTTCGCCGCCGAACGGGATGGTTCCATCGTCGAAGTCGAGGAAACCAAAGTCGTCCGCCGGCAGGCCAGCCGAGCGGAGAATGCCTGCGGTGGCGCTCGCCGGTGGTATGCCAAATCGGACATTGCTGTTGTTTCGCGAATAGGCGAAGCGCAGATCGTTCAGCGTGCTCGAAGAAAATGTATGGGTGTAGCCCAGTCCGAGATCGGCAAAGAACCCGCTGAAGGGTGCGGTGAACCCTCGGATGTTTGCCCCTTCGAGCTCTTGGCGGCCGACATCCCCCGAAGCGATGGTATTGATCCAGCGAGCATAGAGCTGATCTTGGGAGCCGTGGTGATGGTCCAGGCGAACTAAGTACTGGTCCGCCCGATTAGGCTCTTTCTGCGGAGCCTCGGCGAAGCACTGCGTCGCACTGATCGGCGTCGTGCACGCGGGACCGGGAAAATCCCGGAAGAAAAGAGCGGCGATAGAGTCTGGTTCCGTGGCGATGATCGACTGGCGGTAAATGGGATTTTCGGTGGCAACGATTTCCGGCAGACTGTCTCTCAGGCGGGATCCCTCGTAGTCCAGGAAGAAAAAAGTCTTATCGCGAAGAATCGGCCCACCCAAGGTGGCGCCAAACTGATTCTGCTGCAGCGGCGCTTTCTCGAGGGTGTCAAAATAGTTTCGCGCATTGAGGACGGTATTTCTGCCGCTGTAAAAAACATCTCCATGAAAGTCATTGCTGCCGGCCTTGGTGACCACGTTCACCACGGTCCCGTTGTTCCTGCCGTATTCCGCCGAGAAATTCAGGGTCTGAACCTGGACCTCCTGGATGGCATCGAGAGACGGGAAAATGAGCGGCGTTCCGCCCAGCCACTCATTGTTGTTGGAATTTCCATCGAGAACGAAGTTGTTTCCCCGGGGCGTCGCTCCGTTGGCAATGTAACCAAAATCAAAGGTCACAGAAGACGTGGGAGAGGGAACATTGGAAATGACGGGAGCGTTGGTGGCGGTCACGCCGGGTTCGAGCGAAACCAACTGATAGACTTGCCGACCGTTCAGAGGCAGATTTTGCACCGCTTCACTGCCTACGGTACCCGCCAGCCTGGCCTCTTCCGTCTGGACCAAGGGCGGCATGGCGTTGACGTCCACGGTCTCACGAACCTGTCCCGTCTGCAGTTTGGCGTCGGCTCGGGTAGTGTTGTTCACGTTGACCGGGATGCCTTCGAGAACGGTTTTCCGGAAGCCCTCTGCGGTTATGGTGACTCGGTACGTCCCAAACTGAAGATGGAGGGCGCGATAAAAACCGCTGGAGTCCGTCTTGACTTCGGTCGATATCCCCGTCTCGACATCCGTGACTTCGACGCTGGCCCCGGCGACCACCGCGCCGCTAGGATCGGTGATCGTTCCGACCAGAGTGCCCTCGGTGAATTGCGCGTGTGTGGTTGGGGAGCAGAGGAATAGGACGCCGACGATCGCCTGCCATCGCGCCAGTTGCCCGAACCTTTTCATGGTATCCTCTCGCACTCGCGGCGCGTACCGCATGCGCGCCACTCCTGGTGGCAGTTCCTTGCGACCTCGAGCCTTGGGCCTGCCCGGTTGTTCGCATACATTAGTGTTATTTCTGTAATCTTTGTCAAGAATCTTCTTGCCGGACGATGCCAAGGAATTCGTCATGCAATGAGCGGCGCGCATGCGCCAAGGAGGCCCATGAAACGACGGAACTGGCTCGCGGCGGTCATCGTGGTCGGGGTCAGCGGGATTATCGTGCCCACCTCAGCGGCTGCCGAGCTGTGCCAGGATGCCGACCTGGTGCTGAGGCGGGGTCATATCGTGACGATGAGTGAAGTCCGGAAGGTCGTCGAAGCCATGGCGATCCGCGACGGCAGAATCCTCGCCACAGGCGACGAGCACGCGATCGCGGATTGCATCAGCGCCCGCACCCAGGTGCTCGACTTAGAAGGACACACGGTTCTGCCAGGATTGATTGACGTCCACACGCATGCCATGGAGTGGGTGAAGGGCCTGGTGCGCGGCGAGATTGACGCCGGCTACCCCTCGGTTCATTCCATTGCCGAGATCGTCGAAGCCGTCGCCCGGCGGGCCGCGGCGCTGCCCTCCGGACAATGGATTCGGGGTTCCGGCTGGGATGATGCCAAGCTCGCCGAGCGACGCTACATCACCCGCCACGACCTGGACCGGGTGGCTCCCAACCATCCCGTGTATCTGACCCACGTGAGTGGTCATTTGGCGGTGGCCAACAGCGCGGCGTTGAAGCTGGCAACGATCAGCAAGAATACTCCCGATCCCCAAGGAGGAGTGATCGAGCGCGACCCTTCGGGAGAGCCGACCGGAATTCTCAAGGATACCGCCATGGGGCTGGTGGAGACGCTTCTTCCCGGCGACCCGCCGGACATCAACCTACGCGCGGCCAAGCTCATCTCTGAGAAAGCCAGCGAGGTCGGCCTGACCACGATTCACGATATTTTCATCTCGTCGGAGGAAATGCGCGGGTATCAAGAGGCGCACGACCGTGGTTGGCTGAACCTTCGTGTCCAAATGTCGCCCCGGATTGGCAGCATCGCCGACGCTGAGAAATTGGCGCAAATGGGGGTGCACACCGGCTTTGGGGATGATCGGCTCAAGTTCGGCGCCGCCAAGATGTTTGCCGATGGAGGCATGGGGGCACGCACCATCGCGATCTACCCGCCAGGAGTTATCGGCGAACCGGATAATCTTGGCGTGCTTCGCTGGTCTCCCGCCGACATGCAAAAAGCGCATGGGGTGGCCGCCGCCGCCGGCTGGCAGTTGGAGACGCATGCCATTGGGGATCGCGCGATCGATGAGGTGCTCGATTCCTACGCCGCGGTCATTCATCAATTCGGCTTGAAGGATCATCGCTTCCGTATCGTGCACGCCGGCATCTCGACTCCCGCCGTGCAGAAACGACTGCAGGAATTGCATGTCCTGGTGGATGGCAATCCTCCCTTTGTCTATTGGATCGGCAGCTGGTTTCGAAAATACGGTCCTGAGCGGGTTCGCTGGTCGTATCCGGCCAGATCCTACATCGAGAACGGAATCCTCGAAGCCGCCGGCTCCGACGTTCCCGTAACGCCACTCAGCCCGTGGTGGGGAATCTGGGCCGCGGTGGCGCGCCAAGAATTGGAGAGCGGCCAGATTCTCGCCCCCGAGGAACGCATTTCGGTGGAACAGGCGCTCACCCTCTATACCCGCAACGGAGCCTATGCTGGATTTGAAGAGAACAGCAAGGGTGCACTCGAACCCGGGAAACTTGCCGATTTTATTGTGGTTGACCGCGACGTACTCTCCGTGCCCGTCGAAGAACTCAAGGAGGTGAAGGTGCTCGAAACGTTTGTCGGGGGGAAAAAAGTGTACGAACGAAGCGAGACCGGAAAATGACCCCCTTATTTTCGCATGCCGGCCGTTCAGCCGCGACGGCAACCCAGACGTGGCGGCGGTGCTGGGCAACCCTTTGCTTCGCGACCGGGCTGCTCTCGGGTGGCGCTGGGCGCGCCGCGCAGAATTCACCGTTCGGGCCGCCTCTTGCGGGATCGGGCGACGTACGTCGGACGGTCGTGAAGCGGACCCTGCTCATGGGCTCGGCCGCGCCTCTGACGCCTGTCGACGACCGGGCGGGTTTTGGCCTTCCGCAAGAAGCAGCCGAACCCGCGGAAATATTTGAAGGCACGCTAACCCTGAAGCAAACGGCGTCGAATGGAAATTTTTCCCTGCTCGCGGAAATCTTCGGTTTGGTTTCCGACGCAGATTCTCCCTGGAAGCACCTGCCGCCGACCGAGATCACGTTCGTGCAAAGCGGCAGCCATCTGATCCCGGCACAGCAGGGCCTGGTGATCACCGGAAGTCCCGTGTGGAACTACATCATCGGACCGGGACGCGTGTGGCGGGAGCGCGAGGACGACGGCTATACGCGCGCGAGCTTCCCGTTTGCGCTGGTTCAGCGCAATCAGAACTGCGTACACAACGGCGAGATGGCGTTTCTGTTCAGCAATCGCAGAAAGCCCAACATTTCGAATGTCTACTATCAAGTTACGCAAGAGACCTGCTACCCGATGAAGTTCAACCTGTGGGGGGTTGTCGGCGCAACCTACACCCCACGCTCGATGGCAAACGCTCGAACCATCGCAGCCCGCCAGGCGCAGGAGTTTTCCCGCCGCATGCCCAGCAAATCATGGAGCGAGTTGGCCAACGACTTCCAAAAATCTGGCATCGATGGGACTCGGTTCCTGGCCGCTTACCAGCACCCGCAGGAGGTGACTACCTATGGCATGGTGGCCCAAGGCATTCACTATTCCGCCGGCTGCCCGACCCGCTTCGGGGAATATGCCTATTGCGAGGAAATGCGGCTGCCGTCGTATTCGATCGCCAAATCCGCGTTCGCAGGGGTGGCGCTCATGCGGCTGGGACAACTCTATGGTGCTGGCGTTTACGCGCAACGGATCAAGGACTACGTTCCGGAATACAAAGAAGGAGGCAACTGGGAGGCAACCACCTTCAACAACGTTTCCGACATGGCCTCGGGCAACTACAACCTGCCGGGTTACGAGGCGGACGAAGACAGCCCGGCCATGGATCGATTCCTGGTGGCCGAGGACCGGAAAACCAAATTGAAGACGGCTTTCGCGATTCACCATCAGTTTGTTACTCCCGGCACGAAGTGGGTGTATCAAAGTTCGGCCACGTTTATCTTGACGCAGGCGATGAATGCCTATTTGCAGCAGAAGCAGGGAACCAAGGCCGACCTGTTCCATATGGTTCGCGATGACGTCTATGTCCCTTTGCATGTGAGTCAGGGCGGGTTGACGACCCTACGCACGGACAACAGCCCGAGGGGCGCGCCGAGTGGATATTACGGTTTGTTCTTGAGCAAAGACGACATTGCGAAGATTGCAAGTTTCCTCAACGACGGCAGCGGTGTCCTAGACGGCATTCCCGTGTTAGACCCGCGACGGCTGAAAGAGGCGTTGCTTCGCGGCCCAGATCCGGCCGCCGCCGGCGTTCGCGTGGAAGGCAGCAAGCTAACATCCTTGCTGGGCCGGCCGGGCGATGGCCGCGGATCGGCTGCAAGCGACAGCCGCCGTTACGTCCATGGCTTGTGGGGCCGTTACCTAGGCGTAGAGGAATTTCCCCAGTTCTCCTGCAGTTTCTGGGTAGCCTTCATGAGTGGTTATGGTGGCAACCTCGTGGCGCTCCTGCCAAACGGCACCGTATTCTACAGTTTCAGCGACGGTAACGAATTTCCCTGGCTCGGTGCCGTTACCGAGTTGGCCAAGCTCGCACCAGCGTGTCCATGACCCTGTCTCAGCAACGGACGACGGTCGAAGCCCCTCGGGCAGAGAGCATCCCCTCAACCAAGCACTTTGGCGCACGTTCCTTCGATTGGTCCAAGCAATAGATTCTGCTGCCCAAAACCTCAACCCTTACGCATAATGCAAGAATGGGGATTACTTTCCATGATCAGCGATGGGTCCCGAAGTCTGTCCTTTGCCTGCGCGATTACAACCTCAACAAGTTCTCGCATGATTTGGTTGCCGGTGTGACGGTTGGCCTCGTGGCTTTGCCCCTGGCAATGGCGTTTGCCATCGCCTCCGGCCTCACTCCTCAAGCTGGCATCTATTGCGCCATCGTGACCGGATTCCTGATTTCCGCCCTGGGCGGATCGAAAACCCAGATTGGCGGACCAACTGGAGCCTTCGTTGTCGTGGTGGCCGGGATCGTAGCCGCCCACGGAGTGGACGGTTTGTTCATGTGCACCGTGATGGCGGGCGTGCTTTTGGTGGTGATGGGGATGACTGGGTTCGGAACGGCTGTTAAGTTCATTCCGCGCCCGGTGGTGATTGGGTTCACGAACGGGATTGCCATTCTCATCGCCAGCACTCAGGTGAAAGACTTCTTCGGATTGCACCTCGACAAAGTGCCGAGTATTTTCTGGCTTCGGGTAGAGGCGCTTGCCCGGAGCTTTCCCACGATTTCTTGGAGCGCAAGCTTGGTGGCCGTGGGTACGGTATTGCTGATCGTGGCCTGCCGGACCATTTCCACCCGTATTCCGGGTCCCATCCTTGCCTTGGTGATGGCCACGGGCGCAGTTGCCATTTTCAAATTGCCAGTAGAAACCATCGGAACCCGGTTTGGGGGAATCCCCGCCGGTCTGCCACACCTGGAGATTCCGAGATTCCGGAGCGATTTGATCCACGGATTGTTGGGCCCGGCATTCACCGTAGCGATGTTAGGCGCCATCGAATCGCTCATGTCCGCAGTAGTTTCCGATCGCATGAGTAATGATCGGCACAATCCGAATGTGGAACTGGTAGCGCAGGGGGTTGCGAATATTGTATCGCCCATGTTTGGAGGTTTGCCGGCAACGGGAGCAATCGCGCGCACCGCCACCAACATTCGCAGCGGGGCCCGGTCCCCGGTGGCGGGAATGGTGCATGCGATGACGCTTTTGTGCATTCTGTTATTCGCCGCACCCCTGGTGAGCTATGTTCCCCTGTGCGCGCTGGCGGGAATCCTGATGGTGGTCGCTTACAACATGGGCGAATGGTGCGAAATCCCCCAATTGTTGAAACTGACTAAGACGGATGTCAGCGTTTGGCTGGTCACCTTGGCCCTGACCGTATTTGCCGATCTCACCGTCGCCGTCGAAGCGGGGATGATCCTGGCCGCGCTGCTTTTCATCAGCCGCGTCACGGCAACCACCACGGTATCGCAGGTCACGGAGGACTATATAGAAGATGGGCGCGTGCACATTCTGCAAGACAAGGACATCCCTTATTACGCGACGATTTTTAGGATTCATGGACCGTTTCTGTTCGGGGCCACCGACAAAATATCGGTGGTCAGCGAAAACCTCGAGCGCTTGCCGCCGGTGGTGATCTTGCGGCTACGCAACATGACCGCGCTCGATGCGACGGGGATGTATGCCATCGAAGAAGTGGCCAAGCAGCTGCATGCCCATAAGCGCACCTTGATCCTGTGTGGGGCCCGTGAACAGCCTGCCAAACTCATCGATCAGGCAGAGTTTCAGGACGTGATCGGAGCGGAAAACATCTGCGAAAACGTTCAAGCAGCCTTGCGGCGTGCCGAAGAAGTGTTCGAGCGGCTGGAAGCGAAATCGGCGACGGCAGCAGCGCCATGAGGAGTCAGCTTCCTATGCGATAAGACACACCCACCGATAGCCCGGCACGAGCTTTGCCTCACGGACGAATCATGGTTGGTTCTTAAGATAGTGATCAAACCACTCGACAGTTCGCTCCATGGCATCGATTTGGTTTTCACGTTTGGCAAACCCGTGGCCTTCGTCCGGGTAGTAGTGAGCGGCCACCACTTTGCCTTCCTGCTTGAGGACCGTCTCCGCCTGCTCCGCTTCCTCCTTAGGATCACGAATGTCATTCGCTCCCTGCAAAATCAGCAGAGGGGCCTTGGCGAACTTGAAGTATTGGATGGGGGAAGCGTCTTCGTAGGACTGGCGGTCCTTCACCGGGTCTCCCAGGATTGACTGATCATATTGTTGCAGCGCGGGCTCTTCATGCTCCTGCTCCGTCAACCAGTCGGTGATCCCGAATAGTTCGACGGCCGCTGCCCAGACGTCGGGTGACCTGCCGATGGCGATCATGGCCATATATCCGCCATAGGATCCGCCGGTGATGCCGATCTTCCTGGGATCCACGTATCCCGTGCTGGCAAGGAATTGCGCAGCATAGACCTCATCCCTGAGATCCCCCCCGCCCAGGTCTTTGTAGTTCGCCTTCTGAAATTCCATTCCGTAGCCGGTGGATCCGCGAACATTCGGTGCAATACAGACATAACCGCGGGAGGCGAGAGCGGCGGCGGTTTTGTTAAAACTGTCCACCGTCTGCCCCGTGGGGCCGCCGTGCGGGAGCACGATTCCCGGATTGCTTCCCTCTCGCTTCAGGTTGAACGGCACCCAGAGAAAGGCACTGATGATTTTCCCGTCAAAGGTCTTGTAGTGCACCAACTGAGAGGAAGGCAGACGCGACGGATTCAGACTGGCCAACGCCGAAAAGGTCAGTTGCCGCGGGCGCCGGGTGGCGATGTCATACACCCACAGATCGGCCGGCTCCGTCGAACTTTGGTGGGAAACCAGCAAGCGATCGCCGCTCGGTGAATATGCGGTGGGGTTGCCGGCCGGAGAATTAATTCCCTCAGGAAAAGGCAGCTTGGCCGCATGGCCGGTGTTGCGCTCGACCACATAGGTGTCGGTGCGGCCATCCGCGTTGAGGATGTAGGTGAAACTCTTCGAATCGGGAGAGAACTCTCCCGCACTCGCTTCCCACGTTACGTCTGTGGCCCAGCTTCGCTTTTTGCTCGCGACATCGAGCAAGGCGACGTTGTCGTACCCGCCTTTCTCGTTGGAAGTGATCAGCAGGGTCTTGCCGTCCGGTGAGACGGAGGAGACGCTGTAGGTGACGTCGCCCTGATGGGGAGTGAGATTCTCCTGCTGGCCGGTGGCTACGTCGATGCGAAAAACATCCGAGTCCGTATGACCGGCATTGGCACGGTCCGCGTAGATCGTCCTTCCATCTGGGCTCCAAATCGATCGATACCACTCGCGATTCTTGGTTTGCTCATCGGTGAGTTTGTGGACCTTTCTGGTCTTCCAGTCGAGCAGTGCGAGGTCGGAGGTCGAAGAGGTCTTGGGCCGGTAGGACATGGCCAACATGCTGCCGTCCGGAGACCAGTTCGGGTTCTGCTCTGACACCTCCGGAGTATTGGTGAGGTTGACGACTTCCCCGCCATCGCTTGGAACTGCAAAGAGGTCGTAGAGTTCACCTCCGCCGAAATCCTGCGCGAAGACAATCCATTTCCCATCCGGCGACCAGACAGCACCCGATTGGCGATCGTCGGATGCGAGCAGTTGCATGGGCCATCCTCCTGCAGCCGATACCTTCCAGAGGTTGGATCGTCCGGTCATGTTCGAGGTGAAGACCACCTCGCGCCCGTCCGGAGACCAGGCTGGTCCGGACGTGGTGCGGGTGTAGTAGAGTTGGGGAATGGGGACCGGACCTGCCGCCATGTTCGTGACCGATATCACGGATCTGGGATCGGTAACTTGACGCTCATCCGGCGACGTTGCTGCCAGCGAGGCGAGACTGAATAGGCCAATCACGATTCGCCGCGCGACTTCGTGAAGGGTTATTGAACTGCGCATTTTTCGATCACCCCTGCCACCGGAGGTCAGTCCGATTGGGATTTCCGCCAATTTGGAAATTGCCCGTGCCCTTCCCTGAAAACCTCGGCGGGGCATTGTACAACTCCCACTCCAACTTCAGTCAATCCCCGGGGGGAATACCGGTGTTTCGGTGTTTCCGTTGCGAGGATGCAGAAAGACAACAAGACAACGGAGTCTACCGGGGGCCGGTACGGCTCCCCTCACGTCCTGACGTGACGCTTCAGGAACTCGATATCCTGTGCGTCGCCCGCGAACGAGCGCGCGGCCTGGGCCAGCTCCTTCAATCGGAGCAGATCCTCGGGCGACGCGATATCGAACACATGCGAAAGGATCTTCGCCCGCTTGGCCTTCTTGGCGAGCTCGATTGCCGGCAGCGGGAAGTCGAAGAGCAGGTCGATCCGAACCCGCCTGGCGACGTTGTAGAAGTAGGCGCTGGTGGGCTTGTCGAGGCGGAGGCGTGCCGAGGCGATCCCTCGGTTGTCAATCGTGGCGGTAACATCTCCCGCCTCATTTAGGCGCGACACGAGCTCGAAACCGCGGTCGTAAAACACCGCGACAACGCGGTCGAGCCGATCAGCTGGATGCGCAATCACGAAATCGAAGTCCCGCGTGACGCGAAGTGAGCCCATGACAACCAGTGCCATCCCGCCCACGAGCACGGGCTGGAACCCGATGTCGCGAAGCTGACGAATAGCGTCAGCGACAAGCGGGAGTTGTTCGCTATCGGCCATGCCGGTAGATGCCCGGGAGAGGTCCGCGGCAAGTCCGGACCCTGGCGATACGCGTGGGGGCACCGCGCAGAATGGCAGCGCTTTCCGCGTACGCAAGGTTCTCGGCGATGCGGCGTGCCGCCGTGAGGGAGAAGCCTCTCGCGCTGGCGCCCAGCCGCGCGATTCGCGACCGCTCTGGCGCCGAAAGGTGAGCCGCCCGCGCGCGGCCGCCGCGGCGCCCCAGGGCTCGTGCCATGTCGTGCAGGGTCATAGTCCTAATTTTACTTAGCGCTAAGCTAAATTTCAAGACCCTATTGCGCTGAGTTCGGACCAGCCGCTGTCGTACCGGGGCCAACACGGGCGCCCGTTACCGTCGGCTCTAGGTCGTGGCCGGACCCCGCCGTTGTAGTCAATCAGCAGGAGACGATGGGGCCTGGGCCAGCGCCGCATCTTCGGCGGGGTAGTCAAACTGATGCAAACTTGGGCCGGTCGGCGGATTGGCTTGTTCCCAAGCAATGGTTCGGGCGATCGCCTCATCCATGGTGAAAGGTTCTTGATAACCAAGCTCGCTGCGAATTCGTTCCGAACTAGCGACCAGGTGCTGCGAGGTGTTGCCCCGCATGAACAGGTGCTTTGGCGTCAGCCGAGTTGGTAAGACAACCAGTCTCCCGCTCCAGGTTGTCTGCGCCACCACCTTGGCCTGCCACTCCAGTTCGGGAAGAGTAGGCTCGTCACAAACGTTGTAGATCCGCGCCCTTGCCGCGTCCGATATGGATGCCACAGCGATCGCATGCGCCACATTCTTGACATACCCTCGCGGTCCTCGCCACCTGGCGTGATCCTCGGCCAGGATAATGGCCGGCCTGCCATCTCGGATCCGTTGCAGCATGCCGTGCAGCCGGTGCAGGGGATCCCCCGGGCCATAGACCATCGGTAGGCGAACCACCGTGCCTCCAATTCTGCCGCGCATGACGGACTGTTCAACTGCGATTTTGTCGTACCCTGGGTTCAGCCAACTGAAGATGCTCTTCATGGCTTCAACCAATTCCGGTGGGTAGGCTTTGCGGGCTGTACGCAAGGGGGAGTCCTCCGTGATTGGCATCGGCTCCAACCCGCCCGGTTCGGTCCCTTGCATAACTCCCCAAGCCCGGTAGACGTCCATACTGCTGATGGCAACCACGCGCGCCTGCAGATCGGCGGCGAGATCGACGAGCTGATCCGCCTGCTCGCCGGAACTCAAGATCATGTCGATGATGACCTGGGGAGCAAATCGGCGAAGCTCAGCCTCATAGTCCCGCAGTCGATTCCGATCGCCTTCAATTTGCGCCACACCTTGAGCCGGCGAAGTATCTCTACGGCGATGCAAAACCGACACGTCTTGACCAGCCTCAAGCAATTCACGCACTACCGGCGTGCCGATAAAGCCGTTTCCACCGATGACTAGGATTCGCATAAGCGCACCTGATCAGGGATCGGTCCGATTTGGACCGTCTCCATAGAAGTTGCGGCGGTCCTATGATAGACGGTCTTAGCGCCTAGCTTGTCCCGTAACGAAACCCCAAGCCCGTCCCCCTTTAACCACAGGACGAAACTCCTAGGCTCGTTCGCGAGGCTCTCTTGGACTGTTCTAAGGTCGTGGCTGGCTGCGTTGGTTGTCATGGGTGGTTGGGCGCCACCGCCTGCACCTTTTCGCACAACGACGGCAATACGAACCGCGGGCGACGCGGGGAGACCCTGTCCGCACTCGCGCAGAATTATTCGTACCGGAGCGCCACCATGGGATCGATTCGCATCGCCCTCTGCGCCGGCACAAAGCAGGCTAGGAGCGCGATCGCCCCCAGCAGAACGGCGACCAAGGCGAAGGTCAGAGGGTCGGTTGGCTTGACCCCGAAGAGCATGCTTGCCATCAGACGAGTCAGGCCCAGAGCCGCCAGCAGTCCGATGCAAATGCCAAGCAGCGTCATGCGGGCGCCATCCGCCAGCACCATGCGTAGCACATCAAGCGGCCGCGCGCCCAGAGCTATGCGAACGCCAATCTCTCGCGTGCGTTGGCCCACCAAATACGAGACCACACCGTAGATTCCCACGGCTGCCAGCAGCAGAGCGATGGCAGCGAACGCCGCCAGGAGCGTCATCGAAAAGCGCTTGGCCGCAATCGAGTCCGCCAGCACTCGATCCATGGTTGAAGCGTCATAGAGAACCAGCCCGCTGTCGAACTCGAGCAGTCTCTGGCGCAGCGTCTCGAGGCTCGGCACGCCCGGCTGGCGCGTGCGCACATAGACCGTGTTGAAACGGGCGGTCGCGACTACCGATTTGTCATCGTTCTGCCGGTAAGGAAAATAGGCTTCGGTGTGCAGCGCCCCAGCTCCGTCGTGATCGAGGCCCCACTGGTTCACGTGCCCGACGATGCCAACGATTTCGGCCGCCGGCTGCTTGTCCGGACCCGTTCCGCTGGGATCGAAGTCCACGTGTTGCCCAATGGGGTCTCGGCCGGCAAAGTATTTCTGCGCAAAGCTCTCATCGATGACCACAACTGGCTGTGAATGCTCCGTGTCCTGCGGGGTGATAAAGCGTCCCCGCTTTAGCGGAATCTGCATCACTTTGAGGTATTCGGGTTCGACCGAGTACATGATCGACCAGGGAAGATCAGCGAAATGCTCCGGCTTGGGCGTTCCCAAAATCCAGAACCAGTTCTCGTCATCGCTTTGCATGGGTTGCGATCCGCCCTCCGAGGAGACGCTGTCGACGCCTGGCGTTGCGGCAATCCGGTCGTGCATCTCGCGGTAATAGGCCCTAATCGCTTCCGGCGACCGCTGCTTCAGTTCCTCGCGGGCCGCGGTGCTGAAGGTGATCAAATTGTGAGGGTTGAATCCGGGATCGGAGGACCACAGACGAAACAGCGTGCGCAGCATGAGTCCTGCGCCCACCAGCAGCACCAGCGCCAAGGCGGTTTCGACGACGACAAACACACCCTGCGCTCGGGAATGGCTTCGCGCCAGGGAACGTCCGCTCTCGCGCAGCGTGCTGTCCGCTGTGTGACTCGAGGCCTTCCACGCTGGCGCCAGGCCGAACAGGATGCCGGCAGTTACCGAGATGGCAAACGTAAAAAGCAACACGCGCGGATCGATACTGATTTCTTCTGCCCGCGGCAAGCTCTGCGGAACCAGCGCCAGCGCAGCCCGAGTTCCCCAGGAGGCGAGCAGCAGCCCAAAAACACCTCCGGCCAACGCCAGCAGGATGCTTTCGCTGAGCAGTTGGCGGACGATCCGGCCGGGCGAAGCGCCTAAGGCAACTCGAACCGCGAATTCCCGCTGCCGCGAATTCGAGCGCGCCAGAAGCAGATTGGCAACGTTCACGCAGGCGATCAGCAGCACAAACCCAACCGCCCCCAGCAGGATGAGCAGGATTCCGCGCACCTGGCCGACCATTTCTTCCCGCAGCGCTATCATGGTGATGCCCGTACTGCTGTTCACATCCGGATAGGCGGCAGCGAGCTCATGCGCCACGCGCTCCAGGTCGGTTCGCGCTTGCTCGAAGCTGATGGCGGGTTGCAAACGCCCAATGGCATCGGTTCCCCATCCAGAAGCGCGATTGCGGAAACGGGGATCGCTGAATTCGCCAATCGGCGTGTACACTTCATTCAGCAGTTCTTCCTGAAAATTCTGGATCTTGAGATCGAATGTGCTGGGAACGACGCCGATGATCGTGCGGCCAACGTCATCGAGAATCATGCGCTGGCCAATGATGTTGGGATCCGCCCCGAATTTCCGCCGCCATAGCCGCTCGGAAATCATGGCCGTCGGATTGGCTCCGAGGTGATCTTCGTCGGCGGTAAACGGGCGTCCGAGGAGCGGATTCACGCCCAGAATCTCGAAGAACCCAGCGGAGATCATTTCGCCATGCAGGCGTTCGGGCTCGCCGCGTCCGAGGAGGCTATAGCCGGTGCTGCGGTATGCGGCCATCGCCGCAAAGCTACGGTTCATCCGCTGCCAGTCGAGAAAGTTCATATAGGAAATGGAAGCGGTATGAAATCCCTGGCGGTCCTGAAACAGGGAGACGAGCCGATCGGAATCGTGATAGGGCAAGGGGTTCAGCACCACCGCGTTGACTACGGAGAAAATGGCTGTGTTGGCGCCAATACCAATCGCCAGGGACAACACGGCAATCAGCGTCACGCTCTTGGCTTGGCGCATCAATCGCCATCCGAAGCGGAGGTCCTGCAGAAATGCCGTCATGACCAGCTCCCACAGCCTTAGAGATCGATGCCTGGAAGTGGCAATCGACGCACCAATCCAACCAGCGCAAGTTGATGACTATGCAAGGCTTGCCCTCATTGTGGAAGTTCTATGTGAGCCCCTTTGGTTCGTTTCTGGGATGCAGTGTCCGGAACCGGTCAGGTGGGAGACAGCGGCCATGCGTACCTTGAAAAACGGTTCCACTCGACCTCTAGCAGCGAGCTGCCAGCTAAGTTGTTCCGACCCTTGAGGTCGGAATTCGGAATGCGATTTTATAACCGTCGCCGTCACCACAAACCTGGGGGGAAGCGAGACACGGTAGAGCGATGCCGCAGCCCCCTCCTGCATCGGCTCCCCAGATCGTGAATCCGTTTGACAAATGTTGCTGACCATCCGACACTGACATAGTCTAACTATGGAACGGAGGCTAGCAATTTGCATCGCGACGAAATTCCGCCCGGAACTCTCTACCTTTTAATCCTGAGAACGTTGGCGCGCTCGGGCGAGATGCACGGCTACGAGATCGCCAACTCCATTCAGCAGACTTCCGATGATGTGCTCCAAGTCGAGGAAGGATCACTGTATCCCGCACTCCAGCGAATGCTGATCAAAGGATGGGTCACCGCCAAGTGGGGAACGACGGCCGGAAATCGGCGTGCCCGCTACTATCAGTTGACGGCTGCAGGCCGCAAACAACTGGCAGTGGAAAAATCGCAGTTTGAACGCGTGATGGGAGCCATCACCCGCGTCATCGAAGCTGTGTAAGAGGAGCTGCTTATGAACTGGCTGCGCGAACTCGCAAGACGGCTGCGAATGTTGGTCGATCGCCGGCAATTCGATGCGGACCTCGAAGAAGAAATGAGCCTGCACCTGGAAATGCGCCAGCAGCAGCAGATTGAGGCCGGGATGACGGCCGCCGAGGCTCGCTACGCAGCTCTTCGCCGCTTTGGTAATCGAACGTTGTTAGCCGAGAAAAGCCATAGCGCATGGGGCTGGCGATGGTTCGAAGACCTGGTACAGGATGCGGCTTACGGCCTGCGCCTGCTGAACAGGAATCCCGGTTTCACCGTGGTTGCGGTTTTGACCCTCGCGCTCGGGATCGGCGCAAACACCGCCATCTTCAGCCTGATCGACGCGGTGATGCTGAAGATGCTGCCCGTCGAGAAGCCGGAGCAACTTGTATTGCTGAATTGGGTTGCGCCGGGCTGGCCGTACATGATCCATTCGCTCTCGGGCGACTCGGATCGCGACAAAAGCGGCCGTTCGACAAGCACTTCATTTTCGTACCCGATCTTTGAGGACATTCGTGCGCGCGCTCAGGCGTTTTCCGGAGTGCTCGCCTTTGCAGATGCAGAACGTGTGAATGTCGGCGTCGGTGGTGAGGCGGGTGTGGCGCAAGGTCAGCTGGTCTCGGGCGACTTCTTTTCCATGCTGGGAGTTCCCGCGTCGATAGGACGCACGATTACTCCTGCGGACAATGAGCAAGGTGCCAGCCCGGTAGCGACCATCAGCTATAACTACTGGGTAAAGCGATTTGGACGCGACCCGCAAATCGTGGGCAAAACGTTCACTGTAAACCGCGTCCCCTTCACTCTGGTCGGCGTTGCCGCGCCCGAGTTCTTCGGGGTTCAGACCGGAACCTCGATCGATATCTGGCTTCCCCTAAGAACCCAGCCTGTGGTGGATCCCAGCTGGATCGCGTACGCAACTCCCGGCGAAACCTCGAAGTTCACCGCGCACGACGATTGGTGGGTTGTGATCATGGGAAGGTTAAAGCCGGGCGCGAGCGACGAGCAGGCGCGCGCAGCCCTGGACGTCATCGTTCAGCAGGAATCCTCCGGCATCGAGAAGCCGCCGGCGAAACCGTCTCCCGAGCAGGCGCTGGAGCCTCCGAAGGTTGAGCTGACGCCTGCGGGCGGAGGGCTGGATGAATTGCGGAGCCAGTTTTCAGAACCGCTGTTGATTCTTATGTGCGTGGTCGGATTGGTTCTTCTGATCGCTTGCGCAAACGTCGCCAACTTATTGCTGGCGCGGGCGGCATCGCGGCAAAAGGAGATCGCGGTACGTCTGGCGCTGGGCGGCGGACGGGAGCGGTTGATTCGCCAGTTGCTGGTGGAAAGCGTGATGCTCGCGCTGGCGGGCGGTGCGGTCGGAGTCTTTCTTGCCTATTGGGCCAGCGATGTCTTGCTCAAGCTGATGTCGAGCGGGCGTGAGCCGATTACACTGCATGTCGCGCCGAACCTGGGCGTACTCGCGTTTACTGCCGGCGTTTCCGCGCTTACGGGAATTCTCTTCGGGTTGGCTCCGGCGTTGCGCGGCACACGCCTCGATCTGACTCCGGCACTTAAGGAGGGTGCAGCCCGGATCATCATCGGAAGCGGCAGCGGCGCTCAATCTTCCGGCCGGCGTCAGCGGCTCAGCCAGGCTCTGGTCGTTGTGCAGATCGCGATGTCGCTGGTGTTGCTGATCGGCGCCGGATTGTTTGTTCGCAGCCTGACCAAACTGGAAAACGAAAATGTCGGGTTTGACCGGCGCAACCTTCTGCTCTTCACCATGGCTGCCACTCAGGCCGGCTACAAGGCAGACCGGTTGGCAACGTTCTACGAGCAGCTGCAGAAAAGAATCGAAGCGATTCCTGGAGTGCGCTCCGTCTGTTTCTCTCGACATGGCCTGATCAACGCCGGCATCAGCATCCTCGGATTTTCATTGCAGGGATTTCCTGCGAAACCCGGAGAGCAGGACAACGGACCCGTGCGCGCCAATTCTGTAGGTCCGGAATTCTTTGAAACCTTTGCAATTCCTCTGGTGCTGGGCCGCACGATCGGAGAACAGGACACCGCAACCGCACCCAAGATCGCGGTAGTCAACCGCGCTTTCGCGCAGGAATATTTCTCGGGTCAAAGTCCGATTGGACATCGATTCGGCTTCGGGCATCAGGAAACAAGCTCTGATATTGTGATCGTCGGCGTCGTCGGCGATTCCCGCTACGGCAAGTTGCGCGATGATCCCCTGCCCACCGTCTACGTCCCGCTCTATCAACACATCAACGAGCCGGATGTGGTCCACTTTTCAGTGCGGACCGCAGGCAATCCCAAGGACTGGATCAGCGGCGTGGGTCGCGCCGTACAGGGGCTTGACCGTAACCTGCCGATCTTCGATGTCAAGACGGAAGTCGAAGAAATCAACCAGGCCACTCTCCAGGAAAGGTTGTTCGCCGAGCTCACTGGCTTCTTTGGAATGCTCGCACTCGCGCTAGCCGCGATCGGATTATATGGGATGATCTCCTACGCCGTGTCGCGCCGAACGAACGAGATTGGCATTCGCATCGCTCTCGGCGCCCGGAGAACCAAGATTCTGCAGATGGTGCTGCGCGAGGCCATGCTGGTTGCGGCCTTGGGAGTCGCAGTCGGCGCGCCCGCGGCTTTCGTCTTGTCCCGCTTGGTTGGCACTTTGTTGTACGGGTTGAAACCCACGGACCCACTGACCGTCGCCTCGGCAACGAGTGCCCTCCTGTTCGTGGGATTCCTCGCCGCCTACCTTCCCGCGCAGCGAGCCGCACGCATCGAACCCTTGGCGGCGCTTCGACATGAGTAATGGCCGGCGACCGGGTTCGGGCGGCTTCCGCTGTTCGCAAGCGAAGGGCCTTCGCCTGGAACCGTCGGGCGCTGACTCCCGCGGCGGGGCCGGGTGTGCTGCGGTGTTGGGGAAGTTTCTTGCTTCGTTAGCAAAATCTGTGGGTGATTTCCGGCTCCGGCAGCCATCCGAGATTTATATGAGTCCGCTAGAGTCCCAGCTATTCTTTCGTCTGGATTCTTATCCGCGCCTTTTTTTTGCCCTCGCAGATTCGCAGCGCGTTTAGAAGCTCGCTAAACTGAAATCAAGCAATGAGTCCGCGCGAGGCTTGGAAGCTGCAGTCCCATAAAACTTAGAAATGCGTGCCTACGTCGGCGACCTGAAGAGACGCCTGCAGTTTGTTACTTCACGCGGGCCTCGTCTCAACAACGATCATTGCAACAACGAGCGCACCTGTAGCATCTTGTCGCTTAACTCTTGCCTCTCGTCCAGGACGCGCTTGGGATTGGGAATGATGTCCTTCAACGCCGGCGGCGCGCTGGAGCGCATCGACTCAAGCGCCGACAGTGTGGAAGGATTGTTGAGCGCTTTTAGATAGACGGGCTCGATCTCTGCTAGGGCGGCAGAATCGCTCGGGTCCGCCCTATGAAGGACTTCCATCTCCCGATGCACAGCGGATTGCCAATCGATGCCTTCCGGTCCGAGCTGGGCAATCGCTTTTTGCAGGACCAGCCGTTGCGTGGTGGACAGCCCTCCCGTGTGAAGCGCAAGCGCCACAGCATTAAAATGTGCGAGAAGAAGACGCTTCGCGACCAAAGCGGACACCAGCGTTCCCCCGTTCGCGACGTCATGCGAGAAGAGTATTCCAGCAGCCAGCGCTCGTACCGATGCGTCCCTTTCCCCGGCGGCCTGCAGGTGAAAGGCGTAGAGAACATTGAGGCTGCCGAGGGCCCGCGCTTTCCAAACATAGCCAACTGGCGTTGCCGGTCCCATCTCCTCGGCGTAGCCGTAACCCAAGCCCCAGTCACAGAATGGACGACTAGCTCCACGTGCCATGATGTCGAGTGCAAACCGGTTCTTCTCAACCAGATCTTTGTATTTCAAATCGTCGTAAGGAACCTTACCGTCGAGGACTTTATTCAGTTCCTTCGCGTCACTGATGGCGGAATCCTGCATTTCGGAAAATGCAGTCCAGTAGAGCAAAGCGGCGTTCGGGCCGAGGTTGGTCTCCCGGTTTGAGGACGCAGAGCTAATTTGCACGGCCAAGAGCAAAATGATCACTGGAATAGAACGAAAGGTGTTCATAGTTTGTCGTTGTCCTCGCTGAGCACGGCAAGGGCGCTCTGTTTGCCTTTCGGCAGTGGGGTTGATTGTCGATGAAATGGCACACGATCAAGGGCTGCATCAACCGACGGCGCGTGAGCCAGCCAAGCGTTCGCACTGCCGATGGTCAGCGGTTGCTGGTTTGTAAGCTGCTCCCCGCCCGCTAAGTTTCCTGGACCATCGCTGGACCGGCCGGTGCGAGAGAGCAAGGCGAGTACCGATGCGATCAGGATGACTGCGACGACCGCGGCCCACGCAGCGAATACGAAGGAACGCCGAGTGGCGCGCCTAGGCGTCTCGATCTGGAGCGGCTCGGGAGCCAGTGGGCGAAAGTGCTTCAAATAGGTTTCGAATCGGTCATCTCTCTCATTATTAAATCGCTCATCATCAAGATCGGGAGTTGGCACAGGAATCCTCCTTCGCGCACATTGATTCGCGTAACCTGGCAAGCGCGTACCGGTATCTGGATGCCGCCGTACTTGCGCTGATCTCCAAAAGATCGGCGATCTGAGAGAAAGTAAGTTCGCCCCAGACATGCAGGACGACTACCTGTCTCTGATCGTCGGGAAGAGTGCACAGCGCCCGCCGAAGGTTCAGTTCTGCCGCGTAGTCCCGGTCCGGCGGGTTGAACCAGGCAGAGTCCGGGTCGAGGACCGTGTTCCGCCGCTGAACCTTGGCTTCGTTCAGAACAACATTGCGTACGCACGCGAACAGATAAGCCTTTTTGTCCTCAACCTGGCGCAAATTGCCGTCCTCGATCATCTTGAGAAATACTTGCTGAACCGCATCGTGAGCGCGACCCCGGTCGCCGGCAATCGCTGTCGCGAAAAGCAGCAGCGCCGAGCCATGCTGGCGATACAACGACTCGATTTCGGTAGCATCACGGCTGTTGGGCTGCACTTTGCGGCCTCATGTACTTAGACAAACGAGCGGGTGGGATTTGTCTCTAATTCGAGGAAAAATTGTACGCCGCGCAGCGCCCAACGGAACATCTCTGGGATTTCCTTCGTAATTCTTATATCTCCCTTCGGCTGATGCGAAGGAGAAAGGCCCGCGCCTGAACGGCCCGGAGCCGTCAAGGGCCGCGCCGCCGTTTTGCAGGTGCGGCGTAGCGAACCCTTTACGGCGAGAACTCAACCGACTCGCGGACACGTCTGCCCAAGCTTTGCGGGTTGGAACATTCCTAAAACTTTACTCGTGCTTAACCCATAAATAGTGCTACGCAGCCGTATTTTTCTGACTTTTTCTGATTCGGGTCCCTGATCGAGTGGGAGCGAGCTTAACCCTCGCCGGACGGGATGGAGTGGAAGTCCACTTCATTCCGCTTCCTAGTTCCGGATCCTACGAATGTTCTCGCATCGAAGGTCGACAGCTAGCTTAATAGCTGTTTCCCAGCCGGTTGTAGCGCTTGAGAATCGCGCGCAACTCGTCATGGGGTAGACCGAAAGCGCGATAGCCGTTGACTCCGGTCATAGTCTGGGCTGCGACCATGGCGTTCACGATCGCTTCCTCGGTTGCCTCAACAGTGGCTTCAAACAACTTGTCCATCTCCACGCTGGGGATCTGGGTGATCGACGACGGCGAAGTCGTCTGGTCCGGATGATTCACCACGGATGGACTCGTCGAAAATGTGACAATGAGGTCGCCCGATTCATCGCCCGAATACGATCCGAGCCTGGCCAGGCCCATAGCCGCGCGTTTCGCGACACGATTTAACTGCACGGGGATGAGGGGGGCATCGGTCGCGACAGCAATGATAATCGAACCGTGGTCGGGGGGTGCCTTCCTGTCCGCCCCGTCGCCAACGCATTTGGGGAGTTTGTCGGGGGGTGATAGCAGGGGGTCAAAACATGGCAGCCAACGCCTGGATATCTCCCTTCCGACGGGGACTCCGGCGATCAGCAGGTCGCGCTGGTCACCCGTGTTGCACTGAACAAGTGCACCAATCGTGTAGCGTTCGGAGCCAATGACAACTTGGCGAGAGGCGGTGCCGATTCCGCCCTTAAAGCCGAAGCATTCCATGCCAGTGCCGCCGCCGACATTTCCCTCTTGAACCTGTCCCGGCTTTGCGGCCTCGATGGCTGCAAGAACTGCCTCCGGAGTGACGTGGAAACCGCCGAGATCGTTCAGGTCTTCGTCGTCAGTCTCGGCCACGAGGGGATCGGCCGCTTCTCCGAATCGGGTCTGTGTCCATTGCTGAATGCCGGCGTAGACCTGGCCGATCGCATTCGTGTTGCTGATGCCGATAGGACCCTTGATGACACCGAAATCCTGCAAATAAGCCTGCCCAGTCATCTCGCCATTACCGTTGAGGTTGAAATATCCGCCGTAGACGGGCTGGCTATTGTCGTGTCCTCGCGGGAGGATGATCGTCACGCCCGTTCTAACCGGTCCCGCGCCAACTTTGAGCACACCTTCGCCCTTGATCAACGTAATCTGGCCCACCTCTACACCGGCAACGTCGGTCATCGCGTTCCGCGCGCCGGGTGTTCCCTCGAATGGCACACCAAGATCGCGAGCGCGCATCGGCGCGGCGTGGCTAGGGCAGGCCATCGCCAACCCGACTGCAACGCAAAACAGATTTCTCATAGCGTCCTCCAAGAAGTTTATGTTTTGGGGCAATGCCATCGCTCTAAAACCGTATCGCAACCCGTATTCCTTACCTGCTGCTCCGTTAGCGTACCCCAAGTTCCGGATCGACAATGAGTGCAGCCCGATGGGGTCTGTTTGAGCTAGGGATGCGTGGGTGGAAGCTTCCGTGGTGGAACATTCTGATTCAGCCGGAAGAAGTTCGTTGGATCGTAGTGCGACTTAACCGCAACCATGCGATCCCAACGCTCCTGATAAGCTTCGGGCACGCGATCCTGCTCGTCTGCGCTCATGAAATTCACATACGCACCCGGTTTCATCGCTGGCCGAAGTCTCCTGAACAGCCCTCGAATCCACGAGAGGTTACTCGCGTCCGCCGTGGCATCCGACCAACTCGCCAGCAAGTTCATAATAATAGGAGCACTGCGATCGCCGAATGCGGTCTCTCTCGGCGCGACCTGCGCCGCCGCCCCGCCAAGATAAGCCAGTTCAATTTGGGTTTCCGATGACGGAATCGTGGCCACCGCTTCCGCCATCGAAGCGATGCTGCGCTCGTCGAGGTCGCTGAAATAACCCGATTTCGTGTAATAGCGCCGGCCATGCGGAAAATCGGCATCGGCCATGGTTTGCAAGTCCAGAAACGAGATGATCTTGCTGCTCACAGAATCCGGGCGGCAGCGGGCAAGCGCACCCGCGAGATAGGAGCGGCCGGCGGCGGGGTCGCCAGTCCAAACCAGGGAGTTGCTGGCCACGGGCTGACCGCGAAGCGCCGCGGGCACGGTGTTCGTATGTGGAGCCAGGCGCAGACTAATGTTCCACTTCAAATCGAGCGGGGCTTCGGCCATGAAGTTTCTCCAGTAGGCGAGAAGCGAACCGATATCAGCCTCTGGGGACAGTCCTTCCGCAAACACCACCGCGGTCAGGGGATGGAGTTTCACCTCGAATTCGGTCACAACTCCAAAGTTGCCGCCCCCTCCCCGCAACGCCCAAAACAGATCCAGGTTCTCCTTGGAGCTGGCTCGCACCACAGCACCGTCGCAGGTGACGAGGGTGAATCCCTCGACGTTATCGCAGGACAGTCCGAATCGCCGCGTGAGCCAGCCGGTCCCTCCACCCAAAATCAGGCCGGACGCACCCGTGTGAGAAACCACGCCGGAGGGAAAGACCAGTCCTGCTCTTTGGGTCGCGGCATCCACCGTCCCGAGCAGGCAACCGCCTGCGATCCGAGCCCGGCGGGCCTCGGAATCCACCACCACTCGGCGCATTCTGGAGAGGTCAATGACCAAGCCACGATCGCAAGTGCTGAACCCTGCAAGACTATGCCCTCCGCAACGCACGGCGGTCAAAATTCCAACCTGAGAGGCGGCTCGAACCGCGTTTTCGACATCGCTCGGGTCCGCGCAGAGAGCGATAAGTCCGGGGGCGCGTGCTACCAGACCATTCCAAATGGCCCGCGCCGCTTCATAGCCGCTTTCGCCGGGACGAAGCAAATCACCCTTAAAGCGACGGCGGAGCGAGGAGTAAACCTCTTCGCTGGCTTCGAGCATCTCCTAGGCCCGTCCGGAAACGAAAGTTGACAGCTGTTGCAAGAGGGTCCTGCGTCATTCCCATCGCAGCGCCACCATGGGATCGATGCGCAATGCTCGGTGGGTGGGCGCCCAGGACGAAACCAACCCCAGCAGCGCAACCGCGGCCAGCACGGCTGCGAGAATCTGCGGATCGCGGGCTGAAACCTGGTAAACCACGCTGGCGAGCACCTGATCCGCGGCCAGCGCTAATAGCAAGCCGATCATCGCGCCAATCGCCAACAACACCGCGATCCTGCCGACTACCAGCCGCAACAGTTGCGAAGGAGACGCCCCCACAGCGATGCGAATGCCGATCTCGCGCACGCGCCTAGCCACGGCGTAGGAGACCAGGCCGTGAACACCCGTGATCGCCAGCATGATCGCCAGCAGGCCAAAAGCGCTCAAGGCGACGGCGGCCGCCCGGGCCGGTAAGAATGCGAAGCCGAGCATTTGCTCGAGACTGCCCGCCCCGTAAAGGGGCAGCTGTCGATCGAGGCTTGCAACTGCCCGCCGCAGGTCGTCGACCATCTGACTGGCGGGTAGGGATGACCTCACTTCGAGGGTGGTGGTGGAGTTGTAACGCTCGAGGATGGGCCAGAAGACCGCGGGCGTAGGAGACTCGGTAAGACTGCCATACTTGCCATCTTCGACCATACCGATCACTTCCACCAAAGGACCCTTGGAACTCTCGCGAAATTGCTTTCCTACGGCGTTCTCGGTGCCCAACACCCGTTTGGCAAAGGAGAGGTTGACAATGGCAACTTCGCGCCCGTTCGCGTCGTGCCAGGCAAAGTCCTCACCGGCAACCAAAACGGTACCCATGGTCGCGAAGTATCCCGGCGAGATCTGGTACTCCTGCGCTTGGATACCCTCTGCCGGCTCGAGCGGAGTCTTGTCACCGGGAAATACCGTAGTCGTCGATTGGTCGAGGCTGAGGGGAACGGAGTTGGAATAAGCCGCGGAACGGACCCCTGGCAGTTGTTTCACGGTGTCGAGCACGCGCCGCTGAAACATCCGGCCCTCCTCGTCAGCGTAGCCGGCCAGGCCGAGATCAAACGATACCAGCGAAACCCCCTCGGGTTCGAAGCCCAGGCGCATCTTGAGCACGCGCTCGAGCCCCCGCACCGAGGTCAGACAGGCGGCAACGAGGAGGAAGCAGAGGGCGACTTGCACCACTACGAGCAAGTCGCGGAACGGCAGCCGACGGTGTCCCCAGTTCCGGAGGGCGCCCTTGAGCACTGCGCTAGCGTCGGTTTGGGAGGCGCCCCAAGCGGGCGCGCAGCCGAAAAGGGCTCCGGCCAGCACCGAGATCACGACGGCGAAAAGGAACACTCGCCAGTCGGGATTGACATCCATCCGGACCGGAAAATCCAGTGGCGCCTGCCAGCGGCTGAGCGCCCGGCACAAGACCAGGGAAAGTACGCATCCTGCCGTTCCCCCGGCGAACGACAGCACCAGAGTCTCAGTAAGCACCTGACGCAGGACACGCGCGCGCCCGGCGCCAATCGAAAGCCGGATGGCGATTTCCCTTTGCCGGTCGGCGGCGCGCGCCGCCAGCAGGCTGGCTAAGTTGGCGCACGCGGCGAGCAACACCATGGAGGCAAGGCTGAGCACACCCAGGGTGAACGCCTTGGTTGGCCCGCCAATGTAGTCACCGGCGAGTCCGGGCTTCGCCAGCTTGAACTGCAGGCCCTCGTTGTTGTTGGGATGTTCGCGGGCGAGCTGGGCAGCAATGGCATTCAGGTTGGCGAGCGCCTGAGCACTCGACGTGCCGGGCTTGAGCCGGCCAATCACCCAGGTATTCCAAGTGTTTCGGTTCTCGAGCCAGCCGCTGCCGGCATGGTTTTCAATCTGCGGCTCCATCATCATCGGCACCCAGACATCGGGCCAGTACCAGAGCTCGGTGCCGCGAAAGGAAGCGGGCGCCACGCCGAGTACGGTATAGGGTAGGCGGTTGATGCGAATCGTTTTTCCGACGATGGTCGAATCACCGCCAAATCGAGTGCGCCAAGCGCGATCGCTCAGCACAACGTAGGGGCTGGCGCGGGGAAGGAGATCTTCCGCGGCATGGAAAAAGCGGCCCAGCGCGGGGCGGATGCCGAGAAGATCGAAATAGTTTCCGGTGGCCAGCAAACCCCAGATGCGGGTGGGACCGCTGGCGGATTCGAGCTCCATGGGGGCGATCCGATAACCCGCCAGCCCGGCCAAAGTCTGATTGCGATCGCGGAGATCCCGGTAGGTAGGAAAGGAATGCCCGAGGCCGGAGTCGTTGGTTTCGACGAAGATCAATTGTTGCGGGCGCTCAACCGGCAGCGGACGTAACACCAGTGCGTTGAGCACGCTGAAAACCACCGTGTTCGCCCCGATGCCGAGGGCGAGCGACAAGACGGCAACGCAGGTAAAACCCGGATTGCGTCGGAGAACCCGCACCCCGTAGCGAACATCCGCGACCAGCGCCTCCAGCCCGGCTTCCCAGCCTGCGGCGCGGATCTCGTCCTTGACAGCTTCGAGGCTTCCCATTTCGATTCCTGCCGCCCGCGCCGCCTCTTCCCTGGTCATGC
The DNA here is from genome assembly GCA_035622175.1 of Terriglobales bacterium. GTDB lineage: Bacteria > Acidobacteriota > Terriglobia > Terriglobales > Acidobacteriaceae > JAFAGX01. Next base: position 75,219 of record DASPVV010000078.1, on the reverse strand, counting down.
CGCTCTGGGTTTTTTCGCTGATGGCCGCGCCGAGATAATGGCGCAGCTCCTCCTCCATGTCCTGCTCCATCTTCTGCCTTCGCCCTAGAGCTCTGAGTCCCTGGTACAACTTCCGCGGAAGCGACATGGCCGCTCCTCTCTACGACGCTTCGAGAATTCTCGAAATCGCCGCCGTCTGCCTTCCCCACTCCCGGGTTTCGCTTTTGAGCTTGCGGCGCCCCGGATCGGTCAAAAGGTAGTATTTTGCCCGCCGGTTATTCTCCGTGGCGCGCCACTCGGCCCGGATCCACCCGCCCCGCTCCAGGCGCCGGAGGGCAGGAAACAGCGAGCCGGGGTTGACGGCAAACGCGCCCCGGCTGATCTGCTGGATGCGAAGCCCGATGCCGTAGCCGTGCATCGGTTCAAGATCCAGGGTCTTAAGGATGAGCATAGCGAGCGTCCCTTGGACCAAATCACTGGCTGTGGTCATGCCGTCGTGCCTCTCCTCTCGAGAGACTAGAGGAAAGAATAGCAGTCTCCTCTAGATTGTCAAGAGTTGCGCCCAAGGGAAGTTCCTAAGCGCCGGCAGCCCTGGTGCAAATCGGTTCGCAGCGATATCATCTCTGGAACGGATTGGCGGTTCCCGACGTCGCCATTCGCAAAAGGAGATGCACGTATGGGCAACCGGCAGCCAGTCGCACGCAACCACTATCCCCATTTCAACCTGCTATGGGCAATCCTGCTCCTGGTTCCCCATCTGCTTGTGGCCCAGAGCTTTCGCGGTTCCATCCGCGGCAAAGTCGTCGACGCCAGCGGGAGCGTCATGGCCGGGGCCGAGATTGCCGCCAAAAATAGCGCGACCGGCCAGCTGCGCGAGGCGGTGACCGGGGAAGACGGGGCTTATGTTCTTGCCGAATTACCGGCGGGCGAGTATGCGGTTACGGCGAAGGCCTCGGGGCTCTCTCCCGAGGTGGAGAATGTTATTGTTAGCGTGGGTCTGGACACCACCGCCAACTTTGCCCTCACCCGGCTCGAGCAGCGCAAGGAGGAATTGACGGTCACGACCGCCGCCCCGGTGGTCGACACCACGCGCGACGTGCTGGGGGAAGTCGTGGACCAGCAACTGGTGACCGACCTGCCCCTGAATGGTCGCGATTTTGGCAAGCTGGTCGCCTTAGTACCGGGCGCGACCGTCGAAGCCTCGGGCGTGGCGGCCGTCGAGGATGGCTTCGGGCAGTTCAGCATCAACGGCAACCGCGACCGCTCGAACAACTACACCCTCGACGGGACCGACAACAACGATCCTTTCTTTAACAATTCCGCGCTCAACCAGACCGGCATCGGGGGAGCGCCAGCGTCGCTGTTGCCGATTGATGCCATTCAGGAATTCAATCTGGAATCGCAGTTTCCCGCGGAGTACGGCCGCAATAGCGGCTCCGTCGTGAATATCATCACCCGCTCGGGAACCAACCAGCTGCACGGCAGCGCTTTCGAATTTGTGCGCAATAGCTTCTTTGACGCGAGAAATTATTTTGACCGCATTCCGGCGCCCGCAAGCCCCTTTCGCAACAACCAGTTTGGCGCCTCCCTCGGCGGCCCCGTGATCCCCGAAAAGACATTCTTTTTTGGCGCTTACGAAGGGCAGAGAGAGCGTGTGGGATCCGACTTCACCTTCCTCGTGCCGACGCCCCAGCAAATCGCCTTAGCTCAAAGTTACGTTGCATCGACCGGAGTGACTCCCAACCCCGCCCTGACCAAGATTCTCAGCTATTTTCCCCAGCCTACGGGTTTCAACGGTGTCTCCGGAACCGTGCCCGGCTTGGTAGAGGATAGCAACGATGTCGACAGCCTCATCGTCAAGCTCGATCACAACCTCAGTAGCGGGGAACAAGTGTCCGGCCGCTATGCCTACGCCAGCAGCCAACAGGTGTTTCCCCTGGGCGATCTTGGGGCCGGCGAGGGTTCGCGCTTGCCCGAGTTTGCCCAGCAATCCCCCACGCGTGTGCAGGTGGTTTCGATCAGCTTCCTCTCCACGGTCAGCGCGCAAAAGCTGAATGAGATCCGCTTTGGCTATAGTCGCTATCGCACTTCGTTTACCTTTCTCGACTCTGACTTCAACCCCTCGAGTTTGGGGCTTAACTTAGGCACCGGCCAGCTGGGGCTGCCGGAGATCGACTTCGGCGGTATCTTTGATAACCTGGGAGCTGTCGGGTACAGCCTCCCGCGGGGACGGGTCAGCCAGAGTTTCCAGCTGCTCGATAACTTCACCTGGACCGCGGGTCGTCACACGGTCAAGTTCGGCGGGGAGTTTCGCCGCGCTGTCGTGAATGCGTACAACGCCAACCTGGAGCGCGGCGACTTTGTTTTTGCTCCGAATAACGGCCTTATCCCCGCCGGCTGCACGACAAATTGCGACGAGGGAGCCGACATTTTAGCCGCCTATTACCTGGGCGATGTTTCCTACGTGAATGCGGAATCGGGAAACACCCAGCGCACCACCTACAACAACGGTCTTTCCTTCTTCCTCCAGGACGATTTTCGCGCCACCTCTCATCTCACTTTCAACTTGGGCTTGCGCTGGGAGTATTTTGGCCCGATCAGCGCGGAGAACAACCTGCTAGCGAATCTTGCCCCGAACGGATACCTGGCCATGGTGGGTAGCAACGGCCTGAACTCCGCTTACCAACGCGACCTGCATAACTTCGGCCCGCGGGTCGCTTTCGCCTGGAACGCGATGCCGAAGACCGTCGTGCGGGGTGGCTACGGAATCTACTACGACTACATCCCGCAGGACTTGCTGATCGCCAACTTTACCGACGACGCCGGTTTGGTTACCCCCCCTCTTGGTCCCCTCCCGGTTCTGCCGCTGAACTTCAACCCAGGACCTTGGAGCGGTACAATGCCGGGCCCAGTGCTGACGGCCGCCCCCCCTCCCTTCCCGATCTTCTTCACTCCGCACAATCTGGTTACCCCGTACATGCAGAGCTGGAATTTGAATGTGCAGCAGGAGCTGGCCAAGCGCGTGGCCATGGAAATCGGTTACGTCGGAACCAAGGGCACCAAATTGGTGCGTTTGCGCGACGCCAACCAGCCCAACGCCTACGGCAACCGTCCCAATCCGAACTACACGTTCATGGATGAGTTCGCGACCATCAGCCATTCCAACTATGACGCTCTGCAAGCAACCTTCCGAGTGCAGGGGTCGCACGGATTCTCAGGCTTTGCCGGCTACACGTTCTCGAAGTCGCTCGACGATGCCTCCGACGGCATCGACTACAATTTCGCCACCGTGGCCTTACCCCAGAACTCCAATAACCTTAAGGCGGAGTACGGCCCGTCAAATTTCGACGCTCGCCACCGATTCACCACCGCGCTTAGCTATCAGGTGCCGGCCTGGTTCGGCGGCCCCAAGCGACTGGCGCACGGCTGGGAGCTGAACACCATTGTCACCGCCCAGAGTGGCCGGCCGGTGCCGATCGTGAGCGCCAATGACACCAGCTCCTTTCCCAATCCCAATTTCAACACCCAGTCGAATTATCACCAGAGGCCCAACGTCGTCCCCGGCGTAAACCCCATCAATCCCAATTGGGAGTCGGGTCCCGACACCATTGGCTACCTGAACGCCAATGCCTTTTCCCAACCCCCCTACGGGACCTTTGGCAACCTCGGGCGCAATGCCATCGCCGGTCCTCACTATTGGGACTGGGACTTCGCCCTGCTAAAAAACACGTCCCTTACCGAGCGAGTGAACCTGCAGCTGCGAGGGGAACTCTTCAATATCCTGAATCATCCTAACTTTGCCCTGCCCAATTGGGTCGTGACTCCGGGCATGGGACCCACGGGATTGATCACCCAAACTCCCGACCAGGCACAGACCAATCCGGGCCTGGGGGGCGGCGGACCGCGCGTGATCCAGTTGGCCGCCAAACTCATTTTTTGATGGCCGCCCTCGCCTAACCAAGCCTCGGCCGGGCAGGCTCCCCAGCCGGGGTCGACAGAAGCTCCCGGCCTTGGGGGCGGACAGTGGCCAGAAAAATTACCCTTGCCATAAAACATACATTTGTAGTAGTAATGCATACATGAATAGGAGAGGGCTGATGGCCGAACCGAAATTGTCCAAGCTTGAACTTCGCATCATGGAGACGCTGTGGAGGAACGGACAAGCTTCCATCCGCGAGATGCAAGAAGCGTTTCCCGAGAAAGATCGGCCGGCCTACACCACGATCCAGACCACGGTGTATCGCCTGGAAGCGAAAAAGGCCGTGCAGCGCATCAAAAAAGTCGGCAACTTTCACATTTTCGCAGCCGCCGTCTCTCGCCGCGCGGCGCAGCGCCGCTTGATCGACGACCTGCTCGCCTTGTTCGGCGGGCGCTCGCAGCCGGTGATGGCGCACCTGATCGAATCCGGCAAACTCACGCTCGCCGACGTTAAAGAAGCCGAGAAAACTCTGCTTAAGTTGGAGAGAAAGGACGGGTCGCGATGAACCCGAGATCCTTGTCCGCGCTGTGGAGCGCGGTCGCACCCGCACTGGGGGATCACCTCTGGCAGTCGACGCTCTGTGCCGTCGCAGCCGGGCTCCTGACCCTGATCTTGCGGAAGAACTGTGCGCGTGCGCGCTATTGGCTCTGGCTGACGTCCTCGATGAAATTCCTCCTCCCCTTCAGCTTGCTGGTTGCCCTAGGGAGCCACCTGCCATGGTGGTGGCATGCCCCGGCAGGAGCGAAGGCTGGCCTGTACGTGGCGGTCGAAGCGATCAGCCAGCCCTTCACCCAGCCCGCGGCGTCGGCCATGTCCGAGGTCACGCCCACGAGGGTTCCTGCGGGTCTGACTCCTCTGCTTCCCGTCCTTCTTTCCGCTACGTGGCTTGGTGGAGTTGTGATGGTACTCCTGCTGTGGTGGAGGCGCTGGCGGCGAGTCTCGGCAGCCGTCCGGGACTCGGTGCGTCTCAGCGAAGGACGCGAGGTCGAAGCCCTGCGGCGGATCGAGCGCGTGACCGGTGTTCGGCAACGGGTTGAGATGCTGCTCTCCCGGACCACTCTCGAGCCGGCCATTTTCGGCATGGTGCGGCCGGTGCTGCTATGGCCAGAAGGGATTTCCGATCAGCTTGACAATGCGCACCTCGAAGCCATTCTCGCGCACGAACTTTGGCACGTACGCCGACGCGACAATCTGGCCGCTTCGATCCACATGATCGTCGAAGCCATCTTCTGGTTTCACCCTTTGATTTGGTGGTTGGGAGCTCGGCTGGTGGATGAACGGGAGCGTGCCTGCGACGAAGAAGTTGTGGAATTGGGCGGTGAAGGGCGCATCTACGCCGAGAGCATTCTGCGAGTGTGTGAATTCTGTGTCCGGTCTCCCCTGGCTTGCCTATCCGGAGTCACGGGGTCCAATCTCAAGAAAAGGATGGTTCATATCATGTCGGTACACGTGGTACGCAAACTGGACTTCAGCAGGAAGTTAGTACTGAGTATGGCCGGATTGGTGGCGATTGCCGCTCCGATCGGGTTTGGCTTGGCGAACACAACCCCGACCCTGGCCCAGTCATCGGCCGAAGCGATGAGCGCCACCGCTCCGTCGTTCGAGTCGGTCTCGATCAAACTGAGTGAAGCGCGAACGCCGCCGTCAACTTACGCCGGCAGCAGGGCCCCTATGACCCAGATGTTTTTTTCCCCCGATGGGTACATCGCAAGCAATGTCCCGTTGCGGGCCATCATTCAAGAAGCTTACGGGGTCCAAATGAATCAGATCGTGGGGGGACCCGACTGGCTCAGCTCCGAGAAGTACGACATCGAAGCGAAGGTCGCCAAATCCGGGGCGCACAAACCTGGCCTGGACACGCGGGCGGAAAATCGGAAGAGGCTCGAGACCCTTCTCGCGGAGCGCTTCCACCTGGCGCTACACCGCGAGACCAAGAATCTGCTCACTTACGCCCTCGTCATTGACGACCACGGGCCCAAGCTTCAGGCAGCACCGTTCGACAGCACGAGTGACGCCATGAAGGATCCCAACCGTCGGCCCGCGGCAATGCACCAAATGCTGATGCACATGGATGCCGGATCCGGAATGGCGGTGACAGCGCTCGGAGCCTCCCTAGAAGATCTCTGTCAGCACTTATCCCAGCAACTGGGCACTCCGGTGGTGGACAAGACAGGGCTGAAGGGCAGCTATGATTTCAATCTGCGCTGGACCTCAGCGGCAAACCCGCCCGCGAAGGAGGGCGAAACATCATCCGCCAGCACGGCCTCGCCCGGCGCTTCCGCGCCCTCGCTCTTCACCGCGGTTCAGGAGCAACTTGGTCTAAGGCTGGAGCCGCAACAGGAGCCGACGGAGATTCTCGTCATCGATGATGTGACGAAGCCTGTCGAAGACTAGCGCCTTCGAAGACAACCCGGCGGTTGGCGACGCCGTGTGGGCGGCCGAAGGCCGCCCTTCTTGTTTGTGTCCCACGATCCGACGACCAGCACTCTCCTAGCTCTTCGGATCGCTCCTCCCTACAGCGCATCCGGGAGGCGCAGTTCTCGAATCGATCGAAGAGGCCTGGCACGATTTCGGCATCAGTTTAACCGTGTCTTTACCAAGTTCTTACATGGAGCGCGGCCACGCGGGCATCTATTGCTCGAGAAGGAGCTCGATCCATGAAACTGAAATCGATTGTTGTTGTACTGTCGCTTGCCCTCGTGCCGCTGGCGGTTGCGGCCCAATCATCACTCGCGCTCAGGACCAACGGGGAGGTGGAGCCACCCCGGCTCGAAAGCGTCGCTGCCCTTTCCGGGCTGAGCCCGGACCAGGAAATTGCAAGGCTGCTTGCGGTCAAACCCCAAATCCCGCTCGGCCCCGTCGACGTGCTCAGGGGGTACGAAAATGGAATGACCGCAATCGCGGAGAGAATTTCCGCCGAGCTGGCCAGTATTCGTGAGGCCGTACGCCTCGGCCACATCACCCCTGATCAGGCGGAATACCTCACCCAGGAGAGATATCAGCTCGCCATCATGCAGTACCAAGTGCTCGGCACGCTCCACGACAGCCTGGCGCAAGAGATAGCTCAGGCCGCAACCCGGGGCAAACTTTCCCCGACTCCAGCTGGATCGGGCACGACCGTAGGGGTCGAGCCTCCGTTCGCGATCGAGGAACAATCTCAGTAGGGCAGTTTACCAAGGCTTTACCTGCAGCTTACCAAGAGATTACCCCGCCCTGTTTCGCCAAGAAGTAGGCTGTTTGCGACAAGGCGATCAGGGCTCGTTGTCGATCGCTACCGGATACGGTAGTCCCGTTGCGATCGTGGGTCCGGTCGGCTCCTTCGCCTCTCCCCGTGGGGGAGCCGATCTTTAGACCGATGGCTGCTGGGCGCAACCGGACGAGTGCCACGAACACCCTGATGAGCGCGCCCGGCGATGAAGGAGAGCGCAAAATCGCAAGCTGATTCAGCCTGGGCCGGCTGAGAAGACGACGATGCGGTTAACACAATTTTCACAGCCAATTGTCCAACTCTTAACCCAAAACCTCGCGCGTTTTGTTTAAGTTCCTTAAAGACTTGCCGATGGGAGGATTCGCATGAGGATGGTAGAGGTGGTCAGTGAACGTAGTCGCAAGGTGTGGTTCGAGCCCGAAGCCGAACGACTGCGCATCGTGCTGGCGGATGGATCCGCCCGATCCCTGGACACAGTGGTCGCTGTGCTCGAATTCGACGAGATCGTGGCCCTGGTCGGACGGGCGCAAAACCTTGAACAGACGATCGAGCTGGTGGTCAGCCTGCGACCGGATCTGGTGCTGATGGACATTGCAATGCCTTCCGCCAATTTGGCGATCGAAGCCATCCTTGTGTCCGCGACTGAGACCAAGATCGTCGGCATGGCGGCGGATTCGATTCCGCTAGAAGCGCCCAGCCTGATTCTGTCCTGCAGTGCATTGATCCATAAGTCGCGCTTGCGCGAGGAATTTTTGCCGGCTTTACACGCCCTCGATGGCGCGCTTCTGGCGTTCGCCCCGCGGCTTTGTCTGGCCAGGCCCTCACCAGCCTCCAGACGAGGTCCACACGCCTTTCGTCACACTCGAAGTCAACGATTCTAAGGAGGGATGGATGAAATACCTAATCACCGCCATTTTGGCCGCTATGGTCGCCGTTCCGACATCGGCCCAAACCTTACCCAAACCACCGAGTGCCGCGGCCATCGCCGAGCACCGGGTCAAGACATGGACGGTCTTGCTGAATCTGACCTCCGTCGAGCAACAGCAAGCCAAGGCAATCTATGCGAGCGCTGTCCAGGCCGAACAAACTCTGCATGAAGGCGAGAAGGAGGAATGGAAAGATTTGCGCTCCGCGGTGCGGAATAATGACATCGCGACCATCGATCAAATCTCCGCGACCCTCGCGCAGTCGATGGCACAGAGCACCGCGATCCGAGCCAAGGCCGACGCCGCCTTCTATCAGATCCTGACTCCGGAGCAGCAGAGTAAGTTCACCGACCTGGAGAACCAGCACGTCGGACCCTTCGACCTGCCGGGTGGACCCGGGGGACCGCCCGGCATGGGATTGCGCTAGGCATTGCAGGGCAGACCATTGTTCTTTGGCCTGCCCTTGTTTTCCCGCCCAGGGTTCGCTGCCTGTTCAGGAGACGAACCTATCGCCAATTCACCAAGTCGCGTTGAATCAGTTGGCCCTCCAGTCCTCGAGGACCTTGGTTGGGCAGGAAAAAGGGGCATTTTGCGCCCAGGTGCCCCCCCCGCCCCTTTAGCAGCTTGACCCGGTTTCCAGTGGTTGAACGTCGCGTTCGACCTTCGCGGCGAGTTCGTCCTGAGCGACTTCAAGGTCGTAACGGGTCTGGAGATTCATCCAGAAAACGGGCGCATTTTTAAAGTAGCGCGCGAGCCTTAGAGCGGTGTCTGCGGTGATACCGCGGCGCTCGCCCACGATATCGGCGATGCGCGTGACCGGGACACGCAGGGCCAAAGCCAACTTGTTCATGCTGAGGCCCAGAGGCTTCATAAATTCTTCGTGCAGAATCTCGCCCGGATGCACCGGCTTCAGTTTCTTTGCCATCGCTTCCCCTTGTGGTAATCCACAATCTCGACCTCGTAGGCGTACCCCTGGCGCCACACAAAGCAAATACGCCACTGATCGTTGATGCGAATGCCGTACTGCCCTTCTCTGTCACCCTTCAATTTCTCCAGTCGGTTTCCTGGAAGCGTCGAAAGTGTTCTCAGGTCCGGCGCAGCGTCGAGCAAGTCCAGCTTCCTAAGTGCCTGTCGCTCAACCGCCTTGAACCGGCGCACCGACTCACGGTGGAAGAGGCGCTCGGTATCGGCACAGCGGAAGGACCGGATCACAACCAATTCTATGCTGATTTCCGTTGAATGGAAAGGAGTACGATTCTGATCGACACGCCAGAGTCGAAAACAGCCGAAAAACAGCGGCGCGCCTCACGCTCGGGATGCATTCACACATGACCGGCGAGCGGCGTTGTTGCGCCCAACTGCGCCCAAAGAGGCAACTCAACAGGAGTGGATTCACTCAGTTAGTTGGAGCGGGCGTTGGAGACGAACTTATATCCCAGACCGGGCACGGTTACGATCAGGGAGGGGTGCTTGGGGTCCGGTTCGAGCTTTTGGCGCAGGCTGGCGACGTGAACATCGACGGTTCGGGTAAACGCGTCGGTGCTGTAGGACCACACGTCCTTCAGCAACACCTCGCGCGACAGGGTGGTGTCACGGTGTTCCACCAGGTAACGCAGAAGTTGGAACTCCCGGGCGGAAAGGGGAACGATTTTGCCTTTGCGCGACACGGTGGTCCCCCGAAGGTCGATTTCGATTGGGCCGAACTTGTGGATGCCGGAGGCGGCTGCCGGCGGCTTCGCACGCCGCAGCAGTGCTTCGATGCGTGCCAGCAGTTCCATCGCGTCGAATGGCTTGGTCAGATAGTCATCGGCGCCGATCTTCAGTCCCAGCACCTTGTCGATGGTTTGGCCGCGGGCGGTCAGCATCAGGATCGGCGTCATCACGCCGGCCATGCGCAGGTCGCGGCAGACATCGAAGCCGTTTTTGCGCGGCAACATGATGTCCAAAACAATCAGATCGCTCGCATTCTGTCTGGCCTTTCGTACACCCTCCTCCCCGTCAGCAGCAAAGTCGACAGAATAACCTTCGCTTTGCAAACGGTCTCCGAGCGTCATGCGAATCACCTGGTCGTCTTCGACTACAAGGATCTTCTCGTCCATCGATTGACCGTCACGACCCGGAATTCACGCGGGAAGCGGTGGCGACCGGTTGGCTCTCTAGGACGGGCAAGTGTAGCGTAAAGCGACTGCCCTTCCCCGGCACGCTCTCGACGCGCAGCCGGCCTCCCATGGCCTCGGCGATTCTCGCGGCCAGCGGCAGCCCCAAGCCATTCCCGTGGATTTGTGCCGCAGCCACTGCTGGACTTCGATAGAAGGGCACGAAGATCTCCTTTAAATCTGCGGCATCAATCCCGATGCCATGGTCTTCGATGGTGATACAGATTTCCTTCTCATGCTGGGGAGAAACCGCAACCAAGGCGCGTACTCCCAGCCAACGCTTTTCGCCGCCATACTTGACCGCATTGGTAATCAGATTCTCCAGACAACAGGACAGGGCTTGGAAGTCGGCATTCACTTGCGGCAAATCCGGCGCAAGCACCCGCTCCACGGTGATGCCCGCCGACCGAATCAAGCTCCCGGTGTTTTTTAGGCTGGCGGCGATGACCTCTGCCACCTGCGTCGGCGCGAGCTGATATCGCTGCCGTCCCTTTTCGATCGCTGAGAACATCAGGATCTGTTCGATGCGCTCGCTCAACTGGTGGGCCTGATCCAAAATGGCGGTGCCGTAGCGCATCAACTGCTGCTTGCTTTCGACAAGCCCGTCCTGGAGGTTCTCGGCCGCGGCGACAATGCCGGTGAGGGGCGTACGCAACTCGTGCGACACTCCAGCCACGAAATCGACCTGCAGTTGCGCCAACCGGCGGGCTCGCGCGCTGGTGAGGATGATCAAGCCGGTGGTCACCGCCAGGACCAGCAATACGCCGAAGTTGATCGCCAGGTTGCGATAGAAAATGGCGGAAACCGCTGCCTCGAGAGAACCTTTGCGGTGTTGAGCAACCACCATCCAGTCCCGTTCTTGCGGGCTGTAGCGAATCCACTCGAGCCGGAAGCGATCGCCGGGCCCGCCCGGCGGAGGAGTGGGAGAATCAGCGTCGAGCGGCGGCCCCATGGGAAAGGGTGCAACGCTAGGGCCTTTCCCTGCTTGCGGCTCGCCCGGCCTTGGTCCGGCTTCGCTCGCCAGCTGGTCCGTAGGAAGAAGAGGCTTCGTCCCGGTCGAGGTTGGGAGGCCGGCGAGCAGCGGAGGACCAAACAAAGGGAGCGCCGCATCGGGAGCAAATCTGCCCTCGCTTCCGAGCGGTCCTGCTTCCGAGGAGTAAATGGGTGGTTGGCCTTCGGTGCCACTCAGCACCGCGATCCGGTAGTCCAAGCCGTCGTTTCCACTGAAATAGCGTTGCGCCAGTTCTCGAAAAACTTGTTTTACCAACACGTCGCGATCGAGTGGAACGATGACCCAGGTTGCCTCCGGCGGTTTTCCCTGCGGACGGACACCCGCGCCCGCCGGCGCATGGAGGTGCACCAAGGCCGGCACCTGTTCGTCAATCCACCATGGCGGCGCCCCTCGAAAACCAGGCGGCAAGGGCGGTCGCGGCCCAGGTTCATCTCCCGCAGCAAATTCATGCGGGTTGCGAAGGGGATTCGGGGACATTCTCTCGAGCTCTGTGCGCAAGGCGGCAAACTCTGAAGGCCATGGGACCGATAGAAATTCGCCACGAGCCGCGTCGAGTCGCAGACAGGCGGAGTCCTCTCGACCGACCAAGCGCCCCACAAAAACACCGCTGACCAAATCGGGATGAGCCGCCGTTCGTCGCCACTCCGCAAATCCGCCGGCAAGTTGCTGTAAGTAATCCTGTCGCTGCCCGTCGAGCGCGGGTTGGAGATCACGGCTGATGGGAACAAGTTCATTCTCGAGCCCCCGTCGAAAATCCATGAGTGCCGCGTGCAGCGTGGCCCGCATTTCATCGGAAGTGGCGTCGCTCAACTGGCGAGTCGAGCGGTATTCGAACACCGCCAGCAGGATCAGAGCCGCTGCCAACCCGAGGAGCAGAATGTACCAGCGAACATTCTTAAAGGGATGTTTCACGATGCCAAGAGCCGCGCAGTTTTGTAACCGTCATCTGCATTGGGGGCATTGTAAGGGGCCGGGCCGATCCGGTTCGCGGCCTTTCTGCCACTCCTAGTTTAGGGTACCGCCCGACGGCGGGATGTAAATTCCGTGTAAACCATCTTAACGACCGCGCCCGGGCAGCGCAGTTTTCTCCTCCGCAACCGCGGAATTCGTAAGCGCATGGGCGATCGCTTGGCGGAGGCATCCGCCTTGCATCAGAGTTTACCGCCAGCTCACCCACTTCTTACTCCCAGGATTCGTGATTTCTCGTCCAATCCAGCGTGTCGGTTCATTACAACTAAAGGTGAGCAACCATGAGAACGATCAGCCTGTATATACTTGCGATCGCGCTGAGCGCGGGCTCGGCAGCCACGGTGAGGAGCGCGATGCGCGCGCGATCGATCCATTCGAATGCCAGCGCCTTGATGGAAAACAGCGCGCCATTTCGCGATGGTTTGTATCTCGGACAGCTGGCCGCCAGAAATGGCAATGAACCGCGCAGCGCGGCCGGACGTTGGGCCAGCGAGGAGAACCGCGCAGCGTTTCGGGAAGGCTACCGGCGCGGATATCGTCAAGCTCTCATCCTCCGCGCCCGAGACTAGCGACAGATCCGGAACGTTCTTCCATCGGGAGGGGCAAAGTAGGCGACCTCCGGCGATGCGGCACCCTCTGGCTTCGGACGTCGCTCTGCTGCTCGCCAGGGACTTCTGCGGGATCGCGCTCGATCGTTCGAGTGCCGTGACGACTCGCTCCTGAGTTCACCCCCACCTCTTCTTTTTCCTTTTCGTTCCCGGTCGACACAGAACTCCCGGGCAACGGACAGCGGAACGACGGCATCAGCATCCACATCACCTCGGTAACCTGGACTTCGGACAACGCCATTCGTGGGGGCGGAAGGGGGCTGAACCAGCTTCGGTTTCGGCACCAGGGGTACGGAAAGGGATCAACTTTGGTGATTTGGACGGGAAATGCGGAAGAGGGTAAAGTGAAGAGGTTTATGCTTCGGTTCAGGTCTGGACTCATTGTTCTTGCGTTGATCGGCTCGGGCGGGGCATTGTCCGGCCAAGGACAGACCTCTCCATCCACGCCCCTGCCGAATTCGCAACCGGCGGCAGTAACCTCCGCCTGCGACTCCCTGTCCGCTCCGCGATTGTCCGGAGGCATCCGGGGTGACGTGGTGGACGAAACCGGAGCGGTCATCGCCGGAGCCCAGGTGAGGCTTACGGGTGAAGGTCAATCCCAACCTCGAGACGTGCTCACCGGCGCCGATGGGCAATTCTGTTTCACCAACATCGCTCCCGGACCATTCCAGCTTTCCATTACGTGGGAGGGCTTCGAGACCCAGATCATCCCGGGAATCCTGCATCCGGGAGAGTTCGAGACGGAACCGCAGATCGTGATGAAGATTGCTGCCGCTAACACCGACGTGCAGGTCGGACTCACGCCGAGCGAGGTGGCCGAAGAGCAAATCAAGGTGGAAGAGAAGCAGCGTGTGCTCGGCGTGATTCCCAATTTCTATGTCACCTACATCCCCAACGCCGTTCCCTTGAGCCCGAAACAAAAGTTCCAGCTCGCCTGGAAGACGGTGATCGATCCGGTTACCTTCGGTATGGTGGGGGCCATCGCCGGCATAGAGCAGGCGCAAAATCACTTCATTGGATATGGGCAGGGGTTTAAAGGTTATGCCAAGCGCTACGGCGCCGGCTACGCCGACACGGTTTCCGGCACCTATATCGGAGGCGCAATTCTGCCGTGGCTTCTGAAACAAGATCCGCGCTATTTCTACAAGGGAACCGGCAGCATACGATCACGCTTTCTGTACGCCATGGCCACTTCCCTGATTTGCAAGGGCGACAATCGACGATGGCAGCCGAATTATTCAAATATCCTGGGAAGCCTGGCTTCAGGTGGTATTTCAAACATCTACTATCCAGCCCAAGATCGGGATGGAGCGGAATTAACCTTCGAAAACGCGGCGATCGGGATTGCGGCCACTGCCCTCACCAATGTGATGCAGGAATTTATCATTCGGAAGTTAACGCCGAAGACACCTAGCCACGATCCGACCAAACCCTGAGCCCGCCTCGCATCCTGTGCGGGCCGTTCCCAATTCACCGAGTGCTCTGAATGCGCCGCTCGAACAGTGTCCGCTTTCGCACGCTCGATCCCAGCCGTGAACAGCTCTGCCCATGGAACTCCCCGCGCAGCCCCCTTGCGGGGAAGACTTTATCGCATCTCCTCATGGCCCTCTAATGGCCTCCGGCATGCAAGAGAACGAGGAAACGCCCTGTGGGCGCGAGGATTCGACAGGTTGTCACAATCGCGCGCAGGGATTCACAAAACATTACACCTTGTTACAGGGAGGGATTGCTAACAACCGCGCGCGCGATGCGTCCAACGCCGTGACTATGGATTTGAGCGAAACAGAACTTTTAAACGCGCGGCAACGTATCTGATTACGGTAGCAAAAAAGCTGGGCTGACCAGCTGGCCCAGCTTTTCGTTGTAGGGGTTGAGGGATTGAACTCACTTTCGGTTTGGCGGCCCTGGTGAGCACAATCCCTATTTCAAGAGAGCGCAGAGGCCTCTGGCCCGAACGCTTTTCTGACGAACCCCGCGGCATGATTGTAGGCCTTCGGGGAAGAAACGCAAGTCTTTTTAGGCAAGCCAAGCCGCCCAGAGCCGGTTCCCGACGCTATTCGGGAAGACAAAAAAGGAGAACCAAATGAAGACCACATACGTTTCCAAGGGCTTGTTGCTGGGACTGGTATTGCTGCTGGCGACAAGCGTGTTCGCGGCCAGTGACAGCAACAAGGGCTCCCTCACCACAATGAACGATGTGACCATCAACGGGCGGCTCATTCCGGCAGGGGAGTACTCGCTGAAGTGGGAAGGCACGGGTGCGAACGTGCAGCTGAACATCCTCAAAGGGAAAAAGGTCGTAGCCACTGCTCCGGCGCGACGGGTCGATGTCGAAAAGGCATCCGACTCCGATGCAGCGGTGGTCCTGGGCAATCAGGATGGCAGCCACTCACTCTCGCAAATACGTTTTGCGGGCAAGAAGTATGTGCTGGTGCTCGGAGAAGAAACTGCCAGCGAAGCCGGTGGCGCGTCGAAGTAAGCATCGAACAGGGGGGAGCGCCCGGCTCCCCAATTTTTTTCCCACCACCCTCAGTACTTGGGGATCTTCGGATCGATGCGCTCGGCCCAAGCCGTGATGCCGCCCTTGAGATTGTGGACCTTCTGGAATCCGGCCTGGCGCAGGAACTGGACCGCTTTGGCGCTGCGGCCTCCCAGCTTGCAGTGGGCCACGATCTCGCGGCTGGAATCGAGTTCGTGAATCCGTCTGGGCAGCTCGTTCAGCGGGATCAGGTGGCCACCAAGGTTTGCGATCTTATACTCGTGCGGCTCGCGCACGTCCAAGATGAACAGGTCTTCCCCGCCATCCAAGCGGCGCTTCAGTTCTTCGACTTCGATTTCCGGGATGCTCGCTTCCACAGGTTGTTTCTCCTCCCCACGAATTCCGCAAAACTGATTGTAATCGATCAGCTGGGTGAGGGTGGGATGGGTGCCACAGGCGGGGCAATCGGGATTCTTGCGCAGCTTGAGCTCGCGGAACTTCAAGCCCAAAGCGTCGACCAGCAACAAGCGTCCGATCAGCGGGTCGCCGATGCCCAGGATCAACTTGACCACTTCGGTAGCCTGAATGACCCCGACCAGTCCCGGCAGAATGCCCAACACCCCACCTTCGGCGCAGGATGGAACCAGCCCCGGCGGGGGCGGCTCGGGATACAAGCAGCGATAGCAAGGGCCATGGGCGGTAGCAAACACACTGGCCTGGCCTTCAAAGCGGAAAATCGATCCGTAGACGTTGGGCTTGCCGCTGAGCACGCAGGCATCGTTGACCAGATAACGGGTGGGGAAGTTGTCTGTGCCGTCAGCAATGATGTCGAAGTCCTGAAACAGCTCGAGAGCGTTCTGGCTGGTGAGCTTGGTTTCAAACGGGCGGATCTGGACAAACGGATTCATCGCCTTCAGCTTTTCGCTTGCCGATTCCAGCTTCTTGCGCCCCACATCGGCGGTCGAGTGAACAATCTGGCGCTGCAGATTGGTGTAATCCACCACGTCGAAGTCGACCATCCCGAGCGTCCCCACGCCGGCCGCAGCCAAGTACAGTGCCAGCGGGGAACCCAGCCCGCCCGCGCCAATCAAAAGCACCCGCGCGGCCTTGAGCTTCTGTTGGCCCTCCATGCCCACCTCGGGCATGATCAGGTGGCGTGAGTAACGAAGAATTTCATCCTGGTTGAGGGTGGCGCCTTCGGGTTGGGGTTGGGAAACAGTGGCCATAAGAACCTCAGCTGCGTTTTGCTCCCATGCGGGGAGACTAGCCGCGACAGGCGGATCCGGACAATCCACGGAAGCTTTGCGGC
Organism: Terriglobales bacterium; assembly: GCA_035622175.1. Taxonomy (GTDB): domain Bacteria; phylum Acidobacteriota; class Terriglobia; order Terriglobales; family Acidobacteriaceae; genus JAFAGX01. Next base: position 58,594 of record DASPVV010000078.1, on the reverse strand, counting down.
ATACGGACGGCAGCCATCCCATCCATCGTCAACAATGCCAGCCCCCGGCAACGGACGGCACAATCGAAATCGTATCACTGTCCTTCACCGCCGTGGCCTCTCGCTCGAGGTAGCGAATGTCTTCGTCGTTCACGTAAACATTGACGAAGGCCCGAAGCCTGCCATCCTCGGTATAGAGATGGCGCCTGAGATCGGGGTGCCTGGCAACCAGGTCCAAAAGCACGGCGCCCACGGTGTTGCCCTTCACGGCAACATCGGCCTGCTGACTGGCATAGGGGCGCAAGGGACCGGGAATATGAACCTTGGACATGATCCTAGAAAGATGCCGCACGAGCGGCGAAGGATTCAGCTTTCCTCTTTCATCCGACTTCGATCGGCTCGCTTACGAGCTGCTTATCCTGTTCATCCCGGCCGGCCAGCTCGAAGGAGTTGGTAGCCGCTGCCTTCCCCTTCTCCACACTGGTAATCACGTACGAGCAGCCAAACCAATGGGCTTCCGCCAGATCGGTGGGCGACCAGCGCGCCGCGTGGTCGGGATGGGAATGATAGAAACCGATGATGTCTTCTTGCCGCTCGCGTCCCTCGCGTTGGATGCGAATCAGCTCCCTGGGATCGATCTGGTAGCGGTTCTGTGGGGAATCCTCGCGCGTATTCTGGCAACGTGCAATCGAGGTGACCACCCTGCGCCCAGCTTCCTCCATGCGGCCCAGCAGGACACCACAACACTCGTGCGGATACGTCTCCTCGCCGTGACGGCGGAGAGCTTCGTAGTGCGCGTGGCCGATTCGTAGCATCGAGGAATGGAATCCTTACCAGGGAGTGTTATGGTCTGGATGGCCAGGGGCGGACCGCAACGCGAATGGGCGAGCGGGCAGTTGCAGCCCTGACTCCGCTTCTCATTCCTCCCAGAACCTCTCGCTCAGATACTTGTCTCCCGAATCGCATAGCATCGTGACCCACACGCCGCCTTGCGCAGGTTGAGCCTGGCGGGCGAGTTCGAGGCACCCTACCACCGCCGCGGCCGCCGAGATGCCCACCAGAAGGCCTTCCTCCTGAGCCAGCCGTTTCGCCATGCGGTAGGCGTCTTCGGTTGAAATTCCGACATCGGCATCGGCCAGAGTTGGATCGTAAATCTTCGGCACGATGGCACTGGCCATGTGCTTGGCCCCTTCAATCCCGTGGAACGGCGAATCGGGCTGCAAGGAGATACAGCGAATCTGTGGATTCAGTTCTTTCAAGCGCCGGGCCGTGCCGACGAAGGTGCCGCTCGTACCCAACATGGCGACGAAGTGGGTGATCCGGCCTTGCGTCTGCTGCCAGATTTCATTGGCGGTGCCCTGGTAATGGGCTTGCCAATTGGCAGGGTTCGAATACTGATCGGCGTAGAAGTATCGCTCGGGATGTTCGGCCGCCAACTCGCGGGCTTTGCGGATGGCGCCGTCGGAGCCGTCGGCAGAATCCGTGTAGATGACCTCGGCGCCATAAGCATGCAGGATGCGTTTGCGCTCGACGGAAACATTCTCCGGCATGCACAAGCTCACCGGAAAACCTTGCGCCGCTCCCAACATGGCATAGGCAATGCCAGTATTTCCGCTAGTCGAATCGAGCAAGATTTTACCGGGAATTAACTTACCTTCCCGGCGCGCTTGGACCACAATGTTGGCAGCAGCTCGATCTTTGATCGAGCCTCCAGGATTGAGCCATTCCGCCTTGCCAAGGATTTGAACCCCGGGGATCTCGGCGGCGACGCGCTCGAGCCGAAGCAGGGGAGTGTTGCCCACCCGATCCAAACTGCTCTGACCGAGTTTTGGCAACGGCGGGTCTATCCAGCTGGGCTGGCGTTCGGCACCGTCGACCTCGGTAGGTGACGAAGAAGCGGACAGTTCCACCGGTTTCGGAGAGCCGTTGTCGATCCAGTCGCTACTGCGCTCGGTGACCATGGTAATGGTCCGGTTCGGGAAAAGCTGGCACAACCGGCCCTGGGTTAGATTATAAGGGAGTTTGCTTGGTTCCACAGAAAGCTGGCATCTTGCGCCACGATGCCGCATCTAAGGTACACGACGGACAAAGTTCGTATGGCTGGAAAACAAGAACATCGTGGTTACGAAGAAGCGCTGAACTGGTTGCGCGATCATGGCTTCGACCTGATCGAGGCTCCGGGCACGCAAGCTCGGGTGTTTCTGAAGAAGTACAATTGCTCCGCTGCCATCCAGAAAAACGGCGACGATGCGGTGAAAATCTTTGCCTATCCGGGTTACTTGATCGGGGGCGAGATTTCGAAGCTCGTGAATCGCGGGCACCAGCAGTTTCTCAAGACGGCCAAGACCGAAGTTCCCGCCACCGCCGAGCATCTGCATGCGCTGCAGCAATTCACCGAAGAGTTCAAAAAGGCTCTGGCATTACCCAGCCTGTATAACGAGTCTCTGGGAACCGTCAGCACGTCCTATCAGTATGACCGGATCGAAGATCGCGACAAGCCCCTGCCGGAACGTCCGCAACGCCCCTGGGAGCGGGTCGAAGAGTTGTCGGCCAAAAAGAATCCCGCCTAACCTGCCTTGCCCGGGCATGGATCGAGGTAGTCGAAGCCTCACTTTTTTTCCTCTCCGCTGCCCGGCTACACTACGCCTGGGGTCGAACATGCGTCCAAATTTATTCGCCGCCGCAACCGTTCTCCTGATTGTGTTCCGCCCCTTGGTTGGTTTTGGCCAAGACGCTCGAGAAGCAAACGCGGCGGTCGAAGGCGTGCTTCTTCGCCAAGTCGAAGCTTGGAACCACCACGATCTTCAAGGCTTCATGGCAGGTTATTGGAACTCTCCTCGACTGACGTTCTTCTCCGAAGCAACCAAGATCGCGGGTTGGCAGTCCGCTTTCGAACGCTACCAGAAGCGTTATCAGGCGGAAGGGCGGGAGATGGGGAATCTTCGATTCTCGGATTTAGAAGTGGAAACGCTCGGACCCGATTCGGCCTTCGTGCGCGGAGCTTGGCAACTGACTACCTCCGATGGCAAAAACCCCTCTGGGTTATTCACCTTGGTCTTTCGCAAGTTTCCCGAAGGATGGAAAATCGTCCATGATCACACATCGGAGGCGGGGAGATAACAAGTTGATCCACTGCGATTGCCGGCCCCGATTGGTAGCCGGCTGAGCTCTTTCACCGCTGGACATGAGTACATTATTCTGTATAGGGATCTCCGGTGCAGGAAGGCAGGCGTTGAGGCTCGTATGGTTTCCCTTCCTCTGAGCTCGTGGATTCTGACCGGCGCCGCTGCGGCGCTGGCGGCATACTTCTTGCTGAGGCGTAAAGCCAAACAGCCGGAAGAGCTCGAACGAGAGCGTCGCGCTTGGCTCGACCAAGTGGGACGCATCACCGACGGCACCGTGATTGACGTACAAGAGATCGACGGTCATCAGCCCGCGATCATGCTGATCTTTCGCTACGACGTTGCCGGCGTGTCCTACGAGGCTTCGCAGGACGTAACCCGTCTCCGACCCCTCATCAACCTACAGTCCTGCCGCCTCGGAGTGCCCACCTCGGTCCGCTACGATCCTCAAAATCCGGTCAACTCGATGGTGGTATCAGAGCGTTGGGTGGGACTCAGGCGCTAGCGAGATCAGCCTTCGCAGCCTGGCATGCGCGTCCCGGCTCCGGAAGCTTCAGCTTCCGGCCGCAAATCCGCCCGCGTGGGCCACGGTGATGCGCAGGTATTTGTGGGGATTGACGGGTGTGTTATTGATGCGCACTTCGTAGTGAAGGTGCGGACCGGTACTACGGCCGCTGAGCCCGACATATCCGATGGTGTCGCCGCGACGTACAACTTGTCCCGCAACCACCGCGAAGCTGGCCAAGTGCCCATAGCGGGTCGTGATCCCGTGCCCGTGATCGAGCATGATGGCCCGTCCGTAGCCGCCCATATAATCGGCGAGGATCACCACGCCATCGGCCGGCGCAATTACCGGCTGACCCACGGAGGCAGAGATATCCACTCCGCTGTGGAAGGCGCCTTCGCCGTTAAAAGGATCAATTCTTTCCCCGAAAGAACCCGTCACCGGACCTTCTACCGGCCACAGGCTCGGAGTCGAGTTGGCTTGCAGCCAGTCGGCCGGAGTCACGTTGCGCGTCAGGCCGAGCAAGATGCCGTTGGTAGCGGCGCCACTGAGCGCCGTATCCTTGAGAGTGTAGAGCCGATCGAGGGAAGAGTTCACCTGAGCGTCTTCGACCGTATCACTGGCCGGGGTGAGAATCGGGTCGGTCTTCAGACCATAGAGCGAGGAAACTTCGCTCGCCAACGAGCCCAACGATGCGACCTGAATGTCCTTCTCCCTGGCAACTTGTTCGAGTCGCGTGTAGCGGCTCCTGAGTTCTTCCTCTTCCGCCCGCAGTTCATTGAAGCTCGAAACTTTGAACAGCATTCGCAAGTACGAACTGGCAATGCCGGTCATGCTCAGCATTGCGATCACTCCACCCACGACCAGAACGTACAAGTACTGGATCGGGATGGGGATCTTACGCAGCTGGCCGTCTTCCCCACGCGCCACGAAAAGGATGTAACTATGCTTTCGCAACAGGTTCCTCCCTGAAATCAGGCCTGCCCTGCGACGGCGTCGCCGCCAGGCTACCGGATCCTGATCCCGGCTTAACCTTCCTGAGGGGTGGGCTCGCGCCTTCAGGTCTTACCAGTACCCGACCCCAAGGCGCCTAAGACAAACTGCTCAAGGCAGTTAGCTTGGCCAAAGGCAGCGAAGTCAGCTCCTGAACGGTAACAAAGGGCCTTCTGTCTGTCAATCACCCTGGCGGCGGCAATTGGGTTACCAAAGCCTGATAGGGGCGCATCGTTCCTTTGTGGGGGTAACCACCCGGAAGTTACCATGCCCTTCGATGTGCCGCGAAGAGGCTGCGATTCTCAACCGTGGCCCGAGCCGATATAGTTGAGGCTGACTTGCCACTGCAGGAAAATTTACTGATCGCGCGCATCCGCGAGCGCGCCCGCGGGGGCGGCGGTGTTGTCGCCGGCATCGGGGATGACGCGGCGGTCCTGCGCATCCCTTCCGCGCACCAGGCCCTGGTCACCACGGATTTCAGCTTGGAGGGCATTCACTTCCGAAGGGAGTGGCACCGAGCGGAAGTGGTCGGCCGGCGTGCGCTCACGCGAGGATTGAGTGACATCGCGGCCATGGGCGGACAACCAATCGCTGCCTTCCTTTCCCTCGCACTGCCGCCAACTCTGCCGCAGGCGTGGGTGAATGGGTTCTTCGAAGGCCTGCTCAGCTTGGCCGAGACTTTCAAGGTCAGCCTGGCTGGAGGAGACACCTCAGAGTCGCCCGGCGGCGTACTCATCGATATCGTGGTGGTCGGATCGGTGCCGCGCGATCAGGCCATCTCTCGTTCCGGCGCCCGAGCGGGGGATCGCATCTACGTGACCGGCAAGCTCGGCGGTGCTTCCGCTGCCCTCAACTTGCTTTTCTCCGGTTGCAAGCTGCGGGCGCACGATTTTCCCCAACACTTCCATCCCATGCCACGAATCCAAGTGGGACGGTTCCTGCGGGAACGAGCCATCGCTTCGGCCATGATTGACCTGAGCGACGGGCTGTCGAGTGATCTCGCACATATTTGCGCCGAGAGTCGGGTGGGGGCGGAGATTGAGGCCGAGGCGATTCCCCTGGCCCGTCTAGGAAAACCAGCAACCCCGGTAGATCGCAGATTCGCCCTGCACGGTGGCGAGGATTACGAACTGCTGTTCACCGCTCCCCCTGGCGTGTCGGTACCCTCGCGAATTGCCGGCTCTCCCATCACCGCCATCGGTCGCATCCGGCCTGACCGGCGCATGCTCTTGATCGGTCAAGGCAGGCGAGTGAAACTCGCGCCCCGAGGCTGGCAGCATTTTGCTCCGCGGCGGTCGACCTCTCGGGTACGCTGACCGTTGGCCTCCGGCTGCCATCCCTTCGCGGTGACTTTGGTACCGTCCCCACCGTTACTTTCCCTAGGAAGGGCGGATGAACCCGTCTAGAGTAGCCCTATGACTTTCCCTCGATTTGTCTTCTGGCTGCTTACGGCGGGTCTCGCCCTGGGCGCAACCCTTGAAGGGCAAACCTCGGTCGATCCCCAGGTCACGAATGAATTCGTCAGGCAGGCATTTGGATCGAATTGCGCGCTCGTTGGCATGCCTGCGCTCGAGGGAGACTTCAACGGCGACGGCGTCGAAGACATCGTCATTCCGGCACACTGCACCAATCCCATGATGGACCAGGGGGAAAATCAGTACTCGGTCATCGATCCCTACGATGCCTTTTTTGGCTACGGTAATCCCAAGATCACCACCCAATTTGCCTCGGAAGATCTGGAACACCGGGGCTTCGCCCTGCTGGTCATTCATGGAGCCGGCCCGCAAGCCTGGCGCTCGCCCACTCCTGCGGCGAAGTTCATGATGGTGAACACCCCCTTCAAACAGATCTACGTGAAAAAGATGCGGATGGGGAAGAAGCAGCACACGGCGATCTACGTGGACGAGACGGGGGAGAGCGGAATGGCCTCTGTGCTTTATTGGGATGGCAGGAAGTACCGCTATCAGCCCATGGGCTCCAACCTCGAATAAGCAGCCAAAGAAATCCCCCCCGGCCACAGGAGGGACTGCCTTCGATTTCTATGCTGAGGGAATACCGCCGATCGGATCGGTTGCTTAGGCTCGCGCCGGGCTCTCTCCACCCTTGGCAATTCCCGCGCGTCCCGGCTCTGGTTTCAAAACCTGCTGCACAGCCTCATCGGATTTAGGCGGCGCGCTGATCTTCGGGAGTTCTTTGCCCTCGATGAGCATCTTGATCTCATTGGCATCCAGGACTTCCCGTTCGAGCAGGGCCATGGCAATTCTGATCAGAGCCTCGTGATTATCCGCCAGCACGTTCTTGGCCCGTTTGTAGCCATCATTCACGATGCGGCGAACTTCTTCATCGATCTTGATCGCCGTGGCCTCGCTGTAGTCGCGGTGCTGGGCGATTTCCCGGCCGAGGAAGATCTGCTCTTCTTTTTTGCCGAAGGTCAACGGCCCCAGGTCACTCATGCCAAACTCACACACCATCTTGCGAGCCATTTCCGTGGCCCGCTCGATATCATTGCCGGCGCCGGTGCTCATCTGATTGAGAAACATCTCTTCGGCGAGGCGCCCGCCCATCATGATGGCGATCTCGGTCTCGAGATACTCTTTGGTGTAATTGTGTTTGTCGTCGATCGGCAACTGCATGGTGACACCGAGCGCCATGCCTCGCGGAATGATGGTGACCTTATGCAAGGGGTCGGAGTGGGGCAGCTTGGTGGCAACCAGGGCGTGCCCGGCCTCGTGGTACGCGGTCACTTTCTTTTCTTCTTCGGAAAGCAACAGCGACTTGCGTTCCACCCCCATCAAGACTTTGTCTTTGGCGATTTCGAAGTCATACATCAGCACGGCTTTGCGGTTTTGCCGCGCCGCTCCCAAGGCAGCCTCGTTCACCATGTTGGCCAGGTCAGCACCGGAGAAACCGGGGGTGCCGCGGGCAAGCACGGAGAGTTCTACGTCATCGGCCAAGGGAATCTTACGCGTGTGGACACGCAGAATCTCTTCTCTTCCGCGCACATCGGGTCGGCTTACGACCACCCGGCGGTCAAAGCGTCCCGGCCGCAGAAGCGCGGGATCGAGCACATCGGGACGGTTGGTGGCCGCCATCAAAATGACGCCCTCGTTCGACTCGAAACCGTCCATCTCGACCAGCAGCTGGTTGAGGGTCTGCTCCCGCTCGTCATGGCCCCCACCGAGCCCAGCGCCGCGATGACGCCCCACCGCATCAATTTCGTCGATGAAGATGATGCAGGGGGCATTCTTTTTGCCCTGTTCGAACAGGTCGCGCACGCGACTGGCGCCCACGCCCACAAACATCTCGACAAAATCCGACCCGGAAATGGAAAAGAACGGCACATTGGCTTCGCCGGCCACGGCTCGCGCCAGCAGAGTCTTGCCCGTCCCCGGAGGTCCAACCAGCAGCACCCCCTTCGGAATGCGTCCACCCAGCTTTTGAAATTTCTGCGCCTCGCGCAGGAACTCGATAATCTCCCGCAGTTCCTCCTTCGCCTCATCCACCCCGGCCACGTCCTTAAACGTAACCTTCTTTTGTTGCATGGAGAGCAGACGGGCCCGGCTCTTGCCGAACGAGAGCGCCTTATTGCCGCCGGTCTGCATTTGGCGAATCATGAAGAACCACAGGGCGGCCAGCAGGATCAGGGGTGCCAAGTTCAGCAGCCAGCTCGGCCAGCTGCCGTTGCTTACGTCGCGAATGGTGATGCTCACGCCCTTATCGCGGAGCATCTTGATCATGTCGGGATAATTGGCGGGCGCGGTGGTGTGAAAGAGGGAGCCATCTTGTAACTTGCCGCGCACCTCCTGGCCGATGATGGTAACGTCCTTAACGCCCCCCTGCTCCACCTCGCCCAGGAACTGGGAGAAGTTGAGCAGCTTGTCTTTTTGATCGTTAGACCCGTTTTTGACCACCTGCCAGAGCAGGAAGGCCGAAAGCACGATTACCAGCCAGAACACCACCGTTTTGACCGTCGAATTCACTGCCAAAGCTCCCCGGAACCTCTACGAAAAGCAGGCACCTCAACTGCTTAGATGCCCATGGGCGGAATTTGGATCGAAGGAATTACCCGCTAGGCTATTGTACCCCGAATCGAAGAAAAAGAAACCCGCTTAGAGCGATAACTTAAGTCATAGGCGAGGTATATCTCACGGGCCGCTGGCAATGCAAGCCAGGTTCCGCTCCGTTTGGGCAGGCGAGCCCAGCCCATAACCCACGAGAAAGCCGTCATCCACCAGGAATCCGAAGTAGTCCGGCTGGAAGGGCACGCGGCGCGCCGTCTGGCGATCGAGCAAGGTGACCACTTTCACCGAGGCCGCCCCCCGGCCGCGCAGATTACTTACGAGGAAGTCCGTGGTTACCCCGGAGTGGATGATGCCTTCAATGAGCAAGACATGCTGGCCGCGAATGTCGGCATCGTGGCTAAAGAAAATCTCCAGGAATCCCTCCGGCTTGCCTTCCAAGTGGCGGCGATACTGCGGCTTGATAAATTGGCAGATCACAGGCACGTCGATGACGCGGACCAGGTCGGCCATGAAAATGAAGCCGTTCTCGAGCATGGCTAAGGCATGCACCGTCCTGCCCTGGTAGTCATCGGAGATTTGGCGCGCCAATTCCCGCACGCGTTTTTGCAGTTGTTCCACGGAAATGACCACTCGCAAATCGGGCACTCGTGCGACTTGATTCATAGTGATGGACCGTCGAGGAGTCGTTCCGCCACCGGCGTCACGGCTCCGCTACGCCGCCTCCAATCGAACTTCCCGGATCCACAGGGCTTGGCTACCGTCCCGAGGCCACAATCGGCGAGGCACGGCAAAACCGCGCACCCAAACCAGCTCCCCTCCGTTTACCACCACTGGCCATCCCTTGCGCTCGGTTCCGCGTAAATGACGCTCTTCTAACAGCTCCTTGATCTTCTTCGGGGCTTTGCGATGGGCTGGCCAGAAACGGTCTCCCGGACGCCAGTTCCGGACCCGAAGCTCTCCGCTCAATCGCGCTCGATCGAGCAAGCCATCGGGATTATAACCTTCGCCGGCCCGGGGTGAAACCAAGACAGCTTCAAAGCGGGATCCGGTTTGCGGAACTTCGATCGAGCCGGGCACTGCTAAGCGGTACTCATAATCGAGCCCGGTTGGCGAGAGGTGTGGTTCGGCAAACTGCAACTCTGCTGCCGACAGCCGGGCCGTCCAGCCGCCTGGCAGCCCGAGGGTTTTCTCCGATTCCCCGTGCTTTTGGGCAAGGCCGAGAATCTCCTCCACGTGGCGGAATTCAAGATCGAGCCCCAGGGATTCCGCGGCTCGCCGCACCAGCCGCCGCCCGAGGGCAAGCGGCAGGCTGCGGAGCAGGTCGCATCGCAGGCTGCCCCGGGCGCCCGTCCCCGCTGGGTTCCCCGGGTGGGGCCCGGGTGCGACCCATGCCGACGCGAGCAGGCTTTGGGTTTTCTGTTCCCAGTATTGCTCTTCCCCGCGCGCGATTTCCGCGGTTTCCGCCAATCGCTCCCGCACCGCCGGATTCAGATCACGCGCCAGGCACGGCAGAATCGCCCGGCGAACGCGATTGCGCGCATGGCGCAGATCCTGGTTACTTGGGTCTTCACGCCAGATCTGGCCGATCGCGCTGAGGTATTCGCGAAGCGCGTGGCCCTCGATCGGAAGCAGCGGACGGACGATGGCTGCCGATCGGGCTCGACCCGGAACCGGCAACTCGGGATAAATTCCCGCCAGTCCACGGCTCCCGGCGCCGCGCGCGAGTTTGAGCAGCACCGTTTCCGCCTGATCGTCTAAGGTATGGGCGGTGGCGATCCGGTTCAGCTTCCCCGCGAGCAGGCGGTAAAAGTACTGATAGCGCAGCTCGCGCCCGGCCGCTTCCAGGCTCAAACCTCGCTCCGAAGCCCTGGCGGCCACATTCGCCTCTGCAGCATGAAATTCCAGCTGGCAACGTTTGGCCAATTCCGCTACGAAGCGTTCATCTTGGTCCGATTCGCTTCCCCGCAGCCGGTGATTGAAATGAACGACGGCCAGGACGATTCCGATCTGGGAGCGCAGGTCGAGCAGCAAGCGCATCAGCCCCACCGAGTCCGCGCCGCCCGAGACGGCGACTCCCACCCGGTCACCCGGCCGAAGCAGCCCATGTTTGCGGATGTAAGCGAGAACGGCTTGGGGCAGCGCTTGCACCACTCCATAGTACATCGCAGGGCTCCGATCGTCGCCCGGCAAGCCTCTACCCTGGGCCGTGCATTCTGAAGGAACGGAAGGGGAACAGTTGGCTGACTTCGGCGTGGGAAGGAGCGTTTTCAAGCGCGCGGTAGGTGCCGGAGTGCTTCAGTTCCTCGGCGATCTGACGCAAGAGGCCAAGCGTGGCGCGCATCGCTCCCGACCCGAGGCTCACCCGCGCCACCCCGAGCTTTTCCAGTTCCGGCACCGAGGGAACCCCCGGGCCGGCCAAGATATTCACCGGGCACTCGAGCTCCCGAACCAACCGGGAGATCGTATCCGGGTCTCGTAATCCCGGCACAAAAATACAATCTGCCCCGGCATCCCGGTAGGCCCGCGCCCGCAGCATGGCTTCGCCGTAGCGCGACTCCGGAGGCGCGAACTCACGGAGGTACACGTCGGTGCGGGCGTTCAGTACCAGCTCTACCCCTTTCTTCTGCGCAGCCTCGCGAACGGCGCGAATCTTCTCCACCTGCAGGAGCCGGTCGACCAGCGGACGCCCGGGATCGAGCGTGCCATCTTCGAGGTTGATGCCCACCGCTCCCGCCTGGATTACTTCGGCTGCCGTTCGCGCCGCATCCTCGGGGCGGCTTCCGTAACCGGCCTCGACATCGGCGGTCACCGGCGCTTCGACGGCCCGCACAATGCGTCCGACGCGCGCCAACATCTGCTCGCGCGAAATCTTCTGCCCGTCGGGATAGCCGACGGAGAAAGCGATCCCGGCGCTCGTGGTGGCGATCGCGGGAAATCCAGCCTGCTCGACGACGCGCGCGCTGGCCACATCCCAGACATTCGGAAGCAGAAGGGCTTGCGCCCCGCGATGCATTTCCCGGAAGCGGCTTGCCTTGAACTGCTGGGTTTCTGTCATTTTTTCTCGCCCCGCGGACCGCTTGGCCTTCCTTGCTGAGAAGCGAGGCTAGGAAGCGGCCCCTTTTTTCAGCTTTTCGACGAATTGGCTGACCTTGACCACCGCCCGGCCAACCGTTCCTCGACCGATTTCCTGAACGTCATCCCAGGCCTGCACCCGAACCGTATAGAAGCGCCCGTCGAAGGATTCGACGACAGCCTCGGCCCGCACCTTCGCTCCCACCCCGCTGGCCGCGCGATGCACCACGTGAATCTGCGTTCCCACGGTGATTTCCCCTTCTTCTAAATGGGGTTGCAGGGCCAGGAAAGCTGCGGTCTCCATGAGCCGGATCATGTCCGGCGTCGAATAAACCGGCGGCAATTCGGGATGGTGCGCGGTCAAGGTGTGCTTAAATTCTACGGTTTCTTCGGCGGTTGCCTTCACGCCCATAGGGATTGCTTTTGCCATCGCGGATCCTCTAAAAACAAAACCAGCCACTGGTTGCGCCGAACGTCGCTTCTTCTTGCGTCAAGAGATTCGGCCTTCCTGGCCGGCGGTCATCTTCCCGCCGCCAGCCGCGTCGCCAATCGAAGAGGCAGCTTCGCAGCCACAATACGATCCTGCGCCGACTTCAAATTGTAGGGAACTCGACAAAAGGTCACAACCCGGGCATCGCTGTCGAAAATCGCGAAGCCCGCTCGCCAGTCTCCGTCGCGCGGCTGCCCGACCGACCCGGGATTCACCAAATAGCGCAGCCCTTCCTTCAGGGATACCACGACGCTTTCACTTTGACCCACGGTTTCGTAGGCGGGTCGATAGGTATCGACATATTCGTCGTTGGCGGCAAAGCTCCCTTGCAGATGGGTGTGGCCGAAGAACGTCGTCGGCATCCGCGCCACCAGGATTGGTTCGACCGCGTCCCGCGCCGTCACCACGTAGTCATCTTCGTCGACCGGCGAGCCATGAACCAACTGCACGTCAGGCAGTCGCTCGACCTCGACCGGCCCTTGGGGAAGACTGCGAAGCCATTCGAGGTTTCCCGGAGTGAGCTGGGCGCGGGTCCATTCCGCCGCCAGGGCAGCGACCGGGTTGAAGTCTTTGAGGCTCATGAGGCCGCAGACGGCTTTGTCGTGGTTGCCGCGCACGAAGATTGTCCCCAACTCTCGAGATCGTGCGATAACTTCGTTGGGGCTGGCGCAGTATCCGACGACGTCTCCCAGGTTCACCACCAGGTCGTAGGCGGGAGCGGCCGCCAGGCATGCCTCGAGAGCTTCGAGGTTGCTGTGAATATCGCTGATCAGAAGCACGCGCACAGGTATACCGGCAAAGTGGCGATTATAGACCTGGGAGCCCGCGTAGGCATCATGGTGACCGCGAAGGTGTAGATCGGCAGGCCCTCCCGGCCTAGGGATTGACGACCGGGCACCTCGCCCAATGCCCGGGGGCGACCTCGACCAAGCGCGGCAGATCGCGCGCGCACTGCGGAATCCGCAAATGGCAGCGCGCTTCAAACGGGCACCCGGGAAGTTCGACTCCGAGGGGTGGAACGCTGCCTTCAATGGTGCGCAAGGGCTGGGTACGATCGCTCGCGAACGTCGGAACCGCTTGCAAGAGGCCGCGGGTGTAGGGGTGCGCCGGCGCGCGAAAGATATGCTGCTTCGAGCCTAGCTCCAGTAAGCGGCCGACATACATCACCGCCACGCGATCGGCCACCTGCGAAACCACCGCGAGATCATGGGAGATGAGCAACATGGCCAAACCGAATTTGTCCCTCAGATCCGCCAGCAGCGCCAGGATCTGCGCCTGGACGGTAACGTCAAGGGCGGTCGTCGGTTCGTCCGCAATCAGCAATTGTGGGCGGTTCACAATGGCCATGGCGATCATGACCCGCTGGCGCATGCCCCCAGAAAGCTGGTGGGGATAATCGCGGGCGCGGCGAGCCGGATCAGGGATGGCTACATCCTGCATGGCCTGGACCGCCCGATCCCAGGCCTCCTGCTTCGAAATTCGACTGTGCACGCATGCCGCCTCGGCAATCTGTCTGCCCACCCGCATGACCGGGTTCAAGGCCGTCATCGGCTCCTGAAAAATCATGGCGATCTGGCGGCCGCGTAAGCTGCGCATTTCCTCCTCTGGGAGAGCGAGCAGGTTGCGAGCCGGGCCGACCTCGTTAAACCAAATCTCTCCGCTGACCCGCAGGCCCGGCGGAAGCAAGCGCATGATGGCCAGAGACGCCAGAGATTTGCCGGAACCGGATTCGCCGACCAGCCCGAGAACTTCGCCGGGAGCCATGGTGAAGCCGACATCGGAAACCGCAAACAGTCGCGGCGAGAGGGCAGGCCCGCCCCCCGCCCGTCCGGCTCGGGTCAAAGCGGCAGCCGAGGAATCCCTGGCCGGAACTTCAACCGAGAGGTGGCGCAGCTCGACCAGCGACGGCACGATTCCATCCTAGCAACCCGCCCCCAACCCGTGCCACAAGTTCGGACATCGCTCCCGACCAGCCGTCCGCATTTGGTCTCTACTCCGGAACCGCGCCCTCGCCGCACTTTTTGGGCTGCTAAGCTCCCTCCGCAGCCAGTGCGGCTCAAATCGACTTTTCCACAACGCTACACGGCGGCCAACGAACATCATTCCCGCACCAATCCTGTGGAAATGCCTAATCAGAGACAGCCATCACCCCGGCTGCACAACATTTGGTCAGAGGCTTGTGGACCGCCTGCACTAGCTTCGATTCACACCAGATAAGGAGGCCCGGTTTTCGATTGACGAAAAAAATAAAAGGCGTAAAAGGATAGTCGTTCTTGGACATGTTCCGTAGTTTGCGCCTAGTTGGCGCGGCGCCCGGGACTCGAGCAGGGATGGCTTCTCATCGCAAGGTGAGCAGGAAATCTAGGCCGGGTCTATCGCATGCGCTGGCTGAAGCAAACGAGCGAAGCTGTGTCAAGGGCAGGATAGAGTCCCGAGGCCCTGAATTTGGTTTAACCGGTTGGCGGTAAGCCCGGAGCCTCAGCACAACCACATTTGACGGGGGTCGCAAGGCCAACGCCAGCGTGGATGAGTAGAGGTCTAAAGCGAGCTACTGGCCGAGAGGAACCAATTTCAGTCAGCCTTGGGACTCTTGCTGTTTGCTAGGCGAGCGCAACCCCCGCAGGGAACCCAGCCACCACGACATCCCTCGTAACCTCATTCGCTCCTATCGTGGACCTGTAGCCTTCAGGCGCGCCTGGTTTCACCGGCCGGGTGCGATTGGGGTTTCGGTGCGCGGGCCGGAATCATCTTGGCAAGCCAAGCCTAGAGGGGTATATTCCCGTGTTTTTTGGGTGGGTTTCGGTCGCGCTTGGTCTCGAGCATCGCCAAGGCCAGGATGAGCTTCTTGCGGGTGTCGCGCGGCTGGATCACCTCATCCACAAAACCACGCTCGGAGGCTACATAGGGATTGGCCAAGCGGTCGCGAAATTCCCGGATTTTTTGCTTGCGAACCTCTTCCCGGTCCGCCGCCCGTTCCAACTCCCGCTTGTAGACGATGTCGACCGCCCCTTCAGGTCCCATCACCGCAATTTCGGCCGTCGGCCAAGCATAGTTCACGTCGGTGCGAATATGCTTCGAGGCCATGACGCAATACGCGCCTCCGTACGCCTTGCGCGTGATCACCGTCACTTTGGGAACCGTGGCCTCGGCGAAGGCAAACAGCAGCTTGGCGCCGTGCTTGATAATTCCGCCGTATTCCTGATTGGCGCCGGGCAGAAACCCGGGGACGTCTTCAAAGGTTACCAGCGGGATATTGAAGCAGTCGCAGAAACGCACGAAGCGAGCCGCTTTGATCGAGGCATTGATGTCGAGCGTGCCCGCGAGAAAAGCCGGCTGGTTGGCGACCATTCCTACCGATCGTCCATCGAGGCGCGCGAAGCCGACCACGATGTTTTTCGCGTAGTGTTCCTGGACCTCAAAAAAGTAGCCGTCATCGACCACCGCATGGATCGCATCCTTTATGTCGTAGGGTAAGTTCGATTGATCCGGAATCAGGGTGTCGAGAGCCGATTCAACCCGGTCGGCGGGGTCATTCGACGGCTTGCGGGGGGGATCCTCCAGGTTGTTCGAGGGGATGAAGCTGAGAAGTTCTCGCACCATGGATAAGCATTCGGCGTCGTCGTGGGCCAGAAAATGCGCTACTCCCGAGGTTTCATTGTGGGTGGTTGCACCGCCTAACTGATCCTTGGTGACTTCCTCGTGGGTAACGGTTTTGATCACCTCCGGACCAGTAATGAACATATAAGAAGTCTTGTCTACCATCAAAATGAAGTCGGTGATGGCGGGGGAGTACACCGCTCCCCCAGCGCAGGGTCCCATGATGGCGGAGACCTGGGGCACAACCCCGCTGTAGAGCGTATTGCGCAGGAAAATGTCTGCGTAACCCGCGAGCGACAACACCCCCTCCTGGATGCGGGCGCCGCCGGAATCGTTCAACCCGAGGAGCGGCGCCCCCATCTTGGCGGCAAGATCCATGATCTTTACGATTTTCCCGGCGTTGGCCTCCGATAAGGAGCCCCCAAACACGGTGAAATCCTGGGCAAAAACGAACACCAGGCGGCCTTCGATGCGGCCATATCCGGTGATGAAGCCATCGCCGTAATACTTCTGTTCCCCCATTCCGAAGTCGGTACAGCGATGCGTGACCAGCTTGTCGGTTTCTTCGAAGCTGCCCTCGTCGAGCAGAAATTCGATGCGCTCGCGGGCCGACATCTTGCCTTGTTTGTGCTGCCCTTCGCGGCGTTGCCGGCCGCCGCCTTCTTCGGCCAACCGATCGCGCCGGTTGAGTTCCGCTAACTTTTCTTCGCGGTTCATGGCGGGAGAATTATAGCGGGTTCAGCCGGCAAGCTGGCGTCAGGGTGCACCAGGAACTGCCCGGAGCTCAACCACCGGGAGGAAACGCGACCGGCTTCGGTCGAAGCAAGATAGGACCGCGCCGGCGGACGGGGAAGATCGAGGAACTAGATTTGAATCTGAACCTGTTTCGCGGCGGCGAGTCCCCGCGAGATTGCATACAGCGCGTAGGTGTGGAAGCCAACGCTCAACAAGTGCCGCCTTTCGATGAGCAGGAACCCGTCGACCAGGTACAGCGCCATGCCTACAAGGAATGCCCATCTCTTGGCTTTGGTGGCAAAATATCCGAAGGTAATGAACACTCCGGCAACCAAGGCATTGATGGCGATGCCGCTAATGCTCCCCGCGCTTCCGGCCCGTTTGACCAAGGCGTCGACTGCGGAGGTGAACCCGAGCCAGGCGCCCAAGTCGAATTTCTCGCCATAGAAAACAATCAGAGAATTGATGATGGACAGGACAGCAATCCAGTAGAACCATTTGGCACCGGTACGGGCACGGGTGGCTGCCACCATTTTCGAAACCGCAATGCGCTCGTTGACATGAGCGATGCGCTCGCTCGACTGCAACGCAGCAGTGCCAAAGCCTGTGGGCATCAGAACAGCCTCCTGCATTCCAAGCGAGGGAGCCCGCGTTACCGGGGAAAGGATGGAATTGACTAAGGCTATGATGGCCATTCCGCCCGGCCTAGATGTCTGGCGGACATGGCCATGGGGCCCAGGACCTTTCGAGAACTCATCCTCTGGGGTAATGGTTACCGATCGAGAATCGCCATCATGGGCTCGGGATAACGCTCCCCCCAAGCTGCACCCACGGGAAAGATCTCCTCCATGCGCCGCAAGTCCTGCGCGCTGAGCGTGAGATTGAGGGCGGCCACGTTCTCCTCCAGATAGTGGCGGCGTTTGGTACCGGGAATGGGCACGATGTCCTCCCCCCGCGCCAGCACCCATGCCAGCGCCAGTTGCGATGGTTTCGCGCCCTTCTCTTTTGCGATCTCTTCTATCCCATGTACCAGATCGAGGTTCTTCTGGAAGTTCGCTCCCTGAAACCGCGGCGAATTGCGGCGGTAATCCTCCGCCGGCAGGTCTTCGAATCGCTGGAACTGCCCCGTCAGGAACCCTCGACCGAGCGGGCTGTAGGCGACAAATCCAGTTCCCAATTCGCGGCAGGTAGGAAGAATTTCCGCTTCGGGGTCGCGCGTCCACAGCGAGTACTCGGTTTCTAACGCAGCAATGGCATGAACGTTGGCGGCGCGCCGGAGGGTCTCGGAACTGGCTTCGGAGAGGCCGATGTGGAGAACCTTTCCTGCTTGCACTAACTCTGCCATGGCTCCGACCGTCTCCTCGATCGGAGTCTTCGGGTCGACGCGATGCTGATAATAAAGATCAATGTAGTCGACCCCGAGCCGGCGCAGGCTGCCTTCGCACGACCGCCGCACATACTCTGGCGTGCCACTCACCCCACGCCGGCTGGGATTCGCCGGGTCGCGAAGGATGCCGCACTTGGTGGCCAGTACCACCTGCTCGCGCCTGCCCTTGAGGGCGCGTCCGACCAGTTCCTCGTTCTTGTAGGGGCCGTAGACGTCGGCGGTATCGAGAAAGTTGATCCCCAGATCGAGGGCACGATGGATGGTGCGAATGGACTCGTCGTCGTCCCGTCCACCGTAAAACTCTGACATGCCCATGCAGCCGAGTCCGATGGCCGACACACACACACCGGAGCGTCCCAGTTTGCGGGTTTTCATGATGGCTCCTTGCCAGAAGAGTTCGAACTCTGCGACCCAGTTCGGCCCGATTTCCCCCCTTCCTAGATGCGCCGGCGCGAGCCTCAGGCTGCGACCGTGATCAGGAACGGATTCTGGGGCGTGACTTCACCAATTTCAACGGCAGGAACCTGGGCGGCGTTGAGGGCCCGCAAGAGCTCTGGCGCGTCCTCGGCCGCGGCGGAAATCAGCAGCCCTCCCGCGGTTTGCGGGTCAAAGAGAATCGTCTTCATCTCCTCCCTGACTGCGCCTTCATAACGGACGACACACTCGGCGAAATCACGATTGGCCTTGAGTCCCCCGGGGATGTGCCCGGCGCGAACGCAATCGAGCGCGCCTTCGAGCAACGGGATCGTATGGGCATCCATGCGAAGAGAAACCTTCGATCCCAAGGCCAGTTCGCGCGCATGCCCGATCAACCCGAACCCGGTAATATCGGTCATGGAGTGGACAGAAAAAACCCTGCTCGCGGCGGGTTTCACCGCCGGCTGGCCCGACCCGGGGCGGTTTTCGCCGGGTGGGAGTCCAGGCGAACGACGACCGGGCTCACCGGTTATGACTTCGACCGCTCGGTTGCTCAAGCTGGTCATCGACGCCACCGCTCGCTCAATCCAGGATGGCTGGGCCACTCCTTTCTTGATTGCCGTCGAAATCACCCCCGTCCCCAGGGCTTTGGTGAGCAGCAGGCGATCGCCCGGCTGGGCGCCGGAGTTGGTCAGCACTCTCCCCGGATCGATCAGTCCGGTCACCGCGTAACCAAATTTCGTCTCCTCGTCGCGAATGCTGTGACCCCCGATCACCGTGCATCCGGCTTCGATCATCTTTGAAAGACCGCCGGCGAGGATGCTGCGCAGGACTTCGAGATCGCCCTTCTCGGGAAAGCAAACCATGGCCAGCGACGTGAGCGGCCAGCCCCCCATGGCATAGACGTCGCTGAGCGCGTTGGTGGCGGCGATCTGGCCGAAGGTGTAAGGGTCATCCACAATCGGGGTGAAAAAATCCACCGTCTGTACCAGGGCCGTTTCGGGACTGAGTCGGTACACGCCGGCGTCGTCGGCGTGATCGAAGCCGACCAGAACGTTCGCATCCTGTTGCCGGGCTAATTTCCCAAGCACCGCGTCCAGCACCGCCGGACTCAGCTTGGAGGCTCAACCCGCGGCTTTGACGGACTCCGTCAGCCGGAACGGCTTGGTTTCAGCCATAGTTTCATTGTGTCGTTCCCCATGCCTCAGGGCAGGGGATTTCTGCGCTTGCCAGGTTAACTTCCCACAGACGCTGATTTCGGCCCCGATTCGCTATCTATGACGACGGCCAGCAGGGCTCGCTTTGAACGAGTAGCTGACAGCAAAGAGGAAGGTAGCAGGATTTCTGCTCGAAGGCAAACAAAAAGCGAATATTTGCGCCCTGGAGATGTTTCTTAGATCGACAGCCGCGGGCCTACGGTAAATACAAACCTGATGGAATTGCGAATTCCCCTTGACATTCTACAAAAGAGCCGTAGACTCTTGTCGAATGTCTAGGAGGACGGGGTGGACAAAAAGACGGACCTTCTGCAGGGCACGCTCGACCTTCTCATCCTGAGAACGATTGCGCTTCAGCCCATCCACGGCTGGGCGATCGCCCAGCGCATTCAGCAGATCTCGAAAGACGTACTGCAAGTCCAGCAGGGGTCTCTCTATCCCGCGTTGCATCGACTCGAGCATAAAGGTTTGATCAGGGCCGAGTGGGGCCCCTCCGAGAACAACCGGCGGGCGAAGTTCTACAGCCTCACGACGACCGGGCGCAAGCAGCTCGAGGAAGAGAGAGCCAGCTGGGAAAGGTTGGCGGCGGCGGTCGCCCAAGTCCTGGAGACGGCGTGAGGGAATAGTCATGGAGTGGTTTAAAGAGCGGTTGCGTTCCCTTCGTTCCCTCTTCCGGCAAGGTCAGGAAGAACAGCAACTCCAGGAAGAGCTTCAGTTTCATCTGGAGCGGCAGATCGAACAGAACCTGG
This sequence comes from Terriglobales bacterium, assembly GCA_035622175.1. Lineage (GTDB taxonomy): Bacteria > Acidobacteriota > Terriglobia > Terriglobales > Acidobacteriaceae > JAFAGX01. The sequence goes on along the minus strand of DASPVV010000078.1, from coordinate 38,309 downwards.
CGGGCGGGATGTCGCCCGAGGAGGCCCGTTATGCGGCCTTGCGCCTCTTTGGGGGCGTCCAGCAGGTTAAGGAGGAGTGTCGCGACGTGCGCCGCATCAGCTGGCTGGAGAATTTCTCGCGGGACGTTCGCTATGCCTTGCGCCAATTGCGCCGCAGCCCGGGCTTTGCCCTGGTTGCGCTCTTGTCGCTCGCCTTGGGGATTGGCGCCAACACGGCGATCTTCCAACTGCTCGACGCCCTCCGCCTCGAGATGCTTCCGGTCGAGAATCCCCAGGCCCTCGCCGAAGTGCGTCTGACGAATCGGCATGGCCGGATGGGAAGTTTCTTCAACTGGCACTCCGAGCTTACCCATGCGGTCTGGGAGCAGATCCGGGATCACCAACAGGCCTTTTCTGGCGTCATCGCTCTGGCCCCGGATGATTTCAATCTGGCTCCCCGCGGCGAAGTCCACCTGGTGCCCGGACTATGGGTGAGCGGCGATTTCTTTAAGGTGCTGGGCGTTCGCCCGCTGATCGGCCGAGTCTTCACTGCCGCCGATGACGTGCGGGGCTGTGCCGCTTCGGGGGTGGTGGTCAGTTACGGGTTTTGGCAACGCGAGCTGGGCGGTGAAGCGTCGGTCATCGGCAGAAAGCTGACCATTGACTATCATCCTGTCGAAGTCGTGGGGGTGACGCCCGCGAAGTTCTACGGGCTCGACGTGGGCCATTCCTTTGACGTTGCCCTGCCCCTTTGCTCGCAGCCGATTCTCGGCGGCGAGGACAATTACTTGGATACGCGCTATGACTGGTGGCTGACGGTGGTCGGCCGGCTGAAGCCAGGTTGGTCGATGGCAAGAGCAACGGCGCAGCTGGCTGCGATGTCTCCTGGGATCTTTGAGGCCACGCTCCCGCCCGAATACGACGCCGAGCACGCGAAGAAATACCTCGCCTTCCAGCTGGCGGCGTATCCGGCGGGCAACGGCATTTCCTCCTTGCGCGAGCGCGCCTCCGACCTGCTCGGGCTGCTGCTGGCGATCACCGGGCTGGTGCTTCTGATTGCCTGCGCCAATCTGGCCAATCTGATGCTCGCCCGGTCCACCGCCAGGGAGCGGGAGATGGCGGTGCGCCTAGCCCTGGGTGCGTCCCGGAGCGGGCTCATCCGCCACTTGCTGGCAGAAAGCCTGGTGCTGGTTGTGGCCGGCGGCGGGGCGGGCTTGCTCTTGGCCGGCACGCTGGCGCGCTCCCTCCTTGCCTTCCTCGGTCCCGGGGGGAATCAGGTTTTCTTGAATCTGGATCCGGACTGGCGCGTCTTTGCTTTTGCCGCGGGCATCGCGGCGCTGGTTACGGTCTTGTTCGGCCTGATACCGGCTCTGCGCGCCACCCAGACGGCTCCTGGCGAAGCCATGAAGGCCGGGGGCCGCGCCCTCGGCCCGGACCGCCGGCGGTTCGGATTGCGTCGCCTGCTGGTGGTCGCGCAGGTCGCGTTTTCCCTGGTGCTCGTGGTGGGCGCGCTGCTGTTCACGCGCAGCCTGCGCAACCTGCTCAGCCTGAACTTGGGGTTTCAGCGCACCGGCATCCTCATCACCAATCTCGATTTGACCCAGCTCCATCTGCCGGCGGAGCGTCAATTCCCTTTTGAGCGCGAGCTGCTGGCGCGGATTCGTGCCACCCCTGGCGTAGCATCCGCGGCAGAAGCTGCCATTGTGCCAACCGGCGGCAGCTCGATGAACCGCACCGTGTGGATGGAGGGCTCGGATCCGTCCCAGGCCCAAAGCCCTTGGTTCAACTATGTGAGCAGCGGATTCTTTCAAACCATGGGAACGGGGTTCCTCGCCGGGCGCGACTTCAACGACCGGGACACAGCCGCTTCGCCCTTGGTGGCCATCGTGAATGAGGCCTTTGCCCGCCAGTTCGCGAATGGGGACAACCCCATCGGCCGGAGAATCTGGCAAAAGGCCGAGCTGGGGAAGCAGCAGATGAGCTATGAGATTGTCGGGCTGGTCAGGAACACAAAGTATGAAGACATTCGCGAACCCTTTCCGCCCCTGGTTTATCTTCCGATCGCGCCAGGCCCCGACCCTATCCAACCCATCCTGATTCGATCAACCATTCCTTTGGCCAGTCTGACTGCGCGGGTGAAGCAAACCATCCTCGAGACGAGCCCGGAGATTTCTCTCGAGTTCAGCAGCCTCGAGACCATGCTTCATGACGAGTTGCAAGCCGAGCGCCTGATGGCCACACTCTCAGGTTGTTTCGGCCTGCTGGCCGGCTTGCTGGCCACGCTTGGCCTTTACGGTGTGATGTCCTACGCCGTGGTGCGGCGAACCAGCGAGATTGGCATCCGTATGACCCTGGGGGCCGGACGGCGCGAAATCAGCGCCATGATCCTCCGCGAATCGGGAAGGCTGCTCGCCGTCGGCGTCGGCATCGGTATCCCGCTTGCGATCGCGGGCAGCCGGGCAGCGAGCTCCAGGCTCTTCGGCCTCAAAGCGTATGACCCGCTGACGCTGGCGCTCGGGGCTACGCTGCTGGCGGGGGTAGGGGTGGCCGCAAGCTACCTGCCGGCGCGCCGCGCCACCCAAGTGGATCCGATGGTGGCCCTGCGATACGAGTAGCTGGCGCGTGGCCTTCCGCCTTCACGGTCACGTCGCTGACGCGCAGTCGAGGATAGGCTTGATTCCAATCCGCGCTGATGTGCTCAAAGGTAAGCCGGAACGACGTGCTCTGTCCGGCAGCGAGGGGGGAGGTGCTCAGATCGACGGCATCCGAATAGGGGCCGCCGGTCCGGAGCACCTGGAGTGGAAGGTCTTCGACCTGGACGATTTGATCGAGGGAGTTTTTGAACTCGACATGCACGGTGGCGTGAGTGACAGTCTTGTCGCCCGTGTTCGTGACCGTCCCATCAATGTAGGTAACGCTGGCGCCGACAAAGTTCTCCGCCTGGCTCATTTTCAGATCGGAAAGCTTCACCGAGGCGGCGTAGGGATGCGGGACAGTCGGAGTGGTCGGTTTTCCGCGCGAGAACAAAACGATAAGACCCACCACGACGATGACAATGGCCACGCCGAGGAAGACGGGGCGCAAGTTGGTGTCGCGCGGCGGTTCACCGAGCTGAGATGGTTCGATCAGCCCACCCACGGAGCGATTGTAGATGGTTGATTTTTGATTGTCGATTTTCGCGTGCGAGGCGACTCAGAACTCGAAATAGCCGTGCGTCGGCGCACGCCGAGATCGGCCGTCGGTTCCCGTGGCCGGCAGCAGTCCGATAATGCCGCGTAGATTCTCCCAGGCGGCTTCATTCAAGGCCGGATCGGAACCGACTAGGTCGCGGAGCATTTCCCAAGCCGCCACGTTGAGCGCGCCTTCGGGTGCGGGACCCATGGCCAGCGACACCGAGCATTGCGGACAGAAGCAGATTCGCTGCGCCGCCGACTTCTGCCGCGGGCGGATGCCCACGGTCTGAGCAAACATGTAGACGGCCACGGATTTGTTTCCTGGTTCAATCTCCCGGCCGCAACGAAGACAACCAAAGTGTTCCACGGGACTCCTTCTCTCGGTGCTCCTGTCACGAATACTGCCTGGCCCCTGTGACGAACAAGTGCGCAGGAAGATTCCCGCGAGCCCGCCGAACCATACTGGGTGCTAGCCAGACACCGAGCCATCGTGCACTCTGGGGCCGTGCGTGGGGCAGCGAAAAATAGCGCCGGGGTTGAGGTTTTTAACGTCCGATCTCTGGCCACCGAGCGGCGAACCAAACCGGTTCGCATCTCCGCTCTTCGCCGCCTGAAGGAATGGGAGAAAGTCGCGGCGGTGTGTTATCGCCTGCGCTCAAGCGGCATTCAATTCCTTCTGGTGCAGACTCGGCGAGGGCGCTGGACCTTTCCCAAGGGTCACGTCGAGCCCGGCCTGACCCACGCCCAGGCGGCCGCCCTCGAAGCCTTCGAAGAAGCCGGAGTGCACGGCCGGATGCAGGAAGCGTCGTTTACCCACTACGTGCTCCGCAAAAATCGCAACTCTCGCTCCGCCCCCATCCGGGTCAGCGTCCACCTATGCCAGGTTTCACGGCTGGAAGCGCCGCCGGAGGCGGGCCGCAACCGCACCTGGTTTCCGCCCGAGAACGCCAAACAGCGCTTGCGGGAGAGACGCAAACCCGAGCAAAGCGCGCCCCTGGTTCGCGTCCTGGACCGCGCGCTGGCGCACATTCTCCGCCTCGAGCGGTGCTACCAGAGCCCGCTCCCGAAGGTACCGAAGGTGACCTTCATCGACGCCGTCTTGAGCAGCCCGGAGGGCGCCGCCTCGGAGGCGAACGAGCCCGCGGATTTGATCGGCCGAGGCCCGCGTCGGCTCTTACCGGGCAGCCTGTAGGTCTGGGCCCGACTTATCCGCAGGGGCGGGCGCGAATCCCGCTACTCGCCACCCACCGTGAGGCCCTCGACCCGAATGGTGGGACAAGCCATGGGGCCGCGAAATTCGAGGTCGCTGCCAATTTCGGAAATGTTCAAGAAGATCTCTTTCAGGTTTCCCGCCACGGTAATCTCTTCGACAGGGTAGGCGAGTTCCCCGCCACGGATCCAAAGTCCCGAGGCACCGCGCGAATAGTCGCCGGTCACCAGGTTCACTCCCTGCCCGAGAAACTCGGTCACGTACAGGCCTTCTTGGATCGCGGCGAGGATCTGCTGCGGAGTCTTGGTTCCGGGCTGCAAAAAATAATTGCCCACGCCAATTCCAGGCGTTCCCGCCAAGCCCCGGGATGCGTTTCCGGTGGTTGCCAAACCAAGCTTCTTGGCGGTGTAGGTGTTGAGCAGATATGATTTCAGTACGCCGTTCTCGATGACCACGGTGCGCCGGGTGGGAATCCCTTCCCCGTCAAACGGGCTGGTGCCAAAGCCGCCCGGCAGGGTTCCATCGTCCATCACCGTGACCAGCTCGCTCGCAATCTTCTGTCCCAGCTTGCCCGCGAGAAACGAAGCTCCCCGATAGACCGAGTCTCCGTTCACCCCCTCAAAAATGTGATCGAGAATCGAGGTCGCGACCAGAGGATCGAAAACCACCGGCACTTGCGCGGTCTTCACTTTGCGGGCGCCGAGCCGGCGCAGCGTGCGCTCGGCGGCCACTTTGCCGACGCGCTCGGGAGACTCCAAGCGGCTCAGACTGCGCGCCACCGAGAACCAGTAATCGCGCTGCATGGTTCCGTTCTCGCCCTGGGCAATGGGAACGGCGGCAATCGAACAATACGAGCGCTGATATTCGCCCACAAAGCCGTGCGAGTTGGCGAGAATCTTATGACCCGTCGCCGCATCGAAGCTGCCCCCGTCGGAGTTCTTAATGCGGGGATCAAAATCGAGCGCCGCTTTCTCCGTCCGACGAGCGTAGCTGATGCGCTCTTCCCCGGGCAGGGAGTAGACATCGGAGGAATATAAGTCCAGATTGCCGGACAAAGAACCCAGCTGGGAAGGCTCAGGAATCCCCCCAAAGGGATCTTCCGAAGTGATCTTGGCGAGGTCGAGGGCGGCGTGCAGCATGCGCTCCAGACCTTCGCGGGAAAAATCGCTGGAATAGGTGTTCGCCGCCCGCTTGCCCTGAAACACGCGCACGCCAATGGCTTTGGACCCGGATTCCTTCAAAGTTTCGACCTGCCCCAAACGGACGAGGGTGGAGAACTCGTCGCCTTCGCGAATCACACATTCGGCGGCGCTCGCCCCGCCGCGCATGGCCCGCTCGACGATGTCCCGGGCCAGTTCTTTCAGGTCGGTTTCGAGGTTCTGACTGCGAGTTTCGAGTTGTGGAGAAGGCATGCTTAAAAAACCGTGGGCGTCCTCGCACCCTTCGCATCTCGGGCCGGGGGAGATGCGAACCCATGCGGGGCCTTTCTTACTGCATGAAGTTGCCGCTATCCCGCTTCCCCGTTCCCCCAACGGTGAGCCGATCCACTTTGATGGTGGGAATACCAACCCCGACCGGCACGGCTTGCCCGTCCTTGCCGCAGGTGCCGACGCCTTCATCGAGCTTCAGATCCGATCCCACCATCGACACGCGCGTGAGCACGTCGGGACCATTGCCGATCAAAGTCGCGCCTTTGATCGGAACGGTCACCTGCCCATCTTCGATCAGATAGGCTTCCGACGCCGAGAAGACGAATTTGCCATTGGTGATATCCACCTGGCCGCCGCCGAAGTTCACGGCATAAACTCCGCGCCGGACCGAGCGCAGAATATCCTGCGGATCCTCTTCGCCCGCCAGCAGATAGGTGTTGGTCATGCGCGGCATCGGAATATGCTCATAGCTCTCCCGCCGCCCATTGCCGGTGTCGGCGATTCCCATGAGCCGGGCCGAGAGCTTGTCGCTCAAATAGCCCTTCAAGATTCCCTTCTCGATGAGCACGGTGTTCTGCGTCGGCTGACCCTCGTCATCGACATTCACCGAACCCCGGCGCCAGGGCATGGTTCCGTTATCCACCACGGTGCATTTCTCACTCGCCACGCGCTTGCCGATCAAGCCGGCAAAGGCGGAGGTTTGCTTACGATTAAAATCGGCCTCGAGGCCATGGCCCACCGCCTCGTGCAAAAGCACGCCGGGCCAGCCCGGACCGAGCACGACTTCCATCTCCCCGGCCGGTGCCTCCCGCGCCCCCAGCTGCAAGATGGCTTGCCGCGCGGCTTCGGCGGCAAAATGTTCCGGGTTTCTCTCCGTCAAGAAGAAATCCAGGGCCACGCGCCCGCCCCCGCCGGCGCTGCCCCGAGCCGAATTCCCCTCCGTCTTTGCGATGCAGGAAACATTCAAACGGGCAAGCGGCTGGGAGTCTTGGGCAAAGGTTCCGTCCGATCCCGCCACCAGGATGTGCCGCAGCTCGTCGGCGTAGCTGGCCCGGACCTCGCGAATGCGCGAATCGTAGGCGCGGGCCGCCTTGTCGGCACGCAGGACGAGCTCGGTTTTCGCGGTAATCTCCGCATCGACCGAAGGCAGAGCGATGGGGTAGAGGTTGCGCGCAGCCGTCTCGCGGAACCCCACACTCGGGGTCTTGGCCGGACCGCTCGCGATCAAGGCCGCGGTGCGAGCGGCGTGCAGAATACGCTGCGAGGAAAGATCGTCGGTGTAGGCATATCCCGTCCGTTCGCCGCTGACCACCCGCACACCGCATCCCGCGGAGATGCCCTGCGCGGCCGATTTCACCATGGACTCGTCGACCAACAGGGAGGTTGAGGAAAGGTATTCGAAATAGAGGTCGGCGTAGTCGCCGCTTGCCGAAAGGGCGGCGGCCAGATAGCGTTCGAGATCGGCCTCGGTCAAACCGAAACGTTCAAAGAAAAAGTGCTGTTTGCTCACCGTGATTCGATGCTCTCCGGATTGGGAACGACTCCTGGTGAAGGGTTATTATCCCACATCCCCCACTTGAGACTCGGGAGATCAGTTCTCTCCACCCTGCCAGCGAGCGACAAAAACCATGCTTCGAACCTTCGACCGCCACCGACGTCGCCGAAAGCTGCGGCTTCAGCCCATCTTAGGTCCCCGGCCAGGCGCCGAGCAGCCGGGCGAGATCCACGATTTGCGCCAGATGATAGGCATTGTGATCGGCCACGAGCAAGGCCTCGCGCAGAATCGTCTGACCGTCTCCCCAAGGGATTTTCGCGAACAAATCGGTCTTGGGATGCTTCACCAGATCCTCCATGGCCTTGCGATCGGCGCGAAATTGCCGCACGGCTCGACTCCACTGCGCCGGACTCGGCGGATCGGCGGTGGGTGGCCAGTATCCCTCGGGCCAGGGAGGCGATTGGTGCTTGGGCGTGCGACTGAATTCCAGAATGTCCCACTGCGCGATGCGCATGTGCTCGACGAGCATCCAGGCGGAATGCGGCAGGTTAGCCACCTTCTGGCCGCGCCCTGCCTGGGGAAAGTCTTCGATGACAGCCTCGAATTTGACGTGCGCATGGCCGCCTCGGAGAAGATCGATCAAGTGCCGGCGCAAACTCGCTTCCCCATCCACGGTGCCTCCTAACTCGGATCGGGCAGGGGAGAGACCCCGCCGCTCTTCTCCCCGCCCGCCTCCGACGGTTCCCCTCGATAGACGCCCGCGATCCCCCGTACGATGCGGCGCAAGGGCAACACCCCGTGGGAATCCGCGAACAGGACCTGTCCGGCGCGATGGCTGCGATAGTACCAGCGTCCGACGAGCGCCAGATGCTCCATGGTTTCTAGCGCCGTCCGCGCCCCGGCGGGCGGGATCCGGGCGAGAGCGGCGCTGACACGCGCCTCCATGGATTGGGACTTCGTATGCTCTTCGGCTCGAATCGGGAAGCTGAGCGGGTCGGCAACGACTCCAGCCTCGAGCCGGAAGAGGTTGACCGCTTCGGGATAAGCGCTCGCTTGCACGATCACGCCCCTCATCTGATCAATGCGATGCACGATCTCGGGTCGTTGACCGCGCAGCGATGTGATCTTTTCGAGCTGGGCATGCAAGCCGGCGGCGCGTTCGAATTCGAGACTGGCGGAGGCGGCATCGCGGCGGGAGGAAATTTCCCGCAGCAGCGATTCGCCCCCCGATTCCAGGTAGGCTTCCACCCGGGCCACCTCCGCCTGGTACTCGGCGTCGGTGCAGCCTTGAAAGCAAGGCGCCAGACACATTTTCATCTCCGAATAGACGCAGCCGGGAAATTTCGGATCCGGCCGAAGATCGTCGACGCAGCGACGCATTTTGAACAAATCGAGCGAGTCATTCGCATATCGCTCGGCCGCAACCCGAGACGGGAACGGTCCATAATAAACCGTGCGCCCATGGCGCCGCCCCAGCCGCGTGGTCACCGAGACCCGCGGATACTGGTTGTCGAAGTGCAATTTGATGAGCGGAGGCAAGCGCAGGCGCAGACGCCGAGCGTAGGTCTTGGGAAAGGTAGAGCGGAGCAGCTTGTAAAGAAAGAAGGCGGATTCGAACTCCGAAGCGGTCGAGCGATATTCGATCTGAGCGACGCGGTCCCGTAGATTGAGTCTCCGGGCGTGCTCCCCGGGGGAGCCCAAAAGCCGCTCCAGCCGTCGGCGCAGGTTTCGCGTCTTGCTCACGTAGGGCTCGTCTGCGGGATCGTGGCTGCGCAGAACAAACACGGCCGCAGCACTGGGAACCGACGCCAATACCTCGCGGTCGCGGTCCGGGCGAAACTCGAGCGGCTCACTCAGCACCAAGGCTATTCTAGGCGGAATCGAGGCCAGAGGACACGGGCAAGCCCAGCCGGTGGAGCGAGGCCACGGGGGTTGTGAACGGCCGCGCGCCGAGCCTCAACTCGAGGCGGGACTCTCGGCGGAGAGCAAGATACAGGCCAGGACGGCACAGCCGATTCCTACCAGATGGAATCCGCTCAGCCGCTCGCGCAGAAGGGCTGGAGACAGCATGACGACAAACACCGGGTAGAGTGCGGCCAGCGACTCAACGATGGAAGCTTTGCCCCCATGGCGCATGGCTGCCAGGAGCAGCAAGATTCCCAGCCCGTTGCAAACGCCGTTCAGCGCGGCGCAGAACAAGCTCTTCGGGGAATAGTTCAGCGTGGCGACCGAGGGTATGACCAGGGTTTGCAGCAGCATGAAACCGGCGGATGCCCAGACAAATGCGGTTCGCACCCCAACCCGGTCCACGGACATTTTTTGAAATACTCCGACCCCTCCCCAGGAAAACAGTCCGAGGATCGCCAGCACCAGCCATAAAGAGGCGTTCATAAAGGACTCAGAGCGAAAGTATGGACATGGCGGCAATGGCGAACAAGAGTCCCAAAACTTGCATCCTGTTCAACCTTTCCCGCAAGAACCCGACCGCACAAAGAACCGTGACCATCGGGTAGAGGGAGGTGACCGCTGTGATCATCGACGCGTTGTAGCCCGTGCGATAGGCGCCATACAAGCAGATTCCGCCGAGGGCGAGCAGGATGCCGCTGACCAGGGCATAGCCTTGGCCCCTCCGGCTGTCGCTCGCTTGAGGGGTTTTCGCTCGCACCACACCCAGGCTGACGAGCAAGAATCCAAATGCGGAAACGAATTCCATCGCCGCCGGGGGAATCTCCTTGGAACCTAACTTCGCGGTGAAGGCCCAACCCGTCCAGCACAGTGAGGAAGCCATCGCATACCAAAACCATTTTGTCCTTAGCGTATGCCCCACCGCCACAGCCAGCGTTGGGGTTTGGCGTTGGGCCGGGGATGGAGGCTGAAGGCCGAGATCCGCATGGCGGTCCAAACCGGGCAGCGGAAGTGCGGAGGGTTCGGAGACGGCCCTTGGTCGGAGGTCCAAGGACGGAGGCGCGAGGCCGAGATCCGCATCGATATCCAGATCCGTCAGCGGAACTGCGAACGGTTCCGGGACAGCCACTTGGGCAACATCCGAGGATCGAGGCGCCTCCGAAGAGGCTGATCGCCAGACGCCCTGCGACGTGAGTGAACCGGTTCCCATGCTGTAGTCTCATTCTAGGGAAGCCGGGGGGGCACAGAAAGTCACGTTCGTCATAGAGCTAGGGATAACTTCTGGCCGCACTTAGGTCACTAGGGAGCGGGCACGGTCGCGAGAACGCCTTTGGAATAAGGCACATCCACCCCTTACTGCGGAGTGCAATCCGCGGCGGATTACGCCTGCTTTCCTAGGCGCGAATACTCGCTGATCCACTTGCGGAGCAGCTTCTCGCTTTTCGAGGGTTGGAACCGCAGTCCGACCAGAACCCCGGAGTACCAGCGCGGAGAGGCACGCAGCGAAAATGGCCGGACACCCGGCAAGGAGAACTCGAGGTGGACGTCGGCGGGCAGACTGGCATTGCGCGAGAGGGTCACCGCCATGCCGCCCGGGCCAACGTTTCGAGTAATCCCTTTGGTGGCCAGGCCCTCGGCCTGGATGATGACCGTGGTAACGATGGGCACGCGGGCATACTCGCCGATGCCATGGGAGATCACCGACCGGGTGGTGGACACGGCGCTGCGAAAGCAAAGGTCGGTCGTCCTTTCAAGTAAAGCATTGATTCCAAGATCACAGAATCGAGCGGCGGCGCTCCAATCCCCAATCCCGTAAAGCAAGGTGCGACGGGGCAAGAACCACCCCGCCTTCCGCAGCGAGGTTACCGCGGTTTGGTTCAAGGGCAGCACGCAGGCGGTGATGGCTCCCGCATGACGCGTGTTGGCGGATTTCATCGCCACCGGCCGACAGTCAAAATTGAATGCCTTGAAGGACTCGGCAAATTTGAGGAGCAGCTTGGAATTGACCTCGAGCCCGGCCAGCGTGACGCGGTGACCGGATGCGCTCCCGTTCCCTGCGGTGATTCGTTTGGCCACAACTGCTGTATGTGTTCCCACCTTGACCACCATCGCGTCGCGGACGAATAGCAGCATAACGGAAGCATCCTCGGATTACCGCATTACTCTCGTTACCTTGCGAGCGCACTGTCGGGGGGCCTACTGTTACCTCGAGCCAACGTAGGTAATCGCACAGGAGTCATTGGGATGAAACTGCACCCTAGTGCCGTGCTGAGACTGGGCGCCCTCTTCCTTGGTACCTCTCTGGTCGCTTTCGCACAGAACACGGCTGAGATTCAGGGCACGATCGTAGAACCCAATGGGCATCCGGTGGTCAGCGCTTTCGTCATCATTACCAGCCAGAACACCGCTTTGATGCGCGCCGCTACCACCAATGACGAGGGGGTGTTCAAGATCAGTGCTCTGCCCGTGGGGCGCTACAAGGTCGAGGTGAAGGCCGACGGTTTCGGAACCTGGCAGCTCGAGGAGCTCAGAGCCAACATCGGGCAGGTGGTCACCCTCGACATCAAACTGAGTGCCATGGGGGCACACTCGGAATTTCATGTTACCCCCTCGATGATTGAGACCTCGAACACGCAGCTCGGCGTCGTGATGGATACCCTGGCGGTGACGGAGCTGCCGCTGAAGTCCCGCGATACCTACGAACTGCTGCAGCTGCAGCCGGGAGTCGAGGATACGCTTGGAACCAACCTTTTCTTTGGCAGCGATCAACCCGGCGTGGTCTCGGTCAACGGCGCCCGCGCCCGTTCCAACAATTACAACGTGAACGGTGGTCCGGCCGACGACCTATTCGTGAATGCGCCTTCGCTGACGCCCTCGCCGGATTCGATCAATGAGTTTCGCGTCATTTCGCATGACTACGATGCCGACCTCGGACGCAACGACGGTTCGGTGGTCAACGTAGTGACCAAATCCGGCAGCGACGTCTTTCACGGGTCGGTGTATGAGTTTCTTCGTAACAATGTGCTGAACGCCCAGGGTTACCTGAATCCCGAAAAGCCCGACTTCAAGCAGAATCAATTTGGGGGAACCTTCGGGGGGCCGATTCGCAGCAATAAGACGTTCTTCTTTACCTCCTACGAAGGACAACGGCTGCGGGACGGCATCAATTCCGGTCCGGTCGTGGTGCCCACCGTGGCGGAGCGGAATGGAAATTTCTCCGCCGGGCCGATCTTCGCCGGCACCCTGACCAATGCGACGGTGGCGAGCGAGCTCAACCAGCGCCCGGGATGCGCGTCCGCGGTGGCAGGGCGGGGCGGAGCCCCCATCGCGGCGAATGCAAGCTACGCCGCCATCTTCCCCGGCAATATCATTCCCAAGTCATGCTTTGATCCCACCGCTCTCGATCTGCTGAACAGTTATGTACCGCTCCCCAATGTCGGTTCGAACATCTTCCTCACCGTGCCCGATGAGGCGGAACGCCAGGACCAGATGACGACGCGCCTGGATCACAACCTGACCAGCCAGCAGCAACTCAGTCTGTACTACTACTTTAACGGCGGCTACGACGACCAACCGTTCGCCGCCTTCCAGGCGGTCGGCGCCAACCTGCCGGATTTCGGCAGCACAACCCAAACCCGCTTCCAGCAGCTGAATGTCTCGCATAACTGGATGATCAGCGCGAGAACCACCAACGAAGCCCACTTTGTCTATTACCGCGAAGGGGAGGGGAGATACCTTGCTCCCATCAACACCGGCCTGGTCCAGGATTCCTGCAGCACGGTTCCTCCCGCCGACTGTTTTTCCGATCCCTCCAACCCGCGCTTGGGAATCACGCCCGGAGACTCGCGGGAATTTGAAGGTGTGCCCTTTGTAGACTTAGCCGGCGGATTCAGTCTGGGGAACAACGCCAACGGATTTTTTTCTCAGGCGGGCAATGTTTACCAGGGGTTCGAGAGTGTGGCCAAGACGTACGGCAAGCACACGGTGAAATTTGGCGTAGACGCACGCGACCAGCGCTTCCACCAGACGTACTACTACAACATTAACGGCAACTTCCAGTACACCGGCGGGGGCCCCAATGATGTGGAGTACTCGGATCTGATCCCCAACTACCTGCTGGGCCTTCCCGACACCTACACCCAGGGTTCGGCGAATGGCTTGGACGTCCGCTCCTTTGAACTTGGCTTATTTGGCGGGGACGCCTGGAAGCTCAAGAGCAATGTGACGTTCTACTACGGGTTGCGCTGGGAGTTGAACACTCCGCAAGCCGATGCCGGCCAGCGGGTGCAGGAGTTCCGCGCCGGAGAGGCAACGAGCGTCTTCCCGTGCCAGCTGAGCGCTTCCGATCCCCTGGTGCAATCGTTTGGTTCGAACAACTGTTCGCCAACCGGTGCGGCGCGGGCGGTGTTCCCCCTGGGATTAGTTTTCCCTGGCGACCCCGGCGTTCCCAACGGCCTGACCTACAACTATCTGCATGCGTTTGCTCCCAGGCTGGGTTTTGCCTGGTCGCCCAATATGACCACAGGGTTAGGGTCGAAACTGTTTGGCGGCCCCGGTAAATCGAGCGTCCGCATGGGATGGGGGATTTTCTACGACACCGACGAGGAGCTGATGTTTGCCTCCTTTGCCGCCCAGCCGCCCTATGGCGGGAGCACGGAAATCACCGAACCCCTCTTCAACACCCCCTTCCTAACCCAAGGCGGAGTCGTCAGCCCGAATCCGTTCAATGGAATTGAGACTCCCACCCGGGGAACGCCGATTGATTTCGCCCGCTTCCGACCGATCGAGCTGTTTGGCAACTTCCCCTCTACCCTCCGACCCCAGTACGCGGAGCAGTATCACCTGACCATTCAGCGTGAACTCTCGAAAGACACGATGCTGCAGTTCGGCTACGTGGGCAGTGAGGGTCATCGCCTGATCGCGAGCATCGACCAGAACTATGGCACCGCCCAGACCTGCCTGGACCTGCTCAAGATCCCCGGGCAGCCCTGCGGTCCAGGCGGGGAAGATGACGCATACTACATTCCGGCCGGGGCCATTCCTGCTGGAGTTACGCTGCACCTGCCCTACGGTTCGGTGCCAACCGTCACCGGGCCCAACCCGAACCCCATTACGCTCGTCGGACTGCGCAAGTATTCTTCCCCCTTTTGCCAGCCAACCACCGGGGTTGGATGTCCGCCCGACGGCGTACCGGTGTTCACCAGTTTGTTTGCCATGGCACCGATTGCCAACTCGGTTTACAACTCGTTCCAAGCGGAACTGAACCGGCGCTTCTCGCACGGATTGGAACTGTTGGCCTCCTATACCTGGAGCAAGTCGATCGACAACGCTTCGAGCTTCGAAAACTCGATTGACCCCCTCGACCCGGAGAAAGAACGGTCCTTGTCCCTGTTCCATGCGGCGCAGAGGTTTGTGCTGAGCGAATTCTGGAGGATCCCCAGTTTCCAGGATTCAAACTGGACTCGCTACCTGGTCAATGGATGGGCGCTCGCCGGCATCTGGACCTTGCAATCGGGCTTTCCCATCCGCATTACCTCTTCGGGCGACTTGGAACTCATGGGCAGTTTCGACTTCGAGGACCCCGGCGAGCCTAACCAGATTGCCCCCTTTCAACGGCTCTCTCCGCAAAAAACCGGAGGGTACTACTTTAATCCCGCGTCCTTTGCCAATGGCCCGTTGGGGGTGATTGGCAGCGCGCCGCGCGACGTATGTTGCGGCCCGGGTATCGGCGAAGTCGACCTTGCGCTGCACAAGGACATGCGCGTGGCCGAAGGCAAGACTTTGGAGTTTCGCACGGAATTCTTCAATGTGTTTAATCGGACTCAATTCCTCAACCCCGATGGAAATATTTCCGATGGCGCTTCCTTCGGCACGGTGAGCGGGGAACGAGACCCCAGACTGGTCCAGCTTGCACTACGGCTGATCTTCTAGGACAAAAGATTGAGCAAAATCCGGCACATCGTCTTTTGGATCCTTCTGTTGAGCGGCTGCGTATATGCTGCGGACCATCCGCGTGCGATCGTGCACAGCGAGGATCCGGAATACCCCGACGTCGCCAAGAAGATGGGTCTCCATGGAACCGTGAAACTACGGATCTGGATTACGCCCGAGGGCACCGTGCGCCGGCTGGAGTATGTCGGCGGTCATCCGCTGCTGGCAGAATCGGCGTTAAAAGCGGTGAAGAACTGGAAGTACGCTACCGCCAGCCAAGAGACGGAAATGACCATTGAAGTCAAGTTCTAATCATCGGGCCACGGCAGTTCGAAACCGTTGCCGGTAATCTCTTCCATTCAGCTGCACCAGGCGGCACATTTCAAACAGGCGCGAGCGCATCCGCTCGCCAATACGGTCGCCCAGGGTCTCCTCCCGCGCCGCGCGCCGCGCACCCTCGACGCCATCCGCCGCTGCGCTCGGGCCATCCAGGTAGTTGCTGGTAATCAAGGTAGTGCGCTTCTCGTTATAGCGGCTGTTTAAGATCAGGCTTACCGTGTCCCAGACCCATTCGGAAGGCTTCACCGCGCCCAAGTCATCAAGAAGCACCACCTCGGTTTCGAAAATCGGCTTGAGGACTTCGAGCTCGGTGGCTTGGACGGAGGGGTTATAGGAATTCTGAATCCGCTTCAGCAGCTCGCGGTAGTCGCAAAATAAGCAGGCAATGCCCTTCTGAATCAAACGTTTCATCGCCGCCACCGACAAATGGGTTTTGCCCACGCCGCTCGGTCCCACCAGCAGCAGGCCGCTCGCGTCCAGGGGATACTGTTCGGCCCACTTTTCCAGAGTAATCTTGGCCGCAGCCAGTCCGGGGTTAAAATCCGCGGCGTAGTTTTGAAACTCGCATTCTAGGTAGCGCGCCGGGATTCCCGAGGCGTTCCTCAGATGCTGCTCCTGAATTTGGAGCGCGCAATCACAGCGGGTAACCCGCCGTTGCTGGCCGGAGCGAACATTCTTCCACCCCGTGCCGCCGCAAACCGGACAAGCGGGGGAATCCTTACGCGGTTTGGCCGGCGTGCTTCTCGGCATAGCAGGCCCAGCACCTTCCCCACTGCGTGAGACCAGAGTCTGGATGGCGCGAACACTCTTGTCGTCCATTTTCTTTCTTACTTAGTGTACCTTCAAAATCCAGATAAGAGGTCGTCTCCTCCTCTGTGGATCGGGTGGATTTCCGTTTCTTCCTGTGGAATTTGAGCACTTGTTCCTCGTAAATCTCAAACAGCGAGCGATGATAAATCCAGACGCCACCGTCAACCGCCGAGCCCTCACGCTCGAACAAGCGCATCACCGGTTCCGATTCTTTTTCAAAGAACTGCCGAGTGCGCGCATTCGCGAGGCGCCACAGTTGCCCGTCGTCTAACAAGTATCCCGGTCGCTCGGAGATCCATGCGGAAAACAACAAATTGAGGTACCAAGCTTGTTGGTAATCGGTCAGCGCCCGATAGCGCATGTCGCCAGTAAAGCCGTGCACATAAAACGGAAACCACTCCAACCGTTGCTTCCGCCGCGAGCGTGCGTTTCCTGAAACCATGAGTTGTTGGAGGTAGTCGCAAGGAGAATGCGCTTAGGGAGAGCGAGCGTGCAAGCGGAAAATTTATTTACGCTGTGTAGATTTTGTGGAGATGTGATTTGGGTTGTGGAGCCTAGAGGAAAATCAGGAAGTTGCCTCGGCCCCAAAACTGCCTAGGTGGAATTTCTGCCAAGATTCCGTCGCGGCTGGGAAGATCGAGGATCATGCATGGCGGCTTCGCGCACGGTTTGCAGGAACACGCGAGCCTCGGGGCGGAGCGGGCGGCGCCGCGGATGAATGACATCGAGGCTGCGTTCTAAGCGCTCGGCGTCCACAACTTTGATGGCCATCAGTTTTTGCGCGCGGAGCTCTTGCCCTACCGCCATTTGGGGGAGAAACGACAACCCCAGTCCGCGCTCCACCATTCGCTTGGCGGTTTCAATCGAGTCCACCTCGAGAGCGACGTTCGGCACCAGCCCGGCGCGGCGGAACAGGCTATGGGTGAGAGTCCAATCGCTCGAGCCGCGCTCGTAGAAGATGAGCGGCCAGCTGGCCACTTTCTCGAGATGGGCGCGGCGGGCCTGCGCGGGCCCGCGCCGAGCATGCGCCACCAGCAGAAGCGGGTCCTCCCGCAGGCTGATGGTCTCCACCTCGGGATGCTGCAGGGAACGAGCCAGGCCGATCTCGGCTTCCTCCGCCAACACCATGTTCAGCACCTCCTTCGAGTGCCCCGGACGAATGCTGACGATGACGTTGGGATGCGCTTGCTGAAATCGCTTGATCACATCCGGCAGAAAATAGACGGAGATGGAGAGCGCGGCCGCAATCTGCAGGGGCATTCCACTCGCGGGTTGACTTTGATGGACTGCCTGGCGGGCCAGGGCAGCGGTGCGCAGCAGTTGTTCGGCGTGAGGTTTGAACGTCCGGCCGGCTTCGGAGACCACCAGTCCGCCGCGGGAGCGGGCGAAGAGCTTGACCCCCAGGGACTCTTCCAAGGAGCGGATTCTTGCGCTCACCGCCGGCTGGCTAATGCGCAAAGCCTCGGCGGCGCGGTGAAAACCGCCAAAGGTCGCCACCGCCAAAAACGTCTCCACCTGGTCGATCTCCATCGTCACCCCGAACCGCCAGCCCCCGTGCAAGATATTCTTATCATAGATCGATGCCCTGATAACAGATATTTATCAGAACGATAGAAAGGTTCCGTTTGACTGGAGGGGCCGAATCGCCCACAATCGGCCTCTGATGTAGGACGTCTCGCCGCCCGGGACAGTCGGTGGCCCAACCCCCTGTAGGCCAAGCTGCAAGACAAGACAACCTGCTTGCAGCCGCCTCTTTTGCAAGGGGAAGCGCGCCGGGGACGAGGTCGGACGAAGGGTGAGGACGCAAGCTTATGAAGATTGAAGGTACATCGCTAGCCATGGCCAAGGACTGGGAGACGAACCCGCGTTGGCGGGGAATTGCCCGAGCGTATTCCGCCCAGGAAGTCGAGCGGCTGCGGGGCTCGATTGCGGTCGAACATACCCTGGCACGACTGGGCGCCGAGAGGTTATGGAGTTTGTTGCAGCAGGAGTCCTATATTGCCGCCCTGGGGGCAATGACGGGAAACCAGGCCGTGCAGCAGGTGAAAGCCGGACTCAAAGCCATTTATGTGAGTGGTTGGCAGGCCGCGGCCGATGCCAATGATGCCGCTCAGATGTACCCGGACCAGAGCTTATATCCTGCCGACAGCGTGCCCAATCTGTGCCGTCGCCTGAACCAGGCTCTGCTGCGCGCCGACCAGATCCACCACGCCGAAGCGCAGCATGGCACCTATTGGTTTGCTCCGCTCGTGGCCGATGCCGAAGCTGGTTTCGGTGGCAATCTGAACGCCTTTGAACTGATGAAGGCCATGATCGAAGCCGGCGCCGCCTGCGTCCACTTCGAAGATCAGCTTTCCTCGGCCAAGAAATGCGGGCACCTCGGAGGCAAGGTGTTGGTCCCAACCGTGGAGGCGATCCAAAAACTGATTGCCGCACGCCTTGCGGCCGATGTGATGGGAGTGCCCACGCTGATTATGGCGCGCACCGACGCCGATAGCGCTCAGCTCGTCACCAGCGACGTGGACCGGCGCGATCACGAGTTCCTGACCGGAGAACGCACCATCGAAGGCTTCTTCCGGACTCGAGGTGGAATTCGTGCGGCGATTGCCCGGGCGATCGCGTATGCGCCCTACGCCGACCTTCTGTGGTGCGAGACTTCGAAACCGGATCTCGAGGAAGCGCGCGAGTTCGCCGAGGGTGTGCACGCTAAATTCCCCGGCAAGATGCTGGCCTACAACTGCTCTCCCTCGTTCAACTGGAAGAGCAAGCTGGATAACGCGAGCATTGCCAAATTCCAGACCGAGCTGGCAGCCATGGGCTACAAGTTCCAATTCATTACCCTGGCCGGATTCCATGCCTTGAACCTGACCATGTTCGAGCTGGCGCGAGATTACAAGCTGATGGGCATGACCGCCTATTCGCGTCTGCAGGAGAAAGAATTCCGCGCGGAAGCCGAGTCCGGGTACGAAGCGGTGAAGCATCAGCGCTTCGTCGGCACGGGCTATTTCGACGCCATCACCCAGGTTATCGCCGGCGGCACCTCTTCCGTCACCGCCCTTGGCGGTTCGACCGAAGCCGAACAGTTCAGTGAGCCGCCAGCGCAGCGTCAGGCCGAATCCGCCAACCAGTTCATGGCCAGCAGCCACTCGCGCCGGGATGCCACCTGCGCGCCGGTCCCGAGCGAATGCTCAGCAGCGCTCATTCCCCCCCTCGAGCCAGGAGCGGACGAAATGCTCCTGCCCTCGGGGGACTGAGCGTTCCACCCGCTTTTGTGCGCGTACCAGGCCGCCCAATCTCGTGACAAACGAGGGAGGGCGGCTTTGGTTTTCGCTCGAGCGCCGATCCAGGTGGCCAGGGCCGTGCGTGAATGCGATGCTCCCCAGCCTTCACCGCCATCAGCCCATGGCCGATAATCGGTCACGCCGGTTGGCACGCTTCGCCGCTGACTCGGTAGTGTAGGTTGTCCCCCGCCCATTTTCTGGTTCTGCTCGCACTGGATTTCCCCGCGACCCGTGGGCTTTTGCCCCGTTCGATGACCCAAACTCGCCACTGGGCGTGGATTTCCACAGTTGACTTTCGCCTTTATCCGGCGCTAAATAAGGCCGCCGGGTCTCTAAGTAGGGGATTGTTCCCCGCCGCGCTGTTGAGGACAAAGAGACCTACCAGGAGAAACGATGAACAAAGCCGATCTAGTTGATCGTATCGCAGCCGGGAGCGGCATCAGTAAAGCGCAGGCCGCTAACGCAATCGACACCGCGGTGCAAAGCATCACCGGTGCCTTGAAAAGAGGGGACCGGGTTGCCTTGATTGGTTTTGGCACCTTCTCGGTCGCTCAAAGAAAAGCCCGCAATGGACGCAATCCCCAGACGGGCGCTACCATCAAGATCGCCGCCCGAAGAGTCGCCAAGTTTACCCCGGGAGCGGAACTTAGAAAGGCTGTAAACCGGGCAAAGTAACGGCTGGAGTTGATCCTTAAATACGGCAGGGGGTAGGCCCTGCCGTCTTTCATAGCCAGAAAGATGCAGTCGTTCTTCTCGGGGAATCGCACGTCAAAGATAGGGATTCTGGGTTTTTGAGCCACTAAGGCGTGCGAACCACACTTGCGTCAGCGGCTAAAAACAGTTGCTGATGGGTGAGGGCAGCCTACGAGCGGGCCATTGCGGCCAGCAAGAACAGGGTTAACACAAGCAGAGCCGGTTTCGGCAGCCTCCGCAGAACCTTCCACACCACAATGCTCATCGACTCGATCCTCCGCGCGGGGGGGGGCCGCGAACGAATCTGTCGGCCAAACCAAGATCATCCAATTCGAGTATTGGCACTCCAGGTGATTTGCATTTAGCTTTGCCGGATATGGCCTTGTCCGTTACGTATTGTACAAAATCTCCCTCGAAAGGCAACTGATTCTTATGACCTGGATTCGCACGGTTCCCTTGGCGAACGCGGATGAAAAGCTACGCCAGGCGATCGATGAGCAGAAGCAGCTCTATCCGCTTGAGTACTCCACTCCGGTGCATGCGGCCGAAGGCGGAAGCTCCCCGATTGTGGCGTCGCACAGCCTGATTCCGCAGGCGCTTTACCACGCTTTTTCGACCTTCGGAGCACTGCTGGCGCCGGACTTGCCGCTGTCCCGACGGCAACACGAGATGATCGCAACCCTGGTGTCAGTCACCAATCGCTGTGTTTATTGAATTGAGTCCCACGCAGAGTTTCTGCGTCGCGTAACTCTCGATCCAGCCCTGACCGATGCACTCGAACGGGACTACACGAGCGCTCCCATCCCCCCGCAAGAACGGGTCATGTTGGACTACGTGGTGAAACTTACCCGGGACGCGACCAAGATCGGCAAAGACGATCATGAGCGCTTGCGGTCAGCGGGTTTTGACGACCAAGCCATCCTGCAGATCACACTCATTGCGGCCTGGTTCAATTACATCAACCGCGTGGCCGACGCGCTCGGCGTGGGACGCTAGGGAAAGGCGGGATGGGTGCGGGATTCGGTACGGGGCGGAGTTGCCCGAGGAAGGCCGCCCGCTGCCTGAACTCATTCGCATGGAATCCCCGCACCCAGGGCCTCCGGCATCGGTTTCATGGCGACCATTCGACGGAACAGAACACGCCTGTCATTTTCGCAGAGCCAAGGCATCGAGCCGAGGAATTGAAAACGAGGTGGTCACGAACTGTTCCGCTGGTTGGGTGCCGTCGACAATTGCCTTGACCAGAATCTCGATCGCCTCTCCCGTAAGCGGGGGAACGTAAATGGTAGCCGCCAGAAGCTTTTCTCTCACCCAGGCTTGGCCGGTCGCCGGCTGGCCATCACATCCGGTAAACGGCAGGCTCAACCAACGCTTGCGCTGGGCAGAATCGTCAAGCTGCGCAAATGCTTTCCGCGCACCCATGGCCATGGCGTCATCCTGCGCGCCCACCAGGTCGATGGGCGTGCGTTTCGAGGTTGCCAGCTTCAGCCAGGACAACACCGCGCGGGTGGCGCTCTCCTCCGTCCAACTTGCCTTCAGCATCGAAAGTTGAAGGTTCGAAGGCTTGGTCTGGAGCATTCCTGCCGTGCGCCTCTGCGCCGAGGAGCTGCGCGAGGGGCCTTCGATATACAGCCCGGAACCACCTGCCGGCCGCAGCACGGCGAACTGTCTGCCCTGTATGCGGCCGATCTCGTCGTGATTGGCGGTGACGGAAAAGGCGGGTACGGTTGCCTTGCGGCGAAGTTCCGCCAAGTACTCCGGGTACCGGTTCAGGACCACCCAGCCGATCCCGGCAGCGGCGGCGGCCCGGGCTACCTGAGGCAGGGCCTCTTTTCCAACCGGTTCGAGCAAGATTGCATCGGGCTGGAATTGCTTCTCGCTTTGGATTGCCTTCAACAGCTGGTTGCTTTGCTGGACCGCATCGTCGTCGGCAAAAACGATCTCCACATCGATCCCCAGCTTGCCGGCAGTATTCTCCGCGCATTGGGCCTGTGCCCTTTGGAAATCGTTTTCCCTGCTATGCAGAGAAACCAGGAATCGCAGCTTCTTCATGCCTCGAAGGTAATGCCTTCCACCTTAATAAAGATACGCCAGTTCTTGATTGTCTGGGATCGCGGAAATGACTGCCAGGTCGGGGAAGAGAACATCACGGGAGCTTCCGCCAGGTTTCCCATGAACCTCCTCCCGCGCCTTCCAGGCCAGGAAATGCGCTACTCTTTTCTCGATGGAACGCCATTCCCTCCTCGAATACCTCCCAATGTTCGTTTCGCGCGGGGAGCAAGTCGCCTACATCGAGCGCAAGGGATATCGCAGTGTGCGCTGGACTTACCGGGAGGTGGTGAGCATGGCGTTTCGGTTCGCCCGAGAGCTAGAGGTACGGGGGATCGCGAAAGGGGAGCGTGTCCTCATCTGGGCTCCCAATTCGGCCGAATGGGTGGCGGTGTTTCTCGGATGCCTTCTACGCGGGGTGGTGGTGGTGCCGCTCGACCACATCGCGCAGGCAGACTTTGCTTGGCGAGTACATGAGCAGGTCGGTGCCAAGTTGTTGGTTTGTTCGCAGGAACATGCTCAGCCCGCCCTCCCAACCATGCTCCTCGGCCATTTGCCCCAGGCATTAGCCCGGCATTCGGCGGCGCCCTGCGTCTCACCGGAAATTGGGCTCCGTGACCCGCTCGAAATCGTCTTCACTTCCGGCACCACCGCCGATCCCAAAGGGGTGGTTATCACCCACGGCAACGTGCTCGCCAATGTCGCCCCCTTCGAAGCCGAGATTCGCAAATACCTCCGGTACGAGAGCCTGGTTCATCCCATTCGCTTTCTGAATCTCGTGCCCTTGAGCCATGTTTTCGGTCAGTTTCTGGGCATCTTCCTTCCACCCCTCGTGGCCGGGGTCGTGGTTTTCCAGGAGAGCCTGAATCCTGCCGAGGTGATCGCTACCGTGAAACGCGAAGTCGTATCCGTCGTGGTCACCGTACCCCGGGTGCTCGACTCGCTGCGGCAGAAGATCGAGCGTGATCTCAGCGATGAACATCGGCTCGAGGAATTTCGTCACAACCTGGAAGCTTCCGCAGGCAAGCACTTTCTCCATCGTTGGTGGACCTTCCGGCAGCTTCGGCGACGCTTCGGATGGAAGTTCTGGGCCTTCATCGCGGGCGGCGCCACCCTTGATTCCCGAACCGAAGAGTTCTGGCGTCGCCTGGGCTACGCCGTGATTCAGGGTTACGGGCTCACGGAAACTACTGCGCTCGTGAGCGTGAATCATCCCTTTCGTCTGGGGAGGGGATCGATCGGAAAGGTCCTCGAGGGCCGGGAGATTCGGCTGGCTTCCGATGGTGAGATCCTGGTTCGTGGAGCAGGCATCGCCGCGGGGTATTGGAACAGCGATCGGCTGCAGGCGGTGACGGGAGACGAGGGTTGGTATGCGACCGGAGACATTGGGGAGCGGGATGCGGAGGGCAACCTCTATTTCAAAGGCAGAAAAAAAGAGGTCATTGTGACGCCAGCCGGGATGAACGTGTACCCGGAAGACCTCGAGCGAGCTCTGCGGCGCCAACCGGAAGTCCAAGACGCACTCGTCATTGCTCTCCCCCGGGAAGGCAACGCGGAACCGTGTGCGGTGATGATTCTGCGCGATGCCAAAATCAATGCTGCATCCGTAGTCGAACGCGCCAACCAGTCCCTGGCGCAATACCAGCGCCTGAACCATTGGTTCCTCTGGCCAGAACCCGACTTTCCCCGCACTTCGACCCAGAAACCGAAACGCACTCTGATTCAAGAAGCCGTCCACAGCCAGCTTCCTCGAGCCGCCAACCCGGCCCGCGCGGCCAGCCCGCTGGCTGATTTGATCGCCCGCATCACCGGTCGTTCAGCTGCGGTTCTCGCTGCCAGCACCAGGTTGGACTCCGATCTGAACCTGAGTTCGCTCGACCGCGTCGAATTGTTGGGCGCCATCGAGGATCGCTACCAGGTCGACGTCGCGGAGACGCGCTTCGCGGCGGCACGAACGGTTGGCGATCTGGAGCGCATTTTGCAGGGTGAAGTCCCTCCCCGCGCCCAGTACCACTATCCAGGCTGGGTACTAGCTTGGCCGGTAACCTGGACACGGATTGCGGTCCATTATCTTTTGTTGCGTCCGGCGGTGTTTCTCCTGGGATGGCCCCGGGTCGAAGGTCGCCGGAATCTCAAGGGAGTACGGGGTCCGCTGCTGGTAATTGCCAATCACGTTGGAGACGTCGATCCTGGCTTCGTCCTGACTGCCTTGCCGGCTCGTTTCCGCCATAAGCTGGCTGTCGCGACCGGAGGAGAAGCACTCGAAATCCTGAGAACACCGCCCTCCACGCGCAGTCTCCCCGGCCGAATGTATGACCGCATCAAGTGGGTTCTAGGGGTATCGCTGCTCAATCTGTTTCCCCTTCCGCGGGAGGCGGGGTTCCGGGAAAGTTTTGCCTACGCCGGAGCCTGTGTCGACCGTGGTTACAACCTGCTCGTGTTTCCCGAAGGCCACCACACCACGGACGGCAAGCTGGGGCAGTTTCGCGGGGGGGTGGGCCTGCTGGCCCACAATCTGCGCATCCCGATTGTTCCCATGCGCATTGACGGACTCTTTGAACGAAAGCAGGCCGGACGCAAGTTTGCCTGGCCGGGACAGATCCGGGTAAAAATCGGGCCGCCGCTTGAATTCTCCGAGGATCAGACTCCGGCCTGGATTTCGGGCGAACTCCGCAAGAAGGTGGAGGAACTATGAACAAACCTACCAACAAGAACTAATCTACACAGTTTGAACAGCTTCTCCACAGCCGTAAGGCACAAAAATACAGGCATTACCGTATGGACCTTCTGACTTGCTGATCAGCGAGCGAAGGCAAAATCTCGGGCCCCGGCAAGCACGGCGCGGTGATTGCGCATGCGAACCCCGATGGCCGCGCGGCACCCGGCAATTGTCGTGGCCACGATTGAGCCCAGGAACTTGTCCGGCGTTTTCCTGGCGGCGTAACCCGCCCCGTGTCCTTCCGGGGGTTGAGGCACCAGAAAGGTAACTTCTGGCGGCCATGAAATCATCCTATCATCTGAGCTGAGCAGCGATCATCTCTGGAGGGGATCTAGATGGCAGCGAGTCAGGTCGTGCTTTATTTTGCCAGGCAGGAAGATGCTTTATTGTTTACCCTGGCTGCCAGCTCGGCAATGTCGGCTGACGGAGCCGTTCCGCAGGAAGCCGGGCTCAAGATGGCAGAAGGGATCTCCAAGGCAACTCGCATTACGACCGAGGGGGAATTAAGCGCCACCCGGTCAGGGTCGGAGAGAGTACGCAAAGCAAACCCGACCCGCGCCGCCGCGAAGTAAAGCTCCCCAGTCTCCATCGCGGAACCCGGCGGGGTCTGCCTCTAGTCCGACCAGGGGGCCGGAACCCTGGACCAGCGATAGGTCCGCAACCTGCCAAGCAAAGCAGAATCGAGACTGCCGCGATCACTGGCTCGAATGTTCTCCCTGATGTGGTCCGGCTTTCGCATGCCCACAATGGTGGTGCTGACCACCGGATTCGAGAGGATAAAACGCAGCGCCATTTCCGCCAGGCTCATGTCCGAAGGAAGGACCACCTTTAACTGATCCACCCGGTCGACCGTATTCGGCAGGTTCTCCGGACCGAAATAGCGCGAGCGCCAGTCCTGGTCGGGGAATCTGGTGGCGGCCGTCAGCTTGCCCCCCAGACTGCCTTCATCGAGCGGCACGCGGGCAATGACGCCGATATCCAGCTCGCGGCAAAGCGGAAATAAGCGGTCCTCCGGCGCCTGATCAAAGACGTTGTAGATCACCTGTACAACGTCTACCAACCCCGTGCGAATGGCCTGGATGCCGTTGTCCGGTTCCCAACGGTTCAGGCTCAAGCCAAAAAACCGGATCAGCCCGGTCGCCTTCAGCTCTTGGACCGTGGCTTGGAATTCCGGCTCATCGGTCCAACTGTCATCCCAGACATGGAATTGCAGAACATCGATCGCGTCGACACCGAGCGCTTCACGAATCTTTCTGGCGTAGTCGAAAACGTGAGCTCTAGGGAAGACATCGCGGTATCGATCCTTTGAAGAGGCCGGCCATTTGTCGTTCAGCGGGGGGATTTTCGAGGCGGCATACAAAGGCTGCTTCCCCTTGCGCCTCAGGATCTGCCCGAGCAGGGCGTCGCTCTTGCCATTACCGTACGACCAGGCGGAATCGAAGAAATTGCAGCCGAGATCGACGGCAAGTTGCAAGGACGCAAGCGACTGGCGATCGTCGGAATCGGTCCAGTCCCCCATCCCCCACAGCCCGTGGGCAATTTCGCTGACCTCAAGACCAGTACGGCCGAGCTTGCGGCGTTGCATACCTCTCCCCAGGCCCCGGCTGAGCTGCCGGGCCCAAATCTCAAACGTTCGGGTTACTATACCAGGGTCGGGGAGGGACCGGCTCGATACCCACCAGGAGGTCTTCCGGCTCCGGTTAGCGGGTTCGACCGCTCCTCCGGTTTGACAATTCCTGCCGAAGCTTCTTAACATAGAGCTTCACTTCAGTCCTAATCGAAGGATGGATGGTAGTTCGTGGGGTGTAAAGACCTCGATTCCTGCAACAAATTCTTATGATTAAAGTTAAGGATCTTACCAAGCGGTATGCCCGTACCATTGCGGTCGACAAGATCTCCTTTGAGGTCGAGAAGGGCCAGATCGTCGGCTTCTTAGGGCCAAACGGTGCGGGCAAGACAACCACCATGCGTATGTTGACCTGCTTCCTGCCGCCGAGCTCAGGCAGCGCGACCGTGGCAGGGTTCGACGTGCTCGAGCAGTCCCTTGAAGTGAAGAAACGCATTGGATACCTGCCCGAGACCCCGCCGCTCTATCCCGAAATGGAGACGGTGGATTATCTGACATTTGTGGGCAAGCTCAAGGGGCTTTCCGGTCCCGAGTTAAACAAGCGGATCGACTTCGTGTGTGAGCGTTGCGCGGTGGCCGACGTGAAGAAAAAGATTCTCGGCAAGCTTTCGAAAGGATACCGGCAGCGTGTCGGGCTGGCGCAAGCGATCCTCCACAACCCGGACGTCCTCATCCTCGACGAGCCAACGGCCGGCCTCGATCCGAAGCAGATCAACGAAACCCGGGATTTGATCCGGAGCCTCGCCGGGGATCATACCATTGTGCTCAGCACCCACATCCTGCCTGAGGTAGAGCAGACTTGCCAACAGGTCATCATCATTAATAAAGGTAAGCTGGCAGCCACCGATTCGGTCGAGAACTTGCAAGCCCGGGCGCGGGGAGCGGAGTCGGTGTTGGTTGAGGTGGCCGGTCGAAACGGCAATCTGGATTTGCCCGTGGTGCAGAAGCGCCTGGAACAGATTCGCGGGGTCAGCCGGGTGCAGCATAAGACCAGCCATGCCAACCGCAACGTCTTCGAAGTGGAGAGTCAGAAAGGTTTTGTGCGCGGGGACCTGGCGCGCGCCGTGGTCGAGGCTGGTTGGGACCTGAACGAACTCCGACCCGCCGCCATGAGCCTGGAAGAGATCTTCCTGCAACTCACGGGCGGCGAAACCCCGGTCGGGCCTCAGGAACTTGTGGCCAAGGGAGCGGACTAATGCGAAATGTCTGGATCATTTGTCGCAAGGAGCTCGGCAGCTATTTCGTCTCGCCGATCGCCTATTTGCTGTTGACCATGTTCGCCCTCATCTTCGGCTTCTTCTTCTGGAACGCGCTGGGGTATTTCGTGCTGATGGGTATGGAGTCCCAGATGCGCGGTCAGATGTTCCCCATGAATCTGAACGAAGAGGTGATACGCCCGCTGTTGTCGAATGTCAGCGTGATTGGGCTGTTTTTCATCCCGATGATCACCATGCGGCTGTTTGCCGAGGAGAAGCGCACCGGCACCATCGAACTGCTGGCCACCTCCCCCATCCGGGATCTGGAAGTCATCCTCGGCAAATGGTGCGCGGCGATGATTCTCTACGCCTGTATGCTGCTGTTCACGGCGCTGAATTTTGCCTTCCTGTTCCGCTACGGCAATCCAGACTGGAAGCCTTTGGCCATCGGCTATCTCGGCTTGTTGCTCCAAGCCGGCGGGCTGCTGGCGATCGGGACCTTTATCTCGACCCTGACCAAGAACCAGATCATCGCCGGAGCGGCCACCTTCGGAGTGTGTTTGCTGCTCTGGGTGCTTGAGTGGGTCAGCGGTTATGAAACCGCAACCTGGGCGCGGGTACTTTCCTACATGTCGGTGATTACGCATTTCGAGTCCTTTGCCAAAGGCGTTCTCGATGCCAAGGACGCAGTTTTCTATCTAACCGTGATCTTCGTGGGGCTGTTTTTTACCTCCCGCTCCATGGAATCTCTGCGCTGGAGGTCGTAAGTGAACACAGGGTTGCTAAAGGCTCGGCAGACCAAGTATGCCATCTATGCTGCCGTCTATGTCTTGGTGGTGCTGACTGCGGTGGTGATCGTCAACCTGCTCGCCGACCGCTACAACAAGTCCTACGACGCGACGTCCAACAAGCGTTATAGCTTGTCCGAGCAGACTGCCAAGATCGTCAAGGGTTTAAAGCAGCCCGCGACCATCACCTACTACGATCAAGGCACGCGGTTCCAGCACGCCAGAGACCTGCTCGGCGAATACACCAATCTTTCCCCCAAGATTCACGTTGAGTTCGTCGATCCCGACAAGAACCCGCAGAAAGCACGCGAAGCCGGCATCAAGAGCTACGGAACTGCGGTGGTCGAGATTGGCGCCAACCGAGAAGAAGCCAAGAGCATGACGGAAGAAGGCATCACCGGAGCCATCATCCGCGCCGTGAAGCATACCGCCCGCACCGTCTGCTTTCTAGGCGGCAGCGGCGAGCACCAGATCGATGATTCCGATCGCAACGGCTTCTCCCGTTTTAAAGATTTGCTCGGGAAAGACAACTACCAGGCAAAAGCTGTGGATTTGCTCGCCAAGGCCGAGGTGCCAACCGATTGTACCGTGCTGGTTGTCGGCGGCCCGACCAGGGATTACCAGCCGCCGCAGGTCGAGGCCATTAAAAAGTATGTAGAAGACGGCGGGCGTGCCCTGTTCATGCTGGACGCCCCCTTGAAGCTCGGCCGATCCGAGATCGCCGACAACGATGCCCTGTCCACCCTGCTCGGGAGCTGGGGCGTCACCCTGCAAAAGGATCTGATTCTCGATCTCAATCCCATCGGCCAGCTTCTCGGGGTGGGTCCCCAAGTGGCATTGGTAAGGACCTATGACCCTCACGTCATTGTCAACGAGTTGAAAGGCATGGCCACGGGTTTCCCGCTTTCCCGTTCGATCGAGGTCAAGAACGCGGACAAGACCTCGGTGCAGAAGCTGTTCAGCTCCTCCGACACCAGCTTGGCGACCGACGACCTCAACTCGGCGCGGGTGGATGCCAATGACCCCAAGAATCACAAGGGTCCGCTGACCATTGCGGCCGCCGGCACCTATGCCACCGGCAAGCAGGATTCGCAGGGCCGCTTCGTGGTCGTGGGGAGCTCCCTTTGGGCGGCGAATTCCTTCATCAATTTCAACGGAAACAGCGATCTGGCTTTGAACAGTGTCGACTGGCTGGCGTCGGATGAAGACCTGATCTCCATCCGTCCGAAAGAGCCCGAAGACCGGCGCATCACGATGACCCGCGCCCAGCTCACCTGGGTGCGCAGCACCAGTCAGTTCGTGCTGCCCTTGGTCGTGGTTTTCGCCGGCGTGTCGGTATGGTGGAAGCGGAGATAGCTCGACTTTGTAGCGCGCGGGCGGAAAGCTCCTTGCGGCCCGGCTACCTTCTGGTGTGTGGATGAAATTACGCAGCTTAATCGTTGCCCTGTGCGTCCTCGCCGCACTGATGGGGGCGCTTTACTGGTCCAACCGCCACCCCAAATCGGCGGAGACCGCGGAAGCTTCTGTCCCGGCCTCGCCGAAGATTCTGTCGCTGAAAGAGGACGACATCTCGAAGATCGAGCTTAAGAAGAGCGGCGCCGCCCCGATCGTGCTGGCGAAGCAAAACGGCAACTGGCGGATGACCGCGCCCCAGTCGTTCGGCGCCGATCAGACGGCGGTTTCGAGCATGCTCACCACCCTCTCCTCCTTGAATTCCGAACGGCTGGTCGAGGACAAGGCGAGCAATTTGGATCAATACGGCCTGGGTCAGGGGGGCTTCGAAGCCGCGATCGGTGAGAAGGACAACCGGACGCAGCAATTGGTGCTCGGCGATACCACGCCGACGGGGGGTTCGGTCTATGCCCGGCTGGAAGGGGATCCCCGGGTATTCACGATTGCTGCCTACGAGAAGAACAACATCGAAAAAGAGGTGAATGATCTCCGCGACAAGCGGCTGATCACGGCCAATGCGGACAAGATCAGCAAAGTCGAGCTCCAGGCCAAGAAGCAGGACATGGAGTTTGGCCGCAACAAGGACGAATGGCAGATCCTGAAACCCATGCCCTTGCGCGCCGACGGCGGCCAGGTGGAAGATCTGGTGCGCAATTTGACCGACGCGAAGATGGAACTGAGCAGCTCCGATGATGCGAAAAAGATAGCCGCGGCATTTGCCGCCGGCACCCCGGTCGCCACCGCGAAAGTGACCGATGAGTCAGGAACTCAGGAACTCCAAGTGCGAAAAAACAAGGACGATTATTACGCAAAATCGAGCATCGTCGATGGCATCTACAAGGTAGGGAGTACGGTCGGTCAAGGTTTGGACAAAGGGCTGGATGATTTTCGCAACAAGAAGCTGTTCGAATTCGGCTACAGCGACCCCAACAAGATCGAAGTACACGACGGGTCCAACAGTTACTTCCTCACCCGCGGGGGCGAGGATTGGTGGAACGGAAGCAGTCAAAAGCTGGACTCCGCGAGCGCCCAATCGCTGATCGACAAGATTCGCGACCTCTCCGCCAGCAAGTTCCTGGACTCGGGCTTCGCCCAGCCGACGATCGAGCTGACCGTAACCTCCAAGGACAATAAGCTGGTCGAAAAGGTTCTGATCGCAAAAAGCGGCGACAACTTTGTTGCCAAGCGGGAGAATGAACCCTCGCTCTATCAAATCAACTCCCCAGCCGTCTCCGATCTCGAAAAAGCGGCCCAGGATCTGAAGCTGGCCCCGGCTCCCTCCGGCAAACCTGCCCCATCCAGCAAGTAGCCAACTCGAGACAGCGCTAGGTTGAGACCCACGGGCGGCCTCTCGCCCTCGCCTGGCATCCTGGGAGGGCTCGCGACTCGCAGGCGACCGGCAGCATGATCGTGAAGCCGGGGATTTGCGCCGGTCGGGTCGGCATCGATGGTACTATCTACGGCGAAACGATCGGGGAAATGGAACTCACTCTCCCGTCGGCATCCGCAATGAGGTCCTCCCGCCAAGTCGCATCTCCGCGTGTCGTCTCGATCGAAGACTTGCGACCCTTGGCGCGGCGTCGGCTGCCGAAAGCGGTCTTCGACTACTTGGATGGAGGCGCGGAGGGCGAAGTCACCCTGCGGGAGAACTGCCGCGCCTTCCAGGAGGTCTCGTTCCGGCCTCGCCATGCCGTCAGCTTCCCTGCTTGCGACCTCTCGACCAGCGTCTTGGGTCTCGATCTGTCGGTTCCCTTCTTACTCTCTCCCATCGGCTACAGCCGTTTAATGCATCCCGAGGGGGAGATCGCGGCGGCGCGCGCTGCCGGACAGGCCGGCACAGCCTACATTTTGTCGACGATTTCCGGGCATCGCCTCGAAGATGTAAAGGCCGGCTCCGCCGGGCCAGTGTTCTACCAGCTTTACTTGATCGGCGGCCGTCCTGCCGCCGAGGATGTCATTCAAAGGGCACGGGCCGCCGGGTGCGCGGCCTTGGTGGTGACCATCGACACGCCGATGTCCGGGATGCGGGAGCGCGATTATCGCAATGGCGTGAGGGAACTCGTCAGCGGCAGCCTGCGGGAGAAACTGCCTTTTCTGCCGCAGGTGTTGGCACGCCCGGGGTGGCTGACCAGCTTTTTGCGCGACGGCGGACTGCACGCCTTGCCGAACGTGGTCATTCCCGGGAAAGGGCCGATGCCGCTCGTTGACATCAACGCTGCCCTGGCCCGCGCGGCCGTGACCTGGGCCGACTTGCGCTGGATCCGCGAGCTGTGGCGCGGTCCGCTTGTCGTCAAGGGCGTGCTCACGGGCGAGGACGCGCGGCGAGCCGCGGACGAAGGCGCGGCGGCGATTTCCGTATCGAACCACGGCGGTAGGCAACTCGACTGCGTTTCATCTTCCCTGCGAGCCTTGCCGGAAGTCGTTTCCGCCGTCAAGGGCCAAGCCGAGGTGTGGATGGACGGAGGCATTCGCCGGGGATCGGATGTCGTGAAAGCCTTTTGTCTGGGAGCCCGGGCGGTTCTGTGCGGGCGGGCGTATGCGTATGGGCTGGCGGTCGCCGGCGAGGCCGGAGTCACGCGGGCGATCGAGATTTTGCGAGCGGATCTGGAGCGAACCCTACGGCTCTTGGGGTGCCCCTCGATGACAAAGTTGGATCGCTCCTACGTCAATGTTCCGGCACATTGGCAAGCCGGGTGACCGATTCGGAATCGGCCGGCGAGCCATGGGGAAAAAGGGCCAGCAAGAAAAAAACTCAAGCGCGGGTGAACTCGGATGCATTGGACACAGGTCTACGATCCCCTGGGCCACTGGTGGCTGTCTACGCTGGTAGCCGGGCTTCCCATCCTGGTTTTGTTTGGCCTGCTTGCCGGATTGAGAGTGCGGCCTCACTGGTGCGCGGCCGCCGGCGCTCTGACCGCCATTCTGGTGGCTGTCTTGGTCTTTGGCATGCCGCCTATTCTGGCCGCAACCAGTTTTTTTTATGGCGTTGGCTTTGGGCTGCTGAAAATAGCCTGGATTGTCCTGGCTGCTGTTTACCTCTACGACATTTCGGTCGCAACCGGCCAATTTGAAATTATGAAGGAATCGATCGCCAGCGTGACGCCGGATCGTCGGCTGCAAGTCTTGCTGGTGGCCTTTTGCTTTGGCGCCTTTATCGAAGGGGCGGCGGGCTTCGGCGCACCGGTGGCGATCGCCGGCGCTTTCATGATTGGGCTGGGGTTCCGGCCATTCCATGCTGCGGCCCTCAACCTGATCGCCAATACCGCGCCCGTGGCATGGGGTGCGATCGGAACGCCGGTGCACACGCTGGCGGCGGTAACCGCCCTGCCCGAATCCGATCTTAGCGCCATGATCGGCCGGATCTTACCCTGGACGGCGCTAATTGTTCCCTTCTGGCTGGTGCGCACTATGGTCGGGTGGAAGGAGACCTTCGAAGTATTCCCTGCCATTCTTGTCGTCGGGTGTTCCTTCGCCCTGACCCAGTTCTTCTGGTCGAATTATGTGGACAGCAATCTCGTGGACATTATGGGAGGCGTGGTATCGATCGTCGCCGCCATCGTCTTTCTTCGTTTCTGGAAGCCGAAAACCATTTGGCGCTTCGATTATGACGGGAAAGCCGCGCCCCTGCCGCCGCCCGAGGGCGAGATCGAGGATCAGTTCGGGGCGGAATGGAAGGCCAGAGATTTTGATGGTAATCTCCAGCCGCGTTCCTACACTGCAGCGCAAATCCTGAAAGCATGGATGCCGTTTGCGATTCTCTCCCTGCTGGTGCTGCTCTGGGGCCTGCCCTCGATCAAGCTGGCCATGAACCGGGCTACCACGCCTGCGTTTCATGTTGTGCTGCCGGACGGACGCCCTCGCCCCGGACAGCCGGGCTGGGATGTTCCCTATTTGCACAACGCGGTCTATCGTGCGGCGCCGGTGGTGGCCAAGCCAACCGCGGAAGGTGCCCGCTACGATTTCAATTGGCTGTCGGCAACCGGTACCGGCTGTTTCTTGGCGGCCATCCTCGCCGGCTTGTTGCTCGGGCTCGGACCCTTGCGGCTGGCGCAGATTTTCTGGCGAACGCTGATGCGCATGCGGCTGGCCATGGTGGCGATTTCCTTTATGTTGGGACTTGGCTTTGTGACCCGGTATGCGGGGCTTGACGCCGTGCTCGGTCTCGCTTTCACCCGGAGCGGAGTACTCTATCCGTTTTTCGGTACGTTTCTTGGCTGGTTGGGTGTCGCGCTCACCGGCAGCGACACTTCTTCGAACGCACTGTTCGGAAGCCTGCAGCGAATTACGGCGCAGCAACTGGGCGTCGATCCCGTGCTCATGTGCGCCGCCAACAGCGCGGGGGGAGTGATGGGGAAGATGGTGGACGCTCAATCGATTACCATTGCCACCGCCGCCACCGAGCAAGTGGGCAATGAAGGCATCATTTTTCGCTTTGTCGCCTGGCACTCGGTCGCTCTCGGTGCCATCGTCGGTGGGATCGTCATGCTCTATGCCTATCTGTTTCGCTTCGCGGTTCCCCACGGACTGCAGTTTGTGAAATAGCGGGCGGGGGCCGAACGGAGAGCCGCGGGTGAACCAAATGCGACCGGTCGGGATCGGCGGGATTTGCCTGATCTTGGGGTTGGCTGTCCTAGTCGGCCAAGCTAGCGAGAACGTCCGAGATCAAACCACCACGTCCCAGGTTTGGGGGCCCTCCTATCTCACTAGCTGGTTTATGGCCGGAGCGCTGCCGCTGATGGCACAGTCGCAAACGAGTTCGACTTTCCCGGCAGATGCCGAGATTCGTGATCTCCTGGTTGAGCGCATCGACAGGCAGCATCAGAGTGTCGGCATGGTCGTGGGCTTCATTGACTCAACCGGGCGCAGGATCGTCTCCTACGGCAAATTCGACGCAGGCGACAGCAGGGCTGTTCAGGGCGACACGATTTTCGAGATCGGTTCCGTCACCAAGGTCTTTACCTCGCTCGTGCTCGCCGACATGGTGCAGCGAGGGGAGGTCGCGCTCACTGACCCCGTGGCGAAATACTTGCCTGCCGGAGTGAAAATGCCTGAGCGCAACGGACGGCAGATCACCTTGGAGGAATTGGCGACCCACACGTCAGGTCTGCCGCGTCTGCCTTCGAACCTGAGCCCTAAGGATGCTGCCAACCCCTATGCCGACTACTCGGTCGGGGAGCTTTATCAATTCCTCTCCGGCTTCGTCCTAACTCGTGACATCGGCTCGCAGTACGAATATTCAAACCTCGGCGGCGGCTTGCTGGGACATGCGCTCGCACGCCGCGCCGGGAAGGATTACGAGGAACTGGTGCGCTCTCGGATATGCGAGCCTCTTGGAATGCGCAGCACGGGCATCATTTTATCGCAGGATATGAAGACCCGGTTCGCGGTCGGCCACGATCGAGCGATGCACCCAGTCCCATATTGGGATTTGCCCACCTTAGCTGGCGCTGGGGCACTGCGCTCCACCGCGAACGACATGTTGACCTTTGTTGCCGCAAATCTCGGTTATGGGAAAAGCTCACTGGCACCTGCCATGGCTGCGATGCTTGCTGTTCGACGTCCAGCAGGCGCTCCGGGACTGGAGGTCGGTCTGGGGTGGCACATCCTGACTCGCGACAGCCATGAGATCGTGTGGCACAACGGCGGCACGGGCGGATTCCGATCATTTATTGGTTTTGAGCGCAAGACCGGAATGGGTGTGGTTGTCCTTTCCAATGCCGAAACGCCCGCCGGAGTGGATGACATCGGGCAACACCTGCTGAATGCTGATGCCCCCCTCTGGCAGCCGCCGAAAGAGCACCAACAGATAGCCGTTGATCCCAAGGTGTTCGACGGCTACGTTGGGCAGTATCAACTCGCGCCCAACTTCATTCTGACGATCACGCGCGACAAAGCACAATTGTTCGTGCAGGCTACCGGGCAAGCGAAGCTGGAGATTTTCCCGGAGAGCGACCGCGACTACTTTCTGAAGGTCGTGGACGCCGAGATCACCTTCGAAACTGATAGCCATGGTCGAACGACCGGGCTGGTCCTGCACCAGAATGGCAGGGACCAGCCAGCAAACCGGCTCCCGTAACTAAGATGGCTTGCGGTTCGGGACGGGTCGGCGTCACTCGCCGTGGGGAATGGGAGGCATGTTTGCCTGCTTTAACTGCTCGTTGATGTGAGAGAGGAGAGTCTTTTTCAACCCATCCCACTCGGCGAGGCGGGAGTTCAATTCCTGAGCTGACTCTTCCCACAAACTGACCGCCTGCGCGGGAAGCGCCCGGTCGCTGCTCTCTACCACGCCCAAGGCGGCGTCGAGTCCGGTGGTTGCCTTCTTAAGCCCGCTGAGATTGCCGCCCGCTTCTCCGGCCAGAAGCTTGGCGATGTTGCTGCGCAGTTGTTTCACCGTCGGCAACAGCTCCGGATGGGCGGTCGCTTGATTTTCGAGCTCGGACAGGTTCTTGTCCACCCGGTTGATCTCGGCGCCCAGAGTTTGCCCGCGATTGAGCGCTGCAAAGATGACGCGACCCAACTCGGTCTGGCGCTCGAGTTCCTGCGCAGTCGCTGTCGAGCGCGGATCCATGGTCACTTTCAGGGATTGGGTGAGGATGGTGCCGTCGACCGTCAGCCGGACGGCGTAAGTTCCGGGGGCGGCACGCGGGCCGCGGGGGAGGGAGAATTCCGAATCTTCGGCCTCGTCCACCGGGTTGTTGCTCGGAGCGCCCCAAGACAAATCCCAGACATAGCGGTGCATACCCGGGGTCGTTTCGGGCACGCGAGGCTTGGACAGCCAGCGCTCGGCGATCGGCTGCGGCGGGTGCTTGGCTTCCCGCGTGTCATCGGAGGAGAAGGTTCGTACCAGGTTGTGCTCGGCGTCAAAAATCTCCAGCTTGACTCGCCTCGCCGCCTCTTTCAGGTAGTAGTCGAGGATGGCGCCATCCGGCGGGTTGGCGGCGGCCGGCTCCTCCGGCGGCAACGGCGTAGCCAGAAAAGCATCGTTGTCCACCCGCACCGCGGTGGCCGGCGCATAGAGAAACGCCTGGGCTGCTTTCGCCCCTGCAACCGCCTGACGCAGGGGCGTGATGTTGTCAAGAATCCAGAAGGATCGCCCATGGGTGGCGATGACTAGATCATCGCCATGAATGACCAGGTCCTCGACCGAGGTGGCGGGCAGGTTCAATTGCAACGACTGCCAGTGATCGCCGTCGTCGAAGGAAACTACGACGCCCCGCGCGGTTCCCGCGAAAAGCAAGCCTTGGGTCTGCGGGTCTTCGCGGACGGCGCGCAAGAACCAGGGCGCGTCGATGCCGTCCGTGACCCGTTGCCAGGTGGCGCCATGGTCGCGCGTGCGATACAGATAGGGGTTCTGGTCGTCCAGGCGATGCCGATCCACGGCGGCGTAAGCCTCCGCCGGATCGAAGTGGGAAGCCTCGATCATCGCAATCTTTGCCCAGTCGGAAAGCCCCTTGGGAGTTACGTCCTGCCAAGTGTTGCCGCCATCGCGGGTCAGGTGAATCAGGCCGGTGTCGCTGCCGGCCCAGATCAGATCGCCCTCTAGAGGCGAGGGCGCGATCGTATACACCACGCCGTAGCCGCGTTGTTCGGCGTCCTCGACGGTGACCGGGCCCTGCGGTTTGTCGCCCGGGCTCCCGGACGCCGCTCCGGTAAGGTCGGGACTGATGGCCGCCCAATGCAAGCCTCCGTCGACGGTCTTCATCACGAATTGCGTGCCGAGGTACAGCGTCTTTTTGTCGACGGGCGAGAAGAGCAAGACCGGGGTCCAAGGATCGCGATACTTGCGCTCATTGATCGTGGTGCCCCAGTTCGGAAGCGGCCAGGGCGTAATGTTCTGACCGAGCGAAGTGCGCAGATCGAAGCGAGAGACCCCGCCGTAGGTCGCGCTGACATAAAGAATATTAGGATCGTTGGGATCGGGGGCGATGTAGCCGCTCTCGCTGCCACTGGCGGAGAAGCTGTCCTGGTTCGTAATCTGCTTGTGATCGGTGCGGCTGGGCACGGCAATGGCGCCGCTGTCCTGCTGATTGCCGTAGACCACATAAGGAAATTTGTCGTCGGCGATCACATGGTAAAGCTGCGCCGTTGGCTGGTTATACCAGGTGCTCCAAGTTTCGCCGTAGTCCAGGCTGATGGTCGTGCCCTGATCGGTTCCGAGAATCATGCGCGCGGAATCCTTGGGATCGACCCAAATCTGGTGATAATCGTCTCCCCCGGGTGCCCCGCGCAGAA
>DASPVV010000077.1:0-9877 GCA_035622175.1 Terriglobales bacterium | reverse complement strand
ACGCCGCGCTCGCGGCATGCGCGATGAGGAGATACTGCTGCTGAAATTGAAGTGGGCCACCGCCCACCCGATTCGGTCCGCTCGAGACTTGATGCGCTTTCTAACCGTTCAACCGCAGTACTCAAAGCGGTGAAGACCGATTATTTATGAGGAACGACATGAGCAGTCAATGTTAACGTGGCGTGCGGGCGAAGGCGCCTAGCCTCATGCTTAGCACCGAAGTTCCAGCGGTTCCGGAGAATAAGTTGCTGATTCGCTGCTGGATAGTGCAAGTCAGTTTCCGGCTACTGAGAACATCCGGATCAATTCGTAGGCACGGTCCCGCAGCGGCGTAGGCTCTGGCACCTGCGAAAAGGCCGATGTCGACTTTTTCCCACCTCCTCTGATTTGAGCGCGTAAGTCACTCTGGCTCGCTTGGCCAATTCTGCCAGCAAACTCTTAACACTTTGTACCGGATGACCGTCCACAGTTTGGTGCGACTGCGTCTTGTGCCGAGCGGATGCCGAGGGTTGCGCCGGCAGATTTGGATCGCGACGCTTGCCCTTGCCTCCGCTTTTCGTCTTCGAGGAGCAGAGGTGCCCAAGCGCGACGCAGAAACCATTCCATGTAGTACATGAGAACGTAATCAAGTTTGCGACTCGAACCAAGCCGCACATTTTCAAGGTGTTAACCTCGAATCAGTCCTCTACATTGGTGGAACTTCGGCTTCGATCACCAGACCCAACGTCTGGACGCGGGGCCGGCTCACCGACTCCTGTGCGCACCCGGGTTCGTTGGTGCCACGAGACACAATCATTCGCGGGGTTTCGTTTATCGACCTGAGGAGCGAAGGCCCGGGTTTGCATCCGCTTTAGAAGTTGCGTTAGAACACTCGCAAGCATCAATTCAGCGAATCATTTTTGTAGTACTTGGCACCTGTGCCAGTAATGGACGCCTCAAGGCCTTTGTCCGTTATCTGGTACATCAAAATTCCATCGCCGACCGCCGTCGCACCTGCCAGCGCGCCGCCGCTCGTAGCTGTCTTAGCCGCAACTGTGCTCTGGCCACCAAATTGCCAGCCTGAGTTGACAAACGAGTTCAGCGCATTTTGGGTTTGAAACACGAAGATATTCCGGAACTTCTTTACTCCGAAGCCGAGTCCGGCCTGAAGCTCAACCATCTTCATAAAGGTTTGCTCGCCCGTCTGATTGTTCACTGCAACGCCCTGTCCATTCCCGGAACCCGCAAGTAAAATCTTCACACCCATGTCGCTGAACACCGCGTACCCCGCTGCATTTTGCACGGTGGCTTTGGCCGACGGGTTTGCCTGATAGAGCTGCTGGAGACTCTGTTGCGCCATCTCTACGATTTTCTTTTGCTGCTCTTCTTTGCTCGCTGCGTGGGAGTTCACTGCCACCGTGAGCAGAAGTACGACGGCCATAATCATCGTCATTCCAGCTTTAATCTCCTGCATAATATCCTCCGACGTGTTGATTGTGGCCCCCAACGGACTTCCGGCGCATCATCCTACTTTGCGAAATAGCCTCACTCGATGACAGGGCCATTTACTAATGGTCTACCGCCATCTTTCGGACAACTACTCCCAAAACTACTGGTAACCCGATGAAAATCTCTTAACCTTCTGCGCACCGGTGCAGCAGATGAGCACTGGAAGCAAATAAATACGGCCCATGGAAATCAGAAATACGCTGACTGGGTTTTGGTGGTGTGAACCGGGTTTCCCGGTAGTTCTCCGCGAGACCACAGGCTTTCGTCCTAACGCGACGATTTTGATGAGTAATAGTGGGTGACCATTTCGCGCCAGACCGAACCATACTTTTCACATCGCTGGGGGCGCCTCACGATTCGCAGTAACGATCCAGGCGCTTAGCGCGTGCCTGCAATCGAGATAAGTGGCAACAGCGCATGGACCGATACGCCCAACGTTCCGCCCGCATAACCGTCCATATACGCTGCGTTAACACCGATAACCTCGCCTCCGGAATTGAATACCGGACCGCCGCTCGCACCCGGTGCGGTCGGCGCATCATAAACTAACTTCTCACCTACAACATCTCCTAGATGTCCGCACGTCGCGGATGGCCGAATCAGGGAAAGCGCCGCCAACTCAGGCGCAACCTGGTCATCGCGGCGCAGCACCAATCGCTCGTATACCGCCGGCGGAGACTTCTCCACCATTCCAAACACTCCCATCGGATACCCAACCACGACAACCAACTCGCCTGGCTTCGGAGTGCTGTGGGCCAGGGGTACAGGCCGAAGTTGGTGCACGGCATCCGAATCCTGGATGCGCAGTACCGCCAAATCCCCCTGCGCAGATAAGACCGCCTGGCTGATATTCACTGCTTCCGGCATGCCGGGAAAAAAAGCAACCAGTTTTTCCAAATTGGGTTTGGCGCCTTTCCGTAGCAGGGCTGTATCCACCGGCGCTTTGTACCAGGGTTCGGCAACATGGCGATTGGTCACCACCAGCCCATCCGCAACCACGAAACCCGTCCCGGAAACGTGAGCGTGCACAGTAGGAGCACGACCGCTAAACCCGACTTGATACACTCCGACGATGTAACAGATGGAGTTGCGGTAACGTTTGAGAACTAGAACAGGCATGGCCTGCTCCTTCTCAAGTTGCTGCACTTCGTAAGTTAACTCATGAACGTTCTGCTGAACTTCGTGAACCTCGTGAGCGTAAACGGAGAGGTAATAGCGTACAAACACCACAATAGCCACAGGCACGAGTAATAACATGATGCCTTGGACTACTTGTCGCATTTTACCAGCGGTACGCCAACTTACGGCGTCGTATACTACTCGGGGACTAAACGTCACACTTAATAGTAGATCGAGGCTCGCTAAAGGAGACAGCTGGCAGAAATGCCAGCTCACGTATTTAAACATGGGGAGTTGACGACAACCGGCGCCCATTTGCACCGCGCTAGAACTTGGAAACCACCCCCAAAATGATGCGCAGGTGACTCTGACCGGAGTCCACAAAATGCGTGCGAAGGAAGTCAGTATTGATCCGGGCAGCGAAATGATTGGAAAAAGTAAACTCAGCACCGCCGCCAAGCAGCCAGGTGAATTCCGTGTCTGAAGACGTTGTCGTGCCGAAGGTCGGACCTGTCAGTTTTGAGTAGAGGTGAGATTCACCAAACTGGGTCTCGACAAATGGGTTCAGAATGTGTCCCTTTATATTGCCTTTACCCTTAAATAGGCCTGGAAAATAAATGCGTGGCCCTGTCAGCAAATCTTGAAGATGAGCCTTGGACACAAGTAAACCTACATTCGTCAACGCGAACGCCCCGAGACTAGTAGTGTCATATACACCGTCGTAGTTGACGCCGAGAGACAGTTTCGGAGCCAGAAACAGCGATCCACCCACATTATAACCGTCCAGTCCTTGATAGCCAGTAACGTGCGAATAACCGCCACTAAGTTCCCAACGATAAAATTCTTGCTCAGATTTCGGCGTGGGCGTTTGTGATTGCGCCGTGGACTGCTGCGGTGATTGTGCGTAGGCCATCAGTGAAAGCGCTATAAATAAAACCGCACAGACAATTTGCATCGTGAGTTCCTTTCTTCAATGCGACAGTGTTTTCGTGAACCCCGCTCGAGTTGTTTGTATGCGCGAGTGGTAGCCGATTGAAACTGTCAGTTCAGACAGGTTGTGAGAACCACGGTATTGTGCGGTATCAATACTGACAGTAGCGCCAAATCCTAACTGGACAAAGACAACGGCTTCGCCCTTGATATGTTTTCAGGATATAGAGGCCAGCCATCAGGAGCCAGAAGCCAGCTCTGCCTCCGGTTGCACCAAATTGAATAAGCTGTGACTTTCCGTTAAGCCAGCGGTATCGTTGCAAAGAAAGCTTCGGCTTTGGCAGCAGGATTGGCGCTTGGCGATCGCCATGGTCCACTACCCGCCCGGAGTGCTACGGCGGCTCAAGGTATTCATCCGCGAGTTCCTGCCCTTGCTGCGGCACTTACGCCGTGGGCCGGACCTTCCGTGACCGCCGATAAAACCCGCAGTTGCGTCTACGAACGACTGCTTACACGGCATCGTGCAGTCTACAAGATCGGGTTGGGCGAACTGAGCGATAGGATAAGAGCCGCGGTGGCGTCCATCGCCGGCCTTACTTGGCTAGCCGACGAGCAGGGCGAGTTTCTGGAAATTAACGGAGCCCTGCATCTCAGCCACATTCACAGCAGTCAACAACACTCGCAGGAACTGATTTTATTGGGAGATCAACGCCAGCTTCGAGAATGGTGGGATGAATTCAGAATTCAATACCCGAATGGATGATGCAAGGCAGTTTGTACTCCGAACAATAAACGCAAGGCCACTCGCCTAAATTGCCATAGCCTAGCCCTCAGACGAGGATCAATGCATTTCTCACCAGCGCATTGGGTCTTTGTGGTCTTTTTGTCTCGTTCTGCTGTCGCTGCCGAGATGCAGGTTGCTGGTGCTCTCTTTCGCCAAGAACTCCGTTACCCCCTGTTATTTTTCCTAGTTGCACCCGTTTTCGAAGCTCTTATCCTTCAGATGACGTTGGTCAGTTCATCTAGCGGAACTCAGCGTGGGCAGCCAGACGAAGTCTGCGCAAGTTCCGAATAGGAACCCAAAAGCTAACAGCTAATTTAGAAAGGAGTAATAACCGTGAATTTAACGCAAGAAGAACGCGAGCAAGTGGCCGCCGAATTGAAGAGGTTCGGTGCGGACTTGCAACTCAGCGAAGATCAAAAAGCAAGACTGCAGGAATTTCTGACTGAGGCCCGGGCCAAGGTGGCCGATTACCTCAAAGCCAATCCGACTGCCAAGAGGGCCGACGTCATCAAGGAGGTTGCTGCCCACCGTGACCAACTTCGCCAACGCTTGGTGAACTTCCTGAATCCGGAACAATTAACGAAGTGGGACACTGAGGTCGCCAAGGCGAGAGAGTTCCTTGGCCAACAAGTGGCTGCTTGAGTGCCGTGAAACCTGTCTCGGCAGCCGCCAAACCCCAACGGCTGCCACCGAGACATTCAGCAAGAAGCTAAAGTAGGGACAAACAAATTGTTGCTTGGGACGCGGACGAAGCACCTCTGGATCGGTCGAGCGGGTGTCGTTAATGCTAACCGAGCAAAGCCCAAGTCTGGCCGTATGACTACGCGACGGCCCAACATTTCTAGCATCAGTCTGGAGAGCTCAGCTCCGTTCGGACTTAGCATCGAAGGGCGCATGGCAACGGTGCATCGGCCCACCATGAGCAGAAATCGTGCAAAGAAAGCAAGAGATCTTGAGTCAATAGCGCAACTTCTCGAAGACATGATCCCCAATTTCACAAGAGAGGAGGAGAGGCAGTTCTATGGAGAGATTGTGGAGAGTTACCGATTAGCGGCGCATGACATTCCACGGAAATCGTCGTCAGTCAATCAAAGCGCAAAGTGTCACTCGACACCGGGCAAAAACAACAAAACAAACAGGCCAGTTCGATGAGGAGGAACAATGTCGATCTTAGCGTGGATTATCCTTGGTTTGATTGCGGGATTCATCGCTAGCAACATTGTTAACAAGGCCGGCGAAGGGATCGTGATGGACATCCTGCTCGGAATCGTGGGCGCCATCGTAGGTGGGTACGTTTTCAGAATGTTCGGGGCCTCGGGTGTCTCGGGGCTTGACATTTACAGCCTCATCGTTGCTGTGATCGGCTCGATCCTGTTCTTGGTTATCTACCACGCGATAAGGGGGGCTATGTCGAAGACATGAGACGTGTGTGAGCACGAAACCGCAAACATGGCGAAGTGTCTCTCGGGTGAGAGGACGACGCGCGAAGAAAGCTGCCGATTGGGCGTAAAAGTTGGACGTTTGGCAAAATTGGCGCACGTCGCGGTAGCCAGCTCACGCCTCGGAGGCACTTTTCGCCTTTCCAAGCACCAGTCAATAAAAGTCAGCTGCAGCGATGGCACCTTACGTTTTGGCGGCAACTGGCAGCAGGTTTCTTTCGCCTGGCAGCATTCGTGGCTAGGCAGGCCCTAGGTAGCGTCCGCGGGAGAACCTTTGCCATTTCAAGTCACTCAGACAATGAGTCGAGAGGTGGTGGTGGATACTTTTTTAACAGCTTGGCTACGAATTTGCGGAGGTTCTTTGTCTCCGGCTCGGGTGCAGCTGTGGGTCGAGGGCCTTGCTGACATCGCTGCGCCCGACCAGGCA
Source organism: Terriglobales bacterium (assembly GCA_035622175.1). GTDB lineage: Bacteria > Acidobacteriota > Terriglobia > Terriglobales > Acidobacteriaceae > JAFAGX01. Next base: position 3,690 of record DASPVV010000077.1, on the reverse strand, counting down.
GTAGCCCGGTGCATGTCACGGAATTTACATTCTGGGCCGAAACCCGGAACCTTCCGGGCACCCAGACCTAGAAATTGCTTCGCCCGAGCATTCGCACGCCCGACTGGGGATAGTCACAACTGGCGTCGTCATCGAAACATCGTGTTCCGCGTTTGCGTCGCCGACTGTCGACGCGTGCCAGTGCGCATTGGCGCTCCACGTATTTGTTCGTCCTCCATGGGCATGGACGGCTCCAGTTGTTGTTGGGACCCCAGATTCATCTACCTGGCGCGATGAAACCAGGGACGCCCGTTTTCACTACCTCATTGAGCCTCTGCCTGGTCTGAATGCGATTGATTTCGTTCCATGCGCCTTCCGGAAGGGCTGAGATGTCAAAATTCTCGCGCGCGCGCGCCGCGGTTTTGGGTGTGGTAAGCAAAGCCGTGCCGCGCTGCACCGCCCATGCCAGCAGCACCTGTGCCGGCGTCTTTCCAACTTGGGCGGCGATTGCCGAAATGACTGGATCTTCGAGCAGCCCCGGCTCCATTCCGTGACCCAACGGAGCGAAAGCCAAAAACACAATGCCCTTTGCTTTGCAGAATTCCAAAATCTCCGTTTCCGGCAGATACGGATGTGATTCGACTTGGACCACAGCTGGCTTGATCCTTGCCGACTCGTAGATGGGCAACAATTCATTCAGGCTGATGTCCGACAGTCCGATGGCCCGACACCGGCCGCGGTCCACGAGACTTTCCATTGCTCTCCAGGTGTCGAGCAAAGTCACTCCGTGGTCATAGAGGACATTGCCGTTTTGATCCCGCGGGTCCTGCTCATCGCCCGGCTGAAATGCATAGGGAGTGTGAATGAGGTAAAGATCCAGATACTTGAGCCTGAGTCTGTCGAGACTCGCCTCGAAAGCTGGTGCAACGCGTTCGGGACGATGATTGGAGTTCCACAACTTTGTAGTGACGAAAATGCTTGCGCGCGCGATCCCCTCAGCGGCGAGCCCTGCCTGTAAGGCTTCGCCTACCTCGCGCTCGTTGCGGTATCGTTCCGCGCAATCGAAGTGTCGAAATCCTGCCTCCAGTGCGTCTCTGGTCGCAGTTTTCGTCACGGCGGGGTCGGGAATAAGGGTGCCAAAGCCGAGGGCGGGCATGTGGCCGGCTCCGTTGTTGAGCGGCATTCTCATCATCCGAAGATTAGAAGATTCAATCATAGTTACACCCCCACCAAGCTATTGTGCGTCCGGTGTCAACCCCCGGATTCAAAAACTGCCGGCTGGCGCATTGTTCTGACGTGCCACGGCGCAAGGATTCTGCATCTGAAGATCCGAGGTGTCCCGAACAGCAAACGTAGTGGCACAGTAGGACATGGTTTCTTGGCTCGCAGCAGTCAAATCGGACTGTCCGTAAAGCAAAGCTGCCAGCAGAACCACGCAGAGCGCGATCAGCTTTGTGCAAAGCCTCGCACGATCAGGAGTCAACATTTTTAGAGTTAGGAAATTCACAATGCCCCAATAAAACCGTTATGCGCCAAGGGCCTCTCGCGACACAAGCGCTCCGAGACGTTGGTTCCTGACACCTCCGCGATGTCCCCTGCGTGTAACGATCGACTGCACATGTCGCGCTAATTTGGTGCGTGCTCGATGCAGTCTCGCCTTTACTGTTCCCACCGGCAGCTTCAAAATTCTTGCTGTTTCTTTGGCCGACAACTCTTGCAGGCTGCGCAGATGCAGGACCTCAACATAGAGCGGTCCTATTTTCTTGAGTCCTTTTTCAAGCAGAACTCGGCCCTCCTTCGATAAGTACTCCTGCTCGGGGTTCAGCTTCGTTTCCAATAGATGCAATCGCGCCCGAGCCTTACCTGTTACCTCATCAAGTGATGTCTCCCTTTTTCGCTGGCTCACGCGCAAGCGCATCAAGGCCGCGTTCATGGCAATGCGAGTGAGCCACGAGGAGAATCGCGAACGCCCATGGAAGCTATTCAGATTGCGGAAAGCATCGAGAAATGCGGTTTGAACGGCGTCCTCCGCATCTTCTCGATTGCGGAGAATCCGTTGCGTAACACGAAGAAGAGCGTCCCAGTGCGGCATGACGAGACACTCAAATGCTGCCGAGTCACCAGCCCTGGCGGACGCCAGCAGGGTCGCCTCTTTACTTGTGATGAATGAAGGTCCGACGGTCGCTGCAGCGTTCAGTTCGTAGTTTGTCGCGGCTGACATTGTGTTACCTCTCATTTCCTTGGCTTGCCCAATTGCAAGGAGGCGTCGCGGTTGTTTGCCAATGCATCTGCGATTAAGCCAGAATCAACCAGAGGAATCTATTGGACGATGGTATGGATCGATACTATCGCATGAATTAGCGCAGCCCGCAACTTTGTCGTCGTGCGCGGTCCTGACGAACGTCTCGATGATTGCCTCGGCGATTGCGTCGGCGAACTCGTCGAGCACGAACTAACCACCGTCGGACTAGCGCAGCTCGGCCGCCGGCATAACCTGCCTCACGACTTCCGCTTCCGGCATGGAGATCATGCTGCCATCGCGGAGAGCCCCAGCCATTCGATACGGCAGCAGATCGAGGTTGGTGGCTGGGCTACCTCTTCCGTGCCATCGAGGCCGCTTCCATCCTGGCCTGCTTGTTCCAGCCGTGGAAACGCGAGAAGTCACCCGCATTCCATGCCTCGTGGAGTCCGGGAGTACTGAGATCCCAGTCTGGGCGGATTTCACTCGTCACGGCGCGCAGATCGTGCCAAAGATCGATGACCGATGGACGCCCCCAGAACCAGTAGCCATTGTAGATGCTGTAAATGACGAGGCCCGGCTTGAGCACGAGCGTATGCGGGATCATTGGATTATGCTTGGGGTCGGTGTACTCCTGGATGTTGAGATCCTTCTGAACCGTTCGCTCGGGGTCCGAAAGGAATGTCCACTCGGCTCCGACTGACGCACGGAATTCCTGAAGAGTATGGTGATCGTCGGTGGTGATCGTGGCGACCTGAGTGTACGCCACCGCAATCTTCGGGTAGAACGAGGCGAGCTCCAAATGCTGCTGGTGCTCCTTTGGGCAATAGTGGCCGCGCGCAAGCGTAAGGATGAGCGGATCATCGCCCTGTAGCTCGCTGAGCTTGCGCACGTTGCCGGTGTGATCGGGCAGTTCGTAGTCGGGGAAAATGCCTCCGGGCACAATATCAGAACGCATGATTCGACTCCTCCCATTTCCCTCAAAGATCCAGAGTGACACCCGCGTTTGGCTGGGAACAGCATATGAGCACGTTCCCGGGAGCGGGCCTCTCCAGCGGCTCAGGGTCATAAGTAATCGATCCGCCGATCAGACCCGTCATGCAGGTATGACAGACTCCAGCCCGGCACGACCATCTGACCGGAACGTCGCACGCTTCGGCCAGTTCAAGCAAACTTCCGTATTTCGGATCCCAAGCGATGGTAATCCCGCTGCGCGCCAAGGAAACTTGGGGGCCAGGTCCGGGCGGCCCTTGTGGTAGGTGTGGAGTGTGAGCAACTTGCGCCATACCGGGGGTAATAGCCTCGAGAGAACCGAAGATTTCCGTGTGCACATTCCCGGCGAGCACGCCCCAGTGTCGCAGCCCATCGCGCATATTCTGCAAGAATGAAGAGGGGCCACACAGATAGAAGTCACTACCCTTTGACACGCCAATTCTCTCCAGTAAGGCTATGTCAATGTGCCCCGACGCATC